>CABKML010000045.1 GCA_902373515.1 uncultured Eubacteriales bacterium | reverse complement strand
AAACAAAAAAATAGCAAAAACACATGGTCACATTTACCAAATAAGTAAAAAAACAAACAGGTATTTTGTGCATATCCACTTATTTGTTTGCTTTAATAATAATGCCTAAGCAAAAAAATGTCTACCGTCACAGTTTTTTTAGTGACAGTGTGTTATAAGCGCCTTGCAGACGGCTTGCAGCAAATTTTTTGGATGCTATACTAGAGACATTAAAGATTGGAGGAGAGACAATATGATTAAGACTTGTAAGTTAGCTGCAGAATCGTCCCTGCTCCAAGTGTATTTGTTACCGGGAACTAATGATCGCAGTAATAGTTATTTGATTGCAGCGGCAGAAGGGGCCTATTTGATTGATCCTTCAGTAACACCCGATATGTGGGGTGATTATGCTTCTAAAGTCAGAATGATTTTCGCTACGCACGGTCATTATGATCATATCAGAGAGTGTGATAATTGGCGTGCCATTTATCCTACTGTACCTTTGTGTATCGAGAAGGATGAAGCGGAGCATATGCAGCATGCAGTTACCAATGTCAGTACGCTTTTCGGTTGTGAGGCCGAGTTTGCAGCTCCTGATCGTTTGCTGGAGCCGAATGAAGTTGTCGAGTTGGAAAAAGGTATTGAGTTGACAGTTCTGCATACTCCCGGTCATACCCCCGGTTCTTCCTGCTATTTGCTTAAAACGGTAGAAGAAGGCCCTCTATGCCTGTTTACGGGAGATACTTTATTTTCCGGTTCTGTCGGCAGAGTTGATTTTCCCGGCGGTAACGCCATGATGATGAAGAGCACCATTGATTACATGTGCAGCTTAGCTGCCGTATTACATTTGCCTGAAAAATTTCCGGTTTATCCCGGACATGGTGCTTGCACTGATTTAGATTACGAGTGTCGTTATAATTTGTTTTTGAACGGCACCTTACATATTTAAGCGTAGATCGGCTTAAATTCCGCTTACAGCGGGATATTTCAGTTTTTGTACCGTCGCCAAGACGAGTTAAACCGTTATTTTATTTTTTCACCGTACTATTAATGCAGCTTGGTGTGTTGTGGTACATTATTTCTTGAGTTGGAGAAAATATGGAACAGTCACAAAATGTTATTTTACAAACAGTGAATTTGACTAAAGAATTCAGCAGCAAAAGCGGTTCTGTTCAAGCTTTAAAAGATATTAATTTGAGTATCAATTCCGGTGACAGCTTCGGTATAATCGGCTTGAGCGGTGCCGGTAAAAGTACTTTAATTCGCTGCTTCAACTTTTTGGAACGTCCAAGTTCAGGTAAAGTCTTCTTTCAAGGCCGTGATTTAGCCGTGCTGAGCGAGAAAGAGTTACGGCAGGTTCGGCGTAAAATCAGTATGATTTTTCAGAATTTTAATCTTTTGGCTCAGAGGACCGTGCTGGACAATGTGATTTTTCCATTAGAAATCAGCGGAGCAGAAAAAGATTATTCTTTAGCCAGAGCCAAGGAATTGTTGGAATTGGTAAGTATGGGCGATAAATTGAACGCTTATCCCGATCAACTTTCCGGCGGTCAAAGGCAGAGAGTAGCAATTGCCCGAGCTTTAGCTAATAAACCGGACGTTTTATTGTGCGATGAAGCTACAAGTGCTCTTGATCCCGATACGACGGAACAAATTTTACATTTGCTCAAAGAGATTCAACATAAGCTGGGAATTACCTTGGTGATTATTACGCACCAGATGGATGTAGTAATTAAGGCCTGTGATAAGGTCGCTGTAATGGAAAACAGCAGAATTGTTGAAGAAGGTAAGGTAAAAGATGTTTTTGTTAAGCCGCAATCGGACATAGCTAAACGTTTAATAATGCCGCATGGTGAGTTGGTAAAAAAGATTGACAGCAATCGTTTGATTCGTTTAACTTTCGACGGCTTGGCTGCCGGTGAACCGATTTTGGCCAATTTAATTCTGGCCTGCCGGGTACCTGTCAGTATTTTACAAGCGGACAGTAACACTATAGACGGAGTAACTTACGGGCAAATGTTGATCCGAATTCCCGATGATAATATCAGCGAGAGTCGTATTTTGGCCTGGCTGGAGGAAAACAATATAAATTATAAGAAGGAGAGAAAATAAAATGAGCAGTACACAAATAGTACAATTATTAGCCGACAGTTTGGTTGAAACTTTGGTTATGACTCTAATCTCAGCCTTTGTTGCTTATATTTTAGGTTTGCCCTTAGGTATTTTGCTGTTGACAAGTTCAGATAAAGGAATTTGCCCGAACAAGCTTGTACATCGGACACTCGGTGCTTTAACGAACTTTTTGCGTTCCATTCCTTTTTTGATTCTTTTGGTTTGGATTATGCCGTTTACACGTTTGATTTCCGGAACTACTATCGGTCTTCGAGGTGTGATAGTACCTTTGGTTATTGCCGCTTTTCCTTTTGTGGCTCGCTTAGTAGAATCTTCTCTGCAGGAAGTAGATCCGGGAGTTATCGAAGCTGCTCAGGCGATGGGCGCCAATAATTGGCAAATTATCACGAAGGTTTTATTGGTTGAAGCTAAACCGTCCCTGTTGGTCGG
>CABKML010000044.1 GCA_902373515.1 uncultured Eubacteriales bacterium | reverse complement strand
GCTTTAGCAGTAACTACAATTTTAGGATATTCGGCGATGGCCGGTTTCTGCGGTGCCGGAGGCCTCGGTGCTGTAGCTATCAATAACGGCTACCGGCGCTATGATAACAAATTGATGGTTCTGACGGTTATTGTTTTAGCCGTTGTCCTCCAAATTATTCAAGAATTAGGTTTATATATTGCCAAACGAATTGATAAACGTCGTCAGGCAAAATGAGTTTATGTTCATAAAAAAGAAAGTAGGATAGATTATGAAATTAAAAAAAGTATTATTCGCAACTTTAGCTGTGGCCTTGGGCTTAAATTTGGTAGCTTGCCAAAAATCAGTTAAAAATACCGGCACAGAGAAGAAAACTGAAACTTCTGCCCAAACAAAGGTTAAAGCAACTGATAGTAAGTCCGGCGTTGAAACAGTGACTTTAAAAATTGCCGCCAGTGCAACACCGCATGCCGATATTCTGAAATATGCTCAGGGTGTTTTGGATGCCTCTTCTACTAATAAAAGAGTTAAATTGGATATTAAAGTTTTTGAAGATTATGTTTTACCGAATAAGGTAACTGAAGACGGCACAGTTGATGTCAATTATTTTCAACATGAACCTTTCTTGAAAGACTTTAATGAAAAGAACGGTACACATATTGTTACTTTAAAGAAGATTCATTATGAACCGTTCGGCCTTTTCGGCGGCAAACAAAAAAGCTTGGATAACTTGAAGGATGGTGCTACAATTGCCGTTCCGAACGACGGTACCAATGAAGGTCGGGCTTTAAGACTCTTGGAAAGTGCCGGTTTAATTAAATTGAAGCAGGATGCCGGATTTAATTTAACCAAGCAGGATATTGTGGAAAATCCGCATAAACTGAAAATTGAAGAAGTAGAAGCAGCTCAGGTCCCGAAAGTTTTACCGGATGTTGATTACGGTGTAATTAACGGTAACTTTGCTCTTTTAGCTAATTTGAATGTTTCTAAAGATGCTTTATTAGTGGAAAAATCAAAAGATGCCATCAATGAGTTTGCTAATTTGCTGGCTGTTAAAAAGGGCAACGAAAACTTGCCCGGCCTGAAAGAGCTGGTTGAGGCTTTGAACAGCAAAACTGTGCGTGATTATGTAGCTGAAAAGTATAAGGGCTCCGTTATTATGTTGGATAAATAGCTTTTAGCATAATCCGTCATTATTATTAACACAATCAGAAACAATAATGTTTCCGGTTGTGTTATTTTTTATCTTGGTGTTTTCCAGTACCGAAAACACTGATGGAGCATGTAATATGAAAGATAAAAAAATTTCTAATGCAGCAGCCGGTACGCTGTCGACAATTATGGGAGCAATTTGTTGGGGATTTTCTGGCTTTTGTTGTGATTTCATGTTTTCCGTCCACCATATGTCGCCTTTATGGGTTACGCCGGTAAGAATGATTTTAACTTCGCTTTTGTTGTATATAATATGTTTTATCACGTACGGTTGGCGCAAAACTCTTGAACCTTTGAGCAACAGGTATGACCTTATAAGAGTAATTTTTTTCGGTGCTGTCGGTTTAAGTTTAGCCCAATATCCGTACTTGATGGCCATTTCTTATTCCAATGCGGCTACAGCGACAATTTTGGAATTTTTGGGAGTTTCCTATTTGGTGGTGTTTGTGTGCATCCGACAAAAACGTCTGCCGAAAAAATTTGAATCATGGGCTTTAATTTGTGCTTTAATCGGTACTTTGTTAATTACGACACATGGCGATTTCAGTTCGTTGATTATTACGAAAGCCGCTTTATTTTGGGGAATTTTGAGCGGGATAGGAATTGCTGTTTATACTTTGTTACCGGTCAGACTGCTTTGCCGTTATAACAGCATGATTTTAGTTTGTAACGGCATGCTTTTTGCCGGTATTACCATGTCTTTAATTTGCCAACCTTGGAAATACACTGTAAGTTGGGATGAACAGACAATTTTACCGATGGCTGCTTTGATTATCATCGGTTCAGTTTTTGCTTTCAGCTTTTATATGTACGGAATTAATAAAATAGGTCCGGTTAAAGCGAGCATGCTCAATACATTGGAACCTCTTTCCGCCATTGTTTTTTGCGCTTTATTTTTGCATTTGCGTTTGCATTTGTTGGATTATCTCGGATTCTTATTTATACTGTCCACCATTTTTATCTTAAAACTTGATAAAGAAAAACAAATAAAGACTGAAAATTCGGCTAAGAAAGCCGAAATTCAACACGAATAGCAGGTATGTAAAAGCCGGCATTTTGCAATAGAGTGTAACAATATTTTTGACTTGAAAAAATTTTATATTTATGTTAATTTTAACGAAATTGTTTCATAATGATAATAGAGTCGGGTGTAATAGAAGAATTTCAAGGAGAATAAAGTGGAGCGGATTAAGTTTTCAGCATTTTTAGGTAAGTCGAAGTATTTACTTTATATTTTGCCGCCGGCGATAGCCTTGGAACTGTTCTTTACCTTATTTATTCCCGGAGTTATGGCCAATGTTATTGATCAGGGAGTTTTGCAACTTAACCCCGCTTATATCGGACAGACTGCTTTATCTTTGTTGGCAGCTTCTGTTGCCGAATTGCTGACAGCTTTGTTGACTTCTTTTATAACAGCTTACGGCTGTTCGATTTTGATATCCAATCTGCGCCGCTATCTGTTTCAACATATTTTGCAAATTTCTTTAGCCGATTTTGAAAAAATCCAAAGTTCAAGTTTATTGACCCGTTTGACCGGCGATTTGTTAACT
>CABKML010000043.1 GCA_902373515.1 uncultured Eubacteriales bacterium | reverse complement strand
GCCGAAGATACTTGGCTGGAGACGGCCCGGGAAAATAGGTTTTCGCCGGATTTTTATTAAGATTAATTTTATGTTATAATAAGCACATTCAGTGCTTATGCCTGGTTAGCTCAATGGTAGAGCATTCGGCTGTTAACCGAAGGGTTGAGGGTTCGAGCCCCCCACCAGGCGCTTAAGGAGTTCTTCGGAACTCCTTTTTTTATTGCTTATTATCGGAGATTTTGGCATAATGATGATAACTAAACTTTAGGAGTGTTTTTTATGCGGCGTTTAGGTGTATCTATTTATCCTGAAAAATCCACAAAGGATGAGATTTTTGCTTATTTGACGGAGGCGGCTAAGATCGGAGCTTCACGTATTTTTTCCTGTTTGTTGTCCGTTCCGCATGATCCGGCTTTGATTAAAGCTGATTTTATTGCAATTCATGATTTTGCTCATAAATTGGGTTATGAGATTATTTTGGACGTTAATCCGGCAGTTTTTCAAAAGTTGGGTATCAGTTACAATGATTTAAGTTTTTTTAAAGATATTCATGCTGACGGTATTCGCTTGGATCAGGGTTTTGGTGGCTTTCAAGAGGCGATGATGACTTTTAATCCTTTTAATCTGAAAATTGAGCTTAATCTCAGTAATTGTACCCATATGTTGGAGACTATTATGGATTATCAGCCGGATCGTTCCAATTTGTTGGCTTGTCATAATTTTTATCCGCATAAGTTCAGCGGTTTAACGGTCGATTTTTTGAATCGCTGTACGAATGTTGCTGCCGCATACGGTTTGCGTACTGCTGCTTTTATTTCTTGTGCTGACGGTTTCGGACCGTGGCCTACGCGTGAAGGCTTGCCGACTTTGGAGATTCATCGTAATTTGCCGATTCAAGTTCAGGCAAAACATTTTGTGGCTTTGGGTAATATTGATGATATTATTATTTCCAATTGCTATCCGACGGCAGCCGAGCTTAAGGCTTTGGCACAGGTTAATTTGCGCCAGGTTAATTTCAGTTTTAAACCGGTTCCGCAACTGCCGGATTTGGAGCGGTCTATTGTCTTGGATGAGTTGCATTTTAAGCGCGGCGATGTTCCGGCGCATATGATTCGTTCTTCTGTAAGTCGGATTAAGTATGCCGATCGCAATTTCCCTTTGTTCAATGCGCCTGATGTTCTGAAGCGCGGTGATGTCGTGATAGAAAGCAGTTTGTATGATACTTATGCCGGTGAATTGCAGTTGGTTTTGCAGGATATGCCCAATAGCGGTTGTAGTAACGTTGTCGGGCAGGTGGCGCCGGAAGAAATGTTTATTGCCGATATTTTAAAGCCTTGGCAAAAATTCAGCTTTATTTAATTAGTGTTTAAGTTTGTTAAATACATGAGCGGTGGTTAGGTGGCCACCGCTCTAAACTTTTTGTTCTGACTTTTATTATCCTTAAAAATAATGGCTCTGATTTGAGCCTTTTTATTTTGTCTAAAAGCTCCTAAAACAAAGAAAACGGTTACAATTTGTTACTGTTGACTATTGACTGCTAATATGTTAAGTAGCGTAATATATAAAGAACGAAAGGAGGAAAGCAAGATGAAGAAAATAAATAAAAAGCTTAACGAGATACTAAAAATCAATAAAGTTCTCGTTAAGCCTCGTCAAGCTTATGTTAGAGCTTGAAGCTCTAATAAAAATCATCAAGCTAATTATAGAATTAGTTAGATGATAAAACAAGGGGTGGTACAACCACCGCCCCTTATTTATTAACTTTAAAGTCTTGCGAAATGTTATGAAGGTAAACAAAGAACTAAAGGAGTTAATTGTAACAATCTTTAAGCTGATTGTTACCGTGGTTGTTGGAGTATTTGCTGTTTATGCTGGCTATCTTTATGTAATCAAATAAGATGTAGAAACAGCTTAATGCTAAACAACTGAACAAGGGGGCATTTGTATTATGCAAGTGCCCACTTCTCAAATTACTTGTAAAAGCCCCGGACAATTCGGACGATCCGAATCCGTCCGAATAACTCTTGACAAAATGAAAGGACCGAAATATGAAAAAATTTATAAATGGCAAGCGTTATAATACTGATGCATCGACAGTTGTATGCGAGTTAAAAACAAGAGATACGCAGGAAGTGCTGTATCGCAAAAAAACAGGCGAATATTTCACTTGGGACTATAATCGCAAGATAAAGCCTTTAAGTCCGGAAGAAGCTGCTGAATGGGCAAAAAAAGCAAATATAGAGGAGGATACCTATAACCGCTTGTTCGGAAACAATTCAGGTGAAACTGAAAAAAATGTTGCTTTTTATTTGCTGCTGCCTGAGTCTTTACATGCTGCTTTGAAAGAAGAAGCTGCCCAAAACTTCGAGTCAATGAAAGATTTGACCGTGAAAATCTTACGCCAGCATTTGCAAAAGTAACAAAGTTATACAGTGTTACTTTTTGCTAATAGTAACGCACTAGTAATAAGCACAAGCCCTAAACGCCGGAATTTAGGGCTTTGTAATGTTATTGACTTTTATTATCCTTGAATTTCAGCTCTATCTGTAGGTGATAGTTGGCGTGACGTTCCGATTCAGGTTTTTTATATTGAGAAATGTTGTAATAGTAAAAATGCAAGACGGTATCTTTAGGTTCTGTTAAATTTATGTTGTAAACAAGTACGCAGGGCTTAGCGCCGATAACCTTCTCTTTACGCTTAAGAAGAATTTCTTTTTTTATAAGGTATTCTCTTTTTATATCATAGTGCCTGGATACGTTTTTCTGTTTGGGAAATTCCCAATAGAAAACCATAGAAGAATCAGGCAAAACAATTTCCCATTCATAATCGGCAGAAGCGGAATTAACAACAATTGTTTCATTA
>CABKML010000042.1 GCA_902373515.1 uncultured Eubacteriales bacterium | reverse complement strand
GTTTCCAAAGCTTTTCTCAATTCCGGCTGGAAAAGCACCAGCAAAGCCAAAGCTAAAAAGGACAAAGCCGAATTCAGCAAAAACGAGATCGCCTGCAAACCCATAAGAGAAAACAACTGGCCGACAAGGATCAGAAATACGACCCCTTTCAAAAGTTGCCAGGCACGAGTTTCACTCAAAAGTTTCAAGATAAAATAAAACAAACACGTCGTAACGAAAACATCCAGCAGCATGGCCACGATGTCCAAAGGTCCGCCGAACAACAAAAAGCCCTGACTGACCTCCGCTACCAAACGCTTAAATAAATTCAGTACAACATCCAACACTGTTCATTCCTACCGTTCCATTTATCATATTAACACATAGCCGAAATTCTTACTTGAATTTTTTCCTCTTAAAATATGTCGAACTTAATATGACAAATTTAATATTAAGTTCTTTTCTGCCAACAGATATCTGTCAACTGTTTCAGCTGATCGAGAAAATAAAGATTCAACGAGGCGGACAGAGAACTTTTACTTAAAGCGCTCTTATCGGCCGACGGTAAAAAGACCTGATTTATTCCCAAACCTTTAGCCTCATTCAGACGTCTTTCTATATTATTGACCGATCTTAATTCACCCGTGAGACCCAACTCCCCCAAAAACAGGCTATTATTCGGCAAAGGCATATCATAATAAGAAGACAATATGGCTGCAGCGACTGCCAGATCACACGCCGGTTCAATAATTCTCAGACCGCCGATTACATTAATAAAAGCATCGTAATTCAACAAATTAAGTGAAAACTGCTTACTGAGCAGGGCAAGCAGCATGTTAAGACGATTGCGATCAAAGCCTTGTGTCATCCGCATCGCCTGCCCGATATTGGCATTATTCAGCAAAGCCTGTACTTCCAGCAAAAGCGGCCGTACCCCCTCAAGTTGAGCCGTAACAGCCGAACCGCTTACTCCTTCGGGGCGATTGGCCAACAGCATATGTGACGGATTTTGAATCTCCTGCAAACCGGTATTGGTCATCTGAAAAACTGCCAGCTCATTAACTGTACCGAAACGATTTTTTGTCGCTCTGAGCATCCGCAAATCATGATTGGCATCGCCTTCAAACATCAGAACCGTATCAACCATGTGTTCCAAAACTAAAGGGCCGGCAATTTGGCCCTCTTTTGTCACATGGCCGACTAGAATCCCGGTTATACCTTTGGACTTACACAAGCGCAAAAAGCCGGCGGCCGCATTCTTGATTTGACTGACAGCGCCCAGATTTCCGCTGCTTTCAGGCATATATACAGTCTGAATAGAATCAACAATCAACAAATCCGCCTGCAACTTCTGCGCCATTTGACAAATTTTATGAAAATTGACTTCCGGATACAAATAAATGCCGCTTCTTTTGATTCCCAGGCGATCCGCCCGCAACTTAATTTGCGCCGGCGACTCTTCTCCGCAAACATACAAAATTCTGGCGGCAGCAACGGAGCGACATAATTGCAGGAGCAAGGTGGATTTTCCTATTCCCGGTTCTCCGCCCAACAAAGTTAACGAACCCTTAACCAGCCCTCCGCCTAAAACCCGATTAAAATCCGTAAAATCTTTTAACGGTGCGAAACGGCTCTCTATTACACCGGCAGCCTGATTTAACTCTACCGCCTCGCTTCGACCCGCCGTATCTTCAAGCCACGAATTAATGCCTTTGTCAGCGGCGGCAGTTTCCGGGATACGAGTTTCTTCTACGAAACTGTTCCAGCTTTGACAATTGGGGCAGCGCCCCAACCAATTAATACTCTCATAATTACAGCCGGAGCAAATATATATCTTCTTCGTCTTGGCCATGTTTAATTCCACCTCTTGCAATTCCTCCTTTAATTGTAAAGGATGTCACGAGAAAAAAGTAATTTTTTTCATTCAAAAATTCCAAAACTTGCTATAATGTCAAAAGCGGAGGCAATGATGAATAATTTAACAATTAATTTTTTGCTCCTGGCAGCCGGTCAGGGACAGCGTTTCGGGCAAGCGGTCAATAAACTGTTGTACAAATATAACGGTGAAGTAATTTTTTCCCGGCTTTGGCGCCGTCTGACGGAATACATCGACGTTTATTACCGTAACCCTGAAAATTTCCGCCGACGCCTACAACAGGAAGCAGAGAAATTATCCTGTCCGCCGACAAAAAAAGCGCAATTACTCGCCTTATCGGCACAAATAAACCTGAAATTCCGACTGATAATAGCTACCCGGAAAGAAGAGCGGGAATTATTCTCTCCCTTATGTTATACGGAAAATCCGGTAGAAATTTGTTTTGTTGACGGCAGCTTTGCCCGAGAAGCTACAGCGATACAGGCTTTAAGATCGATAAATTTGCCTGAATCTTCAGTTGCGCCCGTAACTTTTACGCCGGCAGAAGAATTGTTTTTCATTCATGATGCGGCTCGGTTGCAGGTGTCGGACGAACTGCTTGATCGCCTTTTAATCAACGCTTGGCTTTATCACACGGCAATTCCTATGTTGCCGCTCAGCGACTCGGTTGTCTATTTCAATGCCGGTGAAAATAATAAACCGGAGCATTTGGACCGCAGCCGCTTGTTCGCCTTGCAGACACCGCAGGTTTTCAGTTCCACCGCTCTCTCCTATCTTTTATCCTTTTTACCGCCGATAACCGCGGAACACAAAAGTTTTTACGAGCATTTCACCGATGACAGCAGTCTTTATGCCGCTTACGGTGGCGATATCCGTTATGTTAAAGGAGAGGAAAACAATTTTAAGTTGACATCTTTCTCCGATCTGGAGCGTCTGAAATAATTGAACACCGACAAAATGTCGGTGTTCCGCCTTAGAAGCTGCAGAAAGCAGCTGCAAAAATCAGAAATTTTCACTCTGAATATATTTCTGTGCATTGATTGCCGCTATTGTTCCGTCACTGACGGCCGTAGAAATCTGGCGCACATCTTTCAAACGAATATCGCCGGCGGCAAATACACCGCTTAGTTCCGTTTGCATCTTCGCATCTGTATTTATATACCCTTGTTGCAAATGCAATTCCGGATAAATTTCACTGTTCGGCGTAATACCGGCATACACAAAAATACCGCAGGCCTGCGCTTCCACCTCTTCCGAAAGGCCTGTTTCCCGATGCCAAACAGTTATGCTTTCCAATTGATTTGTACCTTTTATACCCTGAATCGAAGTATTATTCCATACTGTAATATTCGGTGCCTGCACAATTTTTTGTTTGAACTCATCTATGCAGGTGAGACCGGCAGTCAGATTGACAATTACCACTTCCTGCACAAATGTAGATAAAAATAGGGCTTCTTTTGCCGCTCCGTCACCGCCGCCGACCACAAACACTCTATGTTTGCGGAATCGTTGACCGTCTCTGACCGCATTTAAGCCGTAATAAGTTCCGTAAAGCTGTTTTTCTCCGGGAATTTGCAAATCCAGCGGATGACAACCGTTAGCTATAATTACGCACTTAGCCCGATATTCCTCTTTATCCGTACAAACAGTCTTGATATGTTCCGCCAATTCCGTCTTTTTTACCTGCTCATAACGTACAGGCAGATTATAACTTTCAGCCTGCAGCGCCATTCTGTCCGCAAAAGCCCGCCCGTTTTCCTGCGGTAAAGCTCCCAAATAGTGCGTAACAACAGACACGCCGGCAATTAAACCGCCTAAGCTCTTCTGCTCCAACAGCAAAACTTTCAAGCCGCGAGTATGAGCATAAATGCCTGCACTTATTCCGGCAGGACCGCCGCCGATAATAATTATATCAAACATATTTTTACCTCTTTTCTTCATATTGGAGTTGTCTTTAATGTCCTCCAAATTACATTTCTATCTCAGTACATACCGTCACCAAAGCTCTTACGGCAATACCCTTGCCGCTGCCGACAGCCGTCAAACCTTCACCGCTCATAGCACTTATTCCTACCTGCTCGACTGTCAAAGGATACTCAGTCGTTACCGGTGAACTGTTAAAGATGCGGACAATATTACTTTTCATTTCTGCATAATACGGCGAAAGCTTCGGTGCAGCCGCTTCAATTTGCAAAGCAATTTGACTGATATACAAATTACGCCAGCAACGATAAACAGTTGAAGTTTGGGCATATAAATCCTGTAAAGCCAAATTGACAAAATAGGCACTGTCAAAGTGACCGGCCTGAACGCGCTTATCGGCAATTTCACCTAAAACTTCACGACCGCTTAAAGTTTGCAAAGCTCGACAAACAGCATGCAAAACTACATCTCCGTCACTGTTGGCCTGCAGTTTGAGCGGGGTATTGATCTTCGCCCCCGCTAAAGTGATATAGTCGGCGGAAAGTACGGAAACATTATGTTCCGCCTGTAAAGACACAAGATCCCTGACAAAAGCATGCGAATCTTCCCCAAATCCTACTCGTGTAACAATCATTCCGTTATCTGCCACTCAAAATGTGTTGAAATATACTCAAACACATCGAGAAATTGAAG
>CABKML010000041.1 GCA_902373515.1 uncultured Eubacteriales bacterium | reverse complement strand
CTCATTCTCAATACATTTCACCGTTCCGTCGGCAAACTGCTCATAATGTAAATTACATCAACCAAATTTTGGTCTTAGGGTGCAACCCTAACGATGACTGCTTTGGATAAACTTATCCACAAATGGCCTGCTCGCTAAGATAAAACATAATAGAGTACTTACTTAGATTTCCGAGAAAATTTTTCGGGGATCTTTTTTATTTTACGCAAAAAATTGAAAAGTTTTAGAAAAATACCCTGACTTTTTCCTCTCACAGTTCAAACAAGTGAGAGGAATTTTTTGTTTTTACAAGCCTTTTCACGGAGTTCAGAGCATGTCTTTGGCACAGGCACATTGTATCAAAGATAGCGTATTGGTAGACAGCAATTTCAACACAGATGAATTTATTAACACATCAGAAGGAAAGAAAGCATAGGTTAATGGTTATTCAGCTTTGACAAGAAGTAGGTCTTCAATCTGTTTATGGATTATCCACACGCATTGACACCTGAACAGAAGAAAATCCATTTTGGAAGGATTTCTTTAGTGATAGACAATAAAATAATCAAGGTATTAAGCACACGGCAATGTAAAACTGTTCTTCCAATGTCAGGATATCAGGGAGAAAAAGTAACAGCTGAAATGAAGCAGAACAATATTTTTCTTGCTGAGTGTTTCCCGCATACGCGTGGGCGATCTCGGGAAAGCAATTTTTTATGGTGAGGATATCGGGTATTTCTCGCATACGCTGAATTTCCGATATTTTGCAGACTCCTTATTTATTTCAACGGAAATCTGCTTTTTCTTGCAGTCTTAAATCCGCTCTCTTGCTTAAACAGCAGCAAAGTGCCAGAATATGTTTTTGAAGAAAGAAGCGGCAAAAGCGAGTTTCTTAAAAGGATGCGAGGCGCCGGAAGAGCGCTGCCGGGCACGAGCGCTATCTAAAGTCGTACAAGAGCGCTGCCGGGCACGAACACTTCTAAGTTTGTACGAGTGTTATCGAGTTCTCCCAACGCAAATAGCGCCGCCTGCACAGCACAGGTCCCCCTATGAGCGCCATCTGCTCCCCCAAAGAGCCCCGGCCCCTATGCGTTGCGCTGTTCCAAAGAGCACGGGCGCACCAATAGCCTCGGCCCCCAAGCGCCATCTGCCCCCCCAAAAAGAGCCGCGCCGCTGAGAGGACAACAAATGAGTAAATCGGAAGATATAGTAATTAATTGGGCACGCAGATTGCAAAGCTTGGCCCAGGCCGGCTTAACATACAGCAAAGAAAAATTCGAATTGGAACGTTATCAGGAAATTAGAGACATTGCAGCAGACATGATGGCCTACAAAAGCGATCTGCCCTTAGCCAAAGTCAAAGACCTTTTTTGCAACGAAACAGGCTACCAAACCCCGAAAATTGACACCAGAGCGGCAGTTTTCCAAGCCGATAAAATCCTGCTGGTACAGGAAAGTGACGGCCGTTGGGCTTTGCCGGGAGGCTGGTGCGAAGCGGAATTGACCGTAATGGAAAATTGCATCAAAGAGGCCAAAGAAGAAGCGGGGATAGACGTGACAGTAGAAAAAGTGATAGCTTTGCAAGACTTGCAAAAGCACAGCAGCAAAATATTCCCTTACGGCGTGCTGAAAGTTTTCTTTCTCTGCCACAAAACGGGCGGCCATTTCCAAGCTAACAGCGAGACAATCGCCACTGACTATTTCAGCCTCGATAACTTGCCGCCTTTAAGCGTCAACAAAACGTGCGTTGAGCAAATTAAATTGTGTTTCGAGGCGCAAGCTGACAAAAATTGGCAAACTCGCTTCGAATAGCAGATAAACTCCGCTCATTCCTGCGCTTCCGCTCCGCCCCGCCGCCGTGCCCAACCACTCAAAGTTCAGACACGTTTGCGGGAAAAACTGTTTTCCTCACAAAATATGACGGAAGGTTTAGCAAAAGTTCGGCACGCTTGCGAGAAAACAACTATAATTAGAAGACAACGAGAGAATGAGAGAAATTTATGCAGGAGAAAAATAATTTAACCAAATCTTACAGCAAAGGCATAGCAGCAATCATAATATCCGCTTTCGGCTTTGCGACCATGGCATTTTTTGTCAAACAGGCAGGGGACGTACCGGTACTGCAAAAAGCGGTATTTCGGAACTTAATCACGATGATAGTTTCCTTTTTGCTGCTGCTTAGGAGCCGGGAAAAGTTTTATTTGGCACCGAAAAATCGTTGGACGATGTTCTGGCGCTGCACTTTCGGCACCATCGGTTTTGTTGCGAATTTCTGGGCTATCCAGAACCTGTACTTGGGCGATGCCAGCATTTTGCAGAAAATGTCGCCTTTTTTCGCCATTCTGATGTCGGTAATCTGGTTGCACGAAAAGCCGAATAAAATTGCCGTATTGAGTATTTTTGTGGCTTTGCTCGGAGCTGTTTTTGTGGTTAAGCCGTCAGCCGGGCTTGTGAGTTTGCCGGCGATGGTAGGACTGTTCGGTGGCTTTTGCGCAGGCTCCGCTTATACTTTGGTGCGCAAGTTGGGCGTCGGCGGCGTGCCGGGCCCGTTGATTATTTTCAGCTTTTCTTTGTTCTCGGTGCTGGCAATTTCTCCGGCTGTTGTTTGTCACTATCAGCCGATGACTTGGCCGCAGACGGCGAATTTGCTGCTGGCCGGCTTTTGTGCGGTTATCGGTCAAGTCTTTGTGACTAAGGCTTATACATATGCGCCGGCGAAAGAGATTTCCGTTTTCGATTACAGTCAGGTGATTTTTGCGGCTTTGTTGGGCTTCATTTTTCTGCAGGAAATTCCGGATACGTACAGTTTAATCGGTTATGTGATTATTATTTTGACGGCGGTTTTGAAATGCTATTGGGAAGGTAAAATTGCGCAGTCGCCTAAGGAAGATGCCTAAGAAGGGCGCCTGATAAAAGCGCTTAAAAGACGGGCTCCTCAAGGCGGGCCAAAGCACCACCAGACGGCTCCTAAAGATGCTCCAAAAAGTCACCCGAAAGACGCTCCACAAGCGGCCTCTCCAAGCGCCTCCCCAAAAAGCGCCTCTAAAAAAGGCAAAATCCGGGTGCCGCGTGCAGTGCCGTATATGAGCGGCGATGTGCTTGTTCAAATATTAATAGCGAAAGCCAGATAGAGCTTAATCAAATCCATGATATTTTGCGGATTGAAGCCCGTCAGCTGATGCAACTTGGTCAGACGATACTGCACCGTGTTTTTGTGAATAAAGAGCTTTTCGGCGCAAGCAGAGAGGGAACAGTTGCATTGCACATAAATTTTCAACAAATTAGCGTAGAAATCGTATTCCGACTTATCAGCCAGGCGGCCGAGAATAATTTTTTTGTACTGCTTCAAAGTCTCTTCCGGCACGGAGCTTAACAACAGCTCAATATCAAAATGCCGATAATGGAAAATATTACTGTCCAATTGCGCCAAATGTCCCCAGCGCCAAGCAATCTCAGCTTCCTTGTACATTCTGCCGGCTGTCTGCAGATCGCTGAATTTTTCGCTGACGCCGAAACTGAAAGCGTAGCCGATTTTGTCCGCAATTTCCGCACAACAGCTATTTAAAAGTGCCGATAAAGTTGCGGAAGTATTCTGATAGCTGTAAATAATTATTTCGTTGAAGAAGACGGAAAAAAGGCAGCTTGCTTCCAAGTTGTTCTCTAAGATTTCATAGAGCTTGTCAATTTGTTCGATTGCGATGTCGCCGCTGCCGATTTTGCCGATACAGATGAATTTGTCGTAGATGGAAGGATTGCCTTCGGGGATCGCTTGCCCCGTGAGGCGGGTGCTGTCGGCCAAATCGTGTTCACTTTTGCTGATTAGATTTTCCAGGTAATATTTCACGCGTTCCCGCTTTTGCTTCAGAATTTTTTGGGCATAAGTTTCTTTCAGCAGGATTTCGGTCATTTTTTTGATGATGGCGCCGTATTTGTTGACTACGGTAATTTCTCCCGTTATGCCGATGGCCGCGATGATTTCGCCGTTAAAAGTCAAAGGCATGTTGATTCCTTTTTTGGAGCCGGCGTATTCGTCATCATTCGTGACGGCGACGGTGCGGTTTTCTTTGACGCAGAGTAGGCCCGCCTGATGAAAGGTGGCGATGCGCTTGGTATCGGTGGAATAGATGATGATTCCGTCTGTGCTGATAAAATTGATATGTTCGTTGATTACTTCCCGTAATTCGTCAACGATTAATTGTGCTGTGTGTTTACTTATTTTCATAATTCTGTCCCTGCGTTTCATTGTAACATGTTCTTTGCTGACGGTGCGTCGTTTTTGTAATTAGTTCAATATGCATAGGGGTGAGTTGGCAAGGGGAGCAGGTCAATTTCGCTAAAGGACGCCAGTGCATTTTACACGGCGGTCTTCCTTTTAAAGTAGAAGTCCCGAAGTTTAATGCTGAAACACCGGCTGTTATGGAAGACTTTAAGAAAGCGTATGGCTAAAAGGGAAATCAACGACTAACCGATATCCACAACCGGAACCGGACTTTTTCAGTTCCACTTATCAGATAAAAGAAAATCACGAATGTTTCTGTGCTTAATGCCATTTCGGCTCATATCAAACTCATCGAGAGAAACAACATATTTCGGGAAATTATCGCGAATAGCGTCATACACTCCAAACTCGCGGCTCACCGTTTCCTCTGAAGCCAGCAAATAAGTGACCTGAACATACAACTTTTCACCGCGCCGGCTGCATACAAAATCAATTTCCTTGTCACCCATTCTGCCAACAGTCACTTCATAACCACGGCGAAGCAATTCCAAATATACGATATTCTCCAAAGTGAGATTAATATCTCGCATATTGCCGCCGAAGATAGCCTCGCGGATACCATGATCAGCAATATAATATTTTTCATTAGAAGAAAGCACTTGCTTGCCTTGCAAATCCTCTCTTTTCACCTGATAGAATAAGTACGCGTCGCAGCAGTATTTTATATAATTCAGGATTGTTTCCGGAGCGACAGTCCGATGCTCGTTTTTCAAAAACTTGGCAAGAGACGTTGCAGAAAAAGTCGTTCCAACATTAGCAATCACGTAAGCAATGATTCGTTCAAGCAAATCAACATCACGAATTTTATTACGTTTCACAATATCCTTAAGCTGAACCGAATTAAACAAATCATGAAGATACTGCTTAGACGGCGCATCTGCATAATGTAGATTTGCAAGATAAGGCATGCCGCCGGCAAGCAAGTATTCTTGAAAACACTGCTGATTTGACGCATCGGGCTTGACCGAACGATACAGCTCTATAAACTCCCCGAAGGAGAAAGGATATAGCACAAACTCCACATATCTACCGCCCAAATAAGTCGCAAGCTCGCCGGATAGCAACTTTGCATTCGATCCGGTAATGTAAATATCACAATCCAGAGAAACACGTAGAGAATTGATGCACTTTTCCCAGTCTTTAACCTCCTGAATCTCATCGAAAAAAAGATAAACCTTGCCGCCAATCTCTTTTGCCCGTTTGACAATCTCGTCATTCAATGCCTGAGCGCTTAGAAGATGGGAATAGCACATATCTTCAAAGTTGATTGAAATAAACTGCGTCGAACTAATACCGGTTTCTGTAAGCTCCTGCTGAATCAGTTTCAGCATAACCGACTTTCCGCATCGGCGGATACCGGTCATGACCTTAATCAAATCAGTTCCAATAAATGGACGAATACGACTCATATACAGTTCGCGTTTAATCATAAAACTTCACCTTAATTGCTTAACTAACCACAGTTTATCACACTTATAAGTGATATTTAATGCAAAAATCTATAATTTATAAGTTATAACTGATGAAATGGCAGTTTTATCCGACATGTTCATCAAAAAGAACAAAAAAGTCTATGAGGAACTTGACAAATTTTGTTGCTTGACAATGTATACCAACTGTATCAAAGCAGAAGCAAATGAACTGTTTAGCGAACTCGGCATCGATATGTCAAGTGCCGTAAACATCTTCTTACGCCAGTGCATTTTACACGGCGGTCTTCCTTTTAAAGTAGAAGTTCCGAAGTTTAATGCTGAAACACTGGCCGCGATGCAAGAAGCACGCGATATCATGTCAGGTAAAATTCAAGCAACATCCTATAACACTACAGATGAGCTGCTCAAAGCCCTCAATGCCGAGGATTAGGTTATATGCTTAAACTTCAAGCAACTTCCTGATTTATTTAATATGTAGCAAAGTCGGAAGCTTAAAATACATCCACCTAATCCACCTTTGACATCAATACGACACTCTCTATGTGGATTGAGAGAACTCCTAGTATAGCTACACTTTTTTGAGTGCACACTATGGATACTGGGTGCGCTTTTTAACGATAGAAAAGCTAGCATTAAAAGGTTTGAGATGGATTATCTCGCTGAAATAAATATATTGCTTTCATCGGCTTGCAATTGCTTGCTATCACTTGTAAAATGAAGACAGAAAGGAGTGTGAATATCATGGCAAATACCAATGTTGTATATGCACGAATCGACACCACACTTAAAGAAAATGCTGAAAACATTTTGAACCGGCTTGGCATAACACCGTCTTCTGCGATTCAAATGCTTTATAGTCAAATCGTTTTACAAAAAGGCATGCCCTTTGAACTTCGCCTGCCGGTAAATAAACCTACTGCTTTAGGCAACTTAACAAGAGATGAGTTGGATAAGGAATTGCAGAAAGGCTTAGACTCTCTAAGATCCGGCAAATCTTATAGTGCAGATGAAGTAGATCAGTTCTTTGCAAAGGAATATGGTGCATGAGTACAACTTATAACATAATCTATTCTCCGCAAGCGTTCCTTGATCTTAGCGAATTATACGAGTATATCCGCTTTACTTTGCAAGTTCCTAAAACAGCTGAAAAACAGGTGAGTCGCATTAGAAAAACTATCCGTTCTCTTAACACTATGCCTATGCGCCATCCGCTTGTAGAGTGGGAGCCATGGCATTCTATGGGAATACGCAGGGTTCCCATAGATAACTACACAGCTTTTTACCTCGTAGATGAAGATAAATGTAGCGTGACGGTTGTTCGTATCTTTTATGCAGGCAGAAACATCGAAAATATTATCAACAACAAATAATGGAAATTCGACAATATGTGACATATCTTTCTAAACGCCCAATGTAACGTTTTATATGGTCAAAATCATGGTTTGGTGCCAATGAAATTTTTTGACGCATACGTCAAAAAATTTCAGTAGACTGGCCGGATGCAAAGAAAATGCATTTTTATATGTATGCAAAAATTGAATTTCATTTCTTATGATCAACTGTCATGTAAAAATACTAAAAGCATGTACAAAACCCGGAAAATAAAAATCAGGAGAATGCGGAAATCAAAACCGAAAACCACATTCTTCTGACCAATTCCCGGCAAACTACCGGTTCTTACTTATCACGCAACTTACCTACTTGCGTAAATTCCTTATCCCCAATACACATCTTCTTATCAGTGAACTTTACTCGCATCATTCTGCTAATAATATGCTCATCCGTTATCAGCACAAAAAATTGCTTTTCTTTTTTATTCACCAAGTAATACTGTTCACTGCCAATACTCTCTACCGCTTTACCGAATGCAAACGTATCAAACAAAGGAATACCACCGAACAAAGTAGTAATAAACCCGATAAAATTATCCATAAACTTTTCAGACGAATTTGGAATAAACTTCGTCACCGTGAGCATAATAATTTCAGCGTCTGCATATTCATCGCGAATAATTTGTTCCTTTATCTTGATTTTCTTACGAACACCCAATTTTGCATTAAGACCATACTTCGCTACATCAATCGGCTTCTTAATGATTGACAAATCAATAGCATTGTCTTTATCCAACAAATAGTCGACAGTAACACCCAGCGCATCCGCAATCACCTTCAAATTTGCAACATCCGGCAGACCGCGACCGCCTTCCCACTTCGCTATCGCAGCACGCGAAACCATAATCATTTCAGCAAGTTCTTCCTGAGTTAAACCCGCTTCCACGCGCGCATTTCTAATTTTTTCTCCTAACAACATCGTATAACTCCTTTCATTGGCTATGAGTTTTTGTTCTTAACGATTATTTGTTTTGCTCGTAATGCAATTAATAATCGCACTGCGTAATTACATGCTAACGAGCAACATATGAATAGAAAAGGAACGAACGAGAACACAAGCGTTACGAATCGTAACATGGCATTTTCTTGGCACACGCGCACATAATTATGTGAAAATAGCTGTTTCAAAAGAAATTTATACAAAACTAACAGAGAACGTACAAAATCCAAGTGCGCAACAACAGCTGCTAATCCACCTTTGACATCAATACGACACTCTCGACAAGGATTGAGAGAACTCCTAGTATATCTACACTTTTTTGAGTGCACACTATGGATACTGGGTGCACTTTTTAACGATAGGAAAAGCTAGCGTTAAAAAGTTTAAGATTGGCTTAATAGCTTGATTTTTGAGCATAAAAAACAGCCTAGAGAGGATTACCCCCCTAAGATAAAGTATTAGTATAGAAATAATATTCTATTTTTCATATAATATAGTAAAAGTAGTGGATAAA
>CABKML010000040.1 GCA_902373515.1 uncultured Eubacteriales bacterium | reverse complement strand
AATTTGGTAAAAGAACTTCTCTCGCCGGAACCTAAAAGCCACAGCAATCCGTCCGCCCGATAAGTTTTGACCAACTCGGCCAACTTATCCAACTGCTTGCGTGTCAAATCTGCAGCATGCGGTAATTTGATTGCTTTAACAGCTCCCTGAGGTGCAGATAAAGCATTTTTGAAAACCGTGAAATCCAAAGTAGCAGCTAAATCTGAAATGTCCTGTAATTCCAAACCGAAGCGTAAATCCGGCTTATCGGAACCGTACTTTTCCATAGCCTCTTTATAATCCATCCGTCTTAACGGCAACTTAATATCTACATTCTTCAATTCTTTGAAAACTCTTTGAATAAAGTGTTCTGCCACCTGCATAACGTCATCTTCATCAACAAAGCTCATTTCCATATCAATCTGGGTAAATTCAGGTTGCCGATCGGCACGCAAATCTTCATCGCGGAAGCAGCGAGCTATTTGAATATATTTATCAAATCCTGCGACCATCAAAAGTTGCTTGAATAATTGCGGTGACTGCGGTAAAGCAAAAAACTCGCCCGGGAAAATACGACTCGGGACCAGGTAATCTCTGGCACCTTCAGGCGTCGACTTGCCCAAAATCGGTGTCTCCAAATTAATGAATCCCTCTTCTTCAAAGAAGCGATTGGTTAACTGCGTCAGCTTCGAACGCAACATAATAATTTTTTGTAAAGCCGGACGACGCAAATCCAAATAGCGATATTGTAATTTTAGAGAATCTTTCACTTGGACATCATCTTCAATATAAAAAGGCGTAGTTTCCGCTTCCGCCACAATTCTGATTTCCTGTAACAAAAGTTCCAACTTACCTGTCGGCATCTCGTTATTCGGATTGGAACGAAGGCGTAAAATGCCCTTGACCGCTAAAACGTCTTCACTCCGCACTTTTGCTGCTGTTTCTCTGACTTCAGGCGAACAAGTATCATCAGTCACTAATTGCAGAAGGCCACTGCGATCTCTCAAAGTAATAAAAATTAAGCCGCCTAAATTACGCTGTTTTTGGCACCAGCCCATAAGTGTATACGTATTACCTACAAGCAATTTATCCAATTCTGCGACATAACATGTACGTTGCATACCCTTAATATTACTACTCATTTTATTCCTCCTCTATTTTCCAGGTCGTATTCAACGAAATAGCTTTGTTTAAATCAGTTAAATCATCCAGATTAAATTGTTCATTGAGTTCAGCACCGCTATCAAGGTCTTTCAACTTAACAACTTTGCTGTTAAGCTCATTTTCACCCAAAACCAGACAATAGCGGAAATTATGTTTATTCATATATTTCATTTGTGCTTTGAAAGAACGACCTTCGACATCCTGCTCGGCCGTAATTCCGAGTCTACGCAAATGCCAAACAATTCCTGCCGCAACTTGCCGTTCAGTCTCACTTTGAGCCACAATAAACAAATCAGGTCTGCGTAAAGCATAAGCACGTTTTTGCTCCTGTAAAGCTGAATGCAGGCGTTCCAAGCCGATAGAAAATCCCATTCCCGGCAAATCCGGTCCGCCGAGCAAAGTTACCAGTCCGTCATAACGTCCGCCGCCACAAATAGTAGCAGCCTGACCTGCCTCTACATCGTTCAGCACAAACTCAAAAACCGTATGACAGTAATAATCCAATCCTCTTACAATTTTAGGATCTACCGTATACTTAATAGACAAATTATCCAGACCCCGCAAGACGGTTTGAAAACGTTGTTGATCTTCCGGTAACAAACAATCCGTTATTTTAGGTGCACCGAGTACAACAGCTTTACATTGAGGAACTTTACAATCCAAAACACGCAACGGATTTTTCGCCATTCTTTGTCGACAATCGCTGCATAATTCATCCGTATGCGGTGTTAAATATGCCAACAAAGCCTGATAATACGCCTTTCTCCCGGCAATTGAACCTAAGGAATTAAGTCTTATTTCATAATTTTTTAAGCCGACTTGTTGAAAAAACAATTGTACAAGAGAAATAATTTCTACATCCGTCATCGGCGATTGACTGCCTAAGCATTCTACTCCCAATTGATGGAACTCACGATAGCGACCTTTTTGGACATTTTCAGCTCTAAAAGCTGAAATCTCATAAAATAGTCTTTGCGGTAAAGTCTCATTGAACAAACCGTTTTCTACAAAAGCTCTGACTACTCCGGCTGTCCCCTCCGGTCTCAAGGTAATTGATCTTCCGCCGCGGTCTTCAAAAGTATACATTTCCTTTTGGACAATATCACTGGTTTCACCTACTCCGCGATTAAAAACTTCAGTATATTCAAACGTCGGAATTCTAATCTCTCCGTAAGCAAAAGAACGACAAACACGCGCAAAAATCTTTTCAATTTCTTCCCATTCGCAACAAGTCTGGGGCAGCAAATCCAATGTTCCTTTAACTTTTTTATATTGCGCCATAAATGACCTCCTGAAAGAACCGCTTTTAGTTAATAATTATATCACAGTCTTTCATTAGAGCTCAGTCTAAAGCAAGAACTTCATGATAATTACAATTATACTAAATAAACAGCTCAAGTAATGTCGGGAAAAAGTTCAACCATTCGCTTTTATAAGTAAGTTTACCGCATAATTGCCGATATGCGGTAGAATGAGCATACCCTTTAATCCAAGGCATAATCATACTGCGGAATTCCTTCCCGGCAGTAATTTCTCCCAGCATTTCCGTCATCTCCAGATAACACGTTTGCAAATCATCAATTTTACGTTCGGCTGTAACTTTAAATTCCGGATTTTTAATCTCGGCAAATATATAAGGATTGCCACAAGCAGCTCGACCGATCATAAATCCCGAAACTTCCGCCATATCCTGAATTGTGCGACAATCTGCCGCCGATTTTATATCACCGTTGGCAATTAACGGCAAAGCGCCAAATCCGTGTGTCAGCAATTTGTTTTTGACAGTTGCAAATACTGCCCAATCAGCTTTACCGGCATACATTTGCTTGGCCGTTCTGGCATGAATACATATTCTGTCGACACCGGCTTCAGCTAAAGCTAAAGCGAATTCAGCCGCCGTATTTTCTTCCTGCAGATATCCTTTGCGAAACTTGCAAGTCAAATACTTACCGGCACCGGCACATAATGGCTGTAATTTCCGTACGATTTTCACCGCCTGCTCCGGCTTTTGCATCAAAGCGGATCCCGCTCCGGTTTGACAAACTTTTTTTACAGGACAACCCATGTTTATATCTATAGCACTGCAGCGACTCAATGTAGGATTATCCAATATTTTTTGCACAGCTATATAAAAATCGTCCGCATCATAGCCGAACAACTGAATAGCTGCCGGTCCTTCCGTGTCCTCGTCAATTAACAAATAGCGTAAAGAAGGTTCCAAACCGTTATATACAATACCGCGGGCGCTAACCAGTTCGGTCGTGTTGAAATCAACACCTCCTCTGTGACACAAACGTCGGAACGGTAAATTGCTGTAACCGGCCATCGGTGCTAAAAATAAACGTTGCTTCTTAAATTCTTCTGCAGATAAATGCATCCGGCACTTCCTTAATAATTCAAATTGTACGGTTTAGGTAAAATATTACACTTGAAAGTATAATTATCTTCTAAAAAATTGGAATATTGCGCATCACTGTTATAACATACAGCTTGCGTATTCAATTTATAAATTATTGTCAACGCCGTTCCGGCAGTTTCCTGTGAACAGATAAAAGAAAAAGCATTTTCTTCACTGTTTTTCCAAATAATAAATTGATTACCGTCGGCAGCATTGACTGCTAATGCCTGCGTACCGTAATGAATTTGCTTTTCGCTTAAAGTGTGGGTAAATAAGGACATATATGTATGTCGTAATTTATTGCAATAACTGTTTTGCGGCCCGTAAGCATAATAACGACACTCATTGAAACTTGCAGGCAAATAGAACTTTACCCCGATACAGGCTGTCGGCGGCGGCAGAGGGACGGAAAAATTTCTGCTTTCTTCAGTATGTTTCGTAGCGATAATTTTCCAACAGATTCGACCCGAGGCCAAAATTATCCATCTGCTTTCAAAGGTGAACGGTACAGGCAAATCCGGTCCGGATAAAGTTAAAAAGCTTTTCACATAAACACCTTCCAGACCTGCTAAATTAGTTCCCATTTCCTCCGGCGACAACTCATCCAGATAACCGGCTTCGGTTTTATAAACCTTCATTTGTAAACTGTCATAGGACCATTTTTCCCAAGCTTCAGCTAATTTACCGGCAGGTAGGAATGAAGTTTTTAAGCTGTATTCTCCTGCTTGACTTAAAAAAGGACAATTATCATAAATCATAGATGTAAAAATCGCCTGCTTACAGCTGTAAATATATTTATACATCTGCCCGTCTATATTACTTCCCTGAATTAAATAGTGCTCACCGTCAGCAAAAATTAAAATATTTCTCTCCGCCGGTCTAATTTTTTCGTCCTTCTCCAATTCCGTTTCCAAAGGTAAAACATCTTCCGCTTCACAAATTTCATTCAACAAATTTTCGTTAATATCCTTTTGCCAAATAAATTGCTGTAAACCGCTTTTATGCAAATTTTCATGACGACCGTCTTCACTGCAGCCAATAAAACAATTAAGTGTCAAAGTAGAATATTGTTCCTTTAAGGCTTCCAATGATTGCCCGGGCACATTTATTTTTGTCATTTGATCGCTTGTAATTTCCAAAGGGAAGATTTCCGCCTTTTGCAAAATTTTACCGTCACCGGTCAGTTCATAACGCAAACTGTAGCGCTTTTGGGTACAGGCATGGGCAAAATTATTGTAAATATAAATACAACATTCCGCGTTATTCGACCTGATTACCCGAACAGTCAGAGGGCAAAGTGTATAGCGCATACCTGTTATCTCGTTAAAATCAACTATATTCTTTCCCGGCAGAGCAAAATCATTAACAGCCGCACCCAAGCAACGACTGTCTGTCGTTAATTCATTCAGAACCTCATTAACTGCAATTTCTTCTTCTCCCAGCTTATCTGCAAATGAAGCAAGATAATATGGCGTTTCGAGCGGTAAAACTTTTTCATCGAGTAAACGTTCCTGCAGTGCAGAATTGAATAAGCATTTAAGAGCAACATTTATTTCACCCTCTTCACCGCTGCATGGTGCCGTCAGAGCAATAAGACTGTTTTTAGATAATTTATCAGCTGCTTCGGGCAAAGAGTTTTTTAGTTGTAACCAATATTCATAATCCAATAAATAAAGTAGAATATTATTCTGTTTGTATGCAACTTCCAATGTCAAAACTTGCATAATTGCCTGCTTCAATTCCGGTAAATCAAGATAAGCGGCTGTTTTCCGGGCAGCAATCGGGGAAGCTGAATTTTTTTGCCAATCTGCTGTATAGACTAAATTACGCACCTGCCGAATACCGCTTTTTAAGCATAAATTCCGGAACATCTGATTATACATCACCCTACTGCTGATACTGTTAAAATTATTTTTATGCAAATTCTGCAAATAGTGATAAACATACTGCCTTTGTGTCTGTAAATTGACTTTAGGATTATTGGAAAGTGGAAGATCGGGCGGACATAATAAAATTTCACTATTTACCGCCCAGACTTTCAATGCCTGACCTTCATGTTCGACAATCCCGTCAACAGCGGTAATTTTCTGAAAATTCAAAGGAAAAAGCAGGCATTCCTCTTCCATATCAATTAAAAAGTAATACAATCGCGGCGACTCCCACGACCAGGCTGCAACATTTGCAATTTCAAAGGTATTTGAACCGTTTGCTCCAACTACATGAGTTAGCTGAATTTCCTGCCCCGAATCATCCAGCAAATAAAAATCTGAAGCGGCCTCTATGGCATCAGCTGCAGTCGGCGACGGCGTAATTTTTACATTTATTTTCCCTCTGTTCTCACCTATCAATTCAGTTTCTACCATCACATCGGTAACGGCAGCCTGAGGCCGTTTAACCAGGACTAAATCATTAATGCGTAAATCACGGACAGAATTAATATGCAAATAAGAACTGAAAGCTTCCGCTGTCGCTAAAATTGTCAAATGATTGATGCCTTTTATAACATGCGGTGAGAGCAAAAATTCATTATCTCTACCCGTTACCTGACTGAAACCGATAAACGTACCGTTAAGCCAAATATAAAAAGCAGCCGCCTGCATACTCAGCTGCATGTGATATTCATAATGCAAATCCTGGGCGGTAAAATATTTATGAAACAAAGCAACAGGATTATTCGCCGGAATATGCGGCGGATCAAAGGGTATTTCAGAAACCTTTTCTAACTTGCAAGCTGCTGCTTTTTTGCGAAAATTATACGACTTCACAAAATCATCCGGTAAAGCTGCCAAATCAGGATAACAGACAGAAGGTTGATCCATGCAGCCTAAAATTTCAAGGCGATCGGAATCCAACCTCAAATCGCGTGTAAATTCCTGTTTTTGCTTAATACAGGCTTTTAAGGCCTGTTCTTTTCCGGAATAAACAAAGAAATAATCCGAAAGCGGACAAGCGCCGACTTGCAAATTGCTTTGCTCGAGCAAACTTTTTTCTTCAGAAGTCATATAAATTTATCCTCACTACAATAAAGCAGCCCGAATTCAGGCTGCTTTATTTTTTATTTATCAATAGCCGTGGCATTTTTCGGCAAATATAAAGTAATTATAAAGCCGATAACAAACAAAGGTACTACAGCTAAAATTGTTAAGCGCGGAATACCTGTCAACCAACCGATTAACGACATCAAAGCCGGACCCATAATGGCTGCAAAGCGACCGAAAACATTATAAAAACCGAAGAATTCATTATTTTTTTCCGGCGGAATAATCTGAGCAAAATAAGAACGGCTGAGAGCTTGAATTCCTCCCTGAGAAGAAGAAATTAAGACCGCCATAATCAAAAGATGCCAGATATTTTGCATAAATACGGCTGTGCAAACTGTAATAAGATATGGAATCATTGCTACTTGAATCAATCTTATCGGCGTAAAAAACTTGGTCAACCAACCGTACAATATAGCAAAAGGAAAAGCCACAATCTGACTGCCTAAAAGAATAACCAACAAGATCACCGTATCGACGATTTCATTTCCCAAAACACTCTGAACATAAGGCACAACCATTCTTATGATTGTATCAACTCCGTCAATGTAAAAGAAATACGCTATCAAAAAAACAAACGCATACTTATATTTTCTGATATCTTTAAACGTTGAGGCAATTTCACGGAAAGAATAAATGAAAACCCCGCTTTTCGGCTTAGGTGACCAATAAACCTGTTGCACGTCTACAATCATCGGTAACGTAAAAATCAACCACCAGGCACCCGTGATTAAAAAGCATAACTGATAGCCCAAAGGATTGGCCATGCCCAAGTAATAAATAAAGACCAGCGATATGCCGAAAGGAACGATACTGGTTATATACCCCCAAGCAAAACCGTAGGAAGAAATCTTATCCATTCTTTCTTTGACAACGGAATCGACCAAAAAAGCATCGTAAAAAATAATCGAACCGTTATAACAAACATTGGTTAAAACATAAGCCAAACAAATGGTAAACCACATATTTGTAGGTAAAAATGCCAACAACATTGTCGTTAAAATACCGAAAATGGCAAAGAAGTTGAACATTTTCTTCTTGTAACCTCTAAATTCAGCCAAAGTTCCTAAAATCGGACTTAAAACCGCTAAAATTATAGAACTTAAAGAATTAAACCAGCCTAATTGCATCTGGGCTTCCGTACTGGCGATAATACCGATAAAAGCCGGAAACGCAGCGCTGCTTATAGCAACGGAAAAAGCGGAATTGCCGACGTCATAAAGCATCCAGCTCCATTCACGTCTGTTCCTTTCCTTTAAGTCAAGCTCTTCCGGTCTTTTTTGCCCCATAAGCTTGCGATATTTTAAGTTGAGCGACTTAAAAGGCGCACTCAACTGCTGATCGAATGTTGTCATAATAAACCTCCTACAATCGTGACAGCTTCATATTGGCTTATCCTACCACAAATAGCAGGAAAAAGTACAATATCACAACATATTTAACTATTGTTCTATAGCAGGAGGGACAAACTCTTTATATTTTGCCAGTATCGGTTCACACGAAGGACCGAAGTTTTTTTGCCAGACCGGCAAGTTACCTTCTCTTAAAGAAGCGAGACTTTTCTTAACATCCAAAATCCGCTGGTTGGCCGAGCCGCGAAAACGCAGCATTAAGTCTTTTTGCGCCATCTGAAAAAGTCCGTCAACTAAAGTATCACATTGTTCCAAGATGCTTAATTGAATCGGATTTTGCAGTAACTGCTCAATTTTATAACCGGAAAATATCCAAATATTCAATTGCCTGCCGCTGTTTTCCGCATCCGATTCGGCCACAAGATTGCGCAGCAACTTTAAAATAGCAGCCAAGTCCTTGCCCTGCTGCATAGGTTCACCGCCCAAAACAGTCAAACCGGAAACAAAAGGGTTGCGCAACCACTTGGCCAATTTAACTGTCACTTCCGGTGTCCAAAGCTCACCGTATTTAAAATCCTGATACGCTCCGTTAAAGCAACCGGGACAAGCAAAGGTACAACCGGTAACAAATACAGTCGAGCGAATTCCCGGTCCGTTAGCTACATCAAATTCTCGCAACTGTGCATAACGCATAGGTTTACTGCCACTCAAAATATGTTGAAATATACTCAAACACATCGAGAAATTGAAGTCCT
>CABKML010000039.1 GCA_902373515.1 uncultured Eubacteriales bacterium | reverse complement strand
TGTAGGAATGATATTTCTCCTTAGGACGTTTGCCAAACAATCCTGCTTCATGCATTAGTCGTTGTACTCGTTTATGATTCATCCGGTATCCTCGATTTATAAGCTCTCTGTGAACTCTACGTACGCCATATCTGTGCTTGTGCTGTTCAAAAATTTCTGTGATTTCCGCTAATAATTCCTGATTGCGGTTAGCAACAACATCTGCCTTATTGATCTCGAAATAATAGGTTGATCTGGCCATTCTCATGGCAATTAAAAGATACTTTAATGGGTATCCTTTTTCACGGAGTTCTTTGATGATTGCTGCTTTTTCGCCTTGAGTCGTGCAGCTTCTTTTTCTTCTCTCAAGGCGATCTCTTTTTTTATTACTTCATTTTCAGCCTTGATATAAGCGTTCTCAGCCCTTAGTCGAATTAATTCCTCGTATTCTGATTCGTTTAGTTTTTTCGGCTCTCGAGTACCAATCTTTTGCATATCCGGATCCTTGGATTTACGACCTTTCGGTTTTGATATAAGACCATTATAGCCATAAATCTTATATTTTCTAACCCATTGATAAAGCATTCCTTCATTGATACCTGAGGTGAGTGCGACAGATTTATTAGATTCTCCAGATAGCACACGTGCAACTAACGCATATTTATCTTCGGGAGACCATACTTTATTCTGAGCTTTGTGTTTTAGTGCCTCAGGTCCACAAGATTCTTCGATACGTACCCATTTCCTGATTGTATGGCGAAATTCTTCACTACATATACCATCTGGGGTATCAGGATACAAGCCTTGATAATACATCTCAACACATCTTCTTTTAAACTCATAACTATAGCGCATAAAAATATCCTCCTTACTGGTTTGTCCAGTAAAGAGGGTACATATCACAAGCGAACGACCTTTTTCTTTCTATCAATTAACGTACAACGAAATTCACCAGACGCTTCGGCACATAAATTTCCTTGACAATTTCCTTGCCTGCAAGTTGTGCCTGCACCCGACTTTCCTGTTTAGCCGCTGCCAGAATGCTTTCTTTGGCTGCCGTTTGCTCCACCTTTATCGTCCCGCGCATCTTGCCGTTAACCTGAATGGCTATTTCGATTTCATTTTCCACACATTTAGCCGGATCATAAGTCGGCCAGGAAGCATATACCAACATCTTATCGGAATAATGTTCCTGTTCCCACATCTCTTCCGTAATATGCGGTGCAAAGGGGTTCAGCAACAGTAAGAAAGTCCTCAGTTCCGCCCGTGTCACGGCTTTACGTTCGTAAAACGCATTAATCAGAGTCATCAATTGCGCTATCGCCGTATTATGCTTCAGGTGCAAAATATCGTTTGTAACTTTGTTGATTGTCTGGTGCATCAAAGTCTGCAAGTCTTTACTGTAACCGTCTTCATCCTGTTGCAGCTTTTCACCTGCGGCTAAGAAGTCCGGCAAATTGTAAACGCGTTCCAGGAAACGGCGACAACCGCGTACGCCTCTTATATTCCACGGGGCAACTTTCTCAAAATCACCGATAAACATCTCGTACAAACGCAAAGTATCGGCTCCGAACTGATCGATCATATCGTCCGGATTAATTACATTGCCGCGCGATTTACTCATCTTTTCGCCGTCTTCGCCCAAAATCATACCGTGGGCGGTACGTTTGCTGTAAGGTTCGGAAGTAGGAACAGCCCCGATATCATGCAAGAATAAGTACCAGAAACGACTGTACAGTAAATGCAAAGTTGTATGTTCCATGCCGCCGTTATACCAATCAACCGGCATCCAATAATCCAATGCTTCTTTGCCGGCAAAAGCCTGATCGTTATGCGGGTCGAGATAGCGGAGGAAATACCAGGAAGATCCGGCCCATTGCGGCATCGTATCAGTCTCCCTTTCTGCCGGTCCGTGGCACTGCGGACAGGTCGTCTGCACCCAATCTTTTAAATTGGCCAGCGGCGATTCACCGTTATCCGTCGTTTCATAGCTTTCTACTTGCGGCAAACGTAAAGGCAAGCTGCTTTCAGGTAAGGCAACATAGCCGCAGACGGCACACTTCACTACCGGTATCGGTTCGCCCCAATAACGTTGTCTGGAAAAGACCCAGTCACGTAATTTATAATTGACTTTTTTACGGCCGTATCCCTGTTTTTCAAGATAATCGATAATTTTCTCTTTCGCAGCCGTCACCGTTAAACCGTTCAAGAAATCTGAATTAAGCAAAACGCCGGCGTAATCAGTAAAAGGTAACTCCGTCGCTTGATCTGCTGCCGCCGCAATCACCTGTTTTACAGGCAAATTGAATTTCCGGGCAAATTCAAAGTCACGGCTGTCATGTGCCGGTACAGCCATAACGGCTCCCGTACCATAAGTAGCTAAAACATAATCCGACAAATAAATTGGAATCTCCTGACCGTTAACCGGATTAACAGCCCGTATTCCCTGCAGTTCTACGCCGCTCTTTTCTTTCGCCAATTCCGTTCGTTCAAAATCAGATTTTTTGCCCGCTTCTACCTGATAATTGCGCACCGCTTCAGCATTTTTGATCAAACCGGCCTGTAACCATTCCGCTACATAAGGATGTTCCGGAGCCAGAACGACATATGAAACACCGAAAACCGTATCGGGGCGCGTGGTGAAAACGGTAATCAACTTCTTTTCCGCAGCCTTTTCGGCACCTATTTTGACCTGAAAATCAATCTCAGCTCCGACCGACCGACCGATCCAGTTCCGTTGCTGCATTTTAACTTGCGGGATATAATCGACATTTTCCAAGCCGGCCAGCAATTTATCGGCATAAGCCGTAATCCGCAGCATCCACTGCGATTTGAATTTCTGCACAACTTCAGCATGACAACGTTCACAATGACCGCCGACAACCTCTTCATTAGCCAGGACACACTTGCAGGAAGTACACCAGTTGACCGTCATTTCTTTTTTATAAGCCAGACCGTGCTTAAACATTTGAATAAAAATCCACTGCGTCCATTTATAATATTCCGGATCAGTTGTTCTTATTTCCCGATCCCAATCGAAACTCAGGCCCAAGCGCTGCAACTGTTCCTTAAAATGTTTGATATTCTGAGCTGTAACAACTGCCGGATGTACTTTATTTTTAATAGCATAGTTCTCCGCCGGCAAACCGAAAGAGTCAAAGCCCATAGGATACAGAACGTTATACCCCTGCAAACGTTTCATGCGAGCGATAACATCCATTCCCGTGTACGGGCGAGGATGACCTATATGTAAACCCTGACCTGACGGATAAGGAAATTCAACTAAACAATAAAATTTAGGTTTTTTCGAGCCGGTAACAGCGTGGAAGCAATCAGCCTCCTGCCATTTTTTTTGCCACTTCGGCTCAATTTCTAAATGCTTCAATTCTGCCATATCTGCCTCCTGCTTTCATTTCTCCAAAGTATAGCACATCTGCTTTCATGCGTTTTTCTGCAAAACAATCAAATAACGATTGCTGTAATCGTTTTCTATGTAGCCCTCTTTTTTATAAGCGATAACAGTTTCATTTTCGCCGTTCCTGAAAGCGACGACATAATCAATCGTCCGATCAGGCAGCCCGGAGCGATGATATTCCAGGTCATAAAGTTCCGGGACATCTGCCAGGGCGGTAGTCAAAAGTGTATCTGCCAAAATTTTCTTATCTCGCGGCAGAGAGCTTAAAGTCCGGGCAAGGGTTTGATATTTGTCCCGCGCCGAATTATAAACATACCACGAGGCTGCGTGGTGTCTGAGCAAACTGCTTGTAGTTAAAAACGAGCTGAATAAGCCCAGGCAAACAAGCAACGATAAAATTGTGCGTCTTATGTCCCAACTGTCCCGGCCGTGCAATAAAATTGCTTCCAACGAAACGGCAGTAAGATAAATCAGCAAGGCCCCGGTACCGTAATTGTATTGGAAAACCAGGCTATGCTGGTATTGATAGTTACTCAAAAGATTCATCACAATAAACGGACAAAGCAGACAATAATTAGCCAAACGGTACTGCCACAAAGGCAAAAACGCCATGGCAGCCAAAACTGCCGTCAAATAACGTATTTTCGCCGATGTAAAAATTTGCTCAATAATAAAGAACGGATGCAGAATTAAATTAAAAGCCGCCTGCACCAGCCCATGTTGCCCCGGTAAAAGTAAATTATCGAAACGATTAACCATCGCACCCTGACCGTAATGATTAAGATAATATACAACTGCACTGAAATAGACTAAAGGTAATATTACATTTAATAATAGCCGCCACCACTCCTGCCGCAGTGTTTGCCACCCACTCGTATATATGCGCACGGACAGTTTCCCGCTGCAGCGAGAGAAATTCCGACCCTGAAGGCAGAACAAACTGTAAGCTCCGATAAAAAAGACGTAAATCATAGCATCTTCTTTGATAAGAAGTGTTAAAACGGTCCAAAAAAAGACTTTTCGTTTTGAATTGGCCAACTGCCCTTCCAGCAAAAAGAAAAGGCAAAGCGGCAGGAAACAATTTTCATGTAAGTCATAAAAGCTGCTGCCGGTAATCCCCGGAGCAAAAACATACATAAGATAAATAGCTGCCCGCCACGGCAAACTCAAAGAAGTATAACGCCGCAAAATAAGACTTAGCGGGTAAAGAGCCAGCAAAACTGTAAACGTCTGCAAAATTTGCAAAGTATAGGCGGAAGGAAACAGCGCAAAAAACGGCAGATAAAGATAATAAATCGGTGACATATGCACCTGAAAATGACTCAGCAGCATATCTCTTTCCAAAGTCGTAAGTGCTCTGCCGGTACGTAACATATAATGAAACATTTGGGTAAACAAACCCATATCATAAGTCGGCGTATCGAATGCCGCCACTCTGGCGCACATTATTGTCGTCAATGCCGCAAAATGAATAACAATAAGTATGACGGTTGCCGTAATAAGCACCCGCCTGCCGGTTTTATTTCCGGATGCCACCATGTCAGACTTCTCCTATTTCTAAAATCCGGCCAAATAGCCCCAATCTTTCACGAATATTCTATTATCGACCGAGCGCTGCAAATCTTCCAGCATGCCGGTGACCTGGCTTTCCAAAGTATCAATATAATGCACAATTGCGCAGGCGACAGTCGTCGGCCGATCACCGTACTCGCCGTGATGACCGATAATAATTGCTTGCAATTGCCGATAAAATTTCTCATCGTAAGCAGCAATAATCTTCGCTTTCTGCTCCGCCAAAAATTCCAAGCCTCTGGCCCGATGGTTGCTGTACCAATATTCTCCCATGCTCAAATTATCATATTCCCAGACCTTGCCGACATCATGCAAAACTACCCCTAAAGTCAGCAAATCCGCTTGGGCCTTCAATTCCGGCTGTTGCGAGAGAATTGTCCCTAAAATTTCCAACATTTTGAAAGAATGGTGGGCCAGACCGCGAATCTGATTGTCATGGTGACTGACTGCCGCTCCCTCGAGAAAGAACCGTCCTTCCAGACTCGGGTCGTGCAAAAGTTCCTCCAACAAAGCGATCGCTTTATCACTGACTCCGGCCTCCTGCACCCGGGTATAAGCTTTTTTCTGCAAATCGTTAATCAGCTCTTCCGGCAAAGCGGCCAAAAAGTCACTGGCTTTGACCGTTTTATCGGAGCTGAAAGCAATGCGTCTGACTGTCAGATAACTGCCGTTATACTCCGAACCTTCAACTTCAACGTCATAAATACCGACACCGTGATTAAGCACGGTTTTGAAAGTTCTCTCTTCCCAAATCTTAAATTCGACACTGTTGGCACCGCGAACGAATTTACCCACCATAAAATCATTGCGTTTGCCCTGTCTGACCTGCGGCATACTGCTGATATAGACACTGCCGTTTGAGACCAGTCCCAACTCCAAAGCTTTTTGTAAATCTAAAATAGCCATTATTTCTTTCTCTCTTTATTCATTTTTTATATTGGTAGCGGCGCGCAGTTTCTGTCTGTAATCGGACCAACTGTTCGGCGATTTCTGATACCAGCCTGAACTGATTGGCCGCGCGAATCAAATTGTGTTCCGGATAAGCTGTTTTGAAATAAACATCACCGTTAAGATAATCAGTCAGGAAGCGCACCCCCGTTTCCAACGGCAAAATTAAGGCGCCATACGCCAAAGATTCCACTTCCTTGGCTGTCAAAAATTCACCGCACTGTTCCATAAATCCGTCCAGGAAAGCAAAGTACAGCTCCGGGACGAAATGCATCTTACTTAAATCTTTTTCATCCTCTTCCGCCGTTACCGCTCCGGCTCTGATCGCATCACCGAAGTCGAATGCAATTAAACCCGGCATAACCGTGTCCAAATCCACCACACAAAGCGGTTCTTTCGTCTGCTTATCAAACAATATATTGTTCAGCTTTGTATCGTTATGCGTAACTCTTACCGGCAAACTGCCATCCTGCCATCCTTGCATCAAATAAGCGGCAACATAGCGATAACGATCGGCTTGTCGCAGCAATTCCCCGACTTTTTCTTCCCCGACACGCTGCTTAACATCAGCTTGGCAAGCTGAGGCCAACTGTTCATACCTGGCCGGTGTATCATGGAAGCGGGCAATCGTCTCGTGTAACTGTTCTGCCGGGAATTTATGTAAAGCTCTTTGGAACTTGCCGAACGCAGCTCCCGCTTGCCGAAATTGCTCAGGCGATTCAATCACTTCATAAGAAATGCTGTCCCGGATAAACAAATACATGCGCCAAACAGCTTTATCCTGCGCCACATAATAATTTTTACCGTCCCGACAGCAAATCGGCGTTAAAGTATGCCGCTCGACATCTTCTCCCGCCTTAGCAGCTTCTGCCTTCAGTGCCGGTAAAATCAGGGCAATGTTTTCCATAACAGCCTCTGCCTGCGGAAAAACATAAGGATTAATTCGCTGCAGAATATAACGTTTGCTTTGCGCTGCATCAGTAACTGTAAGGCAATAAGTATCATTAATATGGCCGTTACCGAAACCCTCGACGAAATCGCTTATTTCTCCGGGCAAAACAAACTCCCGAAGCAAAGAAAGGGCTTCCAGGCCGCGCTGACTCAATTCGCTCTGCTTGATACTCATAAATAATTCCTCTCCTCGGCTTATTTCTCTTAATTATACACAAGTTCAAACCTAATCGAGCAACACTTGACGCAGAGAAATTCAGGGCGAGAAAATAATCAAACTTTTATCTATCGCTGCCATTTTTAATTTTTCCGTTCAATTTAGAACATAAATTCGTATACGATTATTAATATTAAACAAATTTGACATCGTTTTTTGTAAATGCTATTGTTTTAGCATATTATTTATTCTTCGGCGCATGTTTATAGCTTCAGGCTATTTCATATTGCCTAAGAAAATCTAAGCATTTATCGGAGGACACACTATGTTTAAACGCCGTTCATTTTCTTCGGTGGGAATGGGACTTCTCTTAATCTCAACACTACTATCAGTATTTATACCTTATATTGTTAAGAGCATTATCGACAACACGGAATTACACTTTTTCGGATTTAATAACTATCTCCTCCTCGCTGTAGCTTATTTAGGACAGGTAATTTTCTCCTCTTTGGGCTACTTCATGTTTGCCAAAATCACCATGACCAACGTCTATGATTTGCGTCAGAAAATTATGCACAACTTATTAGTAGGCTGTTACTCATTTTTCGATCACAACAAAATAGAACAAGTCCCCAGCCACCTGACCACGAACATCAAAACCTATGAACACTATGTCCAAGTTATACCGCAGTTCATCTCCGGCCTCTTTCTCATTGTTATCTCGATAATTTTCCTCTTTTCCTTAGATTGGAAATTATCTGCCGTGATGTTTATTTCTTTACCGTTACTAGGTATCATCGTCACGCCTTTGTCCGCATTCTCAGGGAAATTATCCAATTATTTGCAGAAAAGTTCCGCCCTTTATACTGAAAAAATTATTAATTGCCTGCAGAACATACTTTACATAAAGACCTTAAATGCTGAAAGCCAAATAGAAGAAAATATTGATCAAGAAAACAAAGAGCTGAAAAATATAGCAATTAAAAGCGGCGGCGTGGATGCAATTGCCAATCCTCTGGTTTTCTTATTATTTTTAATAATAGTTTCCTTAATTTTCGTCTACGGCGGCAAAAGAGTCCAAAGCGGTGAAATAACAATCGGTGTATTAATTTCATTTCTTCTCTACTTATTACAACTTATTAATCCTATTGCTAATACGAGTAATTTTTTCATGGCTAAATCAAAATGGAAAACCAATAAAGCCGAGCTGGAAAAATATTTAACCTTGGAATCGGAAACAACTAACGAGGGAAAGGAAGAATTAACAGAAATAAAAAATCTCTCTTTTTGCAATCTTTCTTTCGCCTACGAGCACACTGCAGTCCTGAATAATTTATCCTGCGAAATTCCTATCGGCAGCAAAATTGCAGTCGTCGGTCCATCAGGTTCCGGCAAAAGTACATTATACAAATTATTGCTTCGTTTGTACGAACCTGATAGCGGCAAAATCCTGCTTAACGCCCAAGAATTAAATTCTTTCAGCAAAAAAAGCATCCGCCGACACATTGCCTTAGTTCCACAAGAAAATAGCATCATCGGCTCAAGTCTATCTGATTTTCTTAATTTAGGGCAAGAGCATAAGATATCTGACGCTCAGCTTATAGATACACTGAACACCGTCGGCTTAGCTGCTGAATTAAATCTGAATACAGAGAATATTGCAGGCTACGATTTCGGTTTAGCTGCCAAAAATTTATCCGTCGGTCAAAAGCAACGTTTAATGATCGCTAAAGCGTTGTTGAAAGAAGCTTCTATTTATTTACTCGATGAGTCTACAGCTTCGGTCGACTCGGAATTGGAGACCTTGATTTTTGAAACACTGCTTAAATTCAAGCCGGATAAAACAATTATTTCTATTGCCCACCGTCTTTCGACTGTTAAATACGCCGATACGATTATTTTCTTGGAAGAGGGAAAAATCAGCGGCATCGGTACCCACAACGAATTATATGCGCAACACGAGCATTATCGCCATTTTATCGATCTGCAATTAATTAAAACAGAAACAGAACAAGCCGGCTAAGGCAATAAGCTCAAGCAAAAAGCGCAAATAAGCCCGGGGTTAATGATATGTACCCTCTTTACTGGACAAACCAGTAAGGAGGATATTTTTATGCGCTATAGTTATGAGTTTAAAAGAAGATGTGTTGAGATGTATTATCAAGGCTTGTATCCTGATACCCCAGATGGTATATGTAGTGAAGAATTTCGCCATACAATCAGGAAATGGGTACGTATCGAAGAATCTTGTGGACCTGAGGCACTAAAACACAAAGCTCAGAATAAAGTATGGTCTCCCGAAGATAAATATGCGTTAGTTGCACGTGTGCTATCTGGAGAATCTAATAAATCTGTCGCACTCACCTCAGGTATCAATGAAGGAATGCTTTATCAATGGGTTAGAAAATATAAGATTTATGGCTATAATGGTCTTATATCAAAACCGAAAGGTCGTAAATCCAAGGATCCGGATATGCAAAAGATTGGTACTCGAGAGCCGAAAAAACTAAACGAATCAGAATACGAGGAATTAATTCGACTAAGGGCTGAGAACGCTTATATCAAGGCTGAAAATGAAGTAATAAAAAAAGAGATCGCCTTGAGAGAAGAAAAAGAAGCTGCACGACTCAAGGCGAAAAAGCAGCAATCATCAAAGAACTCCGTGAAAAAGGATACCCATTAAAGTATCTTTTAATTGCCATGAGAATGGCCAGATCAACCTATTATTTCGAGATCAATAAGGCAGATGTTGTTGCTAACCGCAATCAGGAATTATTAGCGGAAATCACAGAAATTTTTGAACAGCACAAGCACAGATATGGCGTACGTAGAGTTCACAGAGAGCTTATAAATCGAGGATACCGGATGAATCATAAACGAGTACAACGACTAATGCATGAAGCAGGATTGTTTGGCAAACGTCCTAAGGAGAAATATCATTCCTACA
>CABKML010000038.1 GCA_902373515.1 uncultured Eubacteriales bacterium | reverse complement strand
CCCTTTCACTGGTTTGTCCAGTAAAAGGGGTACATATCAAACTGCTGAGGAGGGTATTTTTGTGCTTGCAGTCATCTTTGAGTCTATTGTGGCGATATAGGCGTGCGAAAAAATGATTAGCATCATTTTAACCGCGACATAAAAAGAAAAAATATAATATATTATTTCCATACTAACTAGTCGGTACAATATTTTATTCAAGGAGAATCGGTATGGCAAAAGAAAATGTCAAAATTGCCGTAGCAGCTTTGCGTGTGTTGGAAGGCTGGGGAGTAGATACAATTTACGGAATACCTTCAGGTACATTGAGTTCTTTTATGGACGCCTTGGAGGCGGAAAAAGACAGAATCGAATTTATTCAGGTCAAGCATGAAGAAGTCGGCGCAATGGCGGCAGTGATGCAAAGTAAGTGGCGAGGCAAGTTGGCAGTTTGTGTAGGTTCCGGCGGACCGGGTGCTTCACATTTAATTAACGGTTTATATGACGCTGCTATGGATAATACCCCGGTAATAGCAATCTTAGGCTCAAGGCCGCATCGTGAACTTAATTTGGACGCTTTCCAGGAGCTTAACCAAAATCCGATGTTCGACCATATTGCCGTCTTCAACAAACGGGTAGCTTATGCCGAACAATTGCCGAAATTAATGGACGAGGCTGCCAGACAGGCTATAAGCAAACGCGGCGTTGCGGTTATCGAAGTACCGACTGATTTCGGGTATCAGGAAATAGGAATCGATGAGTTCTATACTTCCGGTCATAATTACCGTGCTTACAAATCAGCTCCTTTAGATGAAAAAGATGTTTCTGACGCCGTAGAATTGCTGAAACAGGCGAAACGTCCTGTAATTTACGTTGGTGTCGGTACAGTAGGCCACGGAGATAAAGTACAGGCTTTAGCTGAAAAAATCAAAGCACCGGTAATTACCACCGGTAAAAATTATGAGACAATCGAATGGAATTTTAAGGCCCATTTAGGCTCAGCTTATCGAGTCGGCTGGAAACCGGCGAATGAAGCTATTTTAGAAGCCGACACAGTACTATTTATCGGCTGCAATTTCCCCTTTGCCGAAGCTGATAGAACTTTCCGCAATATTAAACATTTCATTCAGGTAGATAATAATCCTGCTATGCTCGGTAAACGTCATGCCTGCGATGTGGCTATTTTAGGCGATGCGGGTGAAGCTTTGACAGCTTTTTTGCAGCTTATGCCGGCTGTAGAAGAAAATGCCTGGTGGCGTGCCAACTTGAAAAATGTGCAGAATTGGCGCGAGTATATGGACAAGTTGGAAGGTAAAACAAGCGGTCCTTTGCAGTTCTATCAAGTTTATAACGCAATTAACAAGTATGCCGAAGAAGACGCTATTTTCTCAGTTGATGTCGGTAATTCTACCCAAACATCAGTCAGACACTTACATATGACTCCGAAAAACATGTGGCGTACCTCACCCTTATTTGCTACCATGGGTATTGCTCTGCCCGGCGGTATTGCCGCTAAACATACCTATCCTGAACGGCAGGTGTGGAATTTGATGGGTGACGGCGCATTCTCTATGACTTATCCTGATGTTGTGACTAATGTGCGTTACAACTTGCCGGTAATAAATATTGTCTTTTCCAATAACGAGTACGCATTCATCAAGAATAAGTATGAGGATACTAATAAAACAACGTTCGGTACCGACTTTATAGATGTCGATTACGCTCTTGTGGGTAAAGCTCAGGGCGCTTTAGGATATACTGTCAGAAGAATTGAAGAAATCGATGCTGTTATGCAGGAAGCAGTTGCTGCCGTGAAAAACGGTAAGACAGTTGTAGTTGACTGCAAAATTACGCAAAATCGTCCTTTACCGGTAGAGACGGGGACTTTGAAGTTGGATGAAAAACTTTACAGTGCCGCAGAAATTCAGGCTTATAAGGACAAGTATGAAGCGCAAAATCTCGTGCCTTTCCGCACCTATTTGGAAGAAGAAGGCTTAAATTCGCAGTATATTAAGTAATTGAGATTATACAACTATACTGCTGCATTGCCCGTAACACTGTTAAAGTGTTGCGGGATTTTTTTACTTTGAAGCCGGAGCAGATCAGCTCAAGCGGTCAAGCGGGAAAGGCTTTGATTTTGCAAGTCACGGACGCATAATAGTAAGCTTGCAGAAGGCGAATGATCTCGGCGAGAAACAATTAATTTGAAAATTGCTTTTTTTTTGTCGGAGAAATTCTCAAAGTGTAAATGTGTGTTTACTAAAGCTTCTTATGTATTTTTATAAAAAGCATTGCTTAACTGTAGTAAAAGTAGAAAAATGCGTATTTTTAAGTAAATAAAAGTTAACACTAAATGCTTTAAGCTTGCAATAATATTCTGTATTTAATAGAAAGACGCTTGCTTTACCGTTAGGTTTTGTGCATATTGACTAAATAAAATCAGCACGCTTTAATAATTGATAGAACACGTATGATTGCAACGTGAGGGAGGTTAGAGCATGAAAAAATTAATATCGGAAGTATTACTTGTTTTTTTTAGTTTGGCTTTAATAGCCGGATCATTAACCGAAAGCAGAGCCGAAACATTAAATAGTCGCGATGTAATTTATCAAGTTTTGGTTGATAGATTTTATGATGGTGATAAAACTAATAATGATTTAGGCTATGGTGATTATAATCCTGCCGATTTGGGCTTTTACCACGGCGGTGATTGGAAAGGTTTATGCAATAAGCTTGATTATATTGCCGATTTAGGTGTTACGGCTATTTGGATTTCTCCTGTTTCCAAGCAGGAACCGCTTTCGAAAGATAAAAAAGAGGCAAGTTATCATGGATATTTCACAAAAGATTTTGCTACTCCTAATGAACATTTCGGTTCAAAAGAAGATTTGGCGGAATTAATCAGGCAAGCGCATAAAAGAAATTTGAAAATGATACTTGATATTGTGCCTAATCACACTTCAGATTATTTGGATGATAAGGCTACACGTTATCAATCAGAATATAAGCCCGCATACCCGTTGGATAATCCCAGTTATTATCATCATGCGGGAGGCTGTAGGTTTGATAATACGGAAACTCAGGATGAGATAGAAAATTGTGACTTGGGCGGTTTAGACGATTTGGACCAGAATAATCCGGCAGTATCAGATTATTTAATTAATACCTATAAAGATTGGATTGATATGGGATTTGACGGGGTTCGGGTCGATGCTGCAAGATCCATCCCCAAACCTTGGCTGCAAAAGTTGGAAAAATCCTTGGGAGTTCCTTCTTTTGGTGAAATTTTTGTCGGCGATGTGGATTATGTTGCCGATTATCAGAATTATCAGTGGGGAGCTTTGGATTTTCCTTATTTTTTTACAGTAAGAGAAGCTTTTTCAGCGGATACGGATATGCGTGCTTTAGCTAAACTTTTTGCTCAAGATTATAAATATAAAAATCCGAATCACTTGGAAACTTTTATTGATAACCACGATCGGGCTCGTTTCTTAACTTGGGCGAATGATGATTATCAGAGATTGCGTGCAGCTTTAGCTTTTTTGATGACATCAAGAGGTGTACCGGTTATTTATTACGGCACGGAACAGGCTGATGATGGCAACGGTAACGGCAGTGAAATACCAATTGCCAATAAAGATAATCGGAAAGATATGAGCAGTTTTTCCGAGAATTCAACGATATATCGTCACATTAAAAGATTGAATGCTATTAGAAAAGACCATTCAGCTGTGCAGGACGGCAAGCAATTGGAAATGTGGGTTGATCCGGATGTTTATGCCTTTGCCAGAATTAATTCGGAAAAGACAGATGAAACAATAACAATATCTCACAATAAATGGGGGAATGTTTCTCGGACTATACCGCTAAGAGCGGAAAGTAATTTAGCTATCGGCAGCAAATTGACAAATTTGTTGAATACGGAAGAAAAAATTGTAGTTGAGTCCGGAGGCATGACAGGTAAACAAATAAAAGTTGAGCTGAAGGAACATGAAACAAAAATTTTAGCACTGAATTCAACTTTGGCGGCATATGAACCGGAAAAACGCAATTTAACGACAATTAGAATTCATACTCGCCTGCAATACGGACAGACTTTAGTTCTACGTGGAGATACTTATCCACTTAGTTGGCAAGCAGGCAGAGCTTGTAGAAATATTGATGCAAATACTTGGGAATTTACTATGGAAAGAATACCTTACGGGCAAAAGTTCAAATTTAAAGTATTAGTTGATGATAAAGATGAGACCCAAAGCTGTGAATATACGGCTGTCGGCGGTCAAAATAACGAAATAACAATCAAAAAATAAAGGCAGAAAGGTGGCGAAATTATGGAATTAGGTGCGACGTAGATTCTTATCAATTTCACTTGAAATAATTAAACTACAAACAAGGAGAATAATATGAAACTGAAAAAAGCATTAGCACTTTTGTGCGCAACAACTTTATTATCTACTATGGTTGCATGTAACCAGAAAACTAATAAAGAAACACCTAAGAAAAGTGAGCCTAAAAGTTCTGAGTCGGCTAAAAAAGAAGTAAAAAATGACAATAATGCCAAAGATGGCGTAGTAAATGTTACTATTTGGCATTATTGGGACGGGGCAAATGCGGATAATTTCGATGCTATGGTGAAAGAATTCAATGCCTCGCATAAAAATATTCAAGTCAAAACAGCTAACGTACCTAATTCTGATTTTATGACCAAATTAAGAGCCTCAGCTTCATCTAAGAGTTTACCGGATATTGCTATCAGTGATTTAGTTTGGGTCCCGCAAATTGAGCAGCTCGGTAATTTAGCCGATTTAAGTAAGCTGATTGCTGAAAAAACAATGAAAGATATTACCCCGGCATTAGTAGAATATGGCCATATTAACGGTAAGAATGTTTCAGTTCCTGTAACAGCTAATAACTTGGCTTATATGTACAATAAAGATTTGTTCAAACAGGCAGGCTTGGATCCGGAGAAAGCACCGCAAACTTGGGAAGATTTGCTGAAAATGGCTAAACAGATAACAGAAAAGACCGGCAAACCGGGATATGATTTGTTTACTCAAGCCGGTGATAGCGGCGAAGGCTTAACTTGGAATTTCCAAGTAAATCTTTGGCAAGCCGGAGGAGAATTTTTGACTAAGGACAATAAGAAAGCGGCATTTAATACACCGGCAGGTAAAAAAGCCTTGCAGTTCTGGGTGGATTTAATTAAGAGCGGTACAAGTCCTTATGCTAAATGGGGTGAATTTGAGAAAGGCAAAGGAGCCTCTGCTCAAGAAGGTTCATGGATGGTAGGCATTTGGGCACCTGATCCTCCTTTTAACTTCGGTGTTGCTAAAGCTCCGCATCCGAAAGATGGTAAAGCTGCAACGAATTTGGGTGGTGAACAAGCTGTTGTATTTAATAATTCAGAAGCTAATGCCAAGGCAGCAGGTCAATTCTTAAGTTGGTTCCTGGAACCGAAACAGGTAATGCAATGGTGTCAAAAAACAGGTATGTTGCCGGTTACACAAACTGTTGCTAAAGGTCAGGAATATCAAAAGTGGGTTAAAGAGAAAGAACCGCGTCTGTTACCGTTCGTTGAACAAATGAGCGAAGCACATACTCGGCCGAATACACCTTTATATCCCAAAATTTCATTAGCTTTTGCCCAACAGATTGAAAAAGCTTTTGCCGGTGAAGTTAGTGTTGATGATGCACTTAAGAACGCCGAAAAAGCTGTTAATGATGTAATTAACAAAGGTTAAGGTGATTAAAGTGACTACGCTGAAGCGAATTTCAGAAAAAATATATAAAAAGAGCAGCGATTGTTTTTTATCCGGTAATTGGAAAAAATACAAAAAAGATCAGGTGCTTTGTGCAGCGGTATTCTTGTTCCCGGCTTTGCTGATAATTGGAGTTTTTGTGATTTATCCGGTGTTTAACGCTGCATATACATCACTTACTTCTTGGAACGGTTTTACACCGACAAAAACATTTATCGGTTTTGCCAATTATGTGCGCTTGTTTCATGATCCGGAATTTTGGAACAGTTTGTTGGTGACAATTATATATGCTTTAGGAGTTTGTATTTTCAGTGTAGTCACTGGTTTATTATTAGCGCTTCTGCTTGATGCTCCCATTAGAGGATTAAGTATATATCGCAGTATTTACTTTTTACCGGTAGTTACCTCGTCAGTGGCGGCAGCTATCGTTTGGAAATATATGCTTGATCCGTCCGGATTTATCAATGGATTGTTGGCGCTTATAGGTGTTAAGGGACCTGATTGGTTACAGAATCGTTGGTTGGCATTAGGTGCTTTAACGTTATTAACTGTTTGGAAAAATTTAGGATTTAATGCTATTTTGTATTTGACCGCTTTACAAGCGTTGCCTAAAAGTGTTTATGAAGCAGCTTCTATTGACGGTGCCGACGGTTACCAAAAATTGAAAGATGTTACTTTCCCTTTGTTGGCGCCTATGACTTTCTTTGTTGTAATTCAAGCCTTAGTTACGAGTTTTCAAGCTTTTGATCTGGCCTATGTTTTAACCGGCGGAGGACCTCGAGGAGGCACGGAAGTATTGGGTATGCTGATGTATCGTGATGCTTTCAAATTGGGTGATTTCGGTTACGGAACAGCAATCGCCTTTATGACTTTAGCGTTAGTGTTGTTTGTTACGTGGATTCAATGGAAATTTACAGGAGCTGAGGGCAGATAGCTATGAAAAGAAATACAATTAATAATATTTTTAGGCATGTTATTTTGATTTTGGGTTCATTGTTGGTGGTTTTACCTTTTTTATGGATGATCACGACTTCATTACAAACAAGAGCGGAAACATACGTAAATACATCTATTTTTCCTACGTCATGGCATTTTGAAAATTATTTAAGAGCATGGAGATCAGCCCCTTTTGCCAAATATTATTTTAATTCAATAGTTATGACTGTAGGTATAGTGTTGGGGCACTTGGTTTTCGATTCCTTTGCTGCATATGCTTTTGCCCGCTTGGAATTTCCTCTGAAAAAAGCGATATTTGTACTTTTATTGTCGGCATTGATGATTCCCGGCTTTGTTATAGTTATACCGGCGTACGAAATTGTAGCTAGATTGGGGTGGATTGATTCCATGACCGCATTGATTGTACCTCGATTGGTCGATGTGTTTGGAATCCTGTTACTGCGACAATATTTTGCTACAATACCGAAAGAGCTTGATGAAGCGGCCAGAATAGATGGTTGCGGTAGATTTGGTATTTTCTTCAGAGTTATAGCTCCATTGGCTTCTCCCGCATTTGCAACCTTAGGTATCTTTACTTTTTTGTTTGCCTGGAATGATTTCCTTTGGCCTTTGCTGGTAACAAATGTTGATGAAACAAGGACAATTCAAATCGGCTTAACTTCTTTTATCGGTCGCTATGGAACTTCGTGGAACTATTTGATGGCGGGAACCATAACAGCTACAGTACCAAGTATAATTGTATTTCTGTTTTTCCAAAGAGCTTTAGTACGAGGAATCGCCAATACAGGATTGAAAGATTAGAGGATTGAATATGCAAACACCGAGTTGGTTAAATAATGCGAATTTTTATCAGATTTTTCCGGATCGTTTTGCCCGGATAGAACAAAAAAGCTGTCGCCCGCTTGAACCGTGGCAGACTGCACCGACAAGAGATAATTTTTTAGGCGGTAATTTTCCCGGTATAATAAGTAAATTGGATTATTTGGCAGATATGGGATTTAATGCTTTGTATGTAAATCCGATTTTTGCAGCTGCAACTAATCATCGCTATGATGCGGAAGATTATTTCAAAATTGACCCTTTGTTGGGAACTTTAGAGGACTTTCAAAACTTTATTAAGGAAGCACATAAGCGCGGAATTAAAGTTGTTTTGGATGCAGTACTTAATCATTGCGGCAAAACCCATTGGATGTTTCAAGATGTCATTAAGAATGAGGAAAAATCGGAATTTGTCAATTATTTTTCTATTAAAAACTTTCCTGTAAAATCTTTCCCGGAACCGAATTATAAAACTTGTTCCGGTTGTGAGTATTTACCGAAATGGAATGTTTTTAACCCTAAAGTTAGAGAACACCATTTTGAAGTAGCTCGCTATTGGATAAATCAGGGAATTGACGGTTGGAGATTGGATGTACCTTATTTCATTTATCATGAATTTTGGCAAGAATTTTGTGCTCTTGTGAAAAAGGAAAATTCGGAATTATGTCTTATTGCAGAAGAATGGCGTGATCCGGCAGAATGGTTGCAAGGTGATATGTGTGATAGCACGATGAACTATACTTTGCGTAATTTAATCCTTTCTTTTACAGCTGATAGGTCAATTAATGCCGTTGAATTGGCAGACGGTTTGAATCGTCTGCAGCAGAGGATACCTTATGGTTATCATCACGGAATGCTTAATTTGCTGGGAAGTCATGATACGGCCAGAGTTCTTACTGTCCATAAAGGAGATATGATTGCGTGCATGAATGCTTTTTCGTTATTGTATGCTTGTGAGGGTGCTCCGATGGTTTATTATGGTGATGAGTTAGGTATGTCCGGTGATAATGATCCCGGATGTCGAGCAGGAATGGAGTGGGAAAAGCTGGATAATCAACCTGAACTTATGCAAATGATTAAGTCGTATAATCAGGGACGCAGCGACCATTCAGTTTGGAGAAAGGGGACGCAGTCTGTATATTACTTAGATTCTGATACTATTGCTATTAAGAGGTCATTAAGTCGAGAAGCACTTATATTTGTAATTAATAGAGCCGGAACGGCGAAGTTAAATAAGTTTGATTTATCTCGCTTAACCAATTTGTCTAATGTAGCGATTTTACAAGGTATAAGCACAAAAGATGATTACAGATCAGCTCAAGCGGGAAAGGCTTTGATTTTGCAAGTCACGGACGCACAATAATAAGCTTTCAGAAGTTATATTCTATAAGAGAAGCTATTCCAAATAAATGGATTAGAAATATCTGGACTACCTTTACAATTGAATGATAGGTGAGGACATTCTAAATATTGGAAAAGAGTCTGCCAAGTAGAACAAAACGTCGCTCAAAGAGGGATAGGTATATCGGAGAAAACCGACAAAATGCACATATATCGAAAATCAATAATTAATATAACGAAATTTGAGAATGTAAGTATGAAATTCCCGGAAACAGGAGGTATTCAATGGGTGATAAGATAAAAAAATTTTTGATGATACTTGCAGTAATATTTGTTGTAGTGGTATTGATACAACTTATATTTTTTAGCGTTAATATAAATAAACCAAGCATTAATAATCGGAGTGATGTTATTCAGGTTGACAAGAGCGATAAGTAAGTTATTTAAAGAGGTATAAGAACGGTGATTGAGCATATGTAGAGTTATTGCTGTTGATAGAATGAATTTAGGAAATTGGGAACCGGTTTCTCCGGCAGAATTAATTGGAGGAGACGAAACATATGTATTCTATAAAGGTTAGTTCTATGATTAAGACAATGGTGTTGCTTTTTGCAACACTATTATCCTTGATTGCTTGCTCTAATAAAAATATCAATGAAAATAAAAAATAGATATAGAAAATTCTAAGTATATAGTTTCACTTTCAAGAGCTAGAGAACCATATTCAAAGTCATTGTTTTTAAACAGTGATGGAAAGCTCATTAAAAGCTATAATTATAAAGGATATAGCATTAATTCAATTAATTACTTTGAAGAAAAATTATTTTTAACTTCTAATAGGTTGAATAAACATTATATATTAAAGAAAGAAGGGGAAATGCAGGTATATTCTAATGCAAATGAGCAAAGAAATAACAAATATTTAGCATCGTGGTTTACTAGAACCGGAGAGAAAACACTTATTGAAACGATTAACATTGGAAGCGTTAATAGCAAATATTTAAGTAGTATAATTTATTCTTATGAAGGTGAAAAAAAGCACTGTTTATTAGAAAATCAATATTTAAATAATGCAGCAGATAAATTCAACAAAATTTTTGTGGAGTCTTATAGTGAAAATGACCAAAAAAATGGCATTACAATTATAGATAAAGACAGTGGAAAAATAGAAAAAAGAGTAAATTTTAAAAATGCTTTTACTTCATCCGGTAGACAACTGATAGATCATAATAATAATTTGGTTACTTATGGCAATAATGACTTGAATAATTTTCCTCAAAAAGAGGCACAATCAGCAATTGGCGTTTTGAATTGCAAAACATACGAAACAACTGAATATTTATTTGAAAACGAAAAAATAATTTTTTCATATATACACAATAACAATATATATT
>CABKML010000037.1 GCA_902373515.1 uncultured Eubacteriales bacterium | reverse complement strand
TGAAGCTCTTTAGCAATTTCCTCATCCCCTTCTATTTGTTTTTTATACTTACGAAGGCCGTGCAATCTACATGAAAATCTGACGATTATCGTTTTTTGTAATTGGTGATATTAGATGTGTTCATAGCAATATACTCTATAAGTATATTTTAACATATTTAATCACCATTAACAATGATTTTGATTACTTAAAGTTTTCTCTCCTGTAATTGCAGATTGTTGCCATAATTTCAAAGCGTATTCCAAGGCCTCTTTGTCCTTAACTGTTGCCGGCATTGGCGTCATCCGGTTCAATAGCAGTCGTCTTTGTCCCGACTCGGGTGAAAATTTAGCCAAGCCCTGATATGGCACCTGACAAGTGTTATCGGCTGCAAGTACCGGTTCATAGGGGAATTTACCGGCACAGATATCCTGCCATTCTGCCAAGCATAAATTGTAACTGTAATCTTCCAGCGCCCTTTCTTCGGCCTCCGTCAAAGTCAATTTGGAGCCAAGGTCATTTTTTTCTTCGCCGGTAAATTCAGTTTGCAGGTCTTCCGGACTTTTTTCCCACGCCAGACTTAAATTACTGCCGTTATTACGTTTGTAAAGGTTCTGCAGATACATATAGGCGGATTTAATCATCCGGGTGTTGCCCTCACTGCTCAAATTTCCATCCAAATTATAGCGGATCAAGTTAGCATATAGAGGCATTTGCAGATCCAAACCGGCAAGTAATTTTGCCGCTTCAAACTTCTTCCGGCCGCTTTTATAATCGAGCAGCAGAATCCCCGGTTCCGTGCGATTTTGCAGCGGGTCACAGTAATCTATGCGATCAATTTTACCCAAAAGATTAACCTGACGTTGTGCCTCTTTGAGCGGCAACATAAAGCGGCTTTCCAAGGTTGCCGGGAAAACAGCCTTAATATCCGGAGAAAATAAAGACATTGCTCCCCGCAAAATTGTAGAAAGGCCGAAATTAGCGATTTTTAACAGTTGCGGTCGTACAGTTTCCCTATAAAGCGGCGTCGATAAACCGGCAATATTGCGAATTTTACTTTCCGCCGTTTGCAAAATCTCATTGACAATCTCCGCTTTGATTGCCCCGGCAGCCTGCAAATCCGCCAAATGTTTTTCTAAAACCGCAGAATCGGCAAGCTGAGAGAAGCGGGAGGAATTATAACGCAAAATACTGATTTCCCGACTGTAATCCTTACTGTAAGCAGCAACTAAAGTTTGATATGCAGCGTAAACGGCATCAAGTTGCGGGGCAAAACTTCTATGCAACTGTAAATGTGCCGGATTTTCCGGTTCAAGCACCTTATCCGCCTGTAAAAATTGCCATAATTCTCTGTCGCCGGTCATTTCAGTCAGCTGCTCAAGCTGCTTTTCTTCGGCGGCCAGAGCTGTCGCCTGCGCATAAATTCGGTTGATGGCCTCTTCGGCGAAAGCGTGCAACAATATTCCGAAATTTTTTTGATACGTATTAGCGCCGGCTTTTTCCTGCAAAGCGAGTAAATAACGGCAAAAGAAAACAAAAGGATTGGCCGCATAGCATTCCAGCTCATTAATTGATAAAGTTTTCTTTCTTTTCAACAAACGTGTAATTAAGTCTCCGTCCAGCGTTTGAAAATCGGCAACAGAGGAAATTAAGCGCAAATTGCCGGTGATATTGTACGTTGTATTAGTTGCCGTAACGGCTGTCTGCAAGTTGCTTTGCAGTTGCGCGGCCCGCTCCAACAAAGGTAAAACTTCATAAGCTCGGCTGACAACACTTAAAACACTCGTTTGATACAAAGCCCCGGCGGCACCGTTCGGTTCATGGCACAAAAGACAATAAGCAGCAGCAAAGTCCGCCTGTATAAGTTTCTGCAGACGTTGCCGTTCCGCCGCTGTCATTTTTTGAGCAATAATTAAATTAATGAGGCTACGGGCGTGCCGTAAATAATCGCATATTTCCGGTTTATTCGGTAGAACTTGCAGCTTCGTCGATGTAAGTGAACCGATACTTTCCGCCGGCGACAGATAATTACTTAAAGTTTCGGTTAATGCTCCTTCCACTTTGCCGGCTGTACAAATTACAACTTTGGAACCGGCTAAAAGTAAAGCATCATAAAGCCAGGAAACAAAGCAACGATATACACCCGCATCACTATCTAAAGCCACAGTGCAGTTTTTTTCCGCCAAATTCAATAATAAAGTCAAATCATTACGGCTGAAAACGCCGCCGGCAAAACCGGAACTGTTCATCAGACTCGTTGCGGTAAAATTAACCAAATATATCTGCTTAAAGCGAGTACCTTGCGCTTTCTCCAAGCCGCTTACCCACACTTGAAAGGCCGGATTGGGCAGAATTTCATTTTCCAAAGCTTGGAAGTCCAACTCCAGACTGCGCAGAAAATCACTCAAAGTCTCCTGTTCCAAATCACGGCTATATGTCAAGAGGTCATGCAAATGCCGGGCAAATTTATTAAAAGCACCGACCAAAGTCCTCGCCGCCTCCTGCACAAAGGCCCCCGGCTCTTGCAGCGACTGCAAATATAAAGCCCGACAGGTATCCTCCAACTTACAATCAATAAAATACTGTAAAAGTAAATGCAAACGTCGGGGGCGATTTTCCGCACTGCGTAATTGCTTTTGCAGTTCAGCTAAAGGCAAGAGAATATCATGGGCTATTTTCCCGGCCAACTGCAAATCCGCCTGTAAAAGCAAATCCGCTTCATTTTCGTCGTCATTCTCATTCTCAGCCTCAGCCTTAGGGGCAGCGAACTGTAATAAGTCATGATAATTCAGGTTGTTACGGATCAGATAATTTTCATATGTTGCTATCTCATTTTCACTGAAAGGCAAAAGCGGCGAACGTAAAAAAGCCAAAACATAAGTACGATTCAAACCGTAATTCAATAATTTCCACAAATTATGCAAATAAGCACTTAATATACAGCTCTGCTTCTCGCCTTCCCCCAGATATAACGGCACATTAATTTCATTGGCCGCCATCAATAAATCCGGCAAATCATTAACATAATCGGCAAGAATCACCGCACAATCCTGCCACTGACAGGCCGATGCGCCGCCTGAAGTACATATTTGCTTAATCTCACGCAAAATATGGCAAAAAGCCGTTTTCTTTTCGGAAACTCGGCGCAAAACAACACTGTCGTCCCGCAAATCCTGCAAAGGCGCATTCGCCTCCAACTGACAAATCCAAGCTTCTACTCTTTTTTTGGCCGCCGTATAAGCCGGTAAAAGATACTCCAGACTGACGGAAGTAAAATCCTGCTGATACAAATCGAACAGTGCTCGAAAGCCCGCCTCATAAATTTTGGCAGCTCGATAAGGCAACTTGGCCGCAAACTCCAACCAGGTATTAATCGAACAGCAGCGCAAATTTTCCACCCGTAAACTTTTCCGGTCGGAATTTTCAGCGGAACTTTCGCCGGAGCTTAAAGAAACAGCTAAATCGGCGGCTAATTTTTCTTTTCCCTGATAATCGGCAGTTAAATCGGGTAATTTCAGCGTCAACGTCAAGGAAGCTGCCACATGTTGCAGACAGTTAATTAATTGCCACTCCTGCGGTGTAATCAAAGTATCTTCCGCCATGCCGTAAAAATAAATATGCGTTCGGCGCAAGAATTGCAAATGCCGCTGTGTCCACTTGTCGGAATTGCCGGCGGCGAAAGCAAAATCGCGCAACAAATTAATCAATTCATCTATTTCACCGACAGTATCCGTTAATTCCGCCTCGGCCAGACTCAAGCGATATGCTTCGCTCAGTTCCTGCAAAGCCTGCAACTTACGTCTTAATTTTTGGGCCTGCGGTGCCGTATAATCAGCTAACTTCGAGGATAAGTCGCTTAAATCGAGACGCAACCTTTTAACACTTTTTTCCGTCTGCAACAATTTTTCCCGGAATTCCGGCTTGTTGAAATAAATCGAAAGGCAACGGAAATTTTCGTCGGCATCTAAATCGTTCCGTTCGGATAAATCTTGCACATAATTATAAATCAACAAAGCTGCCAACTCCGGACTTACTTCCTGTTGCTTACGGGAAAGAACTTCCTTAAACAATAAGGAGGCAAAACGTTTAATTGACAGAACTTCAGTAAATAATAAAGCTCCCTGGTCTACCTGCAGCAAAGCCTGTTCTACCGATAACTTCCGATTATCCGGGACAATAACGATAACTTTGCTCTTATCTCCTTGTAAACGACGTTCCTGAATTTTGTCGACTAATCTGTCCAAGATTTGAAACTTGTCGGCTCCGGCAATTATCTGCACTTTTTTTCTCCCCTCGCTTGTTTTAAGTTATATTATACAAGTTCCTACAAGCGCTGAACAAACTGCTGCACCTGTTTATCTGTTCAAGCACAAATGAAAATGCCCCGAAAAACGGGGCATATATAATGAACTTAAGCCGGGAAATGGTCTTTAAAAGTTTTTAGATTCAGGTTCACGCTTAGGAATTTCTCATTTACTTTAAGATACATTTCGCCTTATTTTTTTATTATTTTTTTATTAGTTCTATAATCAACGAGATTATTATCGATGCAAGAATACATTCTATCCATATAAAAACTCCATAATCCTGACTTAGTTCATATTTTTTTGTGCACTCATATCTTCATTAATCTTAAGCATAGACTGATTTCTAATATAATCACCCATAAAACGCCCTAAAAATAAACCACAAATATTTCCTAAAGTTATGGAATAACCTATGTTTTTTTGCAAAAAAGTTATCAAAACTGCAATTAATGCCACTGCAATGTAAAAAACTTTATTATGAATTATCCACCCAAACAAATAATGTGAATTATCCACTAAGCTAAAAATCACATATATAAAGAACCACAACAAGGCTTGAATAATTGGACTTAAAAATTTTTTATGTATGCTCATTTAATTCACCCAATATTTTGTTGCTGAAATCCAAGCAGAGCCGGAATTAATTTTATAAAATACATCAAATGCATGTATATTTTGTCTGCAAGTAAATCTAATTTCTCCATCTTAGCCTCCTATTTCAGAGCTTATACATATATAGTTCTTCATCTACTTGTTTAAATCCAATTGATTCAAACATTTTTCTGCTTTGCTGATTAAATGAATATATATTTGCTATTAATTCTTTTAAACCTCTTTCTTTTGCTTGTTGTATCATTTCCTGAATACATTTTCGCCCAATATGCTGATTTTGATATTCCTTGGAAATCACAATTGCCAGTTCATTTCCATTATAAAGCGAAACATCTCCAACTAAAGTTTTATTAAATTGGACATAATAACATTCCCCGTTTGTCGAAAGATAATTATACATCGTGTCTAGCCTGTCTCTAGTATAGAGAGTATCTATGTTATCTACTTGCTTGCAAACATCTGAATCTTGATACCACTTCAAAGCAATTTCTTGATTTGGATAATATGGAATTAGTTTTAGATTTTCTTCAATTATAATTTCTTTTATCTTCACATCACAAACACTCTCAGTTTTTCTTTAGTATAGCGCTTGCGATAAACTTTTACAAGTATATAATTGTATTACCTTGAACAGCTTATATTGAAATATAGTTCGGATTTTTGTGGTATGGTCTGATATTTGATTTCAGGTTGTGGCTTGTAGCTTCTTTTTTGCTCTGTATTCTCGTGCTTTTGTTCGTTCATTGATAATGTTACCTTTCTGATAAGCAAGTCCTCCAATACAGTAAATTCAGGAATAATGATTCCTACCATACCGGGACATTATCATTTGTGACTCATACCGAACAAACTGCTGCACCTGTTTATCTGTTCAAGCCGCAGCTAAATTAGTATAATGAGAAAAAATATTTTTGACTAAAAAAGAATAAGGAAGTGCGATCGTGAATAATTCAGTAAGCTCCGATGTTTCGTTATCATGTCTTCAACCTGAGCCGAAACGTTTGCCTGCAGGCGGCAGCAAGCGTTCATTATACATTTTGACAATTATTATCAGCTGTTTATTGCTCTTCTCCGGCCATTTGCTGGTCATGCGTAATTTCCCAGCTTTGCCGGAAAATCGGGCAAATTTAATTAAGGCTGAAATTGAAAAAATAATTTCAGTTAAAGAAAGTCCCTCCGGTTTAAATGCCGAGAAGCCTAATTTACGTATTAATTTTTCGGCTACTCTGAACAGCGGCGAACATCAGGGAAATAAAGTTATCGGCTATCAAAGCATCGATTTTAACAATCCGGCTAACAGTACCGCTCAAGTTAAAGCCGGTGATCGGGTTTTATTATATGAACCGCACAAAAGCGGCGAAAGTTTGACCAATCTGAGCAATTATGTCTTCGTCGAATACGATCGCAGCGGTAAATTGCTGCTGTTGTTGGGCATTTTCTGTGCAGCCATACTCTTATTCGGCAAAGTTAAAGGCTTCAATACTCTGCTGTCTCTGATTTTGACAATTCTGATGATTCTTTTAGTTTTTATCCCCGGTATAATTGCCGGCTACAACATTTACTTAATGACACTGTTAGTTTGCCTGTATGCCACTCTCAGCAGTTATCTTTTGGTAATCGGTTATAATGCCAAAGCTTATGCTGCCGTTTCCGGCTGCCTGGCGGGGGTAATTGCTGCCGGTTTTCTGGCCGTTATCTGCAACTATTGGTTAAAAATCAGCGGTATAACAGGGGATGAAGCAATTACTTTGGGTAATTTACCTTTACCGCACAAGCTTGATTTACAAGCTCTGGTTTTTTCCATGGTTTTAATCGGAGCCTTAGGTGCCGTAATGGACGTTGCTATGGATATTTCTTCCGCTTTGGCGCAAGTAAAAGCCCAGGCTCCTAATCTGACCTTACCGGAACTTTACAAAATAGGTATTGAAATCGGACAGGATCTGATCTCAACTTTATCCAATACTTTAATCATGGCTTACATCGGTACCGCCTTATTAACAATTTTGGTGCTGAGTGCCTCGGGCATGCCCTGGAATTTCTTTTTCAATCGGGAACACTTTGCGGTAGAAGTAATTAACGGCATCATCGGCACCTTTGCCATTCTTCTAACCATTCCGCTCACTTCTTTCATCTCCGCCTGTTTCTACGGTCAAAAGACAAATAAAAAGCATGGGCGTTGAATTACACCTATGCTTAAATAACTAAGTTCTATTGGCGCTTACTTTTGCGCATGCTGCAGGAAAGAGGCCAAATCCATAACGCCTAAATCGCCCTCATCCCGACTGCGAACTGCCACTTGCCCCGACTGTGCTTCTTTTTCGCCGACAACAAGCATATAAGGTACATGCTCTACCTGGGCTTGGCGAATCTTATAGCCGATTTTCTCGTTGCGCACATCTGTCGTCACACGCACATTCGCATCAAAGAGCTGATCCTGCAATTTGGCGGCATATTCTGCAACCTTATCAGAAATAGGCAAAATTCTTACCTGCTCCGGTGCCAACCAATAAGGGAATTTACCGGCATAATGTTCGATCAGAACCGAGATAAAACGTTCCATTGAACCGTAAATTGCCCGGTGCAACATAATCGGACGATGCTTTTCATTATCACTGCCGATATATTCCAAGGCGAAGCGTTCCGGCAACTGGAAGTCGACCTGCGCCGTTCCGCATTGCCACTCACGTCCCAAAGCATCCTGAATATGGAAATCGATCTTCGGGCCGTAGAAAGCACCGTCACCCGGATTAACAATATATTTCATCTGCCGTTTCTTTAAGGCCGATTCCAAAGCTGCTGTCGCCAAATTCCAATCTTCATCCGAGCCCATAGAATCTTCCGGCCGAGTCGACAACTCAACATGATATTCAAAACCGAAACGGCTGTAAATCTTATCAATTAAAGAAATCACCTGTTCCAACTCATTCTCAATCTGATCTGCGGTCATAAAAATATGCGCATCATCCTGAGTAAAAGAGCGAACCCGCATCAAGCCGTGCAATTCTCCGGATTTTTCATGGCGATGGCAATGACCGAATTCCGAAAGACGCAACGGCAAATCGCGATAAGAACGCGGCTGACTGCGATAAACCAGAACACCACCGGGGCAGTTCATCGGCTTCACGGCGAAAGTTTCGTCATCAATCACAGTTGTATACATCTTATCCTGATAATGGGCCCAGTGACCGGATGTTTCCCATAATTGCCGAGATAAAATCATCGGTGTTTCAATCTGTTGATAGCCCAGACGCTTTTGATTATCGATCAACAATTGTTTCAAAGTTTCCTTAATTTTTACACCGTTAGGTAACCAGAACGGGAAGCCGGGTCCCATTTCCGACATCATAAAGATGTTCATTTCTTTACCGATTTTCCGGTGATCCCGCAATTTAGCCTGCTCCAGCTGCTCCAAGTACTCCTGTAACTTCGCTTTTTGCGGGAAACTGATACCGTAGATACGGGTCAACATTTTATTTTTTTCGTTACCGCGCCAATAAGCACCGGCAATAGAAGTTAATTTGAACGCCTTGATTCTGCCCGTGCAATCCAAATGACCGCCGCGACACAAATCGACAAACTCTCCTTGCTTATAGAAAGAAATTGTCGTATCCTCCGGCATATCGTGAATCAATTCAACTTTGTAAGGTTCATTTCTGTCTTCCCAATATTTTATAGCTTCCGCCCGTGGCAGCTCGAAACGTTCCAGGCGATAATTCTCTTTGACGATTTTTTTCATTTCTTTCTCAATCGCCCGTAAATCTTCCTCCGTGAATTTCGGTTCACGCTCCATATCATAGTAAAAGCCGTTTTTGATACTGGGCCCTATTGCCAATTTAGTTTCCGGATACAAACGTTTAACCGCCTGTGCCAAAATATGTGAGGTCGTATGCCAAAAATGCTGCATATATTCAGCATCATCATGTATTTCATCAATGGCTGCGGCACTAGCTGTTTGCCGACTGATATTCTCCGTCACATCTTGTTTATCATCGCACATATAAACCTCCTGCAGACAGTCTCCGGACTGTCGCCTAAATAAACAGTTGAATTAATTATACTTAATTTTTCAAATTTGTGAACTTCCCGTCGGCCTTAACCCGACCGAGACAGCTCCTATTTCGTCATCTTCGTCACTTTCGCGGATTTACCGTTGGGCACAGATACTGTCGCTTTCAACAATTTATCCCAATTTTCCGCTGCCTTTTTAACTTTTGTCGGCACAGGCGCCGCCGCTTTCGTACCGTCGGCATTTTTTTGCAATATCGGCAAAAATACAACTTCAATCGTCGCCGGATTATTATTCAAAATGCGATAAGAGTAGTAGGGCTTGGCCGGCACGGAAACTTTAATAGGAAGATTAACCTTCAAAGATGTTTTCTTCTCACTGACAGCTTGCCGGATTTGTTCCTTCATACTTTCTTCCAGGCTCTTAAAATCGATCGTCGCCTGAATATCGGCCGCGTTAATATTACGTAAATTTCTCTCTCTGGCCTGCAAAAGCACATCCGTATTCCAGGAACTCAGGCGATAATCAACATTATATTTATCCAGTTCCTGATGATTGACGGCCGTAATTTTCACATTATATCTGCGACTGCTGACAACATTGGTAGTAGCCTGCACATACAACCAAACGAAAAGCGCTAAAATCAAAGCCGTTAATTGTAAAACAATCCGGGAGCGGCTGTAACGGCGCTTGGCTTTACCCTTTCTTACCGTCGAGGTCGGAGTCGGCAAATTGGCACTGTTCTCAACAATAACGTCCGCTTCCTCCGGCTTTTCGTTGTCCGCATTCAATCCGGCATTTTTCGCCAAATCATCCAAAACATCGGCATTTAATTCAAATTGTCGGTTGAAAAAGAAGTTCAAATTCTGCCATAAGCTTCTTTTCTTCGTTAATTCCTCTTTTGTCTTACTAATCAGGAACTTCTCCAGCACTTCGGCCAACACGTCGGCATCTTTCACCTTAATTAAATTTCCGTCAACAGCAACGGAAATCGAACCCTGTTCTTCCGAACAGACAATAGCAATCGCATCGCTGATTTCACTGGCACTGATAGCCGCCCGATGCCTGGTGCCGTAATCTTTGTTCAAGCGGGTGGAGCCGGATAGAGGCACATGACAGCGAGCCGCATAAATTTTATTGCCGCGAATAACACAAGCCCCGTCATGCAAAGGCGAACCTTTATAAAAAATTTGTTCCAACATCGTCGACGTAATACTGGCATTCAGCACCACAGCCTGACCTTTTTCAATAATTTCCCCTAACTTTGTTTGGCGCTCAATTAAAATCAAAGCGCCTGTATATTCCGCACTCATATCACGGCAGGCAACTTTAATCGCCTCGATAAGCTCGACAACCTCCGCCGGCTTTCCCTCAAAAGGTGA
>CABKML010000036.1 GCA_902373515.1 uncultured Eubacteriales bacterium | reverse complement strand
CCCTACTTTAGGTTGGGTACGCATTAAAGAAAAAGGCTATATACCGACAACTAAATACGGATGGAAAATCAAAAGCGGTACAGTATCCATCAAAGCAGGCAGATATTATGTGTCAGCTCTTGTGGAAATGCCTGCCGCTAAGATTGCTGATAACAGCAATGACGGTATAGGAATTGACCTTGGTTTGAAAGACTTGGCGATTGTTTCTAACGGCAAAACTTACAGAAATATCAACAAGTCGGCAAGAGTAAAAAAATTGGAAAAGAAATTGCGCAGAGAACAAAGATGTCTCTCACGCAAGTATGAGGATTTAAAGAAGGGAGAGTCCACTCAAAAGAATATACAAAAGCAAAAGCTCAAAGTGCAAAGACTTCATCATAGAATGGATAATATCCGTACTGACTACATCAATAAATTAATAGTCGAGATAGTGAAAGCCAAGCCATCTTATATAACAATTGAAGATTTGAATGTATCAGGAATGATGAAGAACAGACATCTATCCAAAGCCGTTGCATCACAAAAGTTCTATGAATTTAGAACTAAGCTTAAAGCTAAGTGTGATGAAACCGGTATTGAATTAAGAGTCGTAGACAGATGGTATCCATCGTCCAAAACATGTCACTGCTGTGGAGCTATTAAGAAAGATTTGAAGCTTTCAGATAGAATATACCGTTGTGATTGTGGCTATGTCGAGGATAGGGATTTTAATGCTGCACTTAATCTGAGAGATGCTTTAACTTACGAAGTTGCATAATGAAAGCAAACGTAAGTATGTACTGCGGGCTATCGCAGGAATTTACGACTGTGGAGTGTACAAGAACTTGTGAGTAGCGTATTGTTTATAATCGCCAAAGCATACACGTTGAAGCAGTAAGAAGTATCCGCAAGGACTTCAATTTCTCGATGTGTTTGAGTATATTTCAACATATTTTGAGTGGCAGAACTTATGGCTGATAACCGTGATATTTCAGGGAATTACGACTTACCGGATACTTTACCCGAATTAATAAAATCAAGTTATTTGGCGAATAATAAATCCAACGTAACAAATAAAGTTAATTCGCCCGCCCGTCCGCAGGACAGTATGAAGAATCGTACCTATAATCAGATGCAGACGGACGAAAATACTTTAATCAGTCGTAATAAACAACTGAATGACAATGATGAAAATCAATTGCGCCCTTTAGCTTGGAAAGAATATTACGGTCAAAGTAAAGTCAAAGAGAAGTTACAGATTTATATTAAGGCGGCGAAGCAAAGGCAGGAGTGTCTGGATCATGTCCTTCTATATGGCCCTCCGGGTTTGGGTAAAACCACTTTGGCGGGAATAATTGCCAAAGAAATGCAGGCCAATTTAAGAATTACCAGCGGACCGGCGATCGAAAAAGCCGGAGACTTGGCAGCCTTGTTAACTTCCCTGAAAGCGGGAGATATTTTATTTATTGATGAAATTCATCGACTCAGTCGGCAGGTGGAAGAAGTTCTTTATCCTGCAATCGAGGATTTTTCGCTGGATGTGATTATCGGCAAAGGACCGGGAGCCAGATCGATCAGACTTGATTTACCCAAGTTTACTTTGATCGGAGCAACTACCAGAGCCGGATTATTGTCCGCCCCGCTTAGAGATCGCTTCGGCGTCATTGAACAGCTGCAACTTTATCAACCGGAAGAATTAGCTGAAATTATCAGCCGAGCGGCAGCTATTTTACACTTGAATATAGATGAAGAAGGGAAGATGAACATAGCTAAACGTTCGCGCGGCACACCGCGTATTGCTTTACGCCTGCTGAAAAGAGTCAGAGATTTTGCGCAAATTATGAGTGACGGTTTAATCAGCGCCGAAATCAGCGACTATGCTTTGGAAAAATTGGAAATCGACAAGTTGGGACTGGATAAAACGGACTTACGTCTGCTCAACATTATGGCCCTCAATTATGCCGGCGGACCTGTAGGTCTGGAAACTTTGGCAGCCGCCTTAAATGAGGACAGCAGCACGATTGAAGATGTCAATGAACCTTATTTGATGCAAATCGGTTTTTTGGCCAAAACTATGCGCGGTCGGGTTTTAACGGAGCCGGCTTGGAAATACCTGGGTCTAAGTGCGCCGGAAAAATCCAAGCTTAATCGTCAACTGCCTTTAGAGACTGCGGGTGATTGTGATGCCTGATTTATATCAAGAATATGAGCTGACTTATGAGCAGGTACTGGCTCGCTGTCCTGAGCGCAAACCTAAAATTTTGCTACATGTTTGCTGTGCTCCGTGCGGCGAATATCCTTATGTCAAATTATTGCAGGAAGGCTTCGAAGTTAAGGTTCTGTTTTATAATCCTAATATCCATCCCTTGGAAGAATGGCAATTACGCAAGCATAATGTTGAGATTTTCAGCCATTTGCACCATGTTGACTGTTCTTATGACGATACTTATTTAGAGAGTAACTGGCGGAATATATCAAGTAAATATCAGGAAGACCACTGCCGGATGTGCTACCAGATGCGTCTGGATTTTGCGGCTGAAGCGGCCCTGAAATTCGGCTGCGATACATTTACAACTTCTTTATTCGTCAGCCCGTGGCAGCGGCATGAAATGCTGAAAATCAGCGCACGTGTCTCGGGGAAGAAATTACATGTGCCTTATTATTATGAGGATTTTCGTGTCGGCTATCGCCAGGGGCAGCAAATGGCGAGGGAAGACGGCTTATATCGTCAACGTTATTGCGGCTGTATTTTTTCCTTGGGCGAAAGTAAATACAGCGACAAAATAATTAAGGACCATCTGCCTTCCATCAGCAAAGCGGATATTCCGCATCGCTATCTAAGAGAGACTGGAGAACTTGTGCCTGTACGTTAATCTTCGCCGTTAGCAGGTGCCGCCGTTAATTTGAGCATTTCCGGGCTTTGAGCCTGTACTCTCAAGGACTTATAGTTATTGTAATAAACTAAACCGGCTTTAGCTCCCGGCGCTTTCTTAAGCTTGCCTGCCTGACAGTAATCAACTGTCACACTTTCCAAATTTGTCTGTTGAAACAAGCGGCGTTCTTTCTCCGACCTTGAGTACCAGGCGCACAATGCCGCCGCTTCCGCCAGCGTTCTTGGCGGTAATTCAGCTTCAGGACAATGATTTGTCAGGATTAATACATGGCAACCGGGCGCTTTTTGCAGGTGCAGCCAAATATCGTCGCTTGCTGCCAGTTTGAGACTGAGATAATCGTTTTGTTTCGCATTACGGCCGATCAATATTCTATAATTATCCGAGCTGCTGAAAGAGATAAAGTCGTTTTTGCGCGGCAATTTGTTGCCGTTTGGATTATTGCCGTTCTGTTTTCCTTTTTTGTTTGCTTCCGTTAATTTCAATTTGCGTGCCATTAATAAACGCTTATGTGTCTGCGGCTTCCCCGGCTGATTATTTTCCGCTTTGAAGTTTTCTTTTTCGTTCGAACTTCTGTCGTTGCTTCCGGCAGCCTGCAGTTCCGCTTGCAAAATACTGAGATCGGCAAGACTTTCAGCATTCAGTAAGTTGATTTTCAACTCGCCCAGATAGCGGCAATTAGCTTGCATTCCGCTTATTAATTTCTGCACGAAGAGCAGACGGTTTTTCTTCCGCGTATAATTTTTATAGTAAAGTTTGGCATTATCCTGAGCATTTTTGTCGCCTCGCAGAAGCACGGTAATCTCAGGTTCCTGCAAAATATCCCGCAGCTTGAGTTGTTCATTTTCCGGCAAATTGAAAGTGAGCATTTCCTCATTCAAGTCCGACGGTAAAGCCGCCTGATAATAATTACAAACATTCAGAGCTTCCGTTGCGGCGCTGAATTTATGCTGTAAAAAAGCGTTGACTTGAGGTACGGCTGCCAGAATTAAATTACCTTTAATTTTGTCGAGGACAAAATCGTAGCTTGTCCGCATTTCCTCAGCATAAGTTAATAATTTTTGCTGAAATTTATCTAATAACTTATCCACAGTGCGTAAAAGATATTGCTGTTTTTGACTGAAAGCGGAATTGAACGAAGCTTCCTGCCTAGCGGCAATAATAGCGGCCGAGAAAGTAGCGAAACTTTTTTGCTCCGTTTGCGGAAATTGCGGCAAAGGTAAAATACTTAAATAATTGGCAGCCGAATTTTTCTGCACTACGGTCGGAATGACGGCCTTACTTTTGATAATCTCGCTGAATTCAGCTAAAGAAGCGGCCAAAATGCGGGAACTTGCAGGAACGGATAAAGTACTTAGTAAAGTCGCAGGCGGCAAAGAAGCCGATAGACAAATTTTCTCAGCTGACAGCGGCGATAGGGCCGTAAACTTTTGCAAAATGAACTTCTTAACTGTAGAAGTAGCGTTAAGCGCCCAATCTTCCTCCAGGTAAGCGGCGATTTCCGCGGCATTTCTGAAACTCAAAAGGTTCCGTTTACCTTTTTGCTGCGGCGGGGCAACATAGGGCCGTAAAGGTAAAAGTTCTCTTTTGCTGTTGTGTCGACTGTCCACATGGTAAAGACAATCTTTGATAATATCGTTTTCGGTCAGAATCAAATTACTGTATCGGCCCATAAGTTCAATAATTAATTTGTATGGAACCGAGTCGAAATAACTGTTTTTGGCGACAATATTTAATACTGCGTAGCGTTCGAAGTCCGGGCAGGTAATGTTTATTATTTCACCGTTGGCCAGATATTTGCGCAAAAACATGCAAAAATTCGGAGCAGTGGCCGGGGATTGAAAATTATTGTCGGTCAAATAAAGCGCCGGATTGTTTTTCGCAACGTCGATAAGCAATCGTTTGTCCCCCTGATTTTGTCCTTTGCGTAAACGCAGGGTAAAAACGAAGAGGCTGTCGGTCAGTTGAACGATTTTAGCGATTCGACTGTTTTGAATTTCCGCATTAATTTCTTCCGTCAGGAAGTGCATACTCATGCCATCTATTACCATATAGCAAAATTCCTTCTTAATTTGTCAGTTCTCATTCACAAACGGTTAACAATAGCTGAAATCGGCTGATAAACCCCGAAAATTCGGGGAATTTCGCCGAAGCTAGAACTGCCGATCGTGATATAGAGCATTCAGTCCGCCTGTCAAAGTTAAAGCCCTGAATCCTTTATCTCTCAGTATTTTAGCAGCAATTGACGAACGATTACCGCTGTTACAATAAACAATAATTAAATTAGCCGGTGAAAGTGCATAATCGGCTTGCAGCTGCAGCTGAATCAGCGGAATGTTAATAGCCCCGTTTACGTGAAAATCCGCCCATTCCGAGGCATTTCTCACATCCAGCAAAGTAAGCCCGCTTTGGCCGCAGGCGCTTAATTCGGCGGCTGTAATTTCATAATGTGATCGCGCTGCTTTTTCGTATAATAATTGTAATTTATCCGGCATTTTGTTACCTCTTTATCTTGATTATTGCAGTAATTCTCGAACTTCGACAAAAATGAATTTGATGATTATTATCAAATCATTTGTTAATTTTGACGAATAAAGTTCAAAAAATGCTTACCAATTATTTTATGCTCTTTTTGCACATAGTGCTACAATAGACAACGAGTTAAAGCTCAAATATTGCTAAGGCAAAATAACAGACTTAAAGAAATCGAGGTTTTTAAGTTATGAACACATTGAAGAGAAAAGCAACAGCTTTAGGTTTAAGTTTCTTGGTAGCAGCTACAACATTGTATGCTTGCTCTCCTAAGACAACAAAGGATGTCAAGACAACAACTAAGGCAGCTGTAACAACAGCCAAGGAATCCAAGAAGGCTGATAAGACAGAGAAGAAGACAGAGAAGAAGACTGAGAAGACAACAGCTAAGGATACAAAGAAAGCTGATAAGACAGACAAGAATGCTAAGACAACAACTAAGGCTACAACAGCAGCCAAGAAGTGAGTTTCAGTAATCTGATTATTCTTTTCTTTATAAAAAAGACCGGCTCTTTTGGGGCACTCATTTAGGGATTTAATTCCTAAAAAAATATCGGCGTAATCGGTAGTATTACCGGCTACGCCGATTTTATTTATGGGGTGGAATATCAACTGCACCTATGTAATTCCGCTGTATCCATTCTAAATTACAGGCAAAAGAAAAAGCCGACTTTTTAATCTGTCTTAAAAGTTTTTTGACCTTCTACTTGTTAGCCACGGCGGAGGATAGAAAAACATGAATTTATGATATGATTATGCCATATAACTGAATGGATACATAAGGAAAGGATGAATAATATAATGGCTCTTGATACTAAAAAAGAACAGGAACGTGACGAACTTCACCGTGCTATATGGGCAATTGCCGATGAACTTCGTGGTGCAGTAGATGGCTGGGACTTTAAGAACTATGTGCTTGGCACTATGTTCTATAGATATATTTCTGAAAACATTACTAACTACATTAACGCAGGTGAAATTGAAGCCGGCAATACTGAATTCGATTACGCACAGATGTCTGACGCTGATGCGGAAGAAGCAAGACAGAGTCTTGTTGAAGAAAAAGGCTTCTTTATCCTTCCGTCAGAACTTTTTTGTAATGTTAGAGCAAAAGCTGAAGATGATGAAAACCTTAATGAAACACTTGAAAATGCATTCCGTCACATTGAAGAATCGGCTAAAGGCAGCGAATCAGAATCAGACTTTGCAGGTCTTTTTGATGACTTTGATGTAAACAGTAATAAGCTTGGCTCTACAGTAGCAAAGAGAAACGAAAAGCTCTGCAAGCTTCTTGATGGTGTGGCTGATATGAATCTTGGTGATGTTAAGAACCACGATATTGATGCATTCGGTGATGCTTATGAATATCTCATGACAATGTACGCATCAAATGCAGGTAAATCAGGTGGTGAGTTCTTTACTCCTGCTGATGTATCAGAACTTCTTACAAGACTTGGTACAGTTGGTAAAACTGAAATTAATAAGGTTTATGACCCTGCCTGTGGTTCAGGTTCGCTGCTTTTAAAGGCAGAAAAAGTACTTGGCAGAGATAAGATTCGTAATGGTTTCTATGGACAGGAAATCAATATCACAACCTACAACCTTTGCCGTATCAATATGTTCTTACATGATATTGGCTTTGATAAATTCAATATCGCTTGCGAAGATACACTTATTGCGCCTGCACATTGGGATGATGAGCCTTTTGAACTGATTGTCTCAAATCCTCCATATTCTATTAAATGGGCCGGTGATGATAATCCATTACTTATCAATGACCCTCGTTTTGCACCTGCCGGTGTTCTTGCTCCAAAGAGTAAAGCAGATTTAGCTTTTATTATGCACAGTCTTTCCTGGCTTGCATCAAATGGAACGGCTGCAATTGTATGCTTTCCGGGTATTATGTACCGTGGTGGTGCAGAACAGAAAATCCGTCAGTATCTGATTGATAACAACTATGTTGACTGTATTATCCAGTTACCTTCCAATCTTTTCTTCGGTACATCAATCGCCACCTGCATTATGGTCATGAAGAAAAATAAGATGGATAACCGTACTCTCTTTATTGATGCAAGCAATGAGTGTGTAAAAGTTACCAACAACAATAAGTTGACGCCCGAGAATATCGACAGAATCGTTGATATCTTTACAAAACGTGAGGAAGTAGAACACATTGCTCACCTTGCTTCTTACGATGAAGTAAAAGAAAATGGCTTTAATCTTTCGGTATCTACTTATGTGGAAGCAGAAGATACAAAAGAAAAAATCGATATTGTAAAGCTCAATGCCGAGATTAAAGAAATTGTTGCGCGTGAGCAGGTTCTTCGTGATGAGATTGACAAAATCATTGGAGAAATCGAGGTGGGATGATGAAAAAGGACAGGCGTGAAATCAACATCCTTCGTTCCTCCGCTGCGGAGTATCTGACATTTGTTGCCTCCACAGGCGCAGACGAAAAGAGCATAGAGATGCGTTACGAAGATGAAAATATCTGGCTGACGCAAAAAATGATGGCTACTTTATATGATGTGGATGTGCGAACCATCAATGACCATATTAAAAAAATATATTCCGATTCAGAATTGGAGCAATCAGCAACTATCCGAAAATATCGGATAGTTCAAACGGAAGGTTCCCGTCAGGTTGCCCGTGAAGTAAATCATTATAATCTGCAAATGATTATTTCAGTTGGCTTCAAGGTAAATAACGAGCGGGCTGTGCAGTTTAGAAAATGGGCAAACCAAATTGTAAAAGATTATACCATTCAGGGTTGGGTTATGGACGATGACCGTCTGAAAAACAGCGGAACGGTGCTGACAAAAGAATATTTTGAAAAGCAGCTGGAAAAAATCCGTGAGATTCGCCTTTCAGAACGAAAATTTTATCAGAAAATTACCGACATTTATGCCACAGCTTTGGATTACGACCCTACCGCAGCGACTACAAAACGCTTTTTTTCGGCGGTACAAAATAAATTGCATTACAGTGTTCACGGGCAAACGGCAGCAGAGGTTGTCTACAACCGAGCAAATGCGGAAAAGGAACACATGGGGCTTACCACATGGGACGGTTCGCCCAAAAGTAAAATTCATTCCTATGATGTTGTGGTAGCGAAAAATTATTTGACCGAAAAGGAGCTTTTCCAGTTGGGACGCTTAGTTTCGGCATATCTGGATTTTGCAGAAGCACAGGCAGAGCGTCACATCCCGATGACAATGGCGGATTGGGAAGAACGGCTGAATGGTTTTTTGAAGGTTTGGGATAGAGATGTATTGCAGGATGCCGGGAAAATATCCGCAGAGCTGGCAAAAAGTCATGCTCTGAGCGAATTTGAAAAATACCGCATCGTACAGGATCGGTTGTATCAAAGCGACTTCGACAGGATATTGTTGGAGGATGCATCGCAGGGCCTGCCGGAAACGATTGCAAAAGAAACCGGGAAGGATGATGGGGACAAATGAGCAGATTAGATGAATTGATTCAGGAATTGTGCACTGATGGGGTTGACTGCTATCCCATTAAGGAACTCGCAGATGTTGGAACAGGAAGTAGTAATGGAAACGAGGCTGTTGACGATGGCCAATATCCATTTTTCATAAGATCTCAAAGTGTAAAAAGAAAAAATAATTATGAATATAACGAGGAAGCCATTATTATTCCGGGAGAAGGTGGAATCGGTGAAATCTACCATTACGTAAATGGAAAATACGCTCTACATCAAAGAGTGTACAGGATTCATTTTACAAAGGATGTAGTTGATACAAAATACGCATATCACTATTTTAGTGCGAATTTTAAGAACTTCATTATGAAGAAAGCTGTTAGTGCAACGGTTAAATCTATTAGAAAGCCAATGATACAAGAGTTTATGCTTCCCGTCCCTCCTCTGGAGGTACAACGTGAAATTGTCCGTATTTTGGACAATTTCACGGAGCTTACAGCTCGCAAGAAACAGTATGAATTTTATCGGGATAAGTTGCTGTTTTCAGAAGAAGCAAATGTGAAGAATGTTCCGCTAGGAGATATTGCTAAATTTGTTTACGGATATACTGACAAGGCAAAAGATACTGGTTCTGCTCGTTTTGTTAGAATAACCGATATTAGTGAAGATGGTAGACTTAATCCGTATGATGCAAAGTATATTGAGTTGACAAATGAAAGCCGTAAATATCTTTTGCAAAAAGGAGATTTATTATTAGCTCGTACAGGCGCCACCTATGGCAAAACTCTTTACTTTAATGCAGATGAGCCAGCGGTATATGCTTCCTTCTTGATTAAGATTATCCTTGATAACTCGATTATAAAAAATAGATATTATTGGCATTTTTCTAAGTCTTCTTTATATTGGGAGCAGGCAGAACGCTATGTTTCCAAAGGCGGACAGCAACAATTTAATACAAATGCTGTAAGTCGAGTAAAAGTACCTATCCCATCATTGGAAGTGCAAGACAGAATAATCAATGTCCTAGACAACTTCGACGCCATCTGCTCTGACCTCAACATCGGTCTCCCGGCTGAGATTGAAGCACGTCAAAAACAATACGAATATTATCGTGATGCACTCTTGACATATGCTGCAACAGGCAAGATAATCCTTGACAGACAGACAGACAGACAAGTATGATGCGTTAATCAAACTTTGTCAATATGTATTTGATGTCGTATTTGTAAAACTTTCTGATATTGCCACGATCACACGAGGTGGTAACTTTCAAAAGAAAGACTTTATAGACACAGGAGTTCCTTGCATTCATTATGGTCAAATGTATACACACTTTGGTATTTATGCAACTGAACCCCTAAAATATATTAGTGAAGACGTGGCAAAAAAATCAAAGATAGCAGTTAAAAATGATATCGTTATGGCTGTTACAAGTGAAAATGTAGAAGATGTTTGCAAATGCACTGCATGGCTTGGGAATGAGAATATTGCAGTCAGTGGTCACACTGCTATTATTCATCATAATCAGAATGCAAAATATCTGTCATACTATTTTCATACAGCAATGTTCTTTGCTCAGAAGAAACGTTTAGCACATGGAACAAAGGTTATTGAAGTAACACCAAATGCATTAAATGATATCATAATTCCACTCCCTTCCCTAGTCGAACAAAAACGCATCGTAGGTATCCTCGACCGATTCGACGCTCTTTGTCATGACATAAGCACCGGTCTTCCTGCTGAGATTGAAGCACGTCAAAAACAATACGAATATTACC
>CABKML010000035.1 GCA_902373515.1 uncultured Eubacteriales bacterium | reverse complement strand
AGATTACTATAATAATAAAAGAATTCAGGCAAAAACAAAATGGATGCCTCCTGTACAATACAGGATAGCATCCATGTGTTCATCCTAGTTCATAAATATGTGTCCAGTATTCTGGGTACATATCATTCCGGGCAAGGCTTATTATCTGCGAATAATCGACAGATGTAATTTGATTAAACAGTTATTTTCTGTTTCTCTTTATCACTGACGAGGAAATATAGTAAGCCCCGACAATGACGACAACAAGCAGGAAAGCAATTATATAGATCAGCAGTTTTTTACCGCCGGCCGGTGCTTTTCCGCTATTTCCCCGCTCGGCAGCAGCTGCAGTTTTATGCTGTGCAACTTGATAAACCAATTTTGCCGAATTAGGACGATTTTCTTGGCTTTCAGGTTGTTGCAGACTTACAAGATCAAAGCTTTCCATCTTCTCACAGGGTACCTGCAATTGGGCCTTAGCAGCAGAAAATTTTACTCCTGCAGGCAAATTGGCTGTTTCGCCGATTTTAGTGTTGCTTATATCTTTTACGTCCTTGATTTTATCTGCGGCAATTCCAGTATCAGCTAAATTGAACAAATAATTATTACCTTGTTTTTTAGCATAAACAGCAACAGCAAAGCGGGGAATTTTATGGTCGAATTTAATATTTCCCACAAGTGAAGCGGAACAAGTTAATTGCTGTAATTTTTTATTGGCAGATAAATCCAATTGCTTAATATTCGTACCGGAGCAATCCAATGCCGACAGTTTTTCATTTTGGCTCAAATCAAGATTTTTAAGCGGCATTTCACTGCAAACCATCTCTTCCAAGTCTTTATTATTGCTCAAATCCAGCTTGCTTATTCCGGTATTAAAGCAATTAAAAAATCTTAATTTAGGATTTTTGTTCAAAGACAGATCGGCAACTTTGCAATCGTGCATAATCAATTTCGCCAGTTTCGGGTTATTGCTCGTATCCAATTTACTGATTTCCGTATTGTAGCAAAACAACACCACCAACTCTTTATTGTGACTGATATCCAGAGCTTTCAACGGTGTATTGCCGCAACTTAAAGTTGAAAGTTTGCTATTATTTTTCAAATCCAATTGAGTTAATTTTGTCCGATAGCAGGTTAATGTTTCCAAATTAGGATTTTGCGAAAGATCCAACTTTTCAATATCGTTAAATGTACAATTCAATTCTTCCAACTTGTGATTCTGTCTCAAGTCCAAAGATTTAATCTTACTTTTACGGCAATTTAAAACCTGTAATTGCGGATTTTTGCTGAGATCCAAAGTGCTTATCGGCGTATAACTGCAATTAAATTCTCTTAAATTAGGAAAATTCTCCAAGCCTTTAACTGCTGTCATCGTGTCGGAATTAACATCAACTTCATGCATGCCGCTTTTGCCGATATTAATTAATTCAACCTTTTCACACTCTTCCTTACTTAAATAACCATCTTTATTTTCATCATAAGCTCGCCTTAAGTAATCGGCAAATCCCTCGGAAGCGAAGTTTTTCCGATTAATTTCGATGCCTTCAGCCGCCTGCACTTTAATACCGGCCGCACTACTGCAAAGAAGCAGTACAGTCAAGGCCAGAGAAAATATTTTTCTTTGAATTTGTTTTAACGATTTCATTTTACGCCTCCAACGGCAAAATATTATACAACAAAAAACACTTAAATGTTATCCACATTTAAGTGTTAAAAACTCTTTTGTAAAATAACTCAGTACAATTTCGCTCCGGCCGGAATATGGTCATCAAGCACAATCAACTGCAGCTTCTCTTTTTCATCTTCCATGTGAATAGCCGAAAGCAACATACCGCATGACTCGATACCCATCATCGCCCGAGCAGGCAAATTGACAATCGCCAACAAAGTTTTACCTACCAGCTCTTCCGGTTCATAGAAAGCGTGGATACCGCTTAATATGGTCCGATCCGTTTCCGTGCCGTCATCAAGTGTAAATTGTAATAATTTTTTCGATTTCGGTACGGCAACACAAGCTTTAACTTTAACAGCACGCAAATCCGATTTACTGAAAGTATCAAAATCAACGAAATCGGCAAATAAAGGCTCAATTTTCACTTTGGAAAAATCAATAGTTTCAGGTAATTTAACCGGAGTTTGTGCAACTGCAGTCGTCTGCTCAGCCGTTTCCGCCTTAGATGTATTATTCAAAATCTTCATTGTCGGGAAGAGCAATACTTCTCTGATCGAATCTTTATTCGTTAAAAGCATGCACAAACGATCAATGCCGATACCCAGACCACCTGTAGGAGGCATACCATATTCCAGCGCCTCGCAGAAATCCTCGTCAATAATATTAGCTTCATCGTCACCGGCTTCTCTTTTTTTAGCTTGTAAAGCAAAACGTTCTCTCTGATCTTCCGGATCGTTCAATTCCGAATAAGCATTACCGAATTCTTTACCGTGAATAAACAATTCGAAACGTTCAGTCAAATTAGGTTGTCCCGGCTTTTTCTTGGTTAACGGAGAAATTTCCAAAGGATAATCATAAATGAATGTCGGCTGTTCCAAATTTTCTTCCACATATTTCTCGAAGAAAGAATTGATAATATCGCCTAAACCGTGTGAAGGCAAAACTTCAATCTGATGCTTGGCCGCAATCTCTTTCGCCACGGCAAAATCCTTAACATCATGAAAATCTTCACCTGAGAATTGCTTAATAGCATCGAGCATGGTTAAGCGTCTGAAAGGCGGAGTTAAATCAACTTCCTTATTTTCCCACATAACTTTAGTTGAATTATACAATTTCAACGCCAGATGAGAGATCAAGGATTCCGCCAATTCCATCATGCCGAACAAATCGGTATAAGATTGATATAATTCCATCATTGTAAATTCAGGATTATGTCGATTATCAATACCTTCATTGCGGAAATTACGTCCGATTTCATAGACACGATCAAAGCCGCCGATAATCAAACGCTTCAAATACAATTCCGGCGCAATTCGCAAATACATATCAATATCCAACGCATTATGATGGGTAACGAAAGGACGTGCGCTTGCTCCGCCGGCGATAACATTCAAAATCGGAGTTTCAACTTCCAGGAAATTTCTGCCGTCCATAAAACGACGAATTTCCCGAATGAGAAGCGAACGTTTGACAAAAGTATCTTTAACATCCTGATTGGCAATCAAATCAACGTAACGTTGACGGCAACGCAATTCCACATCCTGCAGGCCGTGAAATTTATCAGGCAACGGACGTAAAGCTTTGGCTAAGAGCACATACTCCATATTACGTAAAGTAATTTCTCCCGCCTCAGTCAACATAACTTCACCGCTGACTCCGACAATATCGCCGATATCCAATTTCTTCCAATCTTCGTAAGCGGCATCGCCCAAAACATCTTTACGTGTATAGACTTGAATTTTACCGGTAGAATCCATTAAATCGGAAAAATTAACTTTACCCATACCGCGTTTGGCCATAATACGTCCGACAAGTTTAATATTTTTGCCGACAAAAGAATTATAATCAGCCTTAATATCCTGTACCAGATTTGTACGCTCATATTTAGTTATGACAAAAGGATCCTTACCGCGAGCCTGCAAATCGTGTAACTTGGCCCGTCTTATTTCTATTTGCTCACTTGTTGATTTGTTGTTCTGCTTATCCATATTCGCTCCTTCTCGCACTTATTGCTTATTTACGAGAAATACTTGTAATTTTGTACTTAAATATACCGTAAGGTGTATCAACTTCAACAGTTTGTCCCTTTCGTTTGCCGATTATGGCCTGGCCGACAGGTGAATCGGAACTGATTTTATTGGAGAAAATATCCTCTTCCGCCGTACCTACGATGTTATATTCTTCCGTGTCGCCGGATTCAACATCCTGTAACTTAACTGTCGTACCGATTGCTACTTTATTTCTGTTGGCATCCGTGTCTTCGACAACTTTAGCGTACTTAAGAATATTCTCCAATTCCAAAATGCGCTGCTCATTCTCACTTTGAGCCTGTTTAGCTTCATCATATTCCGAATTTTCACTCAAGTCGCCGAAGCCGCGAGCAATCTTCATTCTCTCGGCAATTGAAGAACGTTCTTCAACTTTGCGTCTGTCCAACTCTTCTTTCAAACGATTGACGCCTTCCTGCGTCATCTCATAAAATTCTTCTGCCATACTTTCTCCTCTTATCTCCTTATAAATCTACACTTTGACTGTTCTTAAGAATAACATCATGTGCGCCGCCTTCAACAATACTTGTTGCCGAAACACGGACCAGACGGGCCTTGGCCTGCAATTCAGGAATGGTCAAGCTGCCGACCGAACACATTGTAGCTTTCATTTTAGCCAAGCTGTTGTTAACATTCAATGCCAACGAACCGGCATAAGGCACGTAAGAATCGACACCTTCTTCAAAAAGCATACCGCCTTTATTGTTGCCTTCATCATACCGTTGCCAATTTCTGGCCCTATTGGACCCTTCACCCCAATACTCCTTGACGTATTTACCGCCGACCACCATGCGTTTGGTCGGGCTTTCGTCAAAGCGGGCAAAATAACGGCCCAGCATAATAAAATCAGCACCCATAGCTAAAGCCAAGGTCATATGATAGTCATGCACAATACCGCCGTCGGAACAGATGGGAATGTAAACACCGTTCTTTTCGTAATAAGCATCACGTGCCCGGGCGACGTTATAAACTGCTGTAGCCTGGCCGCAACCGATACCTTTCGTTTCACGTGTAATACAAATTGAACCGCCGCCGATACCGACTTTGATGAAATCTGCTCCGGCATCAGCCAAATAATTAAATCCGTCAACATCCACAACATTACCGGCACCTACAGGTATATTAGGATAATTATGTTTAATCCATGAGATAGTTTCATACTGCCATTCGGAGAAACCGTCTGATGAATCGATACATAAAACATCGACACCGGCTTGAACCAATAAAGGTACACGCTCTTTATAATCTCTTGTGTTGATTCCGGCTCCTACCAGTAAACGTTTGCGTCGATCCAGTATTTCGTTGGGATGATCTTTGTGGGAATCATAATCTTTTCGGAAAACCAGTCCGACCAAATTTCCTTTTTCATTAATAATAGGTAATTGGTTAAGCTTATGCTCCCAGATGATATCATTCGCCTCAGTCAGAGAAACACCTTCCTTTGCCGTCACCAAGCGGGAAATCGGTGTCATCAAATCCTTGACTTCAGTATTCATCGCCGTTCGACTTAATCTGTAATCACGCGAAGTCAATAAACCCAATAATTTACCGCTGTTCGTACCGTCACTTGTAATAGCAATAGTTGAATGCCCTGTATTATTTTTCAATTTTACCGCATCTTCCAATGTGTTATTTTCCCGCAAATTGGAATCACTGCTGACAATACCGGCTTTATAACTTTTGACCAGGCGAACCATTTCAGCTTCGCTCTCAGCCGACTGTGAACCGTATATAAATGATAATCCGCCTTCTTTGGCTAAAGCGATCGCCAGCGTATGATTGGATACAGCCTGCATAATAGCCGAGACTAAAGGAATATTAATAGATAACGCCTGTTCTCTTTGCCCCTTTCGATAACGGGTAATGGCAGTCCGCAGACTGACATTCTGGCTCTGACAAGCTTGTGTAGTTAAATTGGGAATTAACAAATACTCGCTGAAAGTATGCGATTCTTCTTGAAAAATGCGTGCCATTTTGCCTCCTAAGCAATATAAAGCGTAATTTGTGTCAATTTGTTTTATAGAGTAACACAAAGGAGCTGAATATTAAAGCTTTCATCTGAAAAATCAGGTATAATATAGCTTAAGTTTTTGGTGCTTGCGTTAATTTTACGGCGAGCTCTTTCATGTTATTTGAAGGATGTTTTTTTATGAATATTACAATTGTCGGCGGAGGTAAAGTCGGGGAAACGTTATGTCAGGATTTGGCTGCAGCTAAGCATGACGTTACCTTAATCGACACGGATGCCGATTTAATTTCCAAATTGATTAATTCATTTGATATCACCGGCTTTGTCGGTAACGGTGCTTTATATGATGTTCAAAAAGAAAGCAATGTGGCGGAAGCTGATATCTTTATTGCCGTCTCGCCGCAGGACGAAACCAATTTGATTGCCGCTTTAACGGCCAAATATCTCGGTGCCAAAAAAACTATTGCCCGCGTACGTAATCCCAATTACACTAAACAAGCTAATTTTTTACGCAATAAATTGGGAATTGACATGATCATTAATCCTGAATTGCAGGCAGCCAGGGATATTGCCGGAAATTTACAATTTCCGCAGGCAAGCAACGTTGAACAATTTGCCCACGATCGGGGCTATTTATTAAACCTGAAGTTACCTTTTCAAAGTCCGATTATCGGGCTTAATATGGCTGCTGTCCGTAATCGTTTCAACAGCGTTATCATTTTGGCAATCGAACGGAAAGACGGTTCGGTCCTTATTCCCTTCGGTTTGACGGAAATTTGCGAAGGCGATCGTATCTTCGTTACCGGAGATATTAAAGAACTGAATTTATTCTATGCTTATTTAGGCTATAGTCAGACGAAAATTAAAAACGCTTTAATTGTCGGTGCCGGCAAAATTACCAATCACCTTATTCCGCGCTTATTACGCGGCGGAATTGAACCGAAGGTAATCGAAGTTAATCGAACTGCAGCGGAAAATTTAAGTATGACTTATCCCGATATTACCGTAATCAATGAAGACGGGACCAATCAACAAATATTGGATGCGGAACATTTGGCTGATTATGATGTCAGTATTGCTCTTACAGGTATCGATGAAGAAAATTTACTTATAAGCTTATATGCCGAAAAGCTCAACGTAACCAAAGTAATTTCCAAAGTTAATCGGACCAATTTATTGTGTCTGCTGTATCGGGAAGATCATAATCATATTGACAGTCACTCAATTATTACCCCGCGTCTCCTGGTAGCCGATCAGATAGTCCGTTTTGTCCGAGCTTACGGTAATGCCAGCGGTTCGAACGTTGATGCTTTATATCGTTTGTGCGGCGATAAAGTGGAAGTTTTACAATTTAATGTTAAAGCCCATGCAGCCTGTTGTAATATTCCTCTGGCCAATTTGGCAACTAAGAAAAACATTTTAATCGCTTATATTATTCGAGATAATAAACTTATTTTTCCCGGAGGTTCCGATATTATTCAAACAGGAGATAAAGTTTTAATTGTGACTACGCATAAGAATTTCGACGATATTGACGATATTCTCGTCGGAGGAACTGTATGAACCACAGAATGATTAAATTTATGCTGAGCCGTATTTTGTTGCTGTTGGCAGCCTTATTAATTGTGCCTTTAGCAGTGGCCTGTATATATCGGGAAGAGGGCCGGATATTTCTCAGCTTCATTATGTGTATCATTATTTGTCTGATTTTAAGTTTTATCTGGGGGCGGAAAATTCCTCCTATTAAAGAAATTGATACCAAAGAAGGTTTTATTGTTTGCGCTCTTTCCTGGTTTTTATTATCCGGTTTAGGTGCTTTACCCTTTTTCTTCAGCGCCTATGTTCCGAATTATATTGATGCTTTATTTGAAACTGCCAGCGGTTTTACAACCACAGGGTCCAGTATTCTGAACGATATTGAATCTTTACCGCACAGTTTGTTATTCTGGCGCAGTTTTACCCATTTGATCGGAGGCATGGGCGTTTTAGTTTTCGTAATTGCCATCATGCCTAATTCGGCAAGTAATTCGGCCAATGTTAATGTTCTCAAGGCGGAAATTCCCGGACCGATTTTCGGCAAATTATTGCCCAAAATTAAGGATATGACCAGAACTCTTTATCTGATATATTTAGGGATGACAACAATTGTCGTGATTTTACTTTGTCTGGGGAAAATGCCTCTATTCGACGCTCTGATTCACGCTTTCGGTATAGCCGGAACCGGCGGTATGAGCAATAAGGCTCAAAGTATTGCCGCCTATCAATCTCCCTATATTGAATATGTTGTCGGTTTGTCTTTAATCGCTTTCGGCCTTAATTTCAATTTATACTATTTGTTGCTGCTCAAACAATTTAAAGCTTTTTATAAAAATGAAGAACTGCGTTGGTATCTGGGCATTATGCTGAGTGCTATTTTAATAATTTTCTGGAATATCCGTAGTTTATATGACAATCTTGCCGACAGCTTCAGGCACGCTTTCTTTTATGTTACTTCTCTGATGACAAGTGCCGGTTTTTGCACGGTCGATTACACGAAATGGCCGGTACTTTCGCAAACTATAATCGTGCTTATTACCTTAATCGGCGCCTGTGCCGGTTCAACTGCCGGCGGCATCAAAGTTTATCGTATAATTGTGCTTTTCAAAACAATTAAAGCTGAATTAATTCATCTACTTTCCCCCAGACGCGTATATTTTGTCAAAATGGATCGTAAATCTTTGCCTTATGCAACCTACAACAGCATTCACGCTTATTTTGTCATTTATATGTTGGTATTTTTCCTAATTACTTTGATTATAAGTCATGACAGTCCTGATTTTCAGACGGCTTTCGGCGCGACAGTGGCTACTTTTAACAATATAGGTCCGGGCATCGGCGCTGTCGGTCCGAGCGGCAACTTTTCTTTCTATGATAATATTTCCAAGTTAACTTTGACTTTTTCCATGATTGCCGGTCGCTTGGAAATTTTGCCCGTCCTTATTTGTTTCAGCCGTCACGCCTGGAAGCGCGGCTAATTGCCCGGACATCGCCTAAACGGAGGCAAAAAATGACTTTAATCCAACTCCAAAGTGCCATTCCACAAGTGATAATAAATACCCTTTAAGTCTAATAATTGTTTATGGTTACCCGCTTCCTTGATACTTCCCTGATCCATTACCAAAATTTTATCGCAATTACGAATAGTCGAAAGGCGATGGGCAATTATAAGTACAGTTTTGCCTCGCATTAAATTATTCATCGCTTTTTGTACCAGATGTTCCGTACCTGTATCTATTCCTGAGGTAGCTTCATCCAAGATCAGCAACGGCTTATCGGCCAGAATAGCGCGGGCAATACATAAAAGTTGAATTTGTCCGCCTGATAATTCCGTAGCTTCCGGATCAATGAAAGTATCATAGCCTGCCGGCAGCCGCCTGATAAAAGAATCAGCCTGCGCCTGTTCTGCCGCCGCTTCTATCTCCTGCAATGTTGCTTCCGGTCGACTGAAGCGAATATTATCATAAATCGTACCGCTGAATAAATGGCTTTCCTGCAGCACTACGCTCATAGATTCTCTCAATGAGGCTTTCTTTATAGTATTAATATCTATACCGTCATAAATTATTTTGTCGTCCGCAACTTCATAGAAGCGATTAATTAAATTGATAATTGTCGTTTTTCCGGCGCCGGTAGAACCGACTAAAGCTACCTTTTCTCCCGGTTCGGCAGTAAAAGTGATGTCGTGTAATATTTCTTTCTGCGGCTCATAAGCAAAATCTAAATGCTGCACAACAATTTTGCCCTTAATTGTCCGTACTTCAATCTGATTATCCGGCTCATAAATTTTCCAAGCCGGTAATTTTGCCGGTGTGTAAGTCAATTCCACCATGCCTGTATCATTTTCTTCCGGTGCATCAATTAATTTATAAATATGCTCTCCCGCTTTGGCTGCCATAATTAAATTATTGAAATTATATGTTAATTCGATAAAAGGTTCATTAAAGCTGCGCGAAAGTTGTAAGAACGCCGCTAAATTGCCGATAGTCACGCCGTTAGCAGGATTAGTTGCCCAAAAAGCTCCGATTAAAGCTATAAGTACAAATTGCAGATTACCTATACTGCTGATTAAAGGTGCCATACTTTGACCGATAACAGTCGCTTTGATTTGCGAATCGGTCAACTTGTCGTTAATATGCCTGAATTTCTGCAAACAGGTATCCGTTTGATTGTAACTTTTAATAATCTTAATTGCCTGCAGCTGTTCTTCCAGAAAGCCGGTAAGTTCCGTCAAAGATTTCTGCCTCTGCGCAAAGTAAGCGGCGGAATAAGCACCCAACTTTTGACCGACAATATACATAAAAAAGACAAAAGCGAGCGCAAACAAAGTTAATTTCCAACTGAGAAAAAACATCAAACACAGGGAAAAAACAATTTGCAATGTATTTTGCCAAATAACGGCAATTGTCTGCGTAAATAAATTTTGCATTGAAGAAATATCGTTGGTATACATGCTCATAATTTTCCCGACTTGTTGACGGTCAAAATAAGTCATACTGAGTTTCTGCATCTTGGTAAACAGCCGCAAACGCAACTTCAATAAAAATTTCAGACCGATATTAATTAAAGTCAGATTGTAAAAATAGCAGGAATATGTACCGCAGGCAAACAGCAGAAATAAGCTCAACAAAAAGTAATAAAACGCTTGAAAATCACGGCTGTCGGCGGCAAGCATCGGTAAAACATAATTATCCAATAAAATCTTCAAAGAATAAGAAACTGCCGCCAGACTGACAGTACTGACTAAAACCGCCACAGCTGCAAATACTAAGGCTCTGACGTTACCTTGAGAAAAATCGCGCAATAATCTAAGTAAACTTCCAAAAGAAAATTTATCTTTCTTAAGCATTATTAGCAAGCCTCCTTTCTCCCCTGACTTAACATTATTTCCTGATAAACAGCATTATGGCGGGCCAATTCAGCCGGAGTATTGAAATCCTGCATCTGCCCGTTTTGCATAATTAAAGCAAAATCGCACTTTTCCACAGCGCTAATTCTTTGCGTCACTACTATTTTAGTGGCATCGGGTAAGTATTCCTGTAAATTACGGAAAATTTTCGTCTCCGTCACCGTGTCCAAAGCACTTGTTGCATCATCTAAAATCAATATTGCCGGCTTTTTTATGAAAGCACGAGCCAAACATAGACGTTGTTTTTGACCGCCGGAAAGATTAGCTGCACCTTTGGCAATTTCATGCTCGAACTTGTCCTGATAAGAAAAGACAAAATCACAAGCTGCCAATGCGCAAGCCTGCTCCATCTGTTTTTCCGTACAAGCAGCTGCACCTACCTGTAAGTTTTCTTTAATTGTACCGTTAAACAAAAAATTATTTTGAAGAACTACGGCAATTTGCGCATGCAAAAAATCCGGATCGTAAGTTTTAATATCCCGATTCCCGATCTTAATAGTCCCGCCATCGGCATCATAAAAACGCAAAAGCAAATTGATGATCGTGCTTTTACCGCTACCGGTGGCTCCTAATATTGCCAAGCTTTTACCGGCAGGCAAGAAAAAATCCAGATTATTTATTGTCGGAGTATTCTGCTGCTTATAAGAAAAAACGACATGCTCGAATTTAACGGAATTATCCGGCAAAGAAGTAGACGCTGCCGTACTTGGCAAAATTTTCGGTTGAATTTGCATAACTTCCATTATCCGTTTCCGTGCTGCTGCAGCAAAAATATTCATCAGCAAAACAAAAGTTAAATAGAAAAATGCCATAATGATTTGCATGGTATAAAGCATAACAGCTGTAATTTGACCGATTTTCATTTCTCCGAAAACTAAACTTTTACCGCCGGCATAAAGAATAAAAAGGACAACAAGATACACTACCGCATTCATTAAAGGATTAAAATAATTGGCTATTTTTTCAGCTTTAATGTTTATATTACAAATTATTCGGGCAATATTCTGAAACTTATCAATTTCCGCCTGCTCTCTGACATAAGATTTTACGACTTTAATGCCCGTAATGTTTTCCCGCACACACTTATTTAATTCATCATTTTTTTGAAAAAGCTCTTTGAAATAACGATATGCTTTATAAGCTATCAGACCTAAAATCGGCGATAAAACAAACATAAGCAGAATATACA
>CABKML010000034.1 GCA_902373515.1 uncultured Eubacteriales bacterium | reverse complement strand
AACAATTTCCCATTCATAATCGGCAGAAGCGGAATTAACAACAATTGTTTCATTAAATGTGTTTAAATTTTTTGGACATAAGTGTACCGGTAAGTTCGGATTTTTAAATATCGGCAAATCGTACTTTTTTCCGTTAATTAATATTACGCTGTGTTTAGGATAGCCGGTGTCGTCATAGCAAGGGTAATCTCGCCAAGTTAATAAACTATTAGCGGGAGGGATGAACTTATATAGCAAGGAAAGGCTTATAATCAGTACAGCGAAACCGGCTAAAATTCGAACGTTCCTATCCATAGATAGCTTAGATAAATTGTGTATTATGCTGAACTTTCTCATCCATAAGCCTCCTTAATTAAAATTGCTTTTATCTTATCATTAGAGCTGCATAGGAAACAAGCCGATGTTTAGGAGGTACTTGCTTTTCTCTATTTTTACCAAATTTCAAATAATAATTTGGACACTTTGCATAAGATAGGGAGGGATATGTATGGAGGAAGCGAAACTACTGGTTTTTGATGTCCTGCATGTATTCGTCGTAAATAGCTTGCCACGAACCTATGTCGCGGAAGTTTTCCAACTTTTCCAAGGTTTTCAAAGGCGGATAGGCATTCTGATCCTTTTGCACTTCTGCAGGCAGTAATTTTTTTGCGACACTTGCAGGAATTGCGTAACCGACTTCTTCGGCGTTGGCTGCCATATTTTCCGGTTGCAGCATAAAGTTGATGAAAGCATGTGCTCCTTTGAGATTGAGAGCGTTTTTGGGAATACACATGGCATCAGTCCAGATATTGGAATTAGGCGGAATAAAGTAGCGCAGTTTCGGGTTTTCCGCTATAGCGTCCAAAGCATCGCCGGAATACAGGACGGCCAAAGCGCACTCTTCGTTAATCATATGATCTTTGGCCTGATCGACCAGGTAGGCGTAAACCAGCGGAAATTGTTGCATCAGGTCGGATTTGGCGAGGTTTAATTCGTTTAAATCGGTGCTGTTGGCACTGAAACCTCTTTGACGCAGGGCAATCATAAAATTATCGCGCGAAGAGTCGAGCATAATGATGTTGCCCTTGTATTTTTTATTAAACAGAATGTCCCAACCTGTAACCGGGTCGGATACAAGATCCGGGTTATAGAGAATGCCGACTGTTCCCCAGAAAAAAGGCTGCGAATAGCGATTACCGACATCATAGCCGGCATGTTTGAATTTATCGTCTATATATTTGCTGTTGGGTAATAGTGTGTAATCCAAAGGATAAAGGAGTTTTTCTTTTATCATCCGTTCTACCATATAGTCGGAGGGGACGATGACGTCATAACGATTGGAAGAGTTGGTCAATTTGACATAAAGGTCTTCATTGCTGTTGAAAGTTTCATATATGACGTTTATTCCTGTTTCGGCGGTAAATTTCTGCAGTAATTCAGGGTCGATGTAAGAGCCCCAATTATATACGTGAATACAGTTACTGTCGGCGGCGCCGGAAGGAACGAGGCTGCAGGCTTGCAGTGTGAATGACACGGTTAAAGTTAATATTAATAGCAACAGGAGTTTGTGTAATTTTCGGTTCATAGTTATCGTTCGCTTTCCAAGCTGCAGTTTTGCTTTGAGACTGCTTTGTCGCTGTTCAAGTCCGGTTCCAACAGATTCAGTTCCGCCTGAATGTCACCGGAAGTTTCACCGGCAGCCTTGCGGGCTGTTTGATAATTAATGATTGTCAGTAGTAGTAAAGTTATTAAAAACATAACGGTAGAAAGGGCGTTGATAACAGGGTTAATGCCTCTTCTGGTCATTGAAAAGACGTGAGTTGCGACCGTGCTGACCCCGTTACCGCCGGTAAAAAACGAGATGACGAAATCATCAATTGACAGTGTAAATGCCAGTAAGGCGGATTGCAGGATTGCCGGTTTGATTTCAGGTAATATAATTTTGTATACGCATTGGCCGGGAGTTGCGCCCAAGTCCAAGGCCGCTTCGGGTAAGGAGCTTTCCATCGTGTTCAAGCGGGGCATGATTGACAGCAGAACATAAGGTATCAGGAAGATTATATGGGCCAGGGTGAGGGAGAAGAGGCCTAAATTTAGATGAAATATGTGGAACAGTACCATTAAGGAAATAGCAGTCACTATATCGGGGTTAAGGACCGGAATTTGGTTTAAGGCTAAAATCAGGCGTCTTTGCGATTTTTTCATATAATACAGGCCGATGGCGGCAAAAGTTCCGATAATTGTGGCAATGACGGTAGCGATAACAGCAATCAGCAAGGTGTTGGTCATGGCGGAAATAACGGCCGAGTCGTGTAACAGCGCATCATACCATTTAAGGGAAAAACCGGTCCAATGTCCGCGGGTTTTGGAGCTGTTAAAGGAAAAGATAATCAAAATAGCAATCGGTAAATAAAGGAATAGGAAGATAAACGCCAGGTAAAGACCGGCGAACAGGCGCTTGATAAAATCGGATCGCTCAGGCATTTTGATTTTCCTCCTTGTCAAATAATAATGAAATTAAAATAAAAATCATCAAAATTAACGAGATAGTCGAACCGTAGTGCCAGTCACCGACCACGGTAAATTGTTGTTCAATCATATTGCCTATTAAGTTGCTTTTGTTGCCTCCAAGTAAAGCTGTGATTTCAAAGGTAGAGATAGCGGGAATAAAAACCATGGTTATACCGCTGATGATACCGGGTTTGGAGAGCGGCAAAATTACATACAAAAAAACTTGGCGCCGATTAGCACCCAAGTCCAAGGCGGCGTCGATAAAACATTGCTGATTTTGCTCAAGGACGGTGTAGATGGGCAGGACCATGAAGGGAAGAAAGTTATAGACCATGCCTAAAATGACGGCGGCTTGAGTATAGAGCAAGTCGGTCGGCGCTAAGCCGAGTTGAACTAAGAAACTGTTTAAGATACCTTGGCGTGAAAGGATACTGACCCAGGCATAAGTGCGTAAAAGGAAGTTCATCCACATGGGGATGATGACAAGTAAGCAGGCGGTAGTCCGATATTTGACCGGTAATTTGGCCATTAAATAAGCTAAAGGATATCCGAGAACTAAACAGATTAAAGTGGAGAAAAAAGCGCATTTTACGGCATTGAACAGGGGTTTCAGGGCCGAAATTTGTAAAAATTTGCTGAAGTTGCCGAGGCTGAGGACCCCGTTGCTGTCGGTGAAACTCAGATAAAGCATCATAAATAGAGGCACAATTATAAAAGTAATCAGCCAAACATTATAGGGATATACAAATCGGCGAAATTTATGCACGCTTAAAGCTCCTTTCTCGTTTATTCAGAAATGTTGGCACTTGTGTTTTCACTCAGTGCTAACGGGTCATCCGATTTATGCATAATTTGGAGGTTATCGGGAGTTACGGAAAGGCCAACCGTCTGCCCGACTTTGAAATTACGGGTATTATGGGCTTTGAAAGTGAAGTGTTCCGTCGCGATAATTAATTCGTAATGAACGCCTTTGAAAAGGGAGGAGAGTATGCGGCCGTTCAGTTGACCGTAATCGGGGTTGTCGTTAATTTCTATATCTTCCGGGCGGATGACAACGTCGACTTCTTCATTCGGGGCAAAACCTTTGTCTACGCAAACAAAGTCACGGTGACAGAAATTTACCAGACAATCTGCCGGCATAACGCCGCTGATGATGTTGGATTCGCCGATGAAGCGGGCAACAAAGCGGTTACACGGTTCGTTATAAATATCGATAGGCGAGCCGATTTGCTGGATTTTGCCGTTATGCATGACAACAATGCGATCGGACATGGTTAAGGCTTCTTCCTGATCATGCGTGACGTAAATGAATGTAATACCGGCAATTTTTTGAATCCGCTTCAGTTCAATCTGCATATCTTTGCGCAGGCGTAAATCCAAAGCCGCCAAAGGTTCATCCAACAGCAGAACTTCCGGCTCATTAATTAAAGCGCGAGCGATGGCGACTCTTTGCTGTTGACCGCCTGAAAGGGTTTGCGGCATGCGGGAGGCGAAATTTTGTAAGTTGACCAGATCGAGCATCTGCTTAACTTTAAGGTTGATTTCCGCTTTGGGCCGCTTTTTTAATTTCAGACCGAAAGCAATGTTGTCGTAAACATTCAAATGCGGAAACAGAGCATAACGTTGGAAGACCGTGTTGAACGGCCGCTTGTACGGCGGAATTTTCGTGATGTTTTCTCGGTTGAATATAACTTCTCCGCAATCGGGCAAAGTGAAGCCGGCGATAATTCTCAATGTTGTAGTTTTACCGCATCCTGATGGACCAAGCAAAGTCAAAAATTCGTCCTCTTCAACAGTTAAATTCAAATTGTCCAGGACTTTTTGACCGTCAAATGCTGTACTGATCCCACGAAGTTCAATTTGTGTCGCCATCAAACAGCCCCCCATAAGTCATTTATTTTGGTACAGCTTGTCAGCCGGTAACTGACAAAACAGTGTATCCTCAATGATAAGGTATATTCTCTATATGTGCAAATGAAAAATTTCGGCGGCATTTGGCGTGGCAGTTTATTATGCTCCCGGATTTGCACAGTTCAAGGAAAAAAGCTTAAAATTATGCTATGAAAATATTGCGTGAAAGAATTTTAACTTATAGGAGTACTTTGTTTTTACAGGTGCTTCTGCTTGTCAATTATATTTTCAGCTTTCTGTGGCAAGCTTATTTGACCGGAGTTTTAGGTAATATTATTTACGGCAAATTGTTTATGGGCGACAAGTTGATGTTTACCTTGGCGTGTCTTTTGGATTTGGGGTACTTGCCGACGGCGGCGGCTAAGTGGCAAAGTGTCGGGAAGGAAGAGCGGCAGCAATTATTCAGTTGTGTAATTATCTGTAAGTTATTGACGACGCTCCTTTTTATCGGTGTGTTTTTTCTTTTTAATTACGCATATTTGCACTTGGAGTTGACGGACAAAATAAATTATTTGTTTTTCTTTCTTTCTACTGTAGCTGAACGTCTGGTTGCCGATTTTGTTTATCGGGCGATACATAAGATGTATTTATTGTTATTGTTTAATTTGCTTACGCGTTTATCTATCAGCGCCGGTTTGCTTTATTTTGTGCGGGATGCTGCAAGTTATGCCGCTGTTGCTTTGATTTTTGCCGGCGGTAATTTGCTTTTGTTGCTGTTAAGCCTATTACCGTTGCTGTATCAGCATTTTAAGTTGTTTACGCGTGTATCGGCGGCGAAGGTTAAAGCTGTGGCGCGACAGGCATTGCTGCTTTCCGGCGACAAGTGGGCTTTACTCGGGTTTAATCTGATAACCTTTTTAGCTTGCAGTTCGGGAAAATTATCATCGGAAAGTGTCAGCTATCTGGTTTTGTTGGACTTATTGATGCTTACCGGTCGCAAAGTTGTTTTTCGCCTGGGAGAGTCTTTTTATGTGCATTTAGTGCATACGCGGGATTTTCGCTGGTATACGGTACGAGCTTTATGCTTATTTTCGGCGGTTGTTGCAGTGCTGTTTATCTTGATTGTTCAGGCGCGCCTTTTTCTGACATTATTATTCGGCGAGCATTTTCAGGGAGCAACACAATATTTGCAAATTATGGCAGTAGGAGCGATATTTATTTCTTTTGATGCTCTTTTGGCTTATCCGCTGTTGGCGGCGCAGGGTTTGCTCAAGCAGTTGAATCGGGCTTGCTGTAGCGGAATTATTATGTATGCTGCGATTCTGGGCATTTTATATTTTTCAGATTGTCTGAATGCGCTTAATTTGGTGTTGGCATATACTGCGGCTTTGTTCGGGGAATTTGTTTTTAATCTTTTTTTCCTGCAAAAGTACCACTTGTTTCATTCTAACGGGTATAATGAAGAAAGGAGTGTTTATGAAGGTTGAGTTTTCTTTATATCGAGGTAAAATTTTATTGCAGACGGAAATAGAGGAGTGTAACGATTATTCTATCCCCTTTAATATGCGTTTGCAGAACTGTTTGGAGGAATTTTGCCGTAAGTGTGATGCGGATCTGCCGATTTGGATGAGTAATAATACCAAGGAATTGGCGGCCTTTCACTTAACGACCTTCAGTGAAGAACATTTTTTACGGAAACCGTTTTTTGATCGTCTGGTGTTGAAATTTCTCGGCGATTAGGTGAATTTTTCCGGAGATGAGATGGCCGGAGCTTGGACGGGAGCAGCAAATGCGAATAGACAAATTTTTGAAAACGGCACGAATTATTAAGCGCCGTACGGTAGCTAATGAAATGTGTGATGCCGGCAGGGTGGAGGTCAACGGCAAAGTGGTGAAAGCTTCCTGTGAAGTTGTCGCCGGTGACTGTGTGACTTTGCATTTCGGCAGCGGTGATGTAAAATTCAGAATCAATGCAGTCAAAGAAGTTGTGCGCAAAGATGAAGCGGGCGATTTGTATGAACAGTTATCCTGACGGGGATACTAAAAGGAACGGATATGGCGGTAAAACGAAATAGTTTTAAGTTGAGCGATTTATATAATAACGACTACGGTTCATTGTTCTGGTTAATTATAGTTGTAGTTACTTTGCTGTCTTTGGTTATAGTCAGCGCTTTGTTTTTCAAGCAGAAGGACGAGTTTACGGCCAATGCCGCTATTAACAGGCAATTAAGGCAGGAATACAGTAATTTGCAGCTTGATGCCAAGCAGTTGGAACGTAAAGAACTTAATGCCGACGTGAAAGAATTTATTGAACAGCTGGCTCGGAGCGAACTTAATATGGTGCGCCCGGGAGATAGGGTTTATGTGGAAAAAAGTGAATAATGTCGGCTGCCCGGCTTGGCGTGCAGATAGTGTGCTCAGCTGCCGGGTCGCTCGATTTCCCTACGATTGGAAATAGCCTGTCCCAAAGTTACCTCATCGGCAAATTCCAAGTTGCTGCCGACCGGAATACCGTGAGCCATTTGACTTATTTTTATACCTGAAGGCTGCAATAATCTGGCAATATACAGAGCGGTCGATTCACCCTCCGTGCCGACGTTATTGGCCAAAATGATTTCGGAAATTGCCGGATTCTGTAAAAGTCGGTTGAATAATTCTTTGAGGTGAATATCATTCGGGCCGATATTGCGCAAAGGTGAGATTGAGCCGTGTAAAACGTGATAAAGGCCGTGATACACCCCGGTTTTTTCGATAGCTTCGACATCCGAAGCACTCTCAACAATACAAATTATATTGCGATTACGTTCCGCATCGGTACAGATGGGGCACAAGTCGGTATCGGTGAAATTGCAACATTCTGGACAAAGGTGAATGCTGGTACAGGCTTGCAAAAGTGTATCGCTGATTTCCTGCCCCAATTCACGATGCTGAGACAGGATATAGAAAACCAGACGGTTAGCGGTTTTTTGGCCGATACCCGGAAGTTTGCTTAAAGCTTTGATTGCTTGTCTAATAGTTTCAGGCTGACGCATCAGAACATTTTACCTAAATTATCCAAACCGGGGATGCCGGCAGTGATTTTTTTGCTTTCAGCATCAACTTGAGCCAAAACGCCGTTTACGGCCGTGAGAATTAAATCACTCAACATTTCGGGATCTTCAGGATCGATAATTTCAGGTTTGATGTTAATCCCGGTGATGACTTTCTCGCCGTTACAAGTGATGGTTACAGCACTGCCGCCGACAGAATAAGTAAATTCCTGCTTGGCCAGATCGGCTTGCTTTTGCTGTAATGCCTGCATCTGTTGCTGTGCCTGTTTCAACATTTGATTCATATTAAAGCCGCCGGGCATTGCGCCGCGAAATTTATTTGCCATATTTACCTCAACATAATTTATTGTTTACCTGCATATCTTACCACTCCGAAGGGGAGTTTGTCTGCTCTTCTTCTACTTGAAAGGTCAGTTGTTCCGCCTGCGCATATTCCTGCAATTTTTGCAGCCAAAGCGGGGCGGCAGCGTCGTTGCCGTTCGCTGTTGCCGTTGTTGCTGTTGCTTTCGGCGGGCCGAGAACTTCGATTGTATAAGGCGTTGTTGCACCTAAAACTTTTTTCAAAGCTTGATTTAAGGCAGCCTGAGCGGAGGCACTGCCGGCTATTTGCTCAAAGTTCTGTTCCCGGTCATTGAAAGGAATCAGGATTTTACGGCCCTGCAATTTCAGCGGTCGATAGGTCAAAATTAAACTGAGAGCGGCCTGTTTGGCATCTTTTAAGGCTTCAAGCAGTTTCTCCGACAGTTCATTCAAATCAAGGTCAGGGTCAGGGCCGTCGGCCGGAGAAGCGGCAACAGGTAGATCAGCTGCTTTTTCTGCTCGGACGGGTAGAGGCGGGACTTCAGGTTGTGTATCTGTGTCCGGCGCTAGCTGTTGTGGGGCGCAAAGCGGCTGTTGTTCGGACTGCTGCAGTGCCGGCTGCGGTACCTGTTGTGGTGCCGGCTGCTGTGCCTGTTGCGGTTTCGGCTGCTGTACCTGCTGCTGTGCCTGTTGTGGTGTCGGCTGCGGTACCTCCTGTTGTGTCGGCTGTGGTGCCGGCTGTTGTGCCGGCCGTGGTGCAGGTTCACAATTTGCCTCCGCTTCTACGCTATTTTCCTCGGCTGCAACTTCAGACTTAAGTTCCGTTAACGGCACCGGCGTCGTTGTAGGTGTAGGCATAGGAGCTGAACTTGTATCGGCGGAACGCGCCGGTTCCTGCTTGATTTTTTGCTCATCCAAAAGTGATAAAAGCCCGATTTCCAAGGTGAGACGCGGCTGAAAACTGTAATGTAAATTATTAATTAAGGTATTAAGAGCTTGAATTCGGCGTAAACAGCTGCTTAAAGTTAAATTTGCACTCATAATTTTTAAAGCCTGAAAATCGTCCGCATTTAAATCCGGGAAATCGGCCGCCGTCACGGCCGGAGAGAGCTTGATTAATAATAATTGGCGAAAATCATAGGCCAGATCAGTCAAAAAGCGTCCGTAATCCAAACCGCTTTGCGCCAAACTTTCAATTAAGCGGGTCAATTCCACGGCCTGATTTTGCATTAGAGCCTGCAGACAATTCAGCACAAAAGCACTGTCCGTCTTACCCAATAGGCGTTCCAAAGCGCTTAAACGTAAAATATGATCGGCTTGAATTGCCGTTTTCGCCTGGTCCAGTAAAGAAATGGCATCACGCATACTGCCGTCGGCTAAACGGGTTATAAGCTGTAAACAGGCCGGTTCCGGTTGGATGTTCAAACTTTGAGCGATTTGGGTCAGATGATCAAGAATAGATTGATTATCCAAACGGCGAAAATTGAAACGTTGACAACGGGATAAAATGGTCGCCGGAATCTTATTGATTTCGGTCGTTGCCAGAATGAAAACGACGTGTTGCGGCGGTTCTTCCAGGGTTTTCAATAAGGCGTTAAAGGCGCTTGTAGAGAGCATGTGGACTTCATCGATAATATATACCTTATATTTAGTGAGAGAAGGTAAGAACGGTACTTCGTCGATCAGACGCCGGATATTATCGACACTGTTATTGGAAGCGGCATCCATTTCCGTGACGTCCAAAGTTTGTTCCTGTAAAATCGCCTGACAAACGGAGCACTTATTACAGGGCTCGCCGGCCTCAGGCTGCAGGCAATTAATTGCCCGGCTGAAAATTTTGGCCAGGGAAGTTTTGCCCGTACCGCGCGTGCCGGCAAACAAATAGGCATGAGAAATATCTTGATTGATTACTGCCTGCTTCAATGTAGAAGTTATGGCATCCTGTCCACATACTTCGTGAAAAGTCATGGGCCGCCATTGCCTGTAAAGAGCTTGATGTTCCGCTGCTTGCATAACTAACCTCGCTATCAGCTTAATTATAGATTATAGCCAAATCCCCCGGGTGAAGTTGTTTAGACTGATCTACGGCACATCATCGTCGACTTAGTGCTGCTTCCTTCCGGACCTGACACGATTCACCGATTAAGATTGCGTAGGGCCCAAACAACTTGACCCGAGGGAAATTACTTTTTCATTATACCATAAATTGTGGCCGCAATTGTGGCGGCGGTAAAAATAAAACTGCGGCCGGAAAGCCGCAGTTCGGTTATAGCATTCAATCTTTGCCGGCTTGGCAGTGCAAACCCGAGCCAAGCAGGGATTGAGATGTCAGCATTTGTAACGGCGTTTGATTGCATAAACGCAGGTAGCGGCGATGAAACAAACTAAAGACAGGGAAATGGAAGCTGCCGTTTCACCGGTGCTTTGCACAACACTGGTGTCGTTGGAGGCGACAACTTTGCTGCTGTATTTGGATTGTTTACGTTCTATAGAAGGAGCAGCCGACTTTTCGTCACTGCTTTTTTGCTCGGATACTCCGGCTTGAGCGCCGGCTTTAGCGGAACTCTGCTTGTCCTTTTTGGCGGAACTGCGATCGCTGTCTTTGCGCGTTGACAATTTGCCGGTATAGACATCGGGCAGGTTTTTCTGCAGGACAGGGAGGACGAACAGATCGTTATCATTATTATTCGATTTGCCATCCTTGATCATTGTGTAACTTAAAGTATAAAACCCGTAATTTAAGTCTTTTTTCGGATTTTCAGCGGCCCAAAGAGCAGCAGATGCGGGCAATTTAGCGTTGGCGTCGTAAGTTACGCCTTCTATTAAATCGACAATTCTTTTAACATCTCCGTTTAATTTCTGCTTGTGATTTAATTCTTTGATTTTTTTCGTCACGTTGGCGAAAGTGTTCTTTTCACGGCTCGATTCGCTGTTTAATAAACCGGTGAAATAGGCCGACGGTGCTTGCGATGATTGACTGCCTTCATAATACAATTTCAGGACTTTATCAGTTTCATCGTAGCGAACTTTCTTTAAAGTGTAATTTTTCAATTGCAAATTCAGCAACCAGGCTTCCGGTTTAGCGGCGCGGAAATAAAATTCATTGCTGCGCAAATTCTTGGCAGTTTCGCTTGTTCCGCTTAATTTTAAATTGTCGCTTTCAGGTGAAAAACAGAGTGACGGTAAGTCCGCTTCGGAAAATTTCATCTGTTTCGGAGCTTTCTCAATTGTGCTGCGATCGATGATCATAGCGGTAGATGCGAAATTGAGGAAATCGATCTGCTTGATATCTAATTTTAACGGCTTGTTCTGTTGCGTCCAAAGCTCGACTTTAATTTTCGCATCCGTCTTTTGCGCGGCAGAAGCAGCTTCACTGGTTGCGGGGAGGAGTAATGCCGGCAATACTGCCAGGGAGATTACCCATGCGCCTAAACGGCGTTTTGCCTGATTTGTAAACATAAGTTTTACCTCTTTATTTTGCACTGTCAAACAAGAAGATTACATTTGTGTTACAAAAGCGGAAGCTGAAAAACGTTGATATCCACATTGTTTACCTAAAAAAGAGCAAAAATATGATATAATGCAGCTTAAACAGCTTCATTTCCGAACAACATTTCATCTCTATAACTCGTTTGTTACAGTGATATTACAACAGAATTACAGTGAGGTCAAGTGCCGATGCGCAAAAATTTCAAATTGAGAAGCGGTAGTCCGCGGCCGGGAAGCAGAGAAAAACTGCTCTATTTCATTGGTTTAAGTGTCCTGATTATCGTGTTGCTATTTATTGCTGTATTTTTTTATTTACCGGCAAATTATTACAAGGATCGGGCGCAGGAAAGAGAATTGGAGGCCAATATTAAGAATTATGTGGCTGAAGCTGTAAATTCCGCCGATAATGTGCTTTTAGCAGCTTCAGCGGAGCCGGGAAGCGACGAAATTACCTTGACAATGAGAAAAATTACTGATTTGGCAAGTTTTGTAAAGAAATCCAAACGACCGGTTCTTCTGGCCATCAGAGAATTGGGAAACGGGCGGGCCGAACCTGTGATTGAGCCGCTTTTGGAAGATCTGGCGGAGAAATATTACCGCAAACTTTATGTTGTACTTGTCGATCCGGATCAGAAAGACGATTTTCTGGAAAACTTGGATTTTCGCTATGTTCCGACTTTTTATTTATGGCAAAGCGGTATAATAAAGGCAGAAATCAGCGGCTATACGGATCAGGCACTGCAGGAGCTGCAGCAGAAAGTACAGGAGATAACTTTAAGTAATCAAAATCATTGATAATGGTGATTGAATATGTTAAAATATACTTATAGAGTATATTGCTATGAACACATCTAATATC
>CABKML010000033.1 GCA_902373515.1 uncultured Eubacteriales bacterium | reverse complement strand
GTAATAGGATGTATATATTTAATGATAAATTGAAACCGTTGGCCAAAAAAGATATAGCGTATAAAACTTTTTTTGAGTATTTTACTAATAACGATTATACTATTAGAAAAATTTTGAATAATAACAAAGTAATATCTGTTCTGTATACTTCAAAAAAATTTGATCCGGAAAATTTAGGGTTTATTGTAGAATACAACTCTGAAGATATTAGCGTATTGAATAAATTTGATATAACTCTAAAGGCTGAAAAAAAGTGGCTGGGAGAGGTAGTTGATTTCATAAAATTAGATTAGTTGTAAATACAGATGCTCAAGAAACTCGCTTAACCAATTTGTCTAATGTAGCGATTTTACAAGGTATAAGCACAAAAGATGATTACAGATCAGCTCAAGCGGGAAAGGCTTTAATTTTGCAAGTCACGGACGCACAATAATAAGCTTGCAGAAGGTGAATGATCCAGGCGAGAAACCGACACATATTGTGTGCCGGTTTTTAACTGTAAGTGCCTTGTGTGTTACAATAAGTATTCAAAGGTGCAAGGAGGAGCTTATGTTACAATTTTCCAATCAGTTTATGCAGCATTATTTGCCACTTCTAAGTCCTCTAGCTTGGAAATTATATTTGCACCTTTTGCTGACTTGTACGCTGAGATCTTCTTATCAGCTGCAGGAACATGACTTTGAGTTGGATCCGCCCAATCAATTTGTCAATCGGCGCCAATATCAGCAGGAATTAGCAGCGGCAAAAAGTGAATTATTAAGCGAACAGCTGCTGAAACATAATTTTTATAATCAGACTACATGGCTTATCAGTCCTGAGGTACATGATAATTTCAGTCTGTTGGAAAAACTTTGGCAACAGGGTGTAGCCGATTTGAACCCGCAGGCCAAAGAAGCGATTAATCGTAGTAATTTGTTGCCGGCCAAAGGCTGTGACCCTGATAATTATGAATTGTTGCAGTTTTTGCTCACTTGCAATAAAGGTGGCGAAGCAGCCTGCGAGTCAAGTGCAGATCCTCAGCCAATATCACCGCCGACTGCAAGTTTACCTGAAGATGACAGCTACAATGAGCTGGTACAGTCGATTAATCGCAGCTTCCTCGTAGGGTTCAGTTCCTATTCCTGGATTAGCCTTATTGATAAAATGCATTATGAGTACAAACTTGATAATGAGTTGATTTATTTGATTTTTGCAACATTGCACAGTGAAAATAAACTTTATAAAGAACAGGTACTGAATTTAACTAAGGAATTGGCCAAAGAACAAGTGCTGACAGCAGCAGCCTATGATGCTTGGGTAAGCAGAAAAGAAAAAATTAAAGAACGTGAACCGTTAGTTAAACAGGCTTTACAAAGACGAACCTTAACACAGGCGGAAATACTTCTGATCAATAAATGGTACGACGAGTATGGCTATAATGACGAAATTGTCACTTATTTACTTAGTAAAAGCAGCGAAACTACCAATCCGACTTTGAATTGGTTTGATGCTATTATCACCCGCTGGCACAAATCCGGGTACAAAACTTTGGCAGAAATCAAGCAGGGAGAAGAGTCTTATAAGATGAAACAGGCAGGCAGGAGGCATTCCAATTTATCCGGATTTCAATCGCGAATTCAAAAGGATAAGTATACCGAACGCCAATATGATGATGATTTTTACCGCAAGTTGTTGCAAGGCTCGAAAAATAATATAGATTATGATTAAAAGTGAGAATTGGCTATGAAACTGAACTACCTGCAAAATATCTATCAGGCACGCAGCAATCAGGCTGAAGTGCGTAAATCAGGATTGGAAGAGTATTTATATACGCATAATGATGAGTTGAAGAAGCGACGTTCACAATTACTTGACTTGCGCAATTCTTTGTTGCAGGCGATGCATAGGACTGCCGGCCTGGATGATAAAGATTTAAGTGCCGATCAGGAATATCAGCGGATTAAAGAAGCTTATGCTCTTAAAGAAGCCGAATTACAGGCTTTTTTACAAGCTGAAATGCTGAATTATTGCCAAAAACATAATTATCGCATTTATTATTGTGCTTATTGTCAAGACACAGGAGTTTTAGCGAATAAACAGGCCTGTAAATATTGTTTGCCGGCACAACTAGCAGCTTATTTGCAGGAACTGGGACTTTATCGGCTGCCGCTTAGCTTTAAGGCGCAACAACCGGATCAAACGGATATCAGCATTTATGCTCGAGCAAATTCACCGGCGGATTTTCAAGCTGAAATAGCTAATTATCGCACAAACTACAAATATGCCGCCAAATTTGCGCAGGCAATTCTTGCTGAAACTGCCAATTCTTCGATTTCGCCTTCGCCTTTAGCTTTGTCTTCATCTTCGTCCAAGCACAATTTGAAACACAACATTATTTTATATGGAGTTGCCGGCTCCGGCAAAAGTTATTATGCGGCTAAAATTGCGTCTTATTTAATGCAAGAGGCCATATTGGCGCTTTATCTGGATTCAGAAAAATTGGGGGACTTGTATGTCAAAAGAGATTTGCTGGCAGCTTCTTTCAATCCCGACAGCAGACAAAAAGATTACAACAATACCTGCTTTGCCGTCATGCAACAGGCAGATTTAATTGTTATTGACGATTTGAGCATTAATACCGTATCACCCAAGCATTTATTGAGCTTTTTAAATAACGTGCCGCAGCGACAACACTTAATTGTTACTACCAATTATAGCCCGAATGAGTTGCAGGAAGCTTACGGTGAAAGAATCTTTTCTCGCTTGTTTCAGGATGCCGAACCGGTGTCTTTTAAGACTAATGATTTGAGATTATTTCATTAAGCTTAAGCAGAATTTAAGCTGTTAACAAGTATTTTTGCGACAGAATTTTATAAGATTGCTGAAATATAAAAATAGCGGAGAATAAGACGAGGCGAAGATGATCAGTTGCGGTATTGATTTAGTGGAAATAAGAGATATCCAGCGCGCTTATATGCGTGTAGGCGAGGCGTTGGCTCAAAAAGTTTTAGGTGCAAATGAACTTGCAATCTGGCAGGCGATAAATTTGCCGGCGAAAAAAATCAGCTTTCTGGCTAAACGATTCGCCGCCAAAGAAGCTTTACTCAAGGCAGTTAAATTAGGCTTGCAGGCAGGAATGTCCTGGAAATATATACAAGTGCGCAGCAATGAAAGAGGCGATGTAGTTTTTGACTTAACGAGCGATTTTTACACTTGTTTATTACAGGCGCATTCTTTACCGAATTATCAAGCTGAAAGTAAATTGAATATCAGCTTAAGTTTGAGCGATACAAGCGAATATGCGGTAGCTCAAGTTGTGCTTGAGTGGTAAAATAATACAAATAGCTGCTTTCGGTGAAAATTGGTGCAGTGAAGTGGAAGAGGTACTTATGAATAAAAAGTTGAAAACAACAATTGCAGCTGTAGTGGTTGTTCTGCTCCTGGCAGGCGTTTTTTCGTATAATTCACTGGTAGGTAAAAGTCAAATTGTTACTGAAAAAGCGGCGAGCATTGATACGCAGTTACAGAGAAGAAGCGATTTAATTCCTAATTTAGTTAAAAGTGTTAAAGGCTATACAAAACATGAAGAAGCAGTTTTTGCTCGGGTTGATGAAGCACGGGAGAAATTACTTCAAGCCAAATCCATGCCGGAAAAAGCACAGGCTGACGGTGAGATTAAACAGGCATTGGGTTCTTTGTTAGCTGTTGTTGAGAATTATCCGCAACTTAAAAGCGATAAATTATTCACACAATTAATGGACGAGTTGGCCGGCACGGAAAACCGTTTAGCTTATGCCCGGGATGAATATAATAAGGCAGCCAAGATCAACAATATGTCGGTGCAAACATTCCCGAACATAATTTTTGCCAAAATTTTCGGTTTCAAAACCGTACAGTATTATCAGGCGGATAAGCAGGCGGCTCAAACACCGCAAGTTGATTTTTCTAAATAAGAAATCGGGAGAACAGTATTATGCAAGTGCTGATGCGGCGTTTACGTACGTTGATAATTGCGATTGTACTGAGCGCAATTTGCGTTTCGGTATTCTTTCTTAGATCCTATCGCCGCGAGCAAACTGTTTATCCGCAAGCGACCAAGTTGTTCTATGCTGCCGATTATAGCCATGTTTGGCATGATACGACAATTAAGCATATTGTCTCGGAAGCACTGGAGCTGTACAAGCAAACTCGAGCACAGGTAGTTGTAGTTTCCGTACCGGATACGCAAAATGACAGCTTGGAAAAATATAGTATCAATATTGCTAATAAGTGGCAGATTGGCGATCGAAATTTGAATAACGGTATTCTTTTGTTGTTTACTACCGGCGAGCCGCATGTACGTTTGGAAGTCGGTAAAGGCTTAGAAGGTGTAATTAATGACGGCAAAGCCGGAAGAATATTGGATGATTATGTTGTCAAATATAAGGATAAGCGTCAATGGGACAAGGCTGCACTTGCCGGTTTTAATGCTGTCTGCCGTGAGCTTTATCGTTATTATAATTTGCCTTTACCGGCAAGTTTGAAATTTAATGCGCCCATGGCTGATTTCAGGCACGGCGGTAAGGCCTTGCAGGAAGATTTGACTTTTCCTGCGCCTGAGGTTATCTACAATAAGCAGCCGCTGTGGTTGCAGTGGCTTTTAGCTTGCCTGAAATTTTTGGGCATACTTGTTATCTGTGCAGTTATATTCCGCTGCTTGAAGTCGGCGGCTGCAAGTCGGAATATGACGGTGAAGATGCTGATTTATTGCATTTTATTCGGCTCGCCGTATCGTAGCCGCTATGCCCGTAATCAAGGTGGTCTGATAGGCCTTGTTTCAGCCGTTTTGGAGGGGATGGGTCGAAGTAGCGGCGGCGGAGGCTTCAGCGGTGGCGGTTTCAGCGGTGGCGGCGGCGGGTTCAGCGGCGGCGGCGCAAGCAGATGAAGTGGAAAAGCCGGATTGTTGGAAGCTGAATTCCCTTTATTTATAGCTTTATAGATTTATAGCAAGCGGCGAAGGTCTGAAAATTTTAACTAAAAAGCAGAAGCGGCTAATTACCCAAGTAGAAGCTAGTTTATAAGTGTAGCAGTTTAATAGAAAAATTTGATGAAGATTTTAGATTCCAGCTTACAAAAGATGAATTGGAATTTTTGAGGTCGAAATTTTTGACCTCAAAATCAGATGAGGGTTCAGGCGGTAGAAGTAAAAATCCATCGCCTTTTTTAATTACAAAACTCTGAATAAAAACTTTCGGACAAGTTATTACCGGCAAAATGGCAGCATCTTTTGCTATTGAAGAATTAGTGCAAAATACAGACAATATAGCAAAAAAGCGACCGACTTTACAGCCGATCGCTTAATTTATCGGAGTGAGAGGATTCGAACCTCCGGCCTCATAGTCCCGAACCATGCGCGCTACCACCTGCGCTACACCCCGACAGCAAGAAGTATTTTAACATATATTACGTCACTTGCAAAGCCCGAATTCGTGACTTTGTTGTTAAAATGCAAGAAATTTATTTAATTTATCAGCCTTATTGCACTTTACAGCTTTTGCAAATACCATTTGCAAGACTGCTTGAAAGCGGATAATAAAGAACATAAAACTGCCAATTGCAAGCAAAGTGCAAAAGGGTGGACAAAATTAATTATAAAATAAGAAGAAAATCAGAGCAAACGCCGAATTATTCTACACCCGAGAACAAAACAACAAAAGGAGCGATTTATCCTCAATAACGATAACAAATCAGCAGCCTGAGACATAAACAGACAAAAAAATTGCCTATTTACACAGCTAAAAGCCTGTAAACTGATAAAAAGACAAAAAAGCGACGAAAAACAGGAGATAAAATTACTTAATTTTGGTAAAAGAACACTAACTTCCATAATAGTTTCGAAAGAGGGAAGTGTGATTAGGTGCCTATGCTAGAATAAATTTGCGATTAATTTTCATCATACATAGGAGGTTTTCGATGAATAATGTGACTAATGAAAGCCGGTTGGATAAATTTTTTCAACTTAAGGCTCGAAACACATCCGTAAGGACCGAACTTGTAGCCAGCCTTACAACCTTTATGACGATGAGCTATATCCTCATTGTTAATCCTAATATGTTGTCAGCAACGGGTATGGATAAGGGCGGAGTCTTTACCGCAACAATTATCGCTTCCGTTGTCGCAACTTTGATGATGGCACTTATGGCGAATTTACCTTTCGCCTTAGCTCCGGGCATGGGACTGAACGCATTCTTTACCTATTCCATTTGCTTAGGCATGGGGAAAGATTGGCGCTTTGCATTAACGGCAGTCTTCCTGGAAGGAATTATTTTCTTGCTGCTGTCACTATTCAAAGTACGCGAATTCATCTTTGAAGCTATTCCTATAACGTTGAAAAAAGCAGTGTCGTGCGGAATAGGACTTTTTATAGCACTAATCGGTTTGAATTCAGCCGGAATAGTAGGTACGGGCAAAGGGACGGTTTTAGGTTTAGGCAATTTATTAACGCCGCAATCAGCCGTCTTTTTCTTTGGCTTACTTGTTGCCGCTTTATTGACAGCTAAAAATATCAAAGGCGCTTTATTTGCCGGTATTGTCAGTTCAACTATATTGGCCTTGATTTTAGGTGTTGTACAGTTGCCGACAAGTATTTTCTCTTTGCCGCCGAGCATGGCTCCGGTAGCTTTGCAGTTACAATGGGAACACGTTTTCACATGGGAAATGTTCAGCGTAATGTTTACATTCCTTTTTGTTGATATTTTCGATACAGTAGGCACGCTGGCAGGTGTGGCTACTAAAGCCGGATTGATAGATGAAAAGGGAAGATTACCCAAAGTCGGTAATGCTTTATTTGCTGATGCTGCCGGTACAACTGTCGGTGCTCTGTGCGGTACAAGTACAATTACAACTTTCGTAGAATCGGCAGCCGGAGTGGCAGATGGCGGTCGTACAGGTTTAACTTCCGTTTCAACAGCTTTCTGGTTTGTAGTTTCTTTATTCTTTTTCCCTTTGATTTCTATCGTACCGCCGCAAGCAACAGCCTCAGCTTTGGTAATTGTCGGCTTGTTCATGTTGACACCGATTAAAGAAATTAATTTTTCCGATTTTACTGAATCAATTCCGGCCTACATTACGATGCTGATGATGCCTTTTTCCTATTCTATTGCCGAGGGTATTTCATTCGGTATGATTTCCTATGTCGTTTTGAAAGTCCTGTCCGGTAAAGGCAAAGAAGTTTCGCTGCTGATGTATATCTTATCTTTACTTTTTGCCGTCAGAATTTTCTGGCCCTTACTGCAACCTTTATTGGGTTAATGTTATTGACGGTATCCGTCTATAAATGCAGCCTCTTTCTCTGTGAAAGAGGCTTTTATTTTATTTATTGCAAATTTTACAGCGGGAAGAAGAGAAAAATAAAAGCTCTATCGTTGAGATAGAGCTTTCATAAGCTGTAAGCCGTTTTTACTTGATACTAAGCACGTACTACAGCACCGTTACGCAAGCATGATGTGCAAACATATTGGGTTTTAGGAGTATTACCTTCGATAACACGTACCTTGCGAACATTTGGCTTTTGTTGGGCCAAGGCGCGACGAGAAACCTGAGAACGTGTGATGGAAATCTTACGTCCAAAGTTCATACCCTTTTCACAAATATTGCATTTTGCCATTGGTTTTCACCTCCCAAATTGAGCTATTCACAAGGAATGCTTAATTCTGTACAGCTCGTTCCTGCACAATAGACACTTGATGATTCTAGCGCATTTACTTAGAATTGTCAATTAACATTAACTGATTTTAATTAATCTTTAATTCTTTAACCGCAGCATCAATTGCCCGCACCAATTTCTGCCAAGCTTTGATGTTTATCCGCTTTTCTTGCAGTTTAACACCGGCATCTTCCCATAATCCCTGAATTGTCTTATCCTTTTTTATTATCTGATAGGAAAAATCTCGTAGCAATTGCCATGAACGGATAAATTCTTTTTGCGCATCCTGTTTGAGAGAACGGGCAAAAAGCAAAAATTTTTTTGCCAATTCTTGATCATTGCTGCCGTCAACGGCTAACTTATTCATCCAAGTAACTGTAGTTGCGGCAATTTGCAAACTGCTGCCCGCAGTTCCCGGATGCAGAGCCTGTAAATCGTGCAATAATTTATCGAAGTCCACCTTTGCCGATGTAGATACGGACAAAGTTTTATGCTGACTGACAGATGTTTGCGGGGTGGCAGTCTTGGAACAACTTACATTACTTTTTACAGCAGATTGATGACAGGCGACGACAGATAAACAAAGGGCGGCAGTCAAAAGCAAAGAACAACATTTTATTAATTTCATAAAATCAACCTTTCTATAACGGATAATTCCTTTAGCGGATCTGTGCGTCAAATCTTCAGTGAATGGAAGCTTTAACGTAAATTGGCCAACCAGAATAAAACTAAAATTATACCGACGGTAATTCTGTACAACGCCATATGTTTCAGACTGTTTTTAGCCAAATACTTCAAAAACGCCTTAACAACAATTAAAGCGACGATAAAAGAAACAACACAGGCAATTGCCAGATAGATATATTGCCATGTTGCACTGTTTATAGCCGCAAAGTGCTCCCGACCGACATGCAAAAAAGGTAAGCCGACAGCTTTCTCTGCCAAGAGCGTTTCACCTAAACTAGACAGATTTTGTTGAATTTTGTGAAATTTGTAGAAGCTGTAAGCACTTGCGCCGAACATGAGAGGAATAGCGAGAAAAAAGGAGAATTCCGCTGCCAATTTCGTCCTTAAACCGACAAGCCAGCCGCCGATAATGGTAGAAGCTGAACGGGAAAAACCGGGGAATAAGGCCAAACATTGCCAACAGCCGATAAGAAAAGCCTGCCTATAAGTAATATCGTCGATTTTACTGACGGTGGGATTTTGCACCTGATAATTTTCCCCGAAATATAACAACAATCCGCCGACGATTAAAGCCAGCGCTACTGTGAAATTATTGAACAGATAACGCTCAATATATTTATTCAGAGCTAAAGCTAAAATTACGAAAGGGACGGAAGCTAAAATCCATTTTAACCAAAAATTGATAGCTGCCTTTTTGCCGCGCAACAAATCCAGAAAAACTTGCCAAAGCTTATGAAAATACAATAATACCACAGCTAAGATAGCCGCCAGCTGAATAACAATCAACAATAATTTCATGAAATGATTATCAGGCAATTTCAGTAAATTGGAAGTAATAATCAAATGACCGGTAGAAGAAACGGGCAAAAATTCCGTCAGACCTTCAACGATACTCAAAATAATAATTTTAATTAAATAAATAAAATCCATAGTACTTTCCCTGCTCAAATTAAATCGACTATTTGATATAATAGCAGATATGAGATAGTTTGAATCTAATTTTATGTGAGAAAAGGAATTGAGATGAGCAAACAAATTTTGAATTTGGATTTAACCGACGGTCAGTTGCTGCAGGAAAAAATTCTGATTTTGGATTTAGGCGGGCAATATAAACAGTTAATTGCCAGAAGAGTAAGAGAAGCTGGAGTTTATGGAGAGATTCTGCCGGCTGACACCAAACCTGAAGATATCAAAGCCGGTAACTATACCGGTATTATCTTAAGCGGCGGTCCTAATTCAGTTTATGAGCATAATCGTTTTGAAGCCGATCCGCACATCCTGGATTTGGGCATACCGGTTCTGGGTATTTGTTACGGCGCCCAGTGGATATGTCACGTCAAAGGCGGAAAAGTCCTGCAAGCTCCGCAAGGAGAATACGGCAAGCGCTTTATTCAGATTAAAACTCAACAAGCCGGTATAATATTACCTCGCCGACGCAAGTTTGGATGAGCCATCGTGACCAAATTTCGGAATTACCGGAAAATTTCGTTGCCGCCGCGAGCTCCGATTCCTGCCCGATAGCTGCGTATTATAACGAGAAAGACAATTTATACGGAGTGCAATTCCATCCGGAAGTGGAACATACACTTGCCGGTAAGGATATGATTCACAATTTCCTTTATGAAGTTTGCCATGTCCAAGGAAAATGGAAGATGACCGATTTTGCCGAGAGCATGATCCGGAAACTTAAACAAACTTTAGGCGATGCTAAAGTACTTTGTGCTTTCAGCGGCGGTGTAGATTCTTCCGTTGCCGCTTTGCTGGTCCACAAAGCTATCGGTAAAAATTTGACATGTATATTTGTTGATCACGGTTTATTGCGCAAGAATGAAGCGGAAGAAGTCGAAGAGGTTTTTCACCGTACATATGATATGGATGTCAGACGTATTGATGCTGCGGAACGTTTTTTGACTCGTCTGCAGGGAGTTGCCGATCCGGAGCAGAAACGGAAAATTATCGGTGAAGAATTTATTAGAGTATTTGAAGAAGTTGCTCAAGATTATCAGGATGTAGATTATTTGGTACAGGGTACAATTTATCCGGATGTGATCGAAAGCGGCACTGATAAAGCTGCAGTTATCAAGAGTCACCACAATGTCGGAGGTTTGCCCGACAATATTAAGTTCAAGGCTATCGTCGAGCCTTTGCGTACGTTGTTCAAAGATGAAGTGAGGCAGGTCGGTCTGGCCTTGGGGATGCCGGAGAATCTTGTCTGGCGTCAGCCTTTCCCCGGTCCCGGATTAGCCGTTAGACTTTTAGGTGAAATTACGCCTGAGAAGTTGGAAATTTTGCGTAATGCCGATGCGATTTTCCGAGAAGAGGTTGCCAATTTTAATTTGCACAAAACTATTTCTCAATATTTTGCCGTTTTAACTCCGTTGAAATCAGTCGGTGTTATGGGTGATTCGCGTACCTACGATTATACGGTGGCTTTACGTGCTGTTATCACTAATGATTTCATGACCGGTGAATGGGCACGTTTGCCGTGGGAATTGTTGGAGAAGGTCAGTTATCGGATAGTCAATGAAGTTAAGGGCATTAATCGTGTCGTTTACGATGTTACCGGTAAACCGCCGGCAACGATTGAATGGGAGTAATAGATAAATTTTCTAAAATGCCTTGATTACAAGCTATAGAGAGCCGGTACTCAAATGGTACCGGAAGTAAAAAAGAATGAATTGAATAATAGTTCCAAGTGGTTTACATTTGGATAAAAAATTGAGACTTTGAATTAGTTTGTGTATAGAAACTCCTCCTGATTAGATAATAATATCAGGAGGAATTTTTATGGCAAAAAAAGACCGGAAACAAGACTAAACAAAATATCAAAAATTTATAATAAACCAAAACCATAAATAAAATTTATCATCACAAAAAACGGAAAGCATACTTGACGTTTGTTTAAAAACAATTATACTATATGTAAAGCTAGCTTGTCATTTGATGGGAGGTAATTAAATGTGAAAAATAGACTTGAAGAAATTAGAAAAAGTCGAGGAATTACTCAAGAGGAACTGGCAAATATCCTTGAAGTGTCGAGGCAGACAATCGGTTCACTAGAGAATGGAAGGTATAATCCTTCAATTATTTTAGCTTTTAAAATTGCTAAATTTTTTAATTTGACTATCGAAGACATTTTTATTTATGAGGAGGAAGAAAATGAATAGAAGCAAAAGCATCTTAAAAGATTGGATTTTTGTATTTTTTGGAGTAGCACTGGTTTTAACGGGATTCTATCTTCACAAAAGAATTGATAGTGTAGATAAGGCTATTATTGCTATTCCGTATGTATTTATTGCCGCTGGTTGTGGAGTTTTTGGACATTTTATGGGAAATATAACTAAATATTTCTCTACAAAAAATAACGAAGAGTTAATAAGGCAGATTGAAATTGATAAGAACGACGAAAGAAATGTATTGATAGCAGAAAAATCAAAGGCAAAAGCCTACGACCTAATGACTTATCTATTTGTAGCAATGATTATTATTTTTTCTTTGATGGGAGTTGATATGTTACAAATAATAATGAGCGTTGCAATCTATCTTTCAATACAAATATATGGAGTATTTTGGCGTTCTAAATTTGAAAAAGAAATGTAAAAAAATTAGACCGTAGTTTCAAGTGATATGTACCCAGAATACTGGACACATATTTATGAACTAGGCTGAACACATGGATGCTATCCTGTATTGTACAGGAGGCATCCATTTTGTTTTTGCCTGAATTCTTTTATTATTATAGTAATCT
>CABKML010000032.1 GCA_902373515.1 uncultured Eubacteriales bacterium | reverse complement strand
AAATAACAATCTGACGATTATCATTTTTTGTAATTAGTGATATTAGATGTGTTCACGGCAATATCCTCTGTGAGTATATTTTAACGTGTTTAATCACCATTAACAATGGTTTTGATTGCTTAAGGTTGCCTCCTAAAATATCCGATAAGTAAATTATAAGCTATTAATTATAATAATAGGACTAATTTTGCCAAAAACATCGCGCCATATTACAGAATTTACATATTTAACGCTTCGACCCGGCATGCAGTCCCGCTTCGATCCGGGCAAGCACCCCGGCCCGGCCTGATTCAACTCAGCTCACCCGGCCCCGGCATGCAGTCCACCTCAGCCCGCCTCCGCCTCCGCAAGCCCGCCTCCGCAAGCCGCAAGCCGCAATCTGAAATTCGCTCCGTTACCGGCATAATACAATTGTAATTAATTGTTACAAAAATCCAATTATCTTATGCTATAATCAATTAAATCGAACGAGAGGGGAAAGAAAAATGTTGGAGGAAAAATCATGCGGAGCGGTAGTATTTACGCTCATCAACGGTCAACGCCACTATGTGATAGTTCGCCAGCTTGACGGCCACCACGGTTTCCCCAAGGGCCATGTCGAGGGAGAAGAAACGGAATTGATGACAGCAAGCAGAGAAATCAAAGAAGAAACAGGTCTGGAACCTGAATTCATCAAAGGATTTCGCTATGTCGATGAATATCTGCTGCCGCATAACAACAACATAAAAAAACAGGTAGTCTATTTTTTAGCGGAATACAGTCAGCAGAAATTGGTACCGCAGGCGGCGGAAATCAGCCAAATTGAGTTGCTGCCTTATAATGCGGCTTACAAGCGCCTGGAATTTTCGGGGATCAGAGCCGTTTTACAGCTGGCGGAGCGCTATTTGCAGCGAAAAGCGCCGAATTAGCCGAAAAAATCGAAATTTTGTTATAAAATAATATTGTGAATACATCAAGATAAGAAAAGGAGCGGATTTTGTGCCGAAACAAACTTTTTTTAATTTGAGCAATATCAAGCGGGAAAAAATCATCAGCGCTTTGGAGCAGGAGTTTCAAAAGCACACGCTGGAGCAGGCGACGGTCAAGGATGTTGTTGAGTTGGTAGGCTTGTCGAGGGGCAGCTTTTATCAGTATTTCGACAGCCTGGAAGAGAGTTATTTCTATATTTTATTAAGGCGCTTCCATAATATTCATTTGAATTTCCTGAAATTCTGCAAACTCGGGCATGTCGATTTACAGGCGGCAATGTATGATTACGGTGATTTCTTGGTGGCGGAGCTTTATTCTGCCAATAATTACGATTTATTCCGCAATCGTTATTTATATTGGAGCTTGCAGTTGGAGATGCGCTGGCGGGAGTATATGGGCAAGCAGAACCCCGAGCAGCAGTTGATGCTGATTTATACGAATGAACGTCTGCAATTTATCGGGGCAGTATTTCACTCTTTAATTCAACGGCTTTATTTGGAAGGGTGGTCGAGAGATATATTCTTAAAGCATTACAATGAGACGGTGCACTTTATTTTGAATGGTATAGATCGTATTTGACGTATCAGTCTTGCAGGTGCGGATTTACTCAAGTAGCTGCAGGCGTGCGTGGGGCGCTTTTATTTGCCGGCATTTCTTCTGTTGACGGAGATGCCGGTATTTTTTTTGCTTTTCATCAAGGTTTCATATCGCCGTTATATACTGGCTTTGCCGGTAAGAAATTGGAGGACTGAATCATGCAAATATGGCAACAGGCAGCCTTATATATTTGGCGACGCAAGCAGCAGTCGTGTATGTGGCTGGCCGTGTTAAGTATAGCGCTGGCAGCAATTTATACTTGTTTGACCGTTAATCGGACAATCGGCGAAATGCTGCGGCAAATTGAACAGGTGACGGAAGCTTCGGCTTCTTTGAGTCGTAAGGACGGGCGGCGCTTTTCCGAGGCGACATTAAATGAGTTACGCCGAAATTTCAACTTGGAGCTGATTAATCGGCTGGCTGTAAGTCAGGCAATGTTGCCGACAGGTGCGGGCAAGGTTTTTGCCGGCAAGCAGACAGTGCAATTGGATAATCAGGCGGAAGTTAATAAGTTGTTGGGTGTATATGCCGTCGATGACAGCAGTCGCCGAAGCGAGTTTTTAAGCGGCCGTTTCAAGTTAACAGCCGGACGACATCTGCAAAGTCGGGATAGAAACGAGATCATGGTGCATGAGTCTTTGGCACAGCTGAACGGGTGGAAGCTCGGAGATACTATTTCTTTGTCCGAATGGAAATTAAAAAATACCGTTTCCAATTCGGAGGGAAAAGCAGAAAGCGACTTGCCGCCGGGAAAGGTGCAAGGTGAGGTGCAGGCTGCCGTTAAGTATCGCCTGGTCGGCATTTTTGCCGGAGTTAAAGAAGAACACTTTCAAGGCTTTTCGTCGGACTTGAGCGAGAATACCGTTTTTACGTCCTATAACATGGACGGCGGGGGAGAGCCGGCAGAAAGCGCTAAAGCTGTAAAACAGGTTGATTTTTGGAGCAAAGATAAAAATTTCCTGCGGCAACTACAGGGAAATTACGCCAATTACCTCGAGGATGCTGCCGCTTATCAAGTTTTGCCGGTCATAAAACAGGCCAATGATACGCAAGATTCTTTCAGGACCTTACAAACGTTGGTTCGACTTTTAACCTTGGGTGTAATCATTGCCGCCTTAAGTGTTTCAGCTTTAATCCTTTTAGTGTGCTTACGCAATCGCATCAGAGAAATAGGCATACTGTTGGCCGTCGGGCGTGACGGGAAAGGAATAATCCGGCAGTTGATTACGGAACAGCTGTATTTAAGCTTGCCGGCAATTTTGTTGGCGGCAGTTAGCGGACCTTGGTTGCAAAAACAACTGGCAGCCGGTCTTATGAGTCGGGCAGACACGGGCGGAGCGTGGACTTTTGCCGTCGGCAGTTGGCCCGAGCCTATGACGCTGCTTGCTTCTTACAGTTTGCTGGTCGGCATCATTATTAGCGCCGTAATTATCGGGGCGGGCATCTTTTTACGGAGAAAACCGAGAGAAATATTAGCAAAAATGAGTTAATGAGGAGTGAAATATGAGTGTATTGAGTTTGGAAAATGTCGCTTACAGTTATCGCGGCAGCAAAGAACAGGTTTTGCAAAAAGTCAACAGTCGCTTCGAGGCGGGAAAGTTTTATGCCATTGTCGGGCAATCAGGCGGAGGTAAATCGACTCTCCTGTCACTTATGGCCGGTTTGGACAGCCCGAATGAAGGGCAAATTAAATTTGATGAACGGGATATCAGTTTGGACGGTTATGCCAAGCATCGTAAAAAACAGGTTTGTCTGATTTTCCAAAATTATAATTTGATTGATTATTTGACGCCGTTGGAGAACGTCCGATTGGTGAATAAAAAGGCATCGGCCAATTTGCTTCTGAGCTTAGGCTTGAATGAAGGGCAAATTACCCGCAATGTTCTGCAATTATCCGGCGGTCAACAGCAAAGAGTGGCAATCGCCCGGGCTTTGGCGGCAGAAGCGCCGATTATTCTGGCTGACGAACCGACAGGTAATCTTGACCCCAAGACTGCCGCCGACATTATCGCCATCTTGCGGGAAGCGGTCGACAAACACGGGAAATGCGTGATTGTGGTTACGCACAGTAAAGAAGTGGCAGCTTCGGCGGATGAAATTTGGGAATTGAAAAATCATACTTTGCATTTGAGCAATAAAAGTCGTTAAAGGAGAAGCTTATGTGGAAAAATGCCTTTGCTTACGTTACAAGACAAAAATTCAAGTCTTTATTGCTTGCTCTTATTATTATGGTTATGGCGACCTTGAGCCTGCTGAGTTTATCGTTACGCAGCGCCGTTAAGGCTGCCGGCAGAAACAACTTTAAGAACATTACCAACAGTTTTTCGCTGCAAATTAATCGCTATTATAATCAGGGAACGACCAGAGGTGCCGGCAACATAAAAGGTGAGGATATCAGCAAGATTGAACAATCGGAATATGTTGCTTCTTCAACCAAGCGCATTAATGCCGTCGGCGATCTGGTCGACAATGAAATCATTGATATTGACCCGGTAAGCGGTCGAGCTTTAGAAACGAAGGAACATTTTGAAAAGGCTTTGATGGTTACCGGGGTAGGTGATTCGGAGAAAGAGACGAAATTTGTCGGTAAAACTTATGCTTTAACAGCCGGCGAACATCTTAAACCGACAGATAAGCATCAGGTATTGGTGCATGAAGAGTTGGCTAAGAAAAACAACTGGAAAATCGGTGATAAATTCAAGTTGCGTTCCAACATTTATGATGCGGATAATGAAAAAAAGGCTGAAGAAACAGTCGAAGTCACAATCAAGGGCTTTTTCAGCGGAAAAAATAAGCGTGCGGTCACTTTTGCCGCCAATTATTATGCCAATGAGATAATTACGGATTTAACAACAGCTGCGGCTATGTACGGTTACACCCCGGAAAACGCCTTATATCAGGACGCCACCTTTTTTGTGCGCGGCGAAGAAGATTTGGATAAGGTATTCAGCAATTTGCAGAAATTATCCATCGACTGGCGGGCTTATAAACTTTTGAAGAGTGCCGATAATTTCCCGGCGCTGCAGGCCTCTATTAATGGCGTTAATAAAATTTCCCGTAATATGGGCATCTTGAGTATCAGTCTGGCGATGATTATTCTTTCCCTCTGTCTGCTGATTTTCTTACAGGCACGGAAACGGGAAGCGGCAATTAAATTGGCGTTGGGTATGAATAAATTGCAGATAGTCGGCCAATTTTTCATGGAACTTTTATTGTTGGCGACTTTCGCACTTCCGGCAGCTTACGCTGTGGCGTGGAGTATCGGCGACAATATGCAGAAATTTATTCTGCAGCAGGTTAATCGCGGTATCCAAAGACAGTTATTACAGGCGGCGGCCGCCGGCAATTTGGGCGGTGGAGCTGAAAGCGACAGCTTCAATCAAACTCTGCAAACTTTAACTTTAAATATCGGCGCGCAGGATGTTGTGCCGGTACTTATCGGCAGCATTGTCGTGATTGTCATTTCTTTGCTGCTGGCAAGTTATTTCATCCTGCACAAGAGTCCGAAAGAACTATTGAGCGATGTTCTGTAAAAGCTCGCCGCTGCCCCGCTGCAGCAGTTATGGCAGTTGACAGCACTTGAACTTATAAATTAGTATTTAACTGTGTTGCCCGGGAAATTGGCGACCTGAACGGTAACAATCCGGGCAAGCAGTTTTTCAGGGAGAGAATATGAGAATTTTAGTTGTAGAAGATGATGAGCTGATATTGGAAGGTGTTTGCGAATATATCCGTGATATGGGCTATGAGTGCAAGGCTGCCAAAGACGGTTTGGAAGCCTTAACTTTGTTCAGACGGGAAGAGTTCAACCTTATACTTCTGGATATCATGCTGCCGAAATTGAACGGTTTGGATCTGTTGAGCCATATCAGAACGACCAGCAAAATTCCCATTCTCATGATGACAGCCTTCGGCGATGAAGAATATAAAATCAGCGCCTTTGCCCATATGGCGGACGGATTTATCGAGAAGCCTTTTTCTCTGCCCCTTTTAGGCACCAGAATTAAAGCTTTGCTGCAGCGTTATTATTCCAACTATGAAGTCTTTATTTATAAGGACTGTCAGGTGGATTTTTCGGCGTACGAAGCGACGTATAAAGGGGAAAAAGTGGCGATTAATCCTAAGGAACTGGAAATCTTGAAATACCTTTGTCAAAACAGCGATAAGGTTTTGACCAGAGCACAAATTTTGGACCACGTTTGGCAGGAAAAAGATGAAATCCCTTATGACCGGGTTATTGATGTTTATATCAAAGAATTGCGCCGTAAGTTGAACTTGGATTGTATCGTTACGGTCCGCAACGTCGGCTATATGTTGAAGAAATCGTGAGCTTATGAGTAAAATGCGCTTGAAACTTTTTCCGAAAATCTTTATTTTGACCTGCTCCCTGATGCTGGCGCTGGTGGCCGTGATGCACTTTATTTTTTACAGCCATTTTTATTACAGCAACATAGATAATCAGGAGAAATTACTGCAGCAGCAGGCCGGTTTGATCGCCCAGACATTCGAGGGCTTCGATGAGGATTTGCTCAAACAGGCAGTTGAGGCTTTTTCCCGAAATAATACGATTAAGGCTATAGTGCGCGACCCGAAGGAGCAGAAAGACGCGGAATTGGCGACGGAATTCAATTTTGCCGGGCAAAGCAAAAGCAATTATGTTTTCATTGTTGACAGAACTATTCATACAGCTGCCGGCAAGGAATTGTTGTTGCAGATTATGAGTACCGAAGATGTCGATATGGCGGCCAGGGACAAGAGCTTCAGCTTTTTGCCGTACACTTTAGTTGCCTGCGTTTTGTTCGCCCTGATAACTTCCTATATTTACGCCAAAATTGTAACCAGCCCGATTTATCGCAGCATGCAGGTGACAAGACGCATGGAAGAACTTGATAAAAGCGCCTATTTGCCGGAAAACGGTCAGGATGAAATTGCTGACTTGAACCGCCAGATAAACAGCGTTTATCGTAAGTTGCTGACCACAATCAGCGACCTGGAACAGCGCAATCAGGAAATGCTGACCTTGGAAAAAATGAAGGTTAATTTTCTGCGCAGCACTTCGCACGAGCTGAAAACTCCGCTTGCCGGCCTGAAAGTTATGTTGGAAAATATGCTTTATGATGTCGGCCGCTACAAAGATCATAAAAAATATCTGCAGTTGTCGATTGCCGTCGTCGATCGCCTACATGCCATGATTCGCGGAATTTTGGTTATTTCCAAATTGGCGGAGCTGAAACCCCCGACTGAAAAACTGGAATTGGCACCCCTGTTGCAGGAATTGGTCAAAGAACATGAAGTTCTGGTGCAGGAAAAACAACTCGATTTACAGATTGATGTCGGTGATACCTGTATTTATCTACCGGAAATAGCTTGCCGCCAGGTATTGGCCAATCTGATCAGCAACGCTGTCAAATACACGGTTGTGCAGGGCAAAATCCGCATCTACATTGCCGCCGGCTGCTTATGCGTTTTCAATACCTGTCAACCTTTGAGTCAGGAAGATATCCGGGACGCCTTTGCGCTGTTGCCGCAAAAACTGTCGGAACACAGCACGGGCCTGGGCCTTTATTTAATTCGCAACATTTTGCAGACATATAAGATAAAATATCAATTTGCTGAAGTTGAAGGCGGCATGTGTTTCTCATTACAATTAAAACCAGAAGAACGTGATATATCGTCTGAAAAAGCGGTATAATGCTGAGATACGGAGGCTTATATGGCAAAAACAATAGTTTTCAGTGACTGCGACGGTACTTTGCTGAACAGCAAGCATGAACTTACCGTACCGACTTATCGGGCGATTAAACATTTGCAGGCGGTCGGAATACCTTTTGTTATTATTTCAGGACGCAGCCCTTTGGAACTTTATCCTTTGCTGGAGCGCTATCAGTTCAATTGTCCGCTGATTTGTTACAGCGGGGCCTTAATTTTGAATGAAGCGGGTGAAGTTTGGCAAAATGTCGGCTTCAGTGCCGCTATGGCGCAGAAAATTGTGAATTTTATTGAGATTAACGACTTTGACCTTACTTGGAATGCTTACACGGCGGCCGAATGGTATGTCCGTAAGTTTGATGAGCGAGTAAAAAATGCGATGAATATTGTGCGCGCGACGCCGAAGGTTATCAACGGGAATTTGGCGGAAGTTTTACCGTCAACTTTGCCGGTTAATAAGATTATGTGTATTTGCGCTCCCGGAAAAATTACGGCGATCGCAGCTGCAATTAAGGCGGCTTTCCCGCAATTATCAGTCACCAGGTCTTCGGCAAAATTGGTGGAAATTATGCACAAGGGTGTCAACAAAGGTCGGGCGATGCAGCTCTTTTGTCGCTATCTGCATGTGCCGTTGAAAAATACTATCGCTTTCGGCGACAGCTATAATGACGTGGAAATGTTGCAGACGGCGGGCAAATATTACTTGATGGCCAATGCCGAGCCGGAATTGCTGGCGAAATTTCCTAAACATACTTTGAGTAATGATGCCGACGGCATTTGCGCGGCACTTAAACGGCTGAATTTAATTAATTGACTGTTGAGTTGAACGGTCTGCGAAAAAGCGCTTGGCAGCAGCTGTGGCAGCTGAGGGTTAGCAGACAGATTATGACAGCCGGCAGAAAATTCCGCCGATGTAGAAATGCAAAAATACCGAAGACCGCCTGACATTCAAGGCGGTCTTCGTTTAACATACATTTGCTGTCGCTTAATTCGGGAGGCTCAATCCCGAACGATTTATTTAATCCAAATCCAAGCGTCTTAAAGGCATCGACATGCAACGTGGGCCGCCGCGCCCGCGTGAAAGCTCGCCGGAGCGCAAAACATGTAATTTCACCCCGTAACGGTCCAGTTCTTCATTTGTATAAACATTACGATCGTAAACAACAGCCTCGCCCGGACTGATAGCCAAAGTATTATAACCGTCGCTCCACTGCTCCCTGATCGCATCCATTACCGTACCTTTACCTTCACGAATCAATCTTACGGCCGGAATATGCAAATAACGCTTCAAAACTGCCTGCAAATCATTACCCAGAAAATCGGTGTGAATTTCTTTCCCGCGCAAAGTCAGGGCATAAATCTCCAAAGTTTCATCCACCTGCGGATGCAAGGTGAACAAGTCCCGATCAACCATGGTGAAAACTGTATCAAGATGCATAAAAGCGTGCGATTTAGGAATTGTAAGTGCCAGAACCGTCTCGTAACCGCTGCCGCTTGTAAGCAAATTGTGCGCTAAACGCATAACACCTGCAGCTGTTGTCCGCTGACTTACACCGACAGCCACAACTTTATCGGACAAAACAATAATATCGCCGCCTTCAATCGACAAACCGTCGTGCCGATCATACCACAAAGGCAAATTTTCCTGCCGAAATAAAGGATGATAGCGGAAAATCATCCGCCCGAACAAAGTCTCCCGCCGTCTGGTTACAGACCACATATGATTCAAACTGACACCGTTACCGACAAAGGCGAAAGGATCACGGGTAAAATACAAATTCGGCATCGGCTCGGCCACGAAAAAGGAATGTTTCTCCGTCATTTCAACCAAAGTCGTTTTGTTGTACAACGGCAATTCGTTTTTGCGCATACCTTCCATCATCTTCAATACCAGGTCATAATTATTCAAACTGTAAAGGTACTGCTGCAGAAGATGCATTTCACGCGGCACGGCAATATCAGCCTCTTGCAGATAGGTGTCGATAAATTCCTGCCTGATGGATTCATCTGTAATTGATTCCGCCGCCAAGTCTTCCAAATAATAAACTTTACAACCCTGTTTCTGCAAAATCTCGGCGAAATTATCGTGTTCTTTCTGCGCTTCGTCCAAAAATGGCAATTCATCAAACAATAAGTCGGCCATGATTTCCGGCGTGATATTCAACAATTCCCGTCCCGGCCGGTGCAGAATAACTGCCTGCAATTTACCAATTTCCGATTTAATATTAACTAAGGGCATAGACACCTCCTCGGTCTGAAACTTATTCTCTATTATACCTTGATTTGAATATTTGCGGAATGTTTGCGCGCAACAACTGCGCTCATTGCCTAAATTTCGGTCGGTAAAAGTGCGGCAAAACAGGAAATACTCGCTCCGCTATGTAAGCTGTATTTGCCCTATTCCTTACTAAAGATTATCATGGTTTCAGACAGCTTCAGACGATGGAAGACGTGTAGAAGGCGGAGCAGAAGGAGAAACAGATGCGGGAATTTTTACCGAATATAGATACAGAAAAATTGAAACGGGCTTTTCAAATAAAAGAAGCCTATGATCGGGGCGAGTTGACTTTGGCTCAAGCGCAGGCGCAGCTGCAATTGCAAGTTAAAAGTCTGCAACCGTATGAAGTTGCCCTGATTGAACAGGAATTGAAGCCGGAAGTTGAAGATGAATGTCGGAAAGAAGACATTCAGGCAATGATTACTTTGTTCGACGGCGTTCTGGTGAGGGAAAGACCGGATTTACCGCCGGAGCATCCTTTAAGTTGTTATTATCGGGAAAATGATAAAATTCGTGAAATATTGGGGCAAATTCAGGAGCTGGTGCAATATCCGGCAATTAAAAATCAATGGTTGGCCCTGTATGAGCCGCTTTCTGCCTGGCGCAAGCATTTACAACGCAAACAGAATCAACTGTATCCGCTTTTGGAACGCAAGGGCTTTACGCGCCCGACGACAACGATGTGGACTTTAGACGATTTTGTCCGGCAGGAAATCGACAGTGCGTATAAATTACTGCTGAGCGCCGAAGAGACAAGTGTGGATGGCAACATGAGTTTGCTGACAGCGGAGAACGAGGAAAAATTCATCAGCTTGCAGGCTGATATTGTGGCGGATGTCTTGGATTTGATGCAAAAAGAAGAGACGGTTTTATATCCGACATCTTTAGCGTTAATTACGCCGGCGGAATTTGAATTGATGCGCCGCGGCGATCAGGAAATAGGTTTTGCCAATATTACTGTCAATCCGCCGGATGCTGCTGCCGAAACGACAACAGCAACGCCCGGCACTGCTGCCGGCACTGCCGCCGACATTTCGAATTTTGCCGCCGATTTAGCGGCCCTGGTGGGAAAATATTATCCGCAGCCGCAAGCAGGCGGCGAGTTGGAAGTCAGTAACGGTAAAATGACTTTGGAACAAATTAATTTGCTTTTCCGCCATATGCCGGTAGATTTTTGCTATGTTGATGAGAATGAAATTGTTAAATTTTATAATGACACGCCTAAAAGGGTTTTCCCGCGCTCGCTTAATGTTATAGGCCGGAATGTGAAAAATTGCCATCCGCGCAAAAGCGTCCATATTGTGGAGGAAATTATCGCCAAGTTCAGAAGCGGCGAACAGGAACAGGCGGAATTCTGGATTAATAAGCCGGATGTTTTTATTTATATTCTTTATACGGCTGTCCGGGATAAAACGGGGAAATTTCGCGGTATTCTGGAAATGATGCAAGATTGCACGCACATTCGCTCTTTACAGGGTTCTCGCACTTTATTGACTTGGGAAAAGGAGGCGGCGCCCGCAAACAACGAGGCGTCTGCTGCGCCTATGGATACCGCCGGTACCGTCGGGCAGGCAGCTGCCGTCCCGCCTGAAAAGGTGCAGAAAATCGTGCCGGAGGAGATTAACGCCGAGACGATGCTCAAAGATTTGTTGGCGGCGGATAAAAACTTGAAAAGTTATTTATTCACTCTGAGCTTCAAATTCCGGGCTTTGGATACGCCGTTGGCCCGAATTATGCTACCTAAGGCCAAGGTCAGCGATATGAGTGAGCGGTCGGGAATTCCCCTAAATGAATTGTTAGCCAAGTTACGGGCTTATTTCGCCGATAGGCAAAAATGACGGCGAGAGAAGATAACGGACGTTCTCAGTTTGCGGAGTCAATTCCCACAAATAAATTTAATCAAGTATAATAGAAAAAAACGAGCAGGAGGGGCGATGTATGAATATTACGGTATTTTGCGGTGCCAAAATGGGCACGAAAGAGATTTACGCCCGAAAAACGGCAAATTTAGGTAAATGGATAGCGACGAACGGTCATCAACTGATTTACGGCGGCGGTAACGACGGCTTGATGGGTCTGCTGGCTGATACAGTATTGCAGAACAAGGGCAGAGTAATTGGAATTATGCCCGGCTTTCTGATTGAACATGAAGGTGCGCACAAAGGTTTAACGGAATTTTACGAAGTGCCGGATATGCTGGAACGCAAGAAACGTTTAATCAATATGGCCGACGCTTTTATCGCTTTACCCGGCGGTTTAGGAACTTTGGAAGAAATAGCTGATGTCGTATCTTGGGCCAAAATCGGGCAGAATGATAAACCTTGCGTTTTTTACAACATTGCTTCATATTATGAACCTTTGAGGCAGCAGCTGGACTTAATGGTACATGAGGGTTATCTGGGGCAGGCGCAAAGAAATAATGTTTTATTCTCCGACAGCCTGAACGAGATAGCCGAATATATCAACACTTATCATGTAGTGGCGGAATTTTAACGGAGGAACGCATGCATATCTTAGCTATAATTTTCGGCTTTATGCTGGTTATTTATTTGGTCCTGCTTTTGGGCAAGATTCAGATGCAACTTTGGGAAGGTAAAGAGCCTGAGAATACCTTGAATATTTTCTCGATTTATTTGAAGGTTGCCGGCGGCAGGAACAGCGACAGTAGAGTGCACGAGATGGATTTGTCGACATTAATTCAAACGATGAAGGCGTCTATTGCTGAAAAAAAAGAGGCTAAAAGAGAAAAAGCCGCTAAGGACAGCAAGCCGAAGGCCGCAGCAGACAGTGCTGATGTGCAAGTGACGCAAGCGACTGCAACGGCAACCGAGCAGCCTGCTTCGGAGCAGAAGCAAGAAGAGCCGAAAGTTGCCGCCGCATCCGAGTCGAAAGTCGCTGCTGCCGAAACACAAGCAACGAAACCCGTCGCCACTGAAGAACTGAAAGC
>CABKML010000031.1 GCA_902373515.1 uncultured Eubacteriales bacterium | reverse complement strand
ATTTTGGTTGATAGATAATGAAAAATTTATTGGCGAAATTAATATCAGGCATGAGTTAAATTCTTTTTTGATTAACTATGGTGGTCACATAGGGTACGAAATTAGGCAATCGGAATGTATGAAGGGCTATGGAACAAAGATGCTTTCGATGGCACTTGCGTATTGTAAAGATACTTTGAATTTACATAAGGTTTTGATTACATGTGATGATGACAATATCGGATCAATAAAAGTTATAGAAAATAATGGCGGAATTTTGGAAAACAAAGTAAAAAATAGCTTAGCAAGAGGAAATGTTACAACAAGAAGGTATTGGATTAATATATAAAATTAAATATACTACCCGTTCTCTCAATCCACGTGGAGACTGTTGTTTTGATGTCAAGGAAATAAGAACATAGGATATTTTTACTTTATTTAGAAATTTGGAGGGAATAATGATAAAGAAAATAGGAGTTGTGAGCTTATCAAGTGGTGTTTTGGGAGAAAGTTTTGTTGAGCATGAAATAAAAATAGGAATAGACAGATTAAATAAACTAGGAGTCGAAATAGAATTTTTGCCTAATTCTTTGAAAGGCATAGACTTTTTAAAAAATAATCCGGAACTTAGGGCAGATGATTTGCTGCTTGCTTTTGAAGATGACACTATTGATATGATTTTATGTGCTATTGGTGGAGAAGATACCTATAGATTAGCTCCTTATTTATTTGAAAGAGATAGATTAAAAAATATTGTTAAACAAAAACTTTTTTTAGGCTTTTCTGACTCAACAATGAATCACTTTATGCTAAATAAGCTTGGCATAAAAACATTTTATGGTCAGGCTTTCTTGCCGGATGTATGTGAACTATCTGCTAATATGTTAGCTTATACAGAAAATTACTTTTTGGAACTTATAAAAACAGGAAAAATAAATGAGATACATCCTAGTGAAGTGTGGTATGAAGAAAGGAAAGATTTTAGCAAGAAAGCTACGGGAGTAGAAATGAAAAGTCATCCTAATACCGGTTTTGAGCTTTTAAGAGGCAATCCTATATTTAGTGGAAAAATTTTAGGCGGATGCATAGAAACAATATATGATATGTTCGATAATTCTAGATTTAACGATACAGTAGAAATTTGTAGCAAATATAATTTATTTCCTACCCTTGAGGAATGGAAGAATAAGATTTTACTAATAGAATCAAGCCAAGAAAAATCAAAACCCGATTTATATAGGAAAATGATACTTACTCTAAAAGACTACGGTTTATTTGATGTATTAGCAGGAGTATTAGTAGGAAAACCTCAAAATGAAATCTATTACGAGGAGTATAAATCTATTTTATTAGAAGAAATCACTAATAAATATTTACCAATTGTCTATAATATAAATGTTGGACACTCAACACCAAGATGTATAATTCCTTTTGGGGTAGAAGCAGAAGTAAATGTAAGTAAACAAATTATCTCCTTTAGTTATTAAACAAAATTGAGCTAAGCTATGAGTTGTTTTTCTTTACATTTCCCTGAGTCATGTGGAGACTGTTGTTTTGATATCTAGGGTAAAGGACTAAGGCGTACAGAAAAGCCTTGAAATCAAGGGGTTCCGATAATATTTCCCGGTCAAGGAAAGATGCTGTTCTCCCCGCCCTGAAAGAAAATTGGAAGACGGTGCTTATGGGAGATGCGGATGCGGCATCCCGCCAGGGAGTTAAAGATAAGGTTGATGACCTCACTTCTTTTCTGGACGGCCGGACGGAAGCAATTACTGAGTACTCGGAAACACAGGTCAGAAGGCTAATCGAGAAGATAACAGTCTATGATGAAAAATGCACTCGTTAAATTTAAATCGGGGCTGGAGATTGATGTGGAGACATAAAGGTATGCAGATATGAATGGCACTCGGCTATAGCCGGGTGTTTTTTTCGTTTGCGAAAAAATCTCCCAAGGCAATTGATATTCTCCCAAAATGCTGACATAATTGGGATAAGATAAAAGTGATTGGGAGAAAGTAAAAGACAATGAGAAAATTTGATTACTCCATACTCAAATACAGGATATGGAATAATGAAATACTGTCATATGTCTCACAGATAAAAGAAAATTGTTCTTTTCAAGCCGCTGGAACCATATGAAACTCCGGATGCTGTCACGCATATCTGTGAGAGCTATCAGGAAGCTCTTGAGAAGGAAATCGTTCATCCCCTCATTCTGATACCATGCTTTATACTGGATTTTCTTTGTATTCATCCATTTAATGATGGAAATGGGAGAATGAGCAGACTTCTTACGCTGCTCCTGCTTTATCGCAGCGATTATATGGTCGGGCAGTATGTCAGTATCGAAAAAGCTATTGCGGATACAAAAGAGTCATATTACAAGGCTCTGGCAGATGCAGACAAACTGTGGCATGAAGAAAAGAACGATCCGAAGCCTTTTATAAAATATATGCTGGGTGTAATACTCGCCTGCTACAGGGAATTTGAGGCGCGAGTTACTATTGCGGAAAAAAGCGGGGCCAAAAGCACATCTTATGATATCGTAAAGGAATTTGTTCGGAATAAAATCGGGACATTTACAAAGCAGGAAGCAATGATAGCCTGTCCGAGCCTTGGAAGCTCATCCGTGGAATCAGCCTTAAAAAAACTTGTGGAGGATGGAACTTTAAAACGATTGGGGGCAGGCAGAAAAACACATTATGTCAGATCCGATGCTGCCATCTGAGACGGAAAAATAATAGGCTGTTAAGCTTTGTATTCTGATGAATTAGAGTTTATTAAGGTGCCATATGAAAGAAAAAAGACCTGATTTTAGAGATATAAAATCATTTGAAGAATTTAATAAATACTATTGGTATCGAGAAGAACTTTCACAAATTTGTAAGTCTCTTGGATTAGAGTATAGATGTACGAAGCAAGAATTGAACTATATTATCGAACAATATTTTAGGGGAAATAAAGTAGGAAAATTTTTGAGCATGAGTAAAGGAAACAAAAATCAGTCCGAAGTTATAACCTTGGAGACACCATTGCTTAAATGCGGTTTTTCATTTAACCCAAAATTTCGAGATTATTTTTCAGCCGTAACAGGCATTAGTCCGTTTAAATTTAGTGCTGATATGGCAACGGCTTGGAGAAAAGTAAAGAGGGACAATGATATAAAATTTACGATCCAAGATATGATTAAAATATATTATGGTGAGTCGGATTACGCCATGTATGATAGTTCGGCTTGTCAATGGAATCAGTTTCTAAAAGACTTTTGTTTAGATGAATTTAGTGATTGTTATTCTAATAAGTTAAAAGTTGCAGCTATTCTCTGGAAAGAAGTTAGAAACTCGATAAATGAAAAAGTTTACTCGCGGGAACTTTAAAAAAAGTATGAATATAAAGTAGAGGAATACTGTAAGTAAACAGATCCCGGTTTATAGGGCTGAAAAGCACCCGTGGACAACTTCCCTCAAAGCAATATTTCGTAGACAATTCTAAACTCAAAAAATCAAAAACCTTTGACATCAAAGGCGTTGTCTCACGGCACGTCGAGAGTGTAAAATTAAACGAAATCAAATGGATCAAAAGAATAGAAAAGGAGAAAATTATAATGGGAAAAGTTATGGAGCATGATTGTGCTATTGTTGACGATAAAAATGCGTTTAGATATAGAGCGGCAGCCATAATAGTTGAAGATGGTTGCGTGCTGCTTGCAGGAAATGGTGTGGACGACTATTACTACTCAGTTGGCGGAGCAGTGCACATGGGTGAGACATCAGAAGAAGCTGTAAAGAGAGAAGTTTTTGAAGAGGCAGGTGTTAATTATGAAGTCGACCACCTTGCCGTGATACACGAAAACTTCTTTATCGGCAGTTCCGGCTTAAAGGGAGTGAATTTCCATGAACTTACTTTTTACTACATGATGAAACCCATGGGTAAAAGAAATCTTACGGGACAAAGTACTACAATGTCAGGCGTTAAAGAGACAATGCACTGGGTGCCGATAGATGAGCTTGATAAATGCAAAGCATATCCGACATTTATGAAAAAATTTCTTAAGTCGGAGCATAGAGGTGTAGAGCATATAGTTACAGATGCAAGAGATTAAGGGAGCCTACCATTATGGCAAAGCGTGCTCCATAGATGTGATTTCGTCAAAAACGACAAATACTTTTAATGACATAAAAGCTAACTTCAAAATATGTCCGTTATGGAATAATTGCCTAATAGAGATAAACTAACTATAGATAATGCCTGCAAATAGGCGAAAAGTAAAAACTTTTTATTTTTTAATCATAGACCCAAAAGCGTCAAGCACAAATGAAAAGGAATTTCTTCCGGGCGAGTTGCAAGTTTAATTGTCGCACCATTATAAAGGAGTGATATATGGTGAAATTAAATGAAAATAAAGCTCTTCACCGTACACATATGGTGAAGGGTGAAGTAAATGGGAACAACTAAAAGCGGACGAGTTTTAAATACGCATGGAGCTGCCGGTTCAGCAAGTCAATTTGCTGTCGTTCATTCTAATGAAGGCGCATACACTAAGCCGCAGAAAGGGCAGCAAATCAGATTAAAATCCGGTGGGCACGGACAGACTTAAGGAGCTGGATATGTACCAGATCATAAGAAAAGTGCAAAACAAGAAGGCATTAATCAATCATGCTTCTCCGCAAACTGGACGGCTACGGACATTAAGCGAGCAGGAGAACACGTTGCAAAGTTAAAACACAATAGACATAAGGGGGATGGAATTAAACTGTATGGCACCTGGAAGGGAGTTCGTGTTGTTGTTATGCGTACACATGGGCAGATAGGTACAATTTTCCCCGATTCAAAACAACCACGAAAAAAGAAAGGAAAAGGAAATGGATGTACAAAAATTTAAAGAAGTAATTAAAACGCGCAATGAAACGGATGATGAATATGATTATGGCGTAGAAATGTGTGACAAAGAAGAAATTCAAATATTAGCTGAAGATATACCATCAACTATCGAGTACTTAAAAAATGAGTGTACGGCAGATGAATTTGTATGGATTAGCGAAGTTATTGATGATCTGGCTGAAAAGACACGAAGCAGAGAACTTATAGAGTGTTATAAAAGCTTAATGGCAAAATTTCCTGAAGAGACTAAGAGATACCATGTGGATTTTTGCATAGAGTGTGCCGAGGATTTTCTTGAGGATACGGATGCCTAAAATAGAAACGCTTGTAGAGAAGGTCTTGGAGTATCTTTTGGCGTGCAAATTGGAATTTTCCGGAGAATGTAAAAGTGCAGACTATTTGCACCATTGTTTAAGCTCAAGCCCTTTAACTCCTATTTCGGATATAAAATAGAGAATATCGTCAGTGTAACAGAGGAAGAGAAAAATGTCGGATTCGTTGACTGCGGAAAAACCGCTATATTGTGCAACTTATATGCAGACATGGGAAAACTATCTCATGCTGAATAAGGAATTATATAAGCAGAAAGTTCGGAAAATGATTGCGGCAAGCTTTGCCGTTTTAACGATTGTCGGAACTGCTTTTATGGCAGCTGATAGACTGCAGCTTCTCGGTCGACTCACCTATTGTGCTGCAATTCTGCTCCTTGTTGGCCTACCTTTTATTTGGCGCCACACACTCTTTACTCAATTCCGAAGCGCAAATGTGAAAGGTGATGAAGAGTGGCAGTATGTCTTCTATCAGGACTCGTTTAAGTTGAATTCTAAGAATACGGTAGCGACGAGAAGATATTCGGAACTGTATCGCATTGTTGAGGGCACAGAATACATTTATTTGTTACCGGAAATGAATCGTGTTTTTCCCGTGCCGCGAGATCATGGAGAGCGTGACAAATTCCTTCTCAGTCAGGGAAAACAACGGGAAAAAGACAAAATTGCACCCTTTCTCTCCTGCTTTTATGTACTAAGCAGTATGCTGACGGCATTCTTCGGCCTGACTGCGGAACGTTTGCCCAAACAATGGCTTTTGCAGACTTGGGTATATGTTATATGTGCAGCAATGCCGTTGGCCTGGATGATCACGATAGTTCTGGCAGGTGTTTCCCGGAATCTGTATCATATTTCATACGTGCGTAAGACCTGGGTAAGAATTATACTGCAGGTGCTGTCCGTTCTGTTTTGCGGTTTGCTTATCCTGTGCCTTGGAATAGGGGACGTTTTGTCCCTGGCTTTAAGATATCCGGTGCAACAAAATGATAATGGGACTTACACAGAGCACGTGGATGATATGTATGCGCCTTTTAAATATTATCTTTATCAGCCGGAAGGAGCGTTTTTTCTGCGATATCTTCGGCCGATGACCGATTTAAACGACACGGATCCGACAATCAGTGAATCTGAGTGGTATCGCAGAATGGATACTAAAAGCACAGATACAAGCACAGATGCAAGCTCCAAGCCTACGGAGCCGATTAAAAATTCTTCTGCGTCCGGGTCAGGTAGCGCTAGCACTCGGCGGAATTCAGAGGCAGAAAAGGAACGAAATGCGGCGCTTAAGATATTTGATAAGTACTTTGCGGCGAAAGGATCTACTTTTAAGGAGAGTTATACGGCTAAGGGAAGAATGTACTTTGTCCTGCATGAAAGTGCTGCGGATATTACTTATCTGGAGTATGACAGAGATTCTCGGAATGGGAATTGCGGTCTTTATGTCCTGCTTAAGGCGGCAAAATCTTCAGACGGCAGTTGGTCGCAGAGTGAGGCTCAGATGCAGAATACCTATGCTTATGAATACAGTACCGGGGCCATAGTAGAGAGCGGTAAAGTTGACTGGTCGGATAGCGGAAACGAAGAATATCGGAAGCTTACCGGAGAACAGTAAAAACCGAAAAATCCCTGATTTTAAGCGTGTAGCGAATGCTCCGGGGGCAAGCTGTTGAAATTTTGAGCAAAATGCTGATTTTGTTTCTGAGCCTTGCCTACAGGCGGTCGCATCTGAGGATATACAGTATTACAGGAATAATACAGTTATTCCGGATATAAGATTTTATAACAGTCAATCTGATATAATGGCGTGAGTAATTATGCGAATAGGTTTGATAATATATGAAAATGTGAACCTGATCCGGAAAGATGGAATATTTATGAAATGCTATAAAGTAAAGATAAAAACCGTGTTACCTGTTATTTTAAGTGTGAGTATGTGGGCGACGTTGACGCCGGCAATTAATTTTGTGCCGACAATTGCTTATGCCGCAAGTTCCGAGGCTCAAGATGATTCGACGGTGTGGACACGCGACGATTTTAATATTTCTGCTGATGGAAAAACTGTCGGAGGCAGGAAAAATGTTTATTATCCGGAGACCGGTCAGACGGTAAATGAGTATGTGGACGGACTTAGCGCCAAAGGCAAGGAGAAACTTAAGAAAAATCATCATGTTGTGATTCCTGAGGGCATTGAGGTAATTCATGAATGTGCTTTTACCGGTCGGGCTGACAAAGTCGGGAATAAGCATAAACACATTGACGGCGAGACTTATATTGAGGGCGTAACGCTTCCGCAATCTCTTAAGATTATAGAATACGGTGCGTTCGGCTGGAACAAAATTAAGGGAACTCTTACTATTCCGAAAAATGTCATTTCAATACATAGCGCAGCATTTGTTGCTAATGAAATTGAAAAAGTGGTGTTTGAAGGCGTGCTTGATGGCAAGGGCAAAGAGCACGATACAGATGCTAATCCGTATTATCTTGCCGGAATTGGCAGTGTCGCTTTTCAAGGGAACAAAATTAGGGAAATTGTGGTAAAAGAGAATTTGGGTAAGTATAAATTACATCCATCCTCCGATCCTAATAAAAATGATGCTTCGTTCGATAATCAGGATCTGGGAACTTTCACAATCGGAGTAGGCGAAGAATACAAGCGGCCTATTACATTTACGCAAGCCAGCGGTAATTATGTTATTTCTGCAATAGAAGGATTTGAAGAAAACGGTAATCTGGTACCAATTGAACAATCATCTTACTTCCAAAAGAATAACGCCGGAAAATATGTGGCGACAAAAACCGGAACACTTAATGGTCAATGTGTATCTTTTGATATGTATAATGGTAATCCTAGGGTAATTGCAACTTCGAAGTTTACCTACAAAATTACTAAGATTTGCAAAATTACTTTTGTAAATGGCAAAGATACCGGTTATGCCGCAGTCAACGTTGAGGAAGGTAAAAGTATAAGCAATAACAGTGTTTCCGGACAGAAGATGCCGGCGGCACCGTCTAAAGACGGATATACTTTCAAGGAGTGGAATACACAGGAAGACGGTCAAGGCAAGGCTTTTACAAAAGATACTGTTGTTAGTGCGGATATGACTGTATATGCCGTTTATGATCGGAATGCTGCTGTTGTGAATGCTGCACCGACGCTGATATTACAGGATAAGACGATTACGGCAGGCGACGCATTTGATTTGCGGAGCTTGATAGTTTCCGCGAACGATCCGGAAGATGGAGATTTGAAGAATGAGGTTAAGCTTGTGGATAAGGGTGGATTTGATAATACCAAGTCCGGCACTTATACGATTACGTTCACGCTTGCGGATAAAGGAAAGGCGAGTGTTACGAAGTCGGCGACTGTAACTGTTAAGCCCAAATCGCCGCAACCTGAGCCGAAGCAGCCTACACCGTCATTAACAGAACCGGCACCTGAAACTGAACCTGTTGTGGAGTTGCCGCCTGAAAAACATAGAGTGGCGAAAACCGGTGAATCGGCTTATTTCGGCGGATTTTCAGCAGTGTTAAGTTTGGCACTTGCTGCCCTTATGAGTTTACGTAAAAAAAGTTAAAGCGATGTAGATATTCTCCGCTCCGTTTCAGCGGATTGTTCACGATATCAAGATAGACGACCTCGGCCGGAAAACAGCTGAGGTCGTTTTGTTTAATTTAGTTACACTTGCAAGAGGGAGTAGCTTTGTACTTGACAAAAGTGCTCGGCGATACTAACATATGTATAAATTCTATATATAGAATTTATATGTAGAAAAATAATACACAAAGGAGAGCAATGAATGTACTATAGCGTTTCGGCTCAATTGATTGAATGCATGATTTTAGCTGTTGTGGATCGTGCCGACTCATATGGTTATGAGATCAGCCGCTTTGTCAAAAAAGTTGCCGATATCAACGAATCGACTTTATATCCGATACTGAAGCGACTTGTAGGTAGTAATTATTTAACGACTTATGAGCAGGAAATTCAGGGCAGACGTCGCAAATATTATCATTTGACACCGGTTGGAGAAAAACGGCTGCAGATGTTAAGGGCAGAGTGGCAAACGTATCGGGATGAGTTGGATGCTGTTATCGGGAAGGAGGACAAAAATGAATAGAGAAGAATATATGAAAGAGTTGGCGAGATATTTGCGTAAATTGCCGCCGGCAGATTTGCAGGATGCCTTAGATTACTTTCAGGAAGGTTTTGACGCTGTCGGGGAAGAGGGCGAGGCAGAACGTATAAGAGAACTGGGCTCGCCGAAAGATGCTGCCAATGAGATTATGAGTAAGCTTTTGAGCGAGAATATTGTTGCTTCTGCCGGCAACATGGCCGAAGAGAGCAACGCTAAAATCAAAGTTCATAAGAGCCGGTATTGGTGGTTACTGATATTATTGGGAATTTTGGCAGCGCCGGTAAGTATACCTCTGGTTGTTGCGTTACTGATTTCGGTGCCGATAGTGTTTATTTTTATCTTAGCATTCTTTTTGCTGCTGCTTACTTTTGTCATACTACTTGTTGTCTTTGTAGCTAACATTTTTTGGTACGGCCTTTTCGCTATAAGCGGAGCGACTGTTGCCGAAATCGGGCTGATTTTGGGCATCGGTTTGACCGGCTTGGGGCTGGCGTCATTGTTGCTTCGGTCAGGTTGGCGCTTGACTGAACGGCTTGCAAGCGCTGTCAGGCATTTATATTTAGTTATTTTATTGAAAGTGAGGAAACATAAATGATGAGAAAAGATAGTAAGCGAAGCTATAAGCAGATTACGTGGATGCTGATCGCCGGCGGTATATTTTTGATTGTTATTTCTCTATCTGCAGGCGGCTATTCTTTGTTGCAGCGGCTGCCGTTGGATAAAATTATAGGCAATATGCACATAGGCCCTGAGGTTCTGAAAGGTGTTGCTGACACTACTTTCGGCCAAGAGGATGTTTATACTATAAACCCGGGTTTGAATGAAGTTGAGGTTGAGGCGCAAAATGCGGCAGTTGAAATCAGGCCGTCGGCTTCTAATACTTACAATGTGAGATATTCCGGGGACAAAAGGAATCTTGTAGTATCGCAGCATAATAACAAATTGCAAGTTAAGGAAATAGATGAGAAAAAAGATTCTGCACTGTTCGAAATTACAATCGGCAACAAACGAACAACAAAAGGTTCCCGTATTGTTTTGGAAGTGCCGCATATATTGGATAGAGTACAGGTGAATGCGAATGCCGGTTTGGTTCAACTTGATGATTTACGCCTCAAAGATTTAAGCGTGAACAGTAATATCGGGGAGATTGATTTGGGTAATTTGGAGATTAACGAAAAGATGCAGCTGTACGCCGGTATCGGTAGTATAAAAGGCACTTTGGTGCATGATCCGGATAAGACATACATGATTGATAAGCACGTCCAACTCGGCCAGTCTGTTATAGATTCGAAATTTACCCAAGCCGGTAAGGGGGAGGAAACTGTGGAATTTAAGGTGAGAGCAAATATCGGTGAGGTCCATTTGCGGGGAGTGCCTAAAAAGTAAGCAATGCTTTTTGGCCGGATTTTCTTGCACCACGCGACTCTTTTAACTTAAGGTTTATCCGATGTAGTATAAAACGTTAAAAAATTTGTATAAAAAGGACAAATTTTGCTGCAGTACAATCTGTTCGTGTACGTAGGAGTACATAGAGATTGTTTTGCTATATTGGAGAATTGCTTATGAAATGGAGTAAGAATTCGAATTTATTTTTGTCGCTGCTTCTCAGTGTGAGTATGTGTGCGATATCTGTGGGTGTAGGTATGGGCGCAACGCCTGTCGTCAGTGAGGCTTCCGGGTAGGTTACCCCGCCTGCTGCCCAAACTGTGATTCAGTTCAAGGATCAGAAACTTAAGGCTTCATTGCTGCAGTATATGAAAGATCGACATATTATTAAAGCCGATGCGCAGGATATTACGCCGGCGGAGGCGGAAAAGTTGGGACCGGTACCGGGTGATGTGACAAATACATATCGTCTGACTTTCGGTAGCCATGAAATTAAAGATCTTACAGGTATGCAGTATTTTAAGAATTTAACGGAACTTGAGCTTGATCAAAATCAGATTGAGGATATACAGCCGTTGGCAGCTTTGACCAAATTAACAGTCCTTAATTTAGCTCAGAATAAAATTTCCGACATTACGCCGTTGGCGCAGATGAAGAATTTGAAGGACCTTCAACTGAACGATAACCAAATTAAGGATATTACGCCGCTGCAAAATTTAACGGAACTGACTGACTTGAGTTTGGCACGTAATGGAGTTACCGATATAACTCCGCTTGCCGGTTTGACCAAGTTGACCAAGCTTGATCTGTCGAGCAATAAAATTTCCGACATTAAGCCGCTTGCTGCTTTGACCGATATTACCGATCTTAATTTGGCGCAAAATAAATTTTCCGATATTACACCGCTTGCTGCCTTGACCGATATTACCAATCTTAATTTAGGTACCAATCAAATTACGCAGATAGATACGCTGAAAAATTTGACTAAACTTAATACACTTTCTGTTAGTGGTAATAACGTTTCCGATATTACGCCGTTAGCCAATTTAGTGACTTTGTCAACATTAAACGTTGGTAGCAATAAAATAAGTGATGTTGCTGCGTTAAAGGGATTAAGTAATTTAACTGAACTTGATGCCTCAAGCAACAATATTGAAAAACTTGACGCACTCAAGGGTTTGAAGAAATTAGCTAAACTTGATGTCTATACCAATTGCATCCGCGATATCAGTCCTGTAAAAGAATTGAAAAATTTAACGGAATTTTATGTTTATGATCAGACTATTAAATTGAAATCAAATACCAAAGAAACACCGCTTGCGCTGAAATATGCTGATAAGCTTAAATTTACTGTGCAGGATGCAAATAAATCTGACGGTGAAGTAAAAAATGCCAAGTTTATTCTCAATAAATTCCCGCATACCGGTGATGTGAAGATTGATTTTAGCAGTGATGATGATATTGACGGGATATCGATTACTGATTTATATGGTGGTATCTTCGATGATAAGATGTGCTACACAGGTACTATTACTATCAGCTATGATGCTCAAAATCCTGATCCGCAACCGCCGCAACCGCCGGTACAGAATCAGAAAACAGTTACATTTAATAAAAAAGACGGAAGCGCGTTAACTACAGTTAAAGTAGAAACGGGTAAGAAAATAGTAGCTGCTTCCATGCCCGCTGCTCCGGCTGAAGAAGGCTTGACGTTCAAAGAGTGGAACACGCAACAAGACGGTCAGGGCAAGGCTTTTACTGCAGATACTGTTGTCAGCGAAGATTTGACTGTGTATGCAATCTATACGAAGAACCCCGTAACACCGCCGCAACCGCCGGTACAGAATCAGAAAACAGTTAAATTTAATAAAAAAGACGGAAGCGTGTTAACTACAGTTAAAGTAGAAGCCGGCAAGAAAATAGCAGCGACTGCTATGCCTGCTGCACCGACTGAAGAAGGCTTGACATTCAAAGAGTGGAACACGCAACAAGACGGTCAGGGCAAGGCTTTCACTGTAGATACTGTTGTCAGCGAAGATTTGACCGTATATGCAATTTATACGAAAAAAACAGTTCCGGTTCCGCAGCCGCCTACACCGCCCCAACCGCAGCCGTCGCAATCCAAGGGACAAGTGACAGTTGACCCGACGACACCTGCAGGTTCAACTGTGAACGAGCAACCTTCAATCCGTCCGCATAAAGTAGCGAAAACGGGAGAAGCAGCCAACGCGGTAACATACGTTTCGCTTCTGGCATATGCTTTTGTCGGACTGGAAATTCTGCGTTCCCGCAAATAAGGCGATAAGCGCAGCTTCAGCTGTCAAACTTTAAAGTTAAAGGACCTCGGCCGTTGATATGTACCCCTTTTACTGGACAAACCAGTGAAAGGGGTTTTTGTATGAAATACGATTATGCTTTTAAACTTAATGCTGTAGAACTATATCGCTCTGGTCAGTGGATTGAGACACCG
>CABKML010000030.1 GCA_902373515.1 uncultured Eubacteriales bacterium | reverse complement strand
CATAGTTATTCTCCTGAATTGTTCGAAAATAAGTAAACGGGGGATAAGATAAACTGATTGTTGCTATAGTCAGTCAGTTCTTCAATTTCCACAACATGTCTAAGTCCGTCCGCTTCTCTTTTAATAAACACCAAGTAATCTATGGCGGAAGCTAAACTGCGCTGGATTGCTTCATAGGGGATTTTACTGTTGGCAAAGATCAAATTGCTGAGACGATACAGCATATCAAGGCAGGAGTTGCTGTGACCTGTTGATAAGGCTCCGGGATGTCCGGTATTCATAGCATTTAATAAGTCGACTGCTTCTTCTCCTCTTACTTCACCCACGATAATTCTATCGGGTCGCATACGCAAAGATGCTTTAATAAGATTACTCAGATTAATTTGGGTAACTGTGCCGGCATCAATTCTTTGAGCTTCCAGTCGGACCAGATTACTGATATTTTGCAACTGCAATTCACAAGCGTCCTCTATTGTAATTACCCGTTCATCGGTAGGAATAGAAGCGGAAAGAATATTGAGTAAGGTTGTTTTACCGCTGCCTGTACCGCCGCAAATAAAAATACTCTTTTTATCTCGTACCGCATTTTCTAAAAATTCCATATATTTTTCCGGAATACCTTTCCGGGAAATGTAAAAATTACGATCTGGTTTTACATTGCTGAATTTACGAATATTCAATATCGGGCCGTCAGGAGAGGCAGGAGGAATAACAGCATGAGCTCTGGAGCCGTCAGGTAAACGTAAATCAGCTATGGGATAACTGTGGTTTAGCGGACGATTAGCTTTAGCAAACCAGTGATTAATGAGTTCTCTGTATGCCTGCTCATTTTCAAATTTGATTTGACTATGAAAAATTTTGCCGCCCTGTTCGTAGAATATCCTGTCATATCTGTTGACCATGATTTCGGTGATTAGAGGATTGCTTATCAGCGGTTGCAATAAGTCATAGCCGCGTATTTTATCAAATATCTCCTGAATTATTCGCCTTTGATCTGCAAGCGTTAAATTGTATTGCAGCATAATTACACGTGATTCAATATTTATTTTTTGCCATAATTCCTGATTGCTTAAATTATGTACTTGCTTAATATTTTGATATAAGGCGGAACGAATGGCGTTTTTTATCGCTAAAGTATTTGTTTCGCGTTCATCTCTATTTACTTGTATTGCTTTTAGTTGCGGTAACATTTTGTGCTTATCAATATATTTGCGTAATTTTTCTTTGAGAGATAATTTCATACTGCACCTCATACTTGTTCATTTGAAGGTATGAACTTAATTTGCGTTTCTTGGGTGAGAAATTTTTTCCAGTTTTCCGGTATTAGAAATTCCGGGCATGATTCCAAGTTACGCTTACAGGTATATATAAGATTGCCGGCTTTTAACGTAGCTTCCCAGGCAGCTTCGTTGTGGACGTCAAGTTGACAAATGATTTTGCGGATATGTTTTTGTTTGCTTATAAATAATTTCAAAGAGTCCCAGAAATTTTCCCAATTATTGGGATTTATCCGGGAAATACTGTGCTCTTTATCTATTAATTGCAAAACGCCGAGCAAACCGTCTTTACTATATTTAATGTATCGATTAAAATCGATGTCTTCCACATCATTAAAACTGTTGGACAGCCATATGTTTTCGCCGTTCGGTTCATAAGGCGGGCAAATATCGGATATAGCTGCTAAATCCAGTGCTTCAAAATCGGAAATTAAAGGTATGTAGAGGCAGGCGGAGGCAGTTTGTATAAAGCTATGCAACATTTCCAGAAAAAAAGCATTGCAATCCGAAGTGTAAGGATAATTAATAAAAGATATGAATTCACAACGATCAATTTTTTCTATTAACCGATTGACCCTTGCACATATTTCCGCCAAAGAGGAATATTTGAGCAGAACAGATGATTGAGCCAAAATGTCGGTATCAATCAGATAAGATTCATTATCAAGTGAAAAAAGAGATTTATTTGATCCGTCAATTTCAGCTAATTCTATACGATTAATTTTAGTAAATTTATTTACTTCATGCAGGGGAATTAAGAAGCATTGCTTCTCTTTTAATTGCTCGGAATTTTGCTCTACAAAATTTTTTTCGTCTATTGTCAGATATTCAGGACAATAGAATATAAACATCTCATCGAACTTGGAACACAGCAGTTGATTTTGCAGTTTGTCCAAAGTAACAACGAATATTTGAGATGAATTATAATAGCGAGCTAAAGCTGTTTTTAACTCTTGTATATATGTGTTATTTACTGCTTTAATTGCAGAAAACAGTCCCCAAATAGCAAAAATTGTTTTCATTTTTTTCTCCTTTACTTATTGCTTCAGCTCGCAGCGGCTTGATGTTTTTCAGTTTATACTTTTCTGCAGTCGGGAAAAGTGGAATTTTAATTCAAAAATTCGCAAAACTCGACAAAAATTCGTGAAATTGGAAAATATAAGTGATTGTTTGCTATAATAAGTGTTTGAAACAAAATAAGGAGGAACACGGAATGGGAGAACGAGTTTATCTTACTTCAGAGTCGGTTACCGAAGGTCATCCTGATAAAGTTTGTGATCAAATTGCCGATGCTATCTTAGATAGAATATATGAGCATGATAATCAGGCACGTGTAGCTTGTGAAGTTTGCGTAAGTACAGGTTTGGTAGTTTTGTTGGGCGAAATTACAACCGATTGTTATGTTGATTTCAACCAAGTTACCAGAGAAGTGATTGATAGAATAGGCTATAATCATCCTGACCTTGGATTTGAGGCTAAAAATGTTGCCATTATTACGGCAATTAAAGAGCAGTCGCCGGACATCAGTTTCGGTGTCAGTCATGCTATTAAAGACAGTTCAATTGTCGGTACTCAATCTGAAAGGAAAACAAGTAATTTAACAGGAGCCGGAGATCAGGGCATGATGTTCGGTTATGCAACGGATGAGACAGAGGAATTGATGCCTTTACCTATTGTGTTGGCGCATAAGTTGGCACGAAAATTAGCCGATTTAAGGCATAAAGGTGTTTATGAATGGCTGCGGCCCGACGGTAAGACTCAAGTAACGGTAGAATATAACGACAATAAACCTGTCCATATTCAAAGCGTGGTGGTTTCAACTCAACATTCGGAGGATGTGGATTTACCTACAATTAGGAAATCTTTGATTAAAGATTTGATTAAACCGATTGTTCCTGCGAATTTATTGGATGATAAGACTGAGATTTACGTAAATCCTTCAGGTCGTTTCGTTGTCGGCGGACCTGCGGGCGATTCAGGTTTGACGGGCAGAAAAATAATTGTTGATACCTATGGCGGTGCAGTTTCACACGGAGGCGGTTCTTTCAGCGGTAAAGATCCTACCAAAGTTGATCGTTCCGCCGCTTATGCCGCAAGATATGTAGCTAAAAATATTGTTAAAGCCAAGTTAGCTAAGCGGGCCGAGGTCAGATTGGCTTATGCCATAGGGTTGGCTGAGCCGTTGGAAATTTCAATTGATACTTTCGGTACATCCGATTACAGCAATGAAGAATTGGCTTGTGCAGTTCGGAAAGTGTTCGATTTGACTCCGGACGGAATTATTTCCGGTTTGAATTTACGTCGTCCGATTTATAGTCAAACCAGCTGCTATGGCCATTTCGGTCGTACGGATAATTCTTTGCCTTGGGAAGTATGTGATAAAACCGAACAGTTAATTGCAGCTTTAACTAAGTAATTTGTATTTTTAAGCCCTGATGTTTTGAACTGCGTCCCTGAATTTGGAGAAATAAAAAAAGAACCGATTCAGAAGGTGCAGTTCATTTCAGCATCGGGGCTTTTGAATTTTTGAGGAATTTTTGTTCGAAAATTTTACTGTTGCTTCGCGTTGAGTTTGTTATGCTGAGATCAACGGAGGTGAGGTAGAATGAATTTATTTAGCGGACTGACAGATATTTTACGAGCTTTGGAAGACTATTATCGTTATGAAGCTTGTTACATCTGTAATAATCATCCGATAAAAATTGACTACACAGAAGATGAGATTTTATATTGGCCGTTTTGTGCAGAATGTTTTGCTATATTGCCGTGGCGTTTAACAGTAAACAGTGTTTTGAGATTTATAGAAACGGATGATAATTTTGAATTCAGCAGTCTGGTTTGTCTATATTATAGGGGAATTGTGCGGACGTTAATTAGAAAATATAAATTTTATCAGGAAAGAAATTTATCTAAGCTATGGGGATTTATTGCCGCTTTAACTTGCGCAGGATATAGAAAAGCTTTGAGCTCAGGCAATATAGCTCCTGTAAGCAGTGATATGTTGCACATAGATGCAGTCAGTTTTTTGCCTTTACATCCTGCACGAAAATTGGAAAGATCATATGATCAGGCCGAACTTTTGGCAATAGCATGTGCCGAATATTTGCAAATACCTTGTTTATCAACCTTGAAAAGACAACGTGAAACGCAAAGACAAAGCAGTTTACAAAGCCGTTCGGAAAGATATAATAATATTAAGTCTGCATTCGTTGCCGATGATTCTGTTCTTATTAAAGGAAAGAATATTTTGTTGCTGGACGATGTTTTGTCTACCGGTGCTTCCTTAAGCGCAGGTGTTAAAGCTTTGTATGATGCCGGTGCTTATGGCGTTTTAGCCCTGGCTCTTGCAAGTAATTTATCTGCACGGGAATTGCATTTTGTCGGTAAAATCGGTAACAAAATTTAGTTATAATAAAATTTATTTAATCTTTAAGTTTGAAAAGGAAAAGTTATATGTTTAGAGAAAGCCAAGTGAAATTAGCTGATGGTCATAACATCAGTATCTACAATGCCGGTACGGAAGAACAGGAGATAACTGTTACCAGTTACGGTGCTCGTTTGCTTAAATGGGAAGTTCCTTGTACGGAAGCTGAAAATGAGCGCTTAAATCTGATTGTCAATCATGCTGATTATAATCATTATGCGGCCGATCCTGCGTACATGGGAGCTGTTATCGGACCTATTCCTAACAGATTCGCTAGCGGTAAAATTCATCTTGCCGGTAATGATTATCAATTGGAACAAAATGTGTCGCCCGATACGCTTCACAGCAGCAATATTGCTTTCAGTGAATTGGATTTTGAATTATTTGATCATGGAGAAGATTATATTATCTTGAAACATGAGTTTACACCTGAGCATGTTTTGCATCCCGGAAATAGAATTTTATATGTTTCTTATATCTTACAAACCAATTCTCAAGGGAAAACTTTAAAGATTAATTATAAATTGACAACTTCGAGCGATTGCTATATTGATGTTACCAATCACAGCTATTTCCGTTTGTGGGATAGAAGTATTCTGCAAAAATATGATATTTCACCCAAAGAAGCTTTGCTTCAGACACGGGTAAAAATGCCGTCTGCTTTTTATACACCGACAGATAATTTAATTTGTACAGGTGAAATATTGCGTATTAAAGAAAATAGCATTTTAGATTTTCAAAATGGCAGAACCTTGGCGGATGGTATTAAGGAGTTGGCAGCTACTACTATCGGCGGTTATGATCACAACTTTATTTTGGCGCGGGATTATCATAATTATGATTCTGCTTCTTCAAGATATTACAGTAAACCGACAACTTTCGCTTCCAATTTTAATAACGTCTCTTTAAGTGCTGTTACGACTGAAGTTGGGGCACAGTTATATACGGCTAATTATTTGGATGCGGATGTTACAAGTGACGGAATGGAATATGGTAAACATTGTGCATTTTGCTTTGAAACACAGGGAATACCTAATAATGTCGTGTACGATCATTTTCCGTCTACCTTACTTCGGGCCGGTGATACTTATAATTCGACGACATTATTTACATATCGTCAGAAACTTTGAGGCTTATTGAAAAACTGACAAGAACCGACACTTTATGTTATACTTGGTTTACCGAAGAATCATTATTTTGTACCTACACGACTAAAAAGGGAGTTCGCGTCGGCATGGAATACGGTCAAGCCCGTGCTGATTTGATTTAGCGGGAAGACTTAAGACCATCGTAGAACACCCACCTTGTTTTAACAGCAAGGTGTCAAAAGATGATCTTCGGTTTTTTAATAATTGCGGAAGTTAAGCAGGTGAGGGCACATGTTAAAGGATTTGCAGAATAAGGTTAGTATCTATAATACTCTGAATAATAGAAAAGAAAAATTTGTTCCGCTTAAAGCCGGTAAAATTAAGATGTATGTTTGCGGGCCTACTGTTTATGATTTTATTCATATAGGTAACGCTCGACCTATGATAACTTTTGATGTTTTTCGCCATTATATGGAAAGCATCGGCTTTGATGTGTGTTTCATGCAAAATTTTACGGATGTGGATGATAAATTGATAAAAAGAGCAGCTGCAGAAAACTGCCGCATGTTGGACATCGCTGAAAGATTTATCAAAGAATATGAAATCGACAGTAAGGCGCTCAATGTCGAAAAAGCTGATATTTGTCCGCGAGCTACCGAAACTATGCCCGAAATTGTAAAAATGGTTAAAGATTTGGTAGATAAAGGTTATGCCTATGTAGGTAAAGAAGGTGTCTATTTCAGAGTCAGAGCACTCAAGAATTACGGTCGTTTATCCGGTCATAATTTAGATGAATTGATCGAAGGCCAAAGAGAATTGGTACATGACACGGGAAGTGATAAAGAGGACAGCTTTGATTTTGCTATTTGGAAATTTCAAAAACCGGGTGAACCGGCTTGGCCGTCGCCGTATGGAGCTGGAAGACCGGGATGGCATATTGAATGCAGTGCTATGATTCATGCTCATTTAGGTGAACAGATTGATATTCATTGCGGCGGGCAGGACCTGATTTTTCCGCATCATGAGAATGAGATGGCGCAATCATATGCGTATACCGGTAAAACCTTGGCTAATTATTGGATGCATAATGCTTATATCAATGTTGATAATGTCAAGATGAGCAAATCGTTGGGTAACTTTTGGACAATAAGAGAACTGGCTAAAAAATTTGATTATCGTGTTATTCGCTATTTTATGCTCTCGGCTCATTATCGCAGTCCGATTAATTTCAGTTTGGAAGTTATGCAGGCTGCAGAAAAGTCTTTACAAAGGGTGGATGAAACTTTACAGGATTATCTGTTCCGCTTTAAGCAGCAGGAAGCTGTAGCGCTTTGGACGGAAGCAGATTTACTGCAGAAACTTGACAGTCTTACATGGGAAGCGCCGGAAGAAGAACCTGATTTTAAAACTGTCCATTATGACTCGGCATTATTGGAACAGGCGATCGCTCACAGCCAAAGAATTTTTATGACAGCTTTGGCGGATGATTTGAATACGGCTTTGGCTATGTCGGAAATATTTAATTTGATGTATTATTGCAACCTTTACTTGGACAATGTAACAAAAGTTGATTACAAATTATTGGCTGAGGTTATTGCGACAATATTGTTTTATGAGAAAATTTTAGGTATTTCCGCTAAGGAAATTAAAGATGAGTTGCCGGCAGAAGCTTTGACATTGTTGGAGCAACGCCAGGAAGCCCGTAAGACGAAAAATTATGCATTGGCAGATGAAATCAGAAACCAATTGCAGAGTATGGGTTATACTGTCAAAGATACACCACAAGGACCGCAATTATTGAAGCTGTAAGTATGTTAATCGGACGAGATGTTGACAATTTATTGGTTCCTATTTTGTGGAACATAGATTATAAGGAACTTAATATAGCAAAGCTGGCTTGGTTGGGAGACAGCTTGTATGAGCTGTATATTCGGCAGTTGCTGTTTTTACACGCAGGCAGTAATTCGCTTTTGCATCGCCGTGCCATACATTATGTTAATGCGGCTTTTCAAGCGAAACTTTTGCGTTTTTGTCTGGAAGATAATTGCTTGAATGAGGAAGAAAAAGCGCTGGTTAGACGGGCGGAAAATTTTCGTGCGCACAGCCGGGCCAAGAACCAAGATCCGCAGGATTACCAGGCGGCAACAGCTTTGGAAGCTTTGTTGGCATATTTATATTTGCAAGGTAAGACGGATAAAATAACTGCAATAATCGGCAAAATTGCCGCTATGGAAATGAAAGAGATAAAAGATGACAAAGAGAGACGTTAAAGCTTTAAACAAATTCAAAGGTTTTGATAAAACAAAAAGAGCTGATTTTACAGGTAATAAAAATTTTAAGAACACGCGGAAAAAACGTAATTTTGCTGAAAATTCCAAGTTCAATACCAAAGCATCCTTGAGAAAAAGGGCGGCCGGAACGAGTGCGGAGGTGGAGACTGCAAATTCAGTAGGAGATGACGGTGATTATGTTAAGCCGGAAAATCGTGTTGATCGTTTGCGCGGACGCAATGCCGTTAATGAAGCTTTAAGTGCCGGCAGACCGATTGAAAAGCTCTGGCTCAATAAAAACTCAACATTTGATATCGGCTTGCAAAGGCTTATATCCAAGGCTAAAGCTGCCGGTGTCGTAATCGTAGAAACGGATACTAAAGCTTTGGAGCGCCTCGGAGGCCGTAATCATCAAGGAATTGTGGCCCAAGTTGCAGTTAAGGATTATCTGGATTTTGATGAGTTGTTGAAAAAAGGTACAAGTGACGAACAAATTGTCGAGTCGCCGACAGATGAAATTTCTTCCGCAGTTTCGGCAGATACGCAGAAGCAGTCGAGCAGACAACCGTTGGTCATTATGTTGGATCAAATAAATGATCCGCACAATCTCGGCGCCGTTTTACGTGTTGCCGATTGCTTGCAGGCTACAGCGGTGGTAGTGTCCAAACATCGAGCTTGTACTTTGGATGCTACGGTTGCCAGAACCAGTGCCGGTGCTATTGAAAACGTTGATTGTTGTAAAGTTACTAATATTGGACAGGCTATTGAAAAATTGAAGGAGAACGGTTATTGGACAATAGCTTTGGATATGAACGGAGAAAATCTTTATTCTTCTACCGCTCTGCGCAAATTGGTCAATGATAAGTTGGCGTTGGTTATCGGAAATGAAGGAGCAGGTATTAGTCCGAGTGTACGAGCTAAATGTGATTTGGTTCTGAGCATACCTATGTACGGACAAGTGAATTCTTTGAATGCTTCTGTTGCCCTGGCAATTGTAAGTTATGAAATTGAACGATTGAGAAATTTTGCACAATAAAGCTATTTTTCTTGTGTATTTAATGAAATAAGCAGAAAAAACCCGACAAATACAGATTAAGTTGCTATACTGAGTGTATGAATAAATTAATTGAGGAATAAGATGCATTCGAAAAATGATAGATTAGTAATATTTTTAATTGTAGGCGGTTGTTTGCTGATGCTTATTGGTGCTGTTTCGTTTTTACTTTCCGATTTACAGCAGAAGAACCTGCCCGGAGCTGTTACCAATCAAACTGATAATGTGACGGCTTCCGAACCGGCTGTCGTTGCCACGGATAACCCCGGTGAAAGTACGGTGCCGAGCGAAAAAAAGATTTTGGATCAGATTATTAACGCGTTGAATGATGAGAGTAAGGAAGAAGAAGCGTACAAAAATATTTTGGGATTACAAGTTGAAAAATTCGAGTTGGAAGATTTTAAGTTGTATATGAATGTGCTTCGCTTGGCCTGTAACGGTAATGTTGTCGGCTATAAACCTGTGAGTGCAACGGAGGCTAAAGCTATTAATTTGGAAATGAGCTATAACAACAGCTCGAATTTACCGTTCATTGATAAATATAAGTACTTTAATTTGGTGTCGGAGCACATGAACGGTAACAAGAAAATTACAAAAATGAATTTGCTGGTTTTTTCTTACAGTACCGGAAAAATTCAGTTGACTCAACGTCTTTTAACAGATATGGTTGAGCCTTATTACATGGCACGTTTATATGCCAACGGCTTACAATCTGGTGAAACTAATCTGATCGCCAATGTCTTATATACCGATTTACCGCAAGAAGAAAATTTACGGGTTTTACAAGCGGAAAAATATTTATTTTATTATCGCAATAACGTCAGAGCCGGATTCGATAATTGCCGCATCGAAGAAATCAGACCTGATTATTGGTTGGTCTCTTTTCCTTTGCTTGATGCTCAGGCGCAGAAAAAGGAATTTAAGCAAACAAGCTCCAAAACTGCTGCAACAAATTCTAAAAATGTTGCCGTTTCTGCTACGTCAATCAGCGAATCTGCAAATAGTAAAGGCAATTCAAATCGGGCTTTTTATGATCAGGTCGCGCCTTTTAATGAATTGCATTATTCAAGTAAATTCTATGTTCGTCTGCAAAAAGATAAGATGCGGCATTATGTACGCTTCGTTCGTCAGAATAATACTATCGTGGCGTTCGACAACTTGCCGGAGCAGGAATTGGCCGGTGCCTGGAATATAACCAGATTAGGCAATAAACAATATATAAATGTTGCCGCTCCTTATAATCTGGCACAGGTAAAAAATATGATTGCCACGCCGGGAGAGCAGAATCTGTATCAGTATAGTGAAGCTATTTACGGATCTCTTATAAGGCCGCAAATAAAAGATACGGACAAGGCGGAAAAAATTTATTCACGTGTTATGAATTATAAAACCTCAGATTTTGAAGCTTTCAGTTTTGTACGCGGTTCGCTGGCAGATAATAAGTTGATGGTGGATTTTTTGGCCGGTAGGAATGAACAGTTGGTAACCGACAGCAATATCGGCATCGGGATGACGAGGGAAGATCTGCTGAAGATGTACCCCGATTTAGCTATGTCTAAATATCGCTTGATTAAAGGACCTACTATTCTGGAAATTCAATTTGATAATCAAAGCAAGAGCGGTATATTGCAACGTTCACCGGCAGCAAGTGATAAAGTAACTGGTATTTTGTTTTACTCTTTGGAATGGTATCAGCAGAATTTTGATATGGCAAATTTGCGAAAAGTAGCCGGAGAAATAAAATAGTTTTACTGTAAGGTTGTGTTTGCAGCAAGCACAATCGCTTACCGAATAGCTTTCAAATTGATTCTAAAATATCGTATAAACTTCCGCCAAAAGCCCTTGACAAAAATTTCAATCACCATATAATAGATAGTGCAAATGCGCTCGTAGCTCAACTGGATAGAGTGTCTGACTACGGATCAGAAGGTTGTGGATTCGATCTCTGCCGGGCGCATGATTGAGACCAAGTTTCGGCTTGGTCTTTTTTATTAACTTTAATATATGGTAGAATAAACCTGAAATCTTACAGCAAGGAAAGACAGTTTGGATAAAATTAAAAATCAAAAATCGGTTCTTTATATTCGCGGAGAAGAGAAGCAAACTATATTATGTTTCGCTGTTTTAACTTTTATTTTTGCCTTTTTGATGCCTGATCGGGCAACGATGTTGAGCGATTATCGTAAAATTATTACAAGTCAGGCTTATTTAATCCACGATTTTGTCGCTGTCGGCGGCTTGGCGGCCACCTTTTTTAATGTCGCGCAACATTTGCTTTTGGCATATATTTTGTTACGGCGTAATAATCGCGGTAAATTTAGCGGCTTTGAAATAGCTGCAACCGGAGTTTTTACTGCTTTAGCTTTTTTCGGCACGAATATTATCAACGTAATACCGATAATTTTAGGTGTCTATTTTTATTCTCTGCGGCTCAAAAAAGCATTTTCTTTGTATTCAACATTAAGCTTGTTCAGCTGTGCTATGGCACCTTTAGTCAGTTATATTATGTTTGTGCACGGATTCAGTTTGCTTGCCGCAACGGCAGCTTATGCGGTGGGCATATTGATCGGATTTGTTACCGTACCTTTGGCTGAAGCTTTTATCCGTTTCCATCAGGGATATACGCTGTTCAACGTCGGTTTTACTACCGGATTGGTTGCTATGTTAATTACGTCTTTTTTTGGATACTTTGATTTGAAAATTGACAAAGTAATGATTTTAAGTAAGGACGAGCATTATTATTTGTTGGCGTACGTTCTACTGTTCATAGTTTTTCTTTTTGTTCTTTTTGTTTGGCAAAAAGATGGGAAATGGTGGCATGAATGTCGCCAAATATGGCGCAGTAACGGTCGAGCTCCGAGTGACTTTTACAGTGTTTACGGTCGAGCAGCTACATTATTTAATATAATTTTGAATGTCGGCTTTTATTTGGTACTGGTTTTGCTTTTACGTTTCCCGTTGAACGGAACGATAATAGGGGGATTGCTTACTGTAGCAGGATTTTCTTCTTTTGGAATGCATCCTTTTAATTGTTTTAAAATTTCTCTCGGAGTACTGGCTGCAGCTTTAATTGCCGGCAGAGACCTTGCAAGTCAACAGGTGATCAGCACGTTGCTTTTTGCTAACGGTCTGGCACCGCTGGGAGGAGCGTACGGTTGTCTGATAGGAATTATAGCCGGATTCATTCATTTTAATTTAGTCAATGTCGTTTTTTCTCTGCATTTGGGGATGAGCTTATATAACAACGGATTTACGTCCGCTTTTGTAGCGGCGGTTATCGTACCTTTAGCAGAAATTTTGCTTGCAGATAAGTGGCGACAGGAATAATGGTGCCGGCAATAACGGCATAGTATGAATTAAAGGTGTATTTATGATTAATGAAAAAGATAAGGCTAATAGGCTGGTGAAAGAATTTTTAAGCTATTTTTTTACGCACAACCTTTTGGATATTACGATGAATTTGCTGATTAATGAGCAGGCAACAACTATAGATTTTACTGTTAAATGTTCCGAAGAACCGGCTGATTTTGCCGAGTTTGTTCAAGCTTTGAAGCTGCCGCGACAGTACGAATTGGAAGAGTATTTTAACAGCTTGTTGGGGGCCCATCACGGTTCGCGACATGACTATACTTTTTTGGGGCAGGCGATCGATGAGGCAGAAGGAAAATATGCCGATTCCAAGTTGTTTTTGCATATAGTGCGCTATCAGGAAAAAGAAAAATAACTGCAGCCCCGGCACCGACTTACAAAAGTCGCTACGAGGGCTGCAGATTTGGAACGGCGTAAATTTGCCGATGTTTAATAAAGATAAATGCCCGATTACTTCGGCTTTTACCATTCCATTTTGACTACCGGTTTAATTAAGTCGGCCGGCTTTTCTTTCATCAATTTAATGGCATCTTCGACATGCGCAAAACCGCTGAATTTATGGGTCAACAGCAGAGAAACGTCAAGTTTGTGATAATGGACGAGAGACTCCAGCTTTTCCAAACGCAATCTGCCGCCGGGCATCAAACCGCCGACAATTAATTTGTGTCCCATACCGACACCCCACTCGCTGCGCGGAATCTTGACGTATTCACCGTCACCGAGATAGTTGACATTACCGATATAGCCGCCGGGTTTTAAGCATTTGACTGCCGGAATAAAAGTATCGCAATCACCACCGGCAATAATTACTCTATCGACAAATTTTCCACCGGTTAATTCCAACACCTGCTTATCAATATCGCCGTCTTTATAACTGATGAAGTCGGTTGCGCCGTATGCCTTTGCTACTTCTATACAAGCCGGGCGGGTGCCGACACAAATAATGCGTGAAGCTCCGCGTAAATTGGCACCGGCTACAGACATTAAGCCGACGGGGCCGATTCCTATAACTAAAACTGTGTCGCCGAATTGAACATCAGCTAATTCAGCTCCGTGAAAACCGGTAGGTACCATATCGGAAAGCATACAAGCTTCAGTAACGTCTATTCCGGCAGGAATTAAAGCGAGATTGCCGTCGGCGTCGTTGACATGAAAATATTCTCCGAAAACGCCGTCTTTAAAATTGGAAAATTTCCAACCGGCCAACATACCGTGCGAATGCATCGGATAACCGTCCTGAGCTTCCAAAGAATTCCAATCGGGAGTTATAGCGGCAACTAAAACTTTATCGCCTACGTGGAAATCTTTCACCAAACTTCCGACTTCAACAACTTCACCGCAAGCTTCATGGCCTAATATCATATTATGACGTTGACCGATAGCACCTTCCCAAACCGTGTGAATGTCGGATGTGCAGGGTGAAAGAGCCAACGGGCGAACGATGGCGTCCATAGGACCGCATTTCGGTCTTTCTTTTTCAATCCAACCGGTTTTACCGATTTCCAACATGGCGAAACCTTTCATAACATACCTCCATAGTGTACAACA
>CABKML010000029.1 GCA_902373515.1 uncultured Eubacteriales bacterium | reverse complement strand
GAAAGCCGTCGCTGCCGAGCCGAAAGAGCTGAAAAATCCGGAAGTCGTCACATCCGAGCAGGAACCGGCTGCTGCCGAAACGCAAGCAACGAAAGCGGCCGCCACTGAAGAACCGAAAGTCGCCGCTGCTGAGCCGGAGTCGAACGAAACGGCCGGGGAGACAACGCATACAGAGGCCGAGAGCAAAAAAGCTTGACATATCAGCGTAACAAAAGGCATTTATAATGGGCAAAATTACTCTTATTTCAGGAAGGTCACATTATTATGCCGACAACCTTAATTAATTCAGAACAAACTTGGCTTATTTGGGGATTCCTTTTAATTGTTACAGCTGCAGCCTTAAAATTGGAACAACGCTACAACTGGGCCCAAAAACTTTCAGCTGCCGTTATCGGCTTGTTAGGCGCTGCCATCTTAACCAATTTACGCATTTTACCTTTGGAATCGCCTGTTTACGATAACATTTGGACATATGTGATTCCTTTGTCCATACCGATGTTGCTTTTTCAAAGTAATTTACGGCGTATTTTCCGAGAATCGGGACGCAGCTTAATTCTTTTCGGCATCGGGGCGCTGGGAACTATTGTCGGAGCTGTGGCGGCACATGCTCTTTTAGCAGGCCTCATCCCTAATTTGAGAGAAATTGCCGGGATGATGACCGGCTCTTATATCGGCGGCGGCGTTAATTTCGTCGCTTTAGCCCAAGTCTTCAAGCTTGACAAAACTTTAGTTTCCGCGACGACAGTTGCGGATAACTTCAATATGGCACTATATTTTATTATTCTGGTGACCATCCCGCGCTTAGGCTTTTTCCAAAAACATTTTCACCATTTGCCGCAGGTTGAGACGGCGAAAAAGGCAGAAAAAGCTCAAGCCGGTTTGACGCCGGTGGATTTGGCTTATTTGTTTGCCGTTTCCGCTGCGATTGTTGCCGTCAGCAATAGTGCCGCCGACTACTTTGCCGCCGTGATTCCGGCAGACAATTTTTGCAGCAATTTAGTGCGGCAGTTATTAGGTAATTCATATTTAATTATTACAACTGCTACCATGTTGTTGGCCACGGCCTTTCCGCGTTTTTGCGAACGTATTAAAGGCGCCGATGTGGTCGGTAATTTCTTAATTTCCATTTTCTTCGTCGTTATCGGCGTCCCGGCCAGCTTACCTTTAATCATTAAAACGGCACCGTTATTATTGCTTTTCTGCTTTATTATGGTTTGCTGTAATATGCTTTTTTCTTTCGTCGGCGCCAAAATTTTCCATTTCAGTCTGGAAGAGGCTATTATTGCTTCCAATGCCAATATCGGCGGCCCGGCTACAGCTTCCGCCATGGCTATTTCGCAGGGCTGGAATTCTTTAATCGGCCCCGGTATTTTTGTCGGCTTATTCGGCTATATTATCGGCAATTATCTCGGGACAATTGTCGGCAATTTGCTGTAAGCGGGCGTCAGGCGGCAGCTTTTGTGTCGCCTGACAAACTCTGAAAACAGGTATTTTTTACAAAAAACGATTAAGGAACAATGGTTATTATGAGCTTGGAACAATACGCATCCCTTACCGATGATATCGCCTTTCTAAGGTTGATGTCTTTGAGCCTGTAAGGAGCAGAATCAATGATAAGCAAAAAACGCTATAAATTAACATTCCTTCAGATTCACTCTTGCGTGCTGCCTTCAGATAGCGTAAGCAACTTTGGAGAAAAATAATCCATACAAAAAGCCCCCAGAGGCGCAGTGATCAGAATCGCCAGAACGGCAACAGATAAGATAATCGGACCGCAGGCCAAACCGCAAGCTGCCGGAACGGAACCGATAGCAGCCTGAACTGTTGCCTTGGGCAGATAAGCCAAAGCGCAGAAAAACTTTTCCCGCAAGAGGAGTTTGCTTGGCCATAAGCAGATGAAGACCCCGACAGTGCGAATTATAAGTGTCAGGAAAATCAGCAGAACTGCAGCTAAACCGGCATTTAAGGTGTATTTTATATCGACGGCGGCACCGACAAGAACAAATAAAATCAGCTCGGCCGCCAACCAAAGCTTCCCCAATTTAGCAGCTAAATCGGCAGACAGTTGAGCTTGAGTACGTTGCTTGAGGGTCACAGCCATACTGATAATTGCTAAAAGACCGGAAAAGGCAATTATTCCCTGCAGTTCTTTTTCTACAGCTAACAATAGCAAAGATAGACCGAGAATAATAATGAGCTTCAGGCTGTTACGCAGAGAACGCTGCCGCCGCTTCAAATACTGAAAAACAGCGTGCAGGAGATAAGCACAGATTATGCCGGCAATAATACCTAAGACGATGGCAAGGGGCACATTAAGCAGCTTGCTGAAGTCGGAACTTCGGCCTTGGAGCATACTGAGAAAACAGCTGAATAACACAATGACGAATATATCGTCGCACGAGGAGCCGGCGATAATCATAGCCGGGATACCCTTGTTTGTACCCAAACCTTTTTCCATATATTGCACCATGCGCGGAACAACGACAGCCGGAGAAACGGCGCCCAAAACACTACCCATCAGGGCAGCTTCCTGTATATTAATGTGCAGCAACAGGGGAGCGAAGAGCGTATAAGCAGCAATTTCGCAGGATGCCGGAACAAAAGATAGTAAAATTGCCGGCAAACCGACTTTTTTTAAGTCCGCCGAATTTAAAGAAAAACCGGCTTTGAGCAGAATAATCAGCAAGGCTAATTGGCGTAAATCACCGGAAATATTTAAAATTTTCGCATCAAACAAATTAAGTACATACGGACCTAAAACAATACCGGTGAACAACATACCTATAAGTCCGGGTAAATTAAGTTTGCGACAAAGTGCAGCTGCGGCTAAGCCGCCCAAGAAAATAAATGACAATGATGTTAACATCAAATTCTCCCTCCTGCCGCAGGAAAACGACAACTTCCTGCGACCAACAAAATTCGCAGAAGTCATCAGCTTAAAGCGGTTCAGGTTTCCCTTGGGAGAACTTCATTCCCATTAGGAACATTATACAACAAAAAACCTCCAAGTTCTATGAACCTGAAGGTTTTAAGAAGCACGATAATTGCGGACGAATTAAGCTTCTTCGCCGCCTTTACCTTTTTCCGTCGTATCGACACCGGAGAAGTTAACACCGGTATCTTTCGGCTGATCAACCGTGAAGATATAATCTTTACCGGGCAGAATGGAATTCAACACAATACCCAAAATAGCAGCCAGCGCAATACTCGACAAAGTAATTGTGACGGAGGAGATATTGAAAGTTAAACCGTTTTTGAAACCGAGAGAAACAACTAAAATGGTTGCAGCCACGATTAAGTTTCTTGATTTGGTGAAATCTACCTGACTTTCTACCAGGTTACGCACACCGATAGCGGAAATCATGCCGTAAAGAATCAGGGAAACACCGCCGATGATAGCACCGGGAATGGTTTGAATAAAAGTACTCAGGACGGGGAAACAACCCAGAACAATGGCAATAACGGCAGCAATCCGGACGATTTTCGGATCGTAAACTCTTGTTAATACCAGAACACCGGTATTTTCACCGTAAGTAGTATTGGCAGGACCGCCGAAAATAGCGGAGAACGAAGTGGCAATACCGTCACCCATTAAAGTTCTGTGCAAGCCCGGATCGGCAATGTAATTTTCTCCGGTTGTCGCGCTGATAGCTGAAATATCACCGATATGCTCCATCATTGTCGCCAAAGAAATCGGCACAATCGTTAAGATGGCACTCAAATCAAAAGCCATAAACTTGCTCGGTTCAACCGGCAAAGCCAACCATTGAATATGTTGAAAGGCGGAAAAGTCGACATTATTGGTTAAGACAGCCAGAATATAGGAAACGCCGATACCCATAATAATCGGAATGATTTTCAACATGCCTTTGGCCCAAATATTACAAATTACCACCACGGCGATGGCGACAATAGCCAACAACCAATTCTTGGAAGCACTGCCGACAGCGGAAGGAGAGAGGGTTAAACCGATAGCGATGATAATCGGACCGGTAACCACAGGCGGGAAGAAACGCATAACTTTGCGGGTGCCGAAAGCCTTGATCAAGCCGGCCAAAACCAAATAGACCAAACCGGCGACAAAGACACCGCCTGAAGCTAAAGCAATTTGATGACTGTCGGCTTTACCGTTAACTAACGGGGCGACTAAATTATAACCGCCGATAAAAGCGAACGAGGAGCCTAAAAAAGCGGGAACCTTACCTTTCGTGAACAAATGAAAGATTAAAGTTCCCGCACCGGCCATCAGTAATGCCGTGTTAATATTCAATCCCGTCAGAATCGGAACTAAAACAGTGGCTCCGAACATCGCGAATGTATGTTGGAAACCTAATAAAAGTATCTTGCTTTTCGGTAAGACGCTAATGTCGCGAATCGGTTCATCACCGATTTTGACTTTACTCAAAGTTGCCATGCAAACCTCCTGAATCAATGCTGTAGGTTAAATCACTACGCAAATTGAAGGTATTATGAACTAGAAGTGAAGAAAATGCAAGTCGAATTCTGACGAACTGAGAAAGTTCCAGGCGCCGAACGGGATAAATTCACCAAATGATAGGAGCTTTAGGGCGGTAAACAGGGGAAAATTTGCTTTCTATAGACAAAAAAGCGGCGAAAATCTGTCCCTTCCGGAACTGCAATTTGTCAAATTAACAAATTAAGCGCCCAATTAAGCGCCCAATCAATTTTTCATCTCGTAAACACTGACACTGGGGAAAGCGAAGTCCAAATGCAGCTTGTCGGCCAGTGACATGGCCTTATATAAAGCTTCAGCTCTGGTCCGGACCATCACATCGTATTCTCTTTCGGCATAAAAATCGGCCGTAATAATCAAAGCGGAATCAGCCAGTTGGGAAAGGTAAACTTTATGCTTGCCGAATTTCGCATAATTCTCAGCCAGATAAGCGTCATAGCGGCGGCAGAATTCTTTAATTTCCGGTAATTGACTGGCATAAGTGAAACTGAAAGTCAGCTCCAACCGTCTTCTGGTCCGCTGCCCGGCTGTGTTGATGGCGGATTGGGCAACGAGAGAATTGGGCAACGTGAAAATTGTTTCATCCAGAGCTTTGATGCGGGTGGAGCGGATACCGACTTTGGTTACAATCCCCTCATGTTCACCGATTTTGATCCAGTCGCCCAGTTCAAAAGGCCGATCCAGCATCAGGGCCAAAGAAGCAAATAAATTACTGATGGTATCCTTAGCCGCCAACGAGATCGCCAAACCGCCCAAGCTCAAGCTGGCCAGCAAACCGTTAATGTTGTAAACCCAAAGAGACAAAATGGAAATTGCGCCGACGACAAAAACCAGAATCTTCACGGCAATGGCAGCATAATTCAGAAAAGAAGGATTATTGAGCACTCCGGCATACGTCGCTTTTTCCGGCCTGTGGGAGATTTGCTCCAGTTTAACGGCATGAACCGCATCAATCAAAATGTAAATTAAATAATAAAAGCAAATTTCACTGCTGCTGCTCAGAACCTTCCGTAAAGTCGGCCAAAACGGCAAATCTGCGCCTAAAATTTTGCAGAAAAGCTGAATCAGATACAACAAAATTAAAAGGTAACAGGCAAAAATCAAACTTAACTTGTAAGAAGCGGTGAGGGTGGAGATTATCTGAAATTTCTGTTCGATTTTGCGCCACAGGAAATGGAGAAAAGGTTGACCTTTAACCAGAAAAAGCAGCAACAATAAAAGATAAAAGACAATTAAAGGCAGCATATTGTCCTTACCTTCTAAAAATTTCAGCCAAGACAGCCGATGTACAGCAATCAGATACATAAAGCACAACGCCTTTCCGCTTATTAATCCTGCTCACGCCCGCTTGCGTTTACTGCAGCACTTGCAGGTAGCTTAAAGCAATTTTTTTTAATATATGCAATAATAGATAAAGCATACCATAATGTGATTTCAAAGAGAAATAATTTTATGAACAGTAAAAAACGAATTTTGATTTTAGCAACCGGGGGAACGATAGCTTCCGCTCCCACTAATGACGGCTTGGCCCCGCGTTACGGAATTTCGCAAATTTTGGGCGCCAACTCGCTTTTACATAATTACTACGATTTGACGATGCGGGATATCCTGCAGTTGGACAGCTCTAATATTCAAATCCCCGAATGGCAGCTGATAGCCCGGGCCATATATGAAGAACGTAATAATTTTGCCGGCATTGTCGTGACGCACGGGACGGATACGATGGCTTATACATCTTCAGCTCTGGCTTATATGTTGAGGAATATCAATCTGCCGGTAGTTTTGACCGGTTCACAATTCCCGGTTGATGTTCCCTTAAGTGACGCCCATGATAATTTACAAACCGCATTGGCTATGGCCGCTTCAGGTGTCCCGGGCGTGTTTTTGGCGTTTAATCGGCAGGTCATACTCGGAACAAGAGCCGCCAAAGTCAGAACCTTGGACTTTCAGGCCTTTGAAAGCATTAATTGCCCGCCTTTAGCGAAAATCAACTCGGCCGGATTATGCTTCAATCAGCAGGTCTTGCAGTCGGTGCAAAAATTACGGCAGGCTAACGAGCCTTGTACATTACGCTTGGAATTGTTACCGGCAGCCTTCCTTTTGAAATTAACACCGGCATTTAATCCGGAACTTTTAGATTGCTTACCGGGTTTAGGCTATAAGGCGGTACTTTTGGAAGCCTTCGGCATTGGCGGCATTAATTTTTTGCATGCCAATATGTTGGAACGGATTGAAAAACTCCTGCGCTCGCACATCGCTGTCGTGGTAACCAGCCAATGCCTGTATGAGCAATCGAGTCTGAAAGTTTATGAAGTCGGTCGGAAATTGCTGGATTTAGGCGCAATTGAAGCTTTCGATATGGTGACGGAAGCGGCAGTGACGAAACTTTATTACATTTTGGGTCAGGCGGCCAAACTTAATTTAATGGGCAGTGAACGCCTTAATTTTGTCCGCAGCTGCTTCCGCCGAAATTTAGCCGGTGAAATTAATTTACCGCCAATTTAAGTTAATCAGGGGTAAAAGCAGGAGGCAATATGAGAGCAATTAATCAGGATATAAGCAAGCATTTGAATGCGGCGGCCATTTTGATTTTCCGCCAACTGCTGGCAGCCGGTTATACCTGTTATCTGGTCGGCGGTTCCTTGCGGGATGTGCTTTTAGGCCTGCCTCTACATGATTACGATTTTACAACTTCCGCTAAGCCGGAAGAAGTTGAGCGGGTTTTTCAAAATTACAGAGTGATTGAAACGGGAATTAAACACGGAACGGTGACAGTTTTAATTGACGGGCAAACTTACGAAATTACTACTTATCGCTTGGAAACAGTTTACAGCGACCATCGGCATCCTGACAGCATAACGTTTGCTTCCGGGTTGGAGGAAGATTTGGCCCGCCGGGATTTTACCGTTAATGCTTTAGCCTGGTCTCCGACAAGCGGGCTGGTTGATTTGTATGACGGCTTGGCTGATTTGGAAAAAAGGCTTATCCGCGCCGTTAATGTGCCTGAACAGCGCTTTCAGGAAGATGCTTTGAGAATTTTACGCGCCTTACGTTTTGCTGCCGTTTTACGTTTTGATATCGCGCCGACAACAGCCGCCGCCATTCGGAAAATGCTGCCTGATTTGGCATATGTTTCGACGGAAAGAGTGACGACGGAATTGGATAAATTGTTTAATGGCGCTGCTGCCGTTAAAGTCTTGCTCGCTTACCCGGATTTAGTAAATTACAGTTGCCCGCAATTAAATTTGCCGCCGACTGAGAAATTGCTGCCTGCCTGTACATCCAAAGTATTGAGAGAATTTCGCTGTCAGCACGACAACAGGCCGCTTATTGCCCGCCATTTGGCGGAAATGGCTCCTTATACTTCTGCAGGCTTGCGTGTTTTGCGCGATTATTTTGTCGACAAACAGGCTGATCCTGATAAAGTTGAGGAAAATTGGCGCAATTATCAGCAGGAAATGCTGACAACTTTCGCTTGGGCGACATTTTTACGCACACCGGCGGCGAACTCTTTATCCGCCAAGGAAATTGCCCGAATTTTGTGCTTTTCCAACTTAAGACGGCATTTCCTCGGAATTTGCCTGGAAATTTTAACACCGGAAAAATTGCAGACGATCAGCAAAGCCGTTAATGTCTCCGACGTGAACGAACAGACGGCAACTTATCCCTGGGGACAAATGTTACTCGAATATGGCGTAGAAACTGTAACTGTCGGCTTGCTTTTCGCACTTACCCTCGTTGTTGTTCCGGACAGCTGTTTGAAAAGTTGGCAGAATTACTTGCAGACACATACCTGTTGGAGCTTGAAAGATTTGCAGTTCAACGGAGCGGATTTAAGAAAAAATCGGCCGGAACTGCAGGGGGCGGAGATCAATAAAGCCCTCAAGCAGCTGCACGCAGCAGTACTTGAAGGCCTTGTACTCAACGATAAAGAAGCTTTAACAGCCTATGTCCTTAAACGTCTTTAAACAAAAACAACGCCGACACTAATATTTCTGATGGAAAAAAGGATTGCAGGCCAAATCTGCCGGAATTTTCCAGGAAGAAGTCAGGTTGAACGGCGTAAAATTCAAGCCGGCCGGTGCAGGCAGACGCTTAAATTGCTGACTGATATAACGCTTGCTGAAAATAGCCAACGTCGCTTTAATTTCTTCCTTGCTGAAAGTTCGACAGGCGAAAACATTGGAATAAGGTGCGAAAGATAAGGCGCTTTTTTCAAGTGCGGCAATATTCTCCGGAGAAAAAGTTAAATAAGCCAAAGTCAGCAAATCGTCCGTACAATAATTCGCATCCGCCAAGTGATAAAAGAAGAAATCATGCAGAACATAAGAACCGACTTGCTTTTGTGTCGCTTGCTGCTGTTGTCCCTCGGCATCTAAAGGTAGAAGCTCCGGACTGATAGCGTGCGCGGAGATAGCCTCCAAAGCTGCCTGCAAAGCTGTAGAAGAAACACTTGTCTTAAATTGCTTTAACCAGGAGGGGAAAGCTGCCAACAAAGGCGGCATCATGCTCTTGGGAATGCCGATATTAGGATTGAACATACTCATCTGATCGCCGTTATAAGTACAAAAACCGAGGCACTCTTCGCTTAAATCTCCCGTCCCGACCACAAAGCCGTGCACCTGATTCGCCTTATCCATGAGAATTTGTGTCCGCTCTCGAGCCTGAGCATTTTCAAAAGCCACATCATAACAGCCTGCCGGTTGCTCAATATCGCTGAAATGCTGTTTACAGGCTGCCGTAATATTGATAGTTAAATCACGCAGCCCTAAAGCCTTAACCAAATCGTCAGCTTGTTTGCAAGTATCGCCGCTACTGCCGAAACCGGGCAATTTCACGGCATAAATATAATCAGTCGGTAACTGACCGAGTAAGCAGGCGGCATAACAGGATAAAACGGCAACCGTCGAATCCAAACCGCCGGACAAACCGAGAACCAAAGCCCGGGAACGGGTCAGACGCAGCCGCTTGAGCAGACTCAAACCTGACAATCTCCATAAATTGCCGTAAAAATCCGTCTGATCGGCAGCCTGAGAATAGCAGGGGGCAAAACCGCGGAAATTAACGGATTGCAAAGCGGCATAACTTTGAAAAAGATACGGTGCCGGATTGAAGAGCCGATTTACAGGTGCATGCAAATCGAAATAAGCGTCACAGGCGCAAGTCTCTGCCGGAACTTCACCCTTAGCGCTCAAGAAGGCTTGCAGGCGGGGGACGGAGAACGAACAGGTTAAGGAATGCTTATAAGAAAGAGTAGCGGCCTTGGCCAAGTAATCCGCACTTCTATCGTCGGCATAGCAGTCTTCCGTGAAATAATCGCTGATATCCGGAGTTTCTTCTGCCAGACACAAATCACCCTCATAAGCACTGTAAGCTGCCTGCATCAAATAATTGTCGGAAGCACTGAAAGCGCCGCTGTTAACGCTTATTAGAGCCAGTTTCGCATTCTCGGCCAAGGTGGCGGCAGTCTTTTGCAATTTGGCGGCATAAGCGTAATTATAGGGAGCATCGGCGACGTGAATTAATACATTTGCTTTACAGGCAGCCGGCTGATAACTGAAAATATCATCACCGACTGCAAGTTCTATTCTTAAAGGATTATAAGGTCCGAAAATCGGCAACAAAAAGATGTTTGAGGCCGGCAAAGCTGCGGCAGCAGCGGAGACTTGCGCAAAATGCGCCGACTCACGGCCGCTTGGCTGCGATTGAGCGGCGGTAGCGACGATTTTACCGTGACAAATAGCTACAACTCCGTTATATTGGGCCGTCGGTGTAATAATAGGAGTACCGAAGATACAAACAAAATTGGTCGGCCAGTTGATAGAGGCTAACAGTATGTCTTGTAAATAATGTTGAACCTGATCGATGATATCGCCGGAATTGTGTAAATCTTCCAGATAACCGCCGGTTAAAGCCAAAGCCGGCATAACGGCCAGAGCCCGTTTTTCCGCGATAGCTTTTTCGGCCGTGGCGATGATTAATTTACTATTAAAGGCGATATTTCCCGCTTTGCAGGCCGGAGAAATTAATTGACAATTCAAAAATAATTTTCCCTGTTCTGATTGTTGCATATATTAAATCCTTTCATATCCTTTCACTCACATGATAACTTAATATTATAACAAAGTCGGACGGGAACGGATGCGGCAGCTCGCTGAACGAAAAATATTATTTTTTCATTACAATAAAAGATGATAAATATTATTTCTGCTTGGGCACAAATCTCTTTCTATCCCGACTTTTCGGAGAAATAGCTGCTTCCAACGGCGGAAAAATCTGCTTTTAATTTGAAAAATAACTTGTTGCCCGTGTAACTTTCGTGTAATATAAGAGGCATGAAAAAAACACTATCTTATCTGTGTGATGTGTGGAGTGCATATGGAAAGCTACAATGAAAATGATATAACGCCGGCTGCTTCTGCCGGTATTAGAAAGACTTCGGTACCGGGTTTACAAAGAGAGCCGCAGGCAGCCAAATTACCTATTCGTCGAGTCGAAGATACCTACGATACAACAGCTGCGCCGACAGATTCGGCTACCAAGCGTTTTCAGCCTATAGAAGATAATCGCCTCCGGTCAGGCGAAAGTGAAGTCCGGGGACTGCGACAGACTTTGCTTAATTTTACACATAAAGCCACGCCGGCTGCTCAGTCTGCGCCGGCCGCACCGGTTGCAAGTTCAGTTCCGGCTGCAACTTCTGACGCTGCACAGGGAAATGGGACAACTGCAGGCGGCTTACGCAGCTTTGCGCCCGGTATTATTAAGCACCTTGAAGCGCAGACAGCAAGCAGACAAGCGGAACAGCCTGATTCGCTTGACAGCGATTCGGAACAGGATCCGGGCAACGGCAAGGATTATCGGAGTAATATTGTGCATTTAACACGCCGGCAACCGCTCAATCCGGAGGTAGCAGTGACGGATAATCAGGGCAGTTTGCCTCAGGAACGGACAGCACGCCCGGCGGAAAACACACAGGATAAAGAGGCTTTGGAGTTGGCTCGGGCCAGAGAGGATGCTTTCCGTTTGTGGGAAGAACAAAGCTCACCCAAGCGACGCCCGGATATAGATAATGGCGCTAATAACGCCAGATTGTTTGCTGCCAGACAGGCTACATTGCGCAGACAGGCGGCTTTGCCTAATTATGCTCAGGCAACGGACGGCAGCAATGCTTCCGAGTTCAATCATGATATGTTTAATCAGTCCAACCCACTTGACCGCATTAATCAGGTCTCAAACCGGACTCCGATTAATCGACCGGTACAAATGGCTGAAGCGGAGCAGAATAATCAAGCTCCGATGACGTCAATACCGCAAGTGCAACAGATGCCGCAGGTGCAACAGATGCCGCAGGTACAACAGATGCCGCAGGTACAACAGATGCCGCAGGTACAACAGATGCCGCAGGTAGAACAAATGCCGCAGATGCAACAGATGCCGCAAGCTGCGCCGTTCCCTTATGTGGCCGATAATTTTACCGACGGCTTGGAAAACTCCGAATACCAACCGGTCGGCGGCTTTTATCAACCCGGATCGATGCCGGAAGATAACATGGAGCGTATGCCCCGTATCCCGGATCCTGATAAAATGCCGGATTTGCCGGGAATGATGCCGCAGACGGACAACTATAATTCCGTTGCCGAGAATTTGCCCGAAAACAATCAAACACCGAATATTAAACGTCCGGACTTACAACGAAATTCACAGCCGAATTTACAGCCGGATAGTGAAAATGTAACAGAAACGGCTAACAGCAAAGAGAACATTCCGCCGGCTTATATGAAGGCTTTGAACAACGATACGGGACTGGTGGGGGCTTTATTGACATCAGGTCAGGACTTATTGGAAATAGCAAGGAACCTGTTCACTAATTTCCCGGAAGACTCATGTCGCCTCATCAATCAGTCGAAATCAATGGCGTTTGTCCCCGTCAGTGTGCTGTACTTTATCTTATCTTTAATTTACGGTTCAACAGCATCCAAAAATATCGGCTGGCTCACCTCAATGGGCGGTGAAAGCGTTTGGTACACCTTACTGATGACGGTTTTGACAACAGTTTTGCATATTGCGCTGTTAATCGGTATCTTTGCTTTGGGCAATTATTCCAGTTACAAGAAACGTCCGTTTATGGCGGTCTTGAACAGCGTCGCAGCGGTGTTGCTCTTGCGTTCGGTTTTCATTCCGGTTTATTTGATTTTCGGACTCTTTTCCGATGGCCTGGTCAACATCTTTCAGACGCTCTGCTTCGTGTTCATCGTGCTGTTTACCGATAAAACTCTACGAGGACAAGGCAGTCTTAAATTCAGCAAACAGGCAGATTTGGTCGCTTTAATCGCTTCCTGTCTGGTCAGTCTGCTGCCGGTAATTTTGGCTATTTTAATTTAATAGTAAATGTTAAACTCGGCGATAACTTGAACTTGTCGGGAATAATAGTACAATAAGTGTGTATAGATAAGCGGATAAGATATTTATCCCTTATATTTGGAGGTTAAAATGCTGACATCACTTAAACCATTACTTAAAGTTGCGCGTGAACGTAATTTCGCTTACGGTGGCTTCAATGTAAACTCCGCTGCTCAGGTTAAAGCAGCTATCAGAATTCATGAGATTATGCGTAGCCCGGCTATCTTGCAAGGTGCAGAAGCTGCCAACGCTTTTATGGGCGGTAGAGCGGACTTCATGAATGCTACATTGGAAGACAAGAAAAAAGGCATGAAGCAATTGGTGGAATTGGCTCATCGTTACGGCGATAATGCTACAGTTCCGGTTGTTTTACACTTGGATCACGGCCGCAGTTTTGAAGTTTGTAAAGCTGCTGTTGATGCCGGTTACACTTCAGTTATGATTGACTGTTCTTCTTTACCTTTCGAAGAGAACGTCGAAATTACTAAAAAAGTTGTCGATTATGCTCATCCTTTCGGCGTCAGTGTCGAAGGTGAAATCGGCGTTATTGCCGGTCAGGAAGACCATGTTAAGGCTGCAAACTCAACTTATACCAATCCTTTGGATGCTGTAGAGTTCGTTCGTCGTACAGGTGTCGATGCTTTGGCTATCAGCTACGGTACGGCACATGGTGCTGTTAAGGGCAAGAACATTGTTTTGCGGAAAGAAGTTCCGATCGCTGTCAATGAGTGCCTGATGCGCTCCAACTTGGTCGCTTCTCTCGTTTCTCACGGTTCATCTACCGTGCCGCAGGAAGTTGTCGCTGAAATTAATGAATTGGGCGGTACAATCAACGGTTCCGGCGGTATTCCTTTGGATCAATTACAGGCAGTAGTTAAGGCCGGCGGTATTAACAAGATCAATGTCGATACTGATATCCGTATGGCTACAACCCGTAACTTGCGCGAACTTTGGGTGAAACATCCGGAAGTTTTGCACAATCCTAAAGTTAAGGCTATTTATGAATTGATGCAGGCCAACACCAAGGCTTTCGATCCGCGCCTTTATTTGACACCTATTCTCGATGTTGTCATGACCGGCGAAACAAATGAACCTGAAGTTCAAGTTGTAATGCAAAAGGTTGAGGATGCTATCCAGGAAGTACTTTGCCAATTGGTTGTATCTTTCGGCAGCTATCATAAGGCACAATATGTCGAAGCTTTGAGCTTGGAAGAATTGAAGAAGACTTATTGATCAGTCATTGATAAAAACTTAAAAGTCGCTGTGAAAAGCAGCGACTTTTTTAATTATTAGATAAGGAAGAGCTTATGCAATTACTAAAAGACCGTATTATTAAAGATGGCACCGTTATCGGGACGGAAATCGTCAAGGTTGATTCTTTTTTGAATCAACAATTGGATGTGAACTTATTTCAGGCAATCGGCCGTGAAATTCATCAGCGCTTCAAAAACGACAAGGTTGATAAAATCTTGACTATTGAAGCATCCGGAATTGCCATTGCTACCGTGACGGCGATGGAGTACGGCAATATTCCTTTGGTTTATGCGAAGAAAGCTAAACCGAATACCATGACGGATGACTTTTATAAAGCTGCGGTCAAATCGTTTACCAAGGGAACAGTATCGGAAGTTGTTGTTTCCCGTAAATATTTGCAGCCCGGGGAGAAAATCCTGATTATCGATGACTTTCTGGCTC
>CABKML010000028.1 GCA_902373515.1 uncultured Eubacteriales bacterium | reverse complement strand
CGGTGTCTCAATCCACTGACCAGAGCGATATAGTTCTACAGCATTAAGTTTAAAAGCATAATCGTATTTCATACAAAAACCCCTTTCACTGGTTTGTCCAGTAAAAGGGGTACATATCATTTTTTATTTGGTGAGTTTGTTCTTTCAAATACGAAACAAAAAGAGCCGATGATTCGTGAATTGTTCCACAATTTCATCGGCTCTGCGTCTTAAGCGTCTGGCTCTTTGATGACAGTTATCTTCAAGTTGTCAACTTTAATCAATCTTTCTTGTCTGCATTTTGGACAATAAAGGGGATAATTCTCCAAAACAGTGTCCTTCCTAATTTTATTACGGGTTTTGCTCCCACAAACAGGACACAATATCCATTCGCATTTCATCATAATTAGTCTCTAATCCTTTCAAATCTCATTTTATATGACTTTTGCAAGCTGTTAAGCTAACTTGTGGAACATATGCCGAACCTTATCTATACGGCTATTCGGGCGGCGGGGTTGGCAAATAAATTTACCAATAGCTGGCTGGTATCCTTTTAACTCTGTCAAGCAGACTCCCTGCCCATTTGTGAAACAAGTTAAATCGTTCCTGTATTCTTGAATACATCTAGCAGGGATTTCTCCTTTCAGAATGACCTCGTCATTCTTTATCTGAGTACTTACAATATCTGCACAATACCTTGGAGCATCATGATACGCCCGTGAGAGATATTCCTGCGGTGCATAAATTTCAAAGTGGAGATATGGCTCTAATAGTTCTGTCCCTGCTTTTTTTTAAGCCTGCTCCAATACGATAGGGGAAAGCAGCCGAAAGTCTGCGGGGGTACTTACAGGACTATAATACAATCCATATTCAAAACAGATTTTACAGTCTGTCACTTTCCATCCATACAGCCCCTGCTCGCAGCCATAAAGAACCCCCTCCATAACCGCATTTTGGAACGATTGATTTAAATATCCAAGTGAAACTCTGCTTTCATACTGCACTCCGCTTCCAATAGGGAGCGGCTCTATGGACAACCCGACAGAAGCCCAGAAAGGATTTGGCGGGACTTCTATGTGGATGGTATATTCTGCTTTTCTAAGCGGTCTTTCCATATATATAACAGTAGGCTCTTTTATTTCTGCCTCCACATGGTATTTTTCCTCAAGGATGGCACAAATGACTTCCATCTGCACATTCCCCAAAAAAGAAAGTATAATCTCATGCGTTGTAGTATCCACATAATATTTTAAAAGAGGGTCGCCATCTGAAATTTCTGTAAGTGCCCCAAGCAATATTTCCCGCTGTTCAGATTTCTTTACTGCAATCGTTGTTTGGAGCATAGGGAGAGGATTTTCAATAAATTTTCTCTGCGGCAACAGCATTTCGTTCCCCAAAATACTGTTTAGCTGCAAAACATCATTTGGTAAAATTACAATATCACCAGAGCAGGCTGTATCGGATGAATATAATTCACCGTTTGTCGGAACACACATCTCTGTGATTTTTATTTTCTCTTTTTCAGATATTTTAATAACATCCCTCAAATGCAATGTTCCGCTATATATACGCACATAAACAAAACGCCGCCTTTTCTCTGAATATTCAATCTTAAAAACCTGCCCGCATAGTTCAGATTGACCTTCAGGCGTTGATGAATAAAACTTACTGGCAATCACTTCTATAAGCTGCCGAATCCCCAGATTGTTTTTAGCACTTCCGTGATAAACGGGAAATAACGTTCCGTTTTGGAATCTCCTGTTTTCTTCCTGTTCCAGTTCTGACATTTTAAACGGTTTCCCTGACATATATTTCTCTAATAGTTCATCGTTTCCCATAATTACCGCATCCCACTGTTCCATATCGTCATTGTCCGTTACATTTATATGGGGATGCTGCCCAACCTTTTGCTTCACTATAATTTCCGAAGAAAGCTTTGCTTTCATTTCTTGATATACCATTGGCAAATCAATCCCCTCTTGGTCAATTTTATTGATGAAAAAAATTGTCGGAATCTTCATTGTCTGTAGTGCATGAAACAGTATACGGGTCTGTGCCTGTATGCCATCCTTTGCAGAAACTAATAATACTGCTCCGTCTAATACGGATAAAGAACGGTATACTTCCGCCAAAAAATCCATATGGCCTGGCGTATCTATAATGTTGACTTTTACATCCTCCCACTGAAAAGATGTCACTGCTGTCTGGATAGTGATTCCCCTTTGACGCTCCAAATTCATTGTATCTGTCCTTGTTGTGCCTTTATCTACGCTCCCTGGTTCTGCAATTGCACCACTGGTATACAATAAACTCTCCGTTAATGTTGTCTTTCCTGCGTCAACGTGAGCCAGAATGCCTAAGTTAATTATTTTCATGTGATTTTCCTCCTATCAACACCCAAAAAAGGGCATAAAAATACCCAGTGATAAATACTCCTATCACTGGGTAAATAACTCCAATAGCCCCAAAACACTTATATGTTTTCGGGCATATAAAATTACATGATAAAAGTATTCTTAAACTGGGTACAAAAAACTAAGCCCCATATTAAAAGTGAAACGGGACTGCTACTTTTTGTTCCCACTATCAAATTGACAGTTTATTTAAGAATACCTTGCCGCATATTTATTAACTCCTTGTATAATACTGAATCTAATTATATTCCTTAACCCTTTATTTGTCAAGCTGACAAACTAAAGCAGAAAAAGCGGCAGGATTTCCCCCTGCCACTAATCATCTGTTTATGCAAAAATAATTTCCTTTTCCACAATCTCCCTCGCACAAGCCCTTATGTTATTGAGGCATCCTGTCCATTCTAAGGCGTTTTCTGCCTTTAGCTGTTCCGTTATGCCCTGTGCCTGTTTCATACCCTCTATGAGCCTTTCAAAGCGTTCCTGTGCCTGTCTGTCAATGTCGGCAAGGTAAGCGTTAAGTCTGCCGCTTGTAAGAAGATTGGTGTATGTAACTTTGCAGTGATGCTTCAGATAATCCAAATGCCGCTGTCCCCAGATGCCTATCGGCTGTTCTTCTTCGGCGGGTACAGTTAAGCACGGTATTAAATAATCGCCTTGCCTTTCGTATTTGCCGCCCATTTCCTCAAAAATTGTCTTTGCCATTGTCTGTTACCTCCACATTCTTTTTTATTTTGAATGTCCGCAAAATCCGTCCTACATCGGCAGGACGCCATGGGACGTCTAAATCATGAAGTGCAATCAGCTTGTTTTGCACATTCGTTCCGGCTCCCATTTTCTGTGTAGAACCCATTAAAATACGAATCTCACCTTTCCTTACCTTTGCAAAGAGTTCATCCTTTTGCTTATCGGAATTAGCCTCGTGGATAAAGGCAATTTCTTCTTTCGGTATTCCCATAGCTACAAGTTTTTCTCTAATATCATCATAGATGTTAAATTCTCCATCGCCTTTCGGTGTGGACATATCAGAAAATAGTAGCTGTGTTGACTTATTTTCTTTTGTCTTATCCCAAATGGCAAAAACATTTTTCACGCACACATTGACCTTGCTGTCAGGATTATCCGGAAGCAGTGGATTGATTAAACGCTGATCTAAGGCGAGTTTCTTGCCGTCATTGGTAATTTTAAGCATATTATCTTCGTCAGGCTCTACTATCCTGTTTCTTACATCATCAGCTCTTTCAGAAAGGCTCTTTAGGATTTCCTTTTGCTCCTCACTTGGCAAAGTTTTAATAACTTCATAGTGTGCTTCAGGTGTTGGAAGATTTAGCATATCTGCTGTTTGGATGTCCGCAACTTCCTTAAACATACTCATTAGTTCAGGAAGGTTATAGAACTTGGAAAATCTTGTCTTTACTCTATACCCTGTTCCCTCCGGAGATAATTCAAAAGCTGACTGCGTTTCACCAAAGGTAGAAGCCCAGCTATCAAAATGCTCCAAATTATTCTTTTTAAGGCTTTCATACTGAAGATAACGCTGCATAGTATAAAGCTCTGTCATCGAGTTACTGACAGGCGTTCCTGTGGCAAAGACAATACCTTTTCCACCTGTCATTTCATCCATGTATCTGCACTTCATAAACATATCGGAGGACTTAAAGGCTTCAGACTGTCCAATACCTGCTACATTTCTCATTTTGGTGTAAAGATAGAGATTTTTGTAATTATGTGCCTCGTCAATAAAGAGCTTATCTACACCTAATTCCTCAAAGGTTATGACATCATCTTTTTTAAAATCATCGTTTAACTTTTCAAGCCTTGTTTCCAGCTTCTTTTTTGTTTTTTCAAGCTGCTTTACCGTAAAGTTCTGATTTCTGTCATGCTTATATTCCTCCACATAGTTTATAATTTCATCAATCTGATCTTGGATATGCTTCTCCTGATATTCCTTACTCATCGGGATCTTTTCAAACTGCGTATGCCCGATTACAACGGCATCATACTCTCCTGTGGCAATTCTTCCGATAAATCTTTTTCTGTTTTTCGGCTCAAAGTCTTTCTTATCTGCAACCATAATGTTAGCTGACGGATATAGCTGCATAAACTCACGACCGATTTGACCTGTTAAGTGATTGGGGACAACAAACAAGGACTTACTGCACATTCCAAGCCTTTTACTTTCCATCGCAGACGCCACCATTTCAAAGGTCTTACCACTACCTACCACATGGGCAAGCAAGGTATTTCCTCCATAAAGGCTTCTTGCTATGGCATTTCTTTGATGAGGTCTTAAATCAATTTCTGTGGTCATTCCCTCAAAAGAAAGGTTGCTGCCGTCATATTCTCTGTTGCGGATAGAGTTAAAACGCTCGTTATATAACTTTACAAGCCTGTTTCTACGTTCTTGGTCGCTAAATATCCAGTTCTTAAATTCTTCTTTTATAAGCTCCTGTTTCTGCCCTGCAAGAAGCGTTTCCTTTTTATTTAATACAGAAGTTTTCGAGCCGTCCGGATTTACAATCTGGTCAAATACCTTTGTTTCTTTTAAATTTAGAGCATCTTCAATCAGCTTATAGGCATTTACCCTTGAGGTTCCGTAGGTCATCTCTGCAAGGTCATTTCCTCTGTCCCTGCTCTTTCCTTCTACATTCCATTCACTTGTGAGGTTTGAAAACTTAACCTTAATATCCCATTTGGCATATCCCGGAGTTTTCAGCGTTTCAAAGATGAATTTTTCAATATCCTTATTCGGTATCCAAGTAGCTCCGAGTCTTACGTTGATTTCACTTGCTTCAAGCTCTTTTGGAAGAACTTTTGTAAGCTCTGCCTTTTGGTATTCCAAACGGTTCATCTCATAGCTTATCAGCTCTTTTTCTTTTCCATCTTCCGCATAGCCAAGATGAGGTAACTCTCTTTCCGTTTGTCTTAACTTTGCAAGGTAACTGTCTACTATGGCAATCTTATCTCTGATATTTCCGCTTAGGTACTCATCCTTTGTTACATAGCCATATTTGTATGAATTACTGCCGTTTGCACAAGCAAAAGGTAGATCTCCATCTTCAAGGTTAAAAGATAATGGTCTATAAAAGTTTTGTTCTTCTCTGATGTTTAGATAGATTTCTCCTCTAAGTTCTTCTATCATAGTCGGTCTGTCTTTATCTGTAAGGCTTCCCATATACTCAAAATCCACATATCCTTTTTCAGATACCGATAAAACAAGAGCTCCAAGGGAAGTGTCTACATGGTCGATAACCTTCGCCTTTGTGATTGTTCGCTTGGAAAAAATATCTCCCTTTGCTTTGAAGTTTTCTTCTTCATCAAGGATTTCTATGGAGGAAACAAGCGAGAAGTTGCTATCCTCTTTCAAGGCTCTGGTATTACTTAGGTTATTTACAAAGCCATGTTTCTTTGAAAAGTTATCATATACTTCATTTAGTTTTTCCTGTGAAGCCTTGATTTCTTCTTCGTTAAAATCTTCTTTCTGCTTGTAAATCACATCTTTTAAGGCAGCATTCAGCTCAAGGTAATCCTTGATTTTTTCTTTATTCTTGTCTGATACTTCCTTTTTGATAAAAAGTGAGTTTTCTCTGTAATAGACTTCATCGTCAATCAAGGTATAAGAGAAGTTCTTTACATCATCGGTTGCAGGGATAGAAGTTATTTCATCATCAAGTAGCTCTATTTCTTCATAATTAGCATTTTTAGCGATTTCTTCGCTTGCTTTTGTCAGTAGCTCCTTTAAGTCTGTGTTTTCTTTTGGCAGGCAAGCTATTGTATTCCCAAATCTTCCGGATATTTCTTCCATAGAACCAAGCACCTGTTCAGGATGATCAACAAAGTATTTGTTATATAAAAGCCCGTTTTCATCTTCAGCAAGGTGAATCCAATCCTCATCCCTTTCTCTGATACTGTCCCTTTTCTTTAGGAAGATAATATCTGAGGTTACTTCTGTTCCTGCTACGCCCTTAAAGGTATCGTTCGGAAGTCTTATCGCTCCTAAAAACTCTGCTCTTGCTGCAAGGTAGCGTCTTACACTTTCGTCCTTTTTATCCATCGTTCCGCTTGATGTAATAAAGGCAATAATACCTCCGTTTCTTACTTTATCAATGGACTTGGCAAAGAAATAATCATGGATAAGGAAGTTATTTTTGTTATACTCCCTGTCATTTACCTTATATTCTCCAAAGGGTACATTGCCGATAATCGCATCAAAGAAGTTATTTGAAAAGGAAGTTTCTTCAAGCCCCTTAATCTGTATATCACTTTCAGGGTATAAGAGTTTTCCAATTCGACCGCTTACTGAGTCAAGCTCTACACCATAAAACTTAGACTTGTTCATTTCATCAGGGATATTGCCTATAAAGTTCCCTATTCCCATACTTGGCTCTAAAATGTTTCCCTGTTTAAATCCCATATCCAAAAGTGTCTTATACACTCCGTCAATCACTGTTTTCGGTGTGTAAAAGCTCGTTAAAGTAGATTCTCTTGCAGCTTCATATTCTGCCTGCGATAAGTTCTCTTTTAGAAAGCTCCTTACTTCTTTCCACTGTCCGCCTTTTTCTTCATCGAATACATCAGCAAGTCCTCCCCAGCCAACATACCTTGCTAAAACTTTCTGAGCGGTAATATCTAAATCTCTCTCACCTCTTTCAATTCGATTTAACATCGAGATTGCTTCAAGGTTATTGTTTAATCTCTCACTTGGAGATAACTTGTCAGGTAGCGTTTCTTCTTTAATTTTGAAGTTATGAGCTTCTGCTTTCTTTATTTCTACTTCTTCAGTAGTCTGCTCTGGATGTTTATATGTTTGATTTTGAAATACCCTCTCAAGGTCGCCTTCCAGACGATAAGGAATCACATCGGAGCCTGTTATCATACCGCCAAGATATTCTGTATTGTCCTTAACCGTTACCGTCTTTAGGTTATTTCCCATATCATCAAAGCGTGTGATGGTATAGTCTTTATCCTTGTATTTGACTTCATCTCCGACAATAAAGTTCGGTCTTTCAAGGCTTATCTGCTTCATAAGATCCTCATTATCTGTAAAGGCTACAATCGGAATTTGATGATTGCCTTGCCTTACAGGATCAAGCCACAAGTCATTTTTTCCTGTGATTTCATTTTTAGAAATTTCTCTGACTTTGTATTCTTCATGATGAAAGTAGACGGTATCACCTGCTTTAACTGCAAAATCCTCTAAAGGGATTTCCTCTTTTTTATTCAGTTCTACTTCTTCTCTTTCTTTGAGGTAATCAAATAAGGTAGCTTGAACTGTGTCAGCCCTTCTAACTTCTTCTGTTTCTTCAGGTGCTTCAAGTTCTTCTTCTACAAAGCTAAGTTCTCCATTAAAGACAGACTGAAGCTCCTGCTCATCCATCTGCTTTTTAAGTTCTGTATCTTTCAGCTCTCTAAAGGTCTTTGGAAAATCTTCTAAAATAAGCCTTTGGGCATTTAATTCCTTTAGTTCTTCAAGATTAAAATATCCCCATTCAGGTTCAATCCCAAGTACCAGTCCAAAGGCATCGCCACTTTCCCTGTCATATTCCGTCATATACCAAGTCCAATTAGAACGGAAAGGAATGATATATGCAGCATGAACCTCTTTATCCGCTAATGCTACATCCTCCTGTGCGTAAAGCTCCGGCACTCTTTCAAGCATTTCATCGGTCATTAAGTTTTCAGGAGCATCTTTGGAATAATATTGTGGTTCTTCAATCTTTGACTTGTTTTCTGTTTCCTTTTCTTCAAGATAAAGATTTTTAGAAAACAGCTCGTCGATATGCTTTGCAACACTTGTCCAAGTAAGAAACACATCATTACAATCATTTTTCTGTAATTTAAGTCCCTTAGCATCGTGCCATTCATCACTTCCCATTGCTCCGGAAACAGCATGGGAATGTCCTCCAATTCCATATTCGTCTTTTAAGAAATTCGCTTTTTCCTGAAGCGTATGATTTTCTTTAAAAAACTTGGTGATTCGTTCTTTTCCTCTATCAACGCCACTTCCTCTTGAAAGACTTTCAAGGACTTCATCTTCTGTAATAAAGGACTTTACCTTCGGAAGTTCTGTCAAATTGGTGCTATATTCCTTTCGTGGCAGCTCAAGTTCCTGTAATTTCTGATAAAGGCTATCTACCTTGTGATAGTGAAACCTTAGTACATTCCTATTTTCTTTATATCCTGCTATAAATCTGTCATATTCTCTGATTGTTTCTTTCAGATACTCAGGATTTTTTAATGCTTCAGATAATCTTTTTGTTTCTTCCGAAAAGCCCCCACCTCTTTCAAAAAGTTCAAAATATCCTTGCTCTTTTCCTTCTTCACTTAAATCATGAGATAGATACCATAGAGATTCTGAAATCCGATCTCTTTCATAATCAAGAGCTTCAAAAAGCTCTACATTTGTAGCAAATTCCCCACTATTAAGAAGTTCATTTATCCTCTTTGCAGCATCATTCCAGTTTAAGACCTGCGTATCATCTTCTCTTGCAGAAGTTCCATAGGCTAAATGAATGCCTTTATCCGAATACCAGGAAGATACTTCTCTTTCATCAATGTAAAACCCGTTTCCGCCTTTAAAGGTATCTTTGAGGTATTCTCCCAATTCTTCTATGCTCTTTCCTTTGGAAAATTCAGCAATAACAGGAAGTCTGCCGCCATCGTGATTTCCTCCGTTAATAAGGACGGTATCTATATCATTCTCAGTTAGCGGAATCGTAAGGCGTGTCTGTCCATAGGAGTTTTCTGGTAAAGAAAAAGAAGCCTTTTCAGCTTCTTTTATCTCTGCCTCAGTATTTTCTTTTAACTTTCCACCACTTCCTTGATTATCACTTCTTTTAAGGCTGAAATCATCGCCCAATACGTTGGATCGTCCTCGCTCTCTATGTTCCATGCCTTCATCCAATTCGGCTTCTCTAATTTCATAAAGTTGCTTGCTCGCCTCTGAATTTCCATCAAGTGAGATACCAGCTTCTTCTCCATGTATAGATCCACTAACATCTCGTATAGGCTCTCCTCCTCGCTCTCTGAAAGGTAATCCAACCTCATGAATGCGTAAATCGGGTTCGGAAATTCCTTCATAAAGCTCGTTTCTTCCTCCAAGCTGTTTAACGTATTCTCCCTGATTTTCTCCACTATTTCGTCCGTACTCTCCAGTTCGCTGAACTCGTTCTCCGGATAATTTTTTGCTTCCTCTAGTAGATCCTTCAAATACACCATTTTCTTCTACCTCCTCGGATTTTTCTTTTATATTATTATATCTCAATCTTTTACTTGTTGCAACTTCTTTTTGAAGCTCTATCTCTTTGCTTTTTAGAAAGGTCAGATTAATAATATTTTCGCTAATATCCGATACAAATTCACCAAAGTTCATTAAAGATACACTGTCAAGTCTTTGAAGATTTTCTCTTAAAAGTTCATAGTCCATCGGATAACCTAAATTAAATCTTGCAGCTACAGCATAACTTACTGAATCCCTTACAAACTTGGCAAATGATATTCTATTCTCATCCGTTACTCCAAGTTCGTGCATCAAGGTATCATGTAAAAGCTGTATTTTTCCGTTTCTTGCTTATAAAAGTAGTCAAATGTCATATTCTTTCTGCCTTTCTATCTTCAGACAAATAAAAAAGCGGTAGCTTTTACACTATCGCTTTCGTTAGTCTTTATAAATTTTCTATATCAATTGCTTATCATCTTAAAATGCAATAAAGCATCCTTAATCGCAGCCTCCTTTTCAAGGGGACATCGTGGAACAACCTGTTTTGCATTTTTGGACTTGTTGTAATTCTTGCTTAATTCAATACCGTATTTTCTTTTAGTTTGAGCAATATAGAGTGTAGATACATTTAAATTAAATTTTTCCAGCACATATTGCTTTATCTGTGTATAAGTCGCTTTACTTTCAGCACTTGTCAAATCAAGCTCATTCAGCGGAATTTCAACATCTATATGTTTGTCGACATTAAGTTTGGAAAGAAGAGATAACGTCTCGACGTGCTCCGAAAACGGAAACATATCCACCGGTTTCAAACATTCTATGCGGTACGCCGGTCCCTGCACTGTTCCCTGCGTCTGCCCCCGGCCCGGTCCCGCCGACGCCCCCTGCACCGTTCCCTGCCCTTGCTGCTCCTCAATCTTCGGCGCTGTCAGTTTGGCTAAATCACGGGCGAGACTGCCCGGATCGCAAGAAATATATAAAACCTTGGGCGCGCCCATCTGCAAAATAGTTCGGATTGTTTGCTCATCCAAACCTTTACGCGGAGGATCAACAACCACAACATCCGCAAGTAAACCCTGTGCGAACAAACGGGGGAAAAGCTCTCCTGCCGCACCGCAGTGAAACTCAACATTGGACAAGCCGTTCAAGCGCGCGTTAGCCGCAGCATGCTCACAAGCCGACTTAACAATTTCGATGCCGATAACTTTTTTGGCCTGTTGGGCAAGAGCCAGCGAAATACTGCCCGTACCGCAATATAAATCGTAAACAACTTCTGACCCTTGCAGATTGAGACAGCTTAGAGCTTTTTGAAAAAGCACATCGGCACAAGCGGGATTAATTTGAAAAAAGTCACCCGGACCGATGGTGTAAAGCAACGGCTTAGATGTAATATGCAAAGTTTCAGTAATTGTCGCTTGACCGGCAAGTAACAAAAAATCATCGCTGTATATTTTGTTACTTTTTTCCGGCTGAAAATTGAGATAAATTCCGGCAATTCCGGCAGCAGCGGTATCCCTTGCTACAGTAGAACTTTCCTTGGTGGCAGCGAAATCCGGGGATGCAGCCCTTTTTCCGGTATTTACTTCACGCTCCGCAGCACTTGATGGTAATAATTTTTGTGCCAGCAACGCAAATGCCTGTGCCATTAACGGCGTGTACGCTGTCTTAGCTGCATTCAAAACAAAAGTTAACAGCACCTTGTGATTGGAACGTTCACTACGCAACATCAGGCGTTTGAACAAACCTTGCCCGCTTTTTTCCTTGTAGACCAAATGCTTGACGCCGGCTCGCTTGAAAGCCTGCCGGATTTCGGCGCAATTCAGAGTTGCCAGAACCGCATGCCGAATGTTGCCGGCTGTGGAAAATTCGGCCGTACAGGCTCTAATCGGGATAATATTATGAGAATTGGGTGCAAAGAAGCCCAAATCAACAAGTTGGGACTGATTAGTTGCATTTGCTTCAGCGGGGGCAGAGCTTGTGAAGTTGTAGACCAATTTTTGGCGATAATGTTGGTTTACAGGTGACGGCAAAGTCGCTTGCAAAACATCGGTAGTATCAAGTTTGGCGATGCTGCGACAGGCTTGCTCGACCTTTTCCGTCTTGAAGCGTAAAGTTGCAGCGTAAGTCATATGCTGCAGCTCACAGCTGCCGCAAACACCGTAATGCGAGCATCGGGGCGTTGTGCGGAATTCTACCGTTTTCTCGGGTTTTAGAAGGGCAGCTTGCGCATAGTTCTTTTTCACCGAAGTAATCGTTGTTTCCCATATTTCTCCGGGTAAGGCCGCTGAGACAAATATCGGTATGCCGTTGTAGCGAGCAACCCCTTGCCCTGCCTGGTTCCAAGCACTAATTTTCAGCTGTAATTTTTGCCCGACTTGCAGGACTTGTCGTGCATCTTTCGGAATCATTTTGTCGCCTTCCTGTTTTGTAAGGGAAACGGGCGCCGAAATAGTGCCCGTTTCATTTTGCATTTTACTTTGTCGCAGCGGCTTTTGCATCAGCTCGCTCACATCGGCTGTCGCAGCGGCGGTCAGCTGCCGTGTAAATTCCGCCGTTTTTATGCAGTCCGCCGACTTGCCGGCTACGGACGGCCGCAACCAGTCGCCGCCTAACATCCTTATTTTTTCAGCTTAAAACCGTCTTTCAAGCCCACACTTTTGTTGAAAACCAAATGTTCCGGTCTGCTGTCTTTGTTGTCCAAAACAAAATAGCCTATCCGCATGAACTGATAGTTTTCCCCGACTTTGGCAGAGCCTAAAGCCGCTTCCAGTTTAACGTTGTGCAATACCTGTAAAGAGTCGGGGTTCAGGCAGCTTTGATAATTCTCCGCCTGATCCGGCTGTTGGGCGCTGAACAACTGTTCGTACAATCTGACTTCAGCTTCCCGACAGGTTTTCTGATCGACCCAATGAATTGTGCCCTTAACTTTGCGACAATCCTTACCGCTTTTCGTCTCCGGGTCATATTCACAGTAAACTTTGGTCACATTGCCGTCCGCATCCTTTTCAAAATCGACTGCTTTGACAATGTAGGCATCTTTCAGTCTTACTTCATTACCGGGATAGAGGCGGAAATACTTTTTGGGCGGGTTTTCCATAAAGTCGTCCGCTTCGATATAAAGGTGCTTGGAGAAGGTTATTTCCCGTTTACCGGCAGTTTCCTCTTCCGGGTTATTCTCAGCTAATAAGATTTCGCTTTGAGCTTCCGGATAATTAACTATTTCCAATTCAATCGGATGCAGAACCGCCATCCGTCTGCTTGCCCTTTTGTTCAAATCATCCCGCAAGCAATGCTCCAAATAGGAATACTCAATCATATTCGGTTGTTTGGTAACTCCGATTCCTTCCATGAAAGCTCGTATCGCTTCCCTGGTGTAGCCCCGGCGGCGCAAGCCCCTTAAAGTCGGCATTCGCGGGTCGTCCCAACCGCTGACAATTCCCTGTTCGACCAATTCTCTCAATTTACGCTTGCTCATAACCGTGTTGTACATACCTAAGCGGGCAAATTCTATTTGTCGGGGCTTACAGGCAACGGAAATGTTGTTGACTACCCAATCGTAAAGTGGGCGATGATCTTCAAATTCCAGACTGCACAATGAATGGGTAATGCCTTCCAAAGCATCTTCAATCGGGTGAGCAAAATCGTACATGGGATAAATACACCACTTTTTGCCGGTACGGTGATGCTCTTTGTGTAAAACCCGATAAATTACGGGGTCACGCATGTTCATATTACCGCTGGCCATATCGATTTTGGCCCGCAAAACCATTTTACCGTCTGCTATTTCACCGCTTTTCATCTTGGCGAATAATTCCAGGCTCTCCTGCAGCGGGCGATTGCGATATTTGCTTTCTTTGCCCGGTTCCTGCAAGGTGCCGCGTGCTTCTTTAATTTCTTCCGGCGTCGATTCATCAACGTAAGCTAAACCCTTGTTGATAAGTTCTACGGCAAATTCATACATTTTATCGAAGTAGGAAGATGCGTAAAAGAAGCGATCCGCCCAATCGAATCCCAACCAATGAATATCTTCTTTTATTGCTTCGACATATTCGACATCTTCTTTGACCGGGTTGGTATCATCCATCCGCAGGTTGCAAAGACCGTGATATTTTTCAGCGGTAGAAAAATTAATGTATAAAGCTTTGGCGTGGCCGATATGAAGGTAGCCGTTAGGTTCCGGCGGGAAACGGGTATGGACTTTTTGCCCGTAACAGCGACCGCCTTCCTTTAATTCCTCGTCAATAATTTGATGAATAAAATTGCTTGTTTCTGTATTACCGGCTGCAGCGAGTTTTTCCGCCTCGTTCACTCCGACTGCTTTGTTAGCATCTTCTTTCATAGCTTTAACCTTTCTTCTATATGCTATTGCATTCTCCCTATTTTAATTTTTCCAAGGCAACTTCTATACGCTGCAAAGATTCTTCCCGTCCCAACAATACCAAAGCTTCAACGGCGCCTCCTGGACTGACCTGCATACCGGTTGCCGCCACTCTTATCGGCCACATAACCATCCCGTTTTTCAGTTCACGTTTTTGGGCATAATTGATCATCAGATCATGTAAATCCGTTTCCGTCCAGCTCGGTAAATTCTTAAGTTCGGTCTGTAAATCTGCAAGCACCGCCTTGGCCGATTCCAATGTAGTTTTCATTTTTTTGTGGACAAATAAATCGGTGCTGTATTCCGGCAGACTCGGTAAAAAGGCCAGTTTCTCCCGAACCTCCGTTAATACGGATAAGCGCGGTTGTAAAATTCGGGCCAATAAATCCTGCTGTGTCTGCAATCTCTGCCATAATTCCTGCTTATCGCCGCAAAGTTCCTGCAAGGCAGGCTCTATCAAGCGGAAGAAGTCCGCAGTTGATTTGCGGATTATGTATTGGCTGTTGAACCATTGTAATTTCTCAATGTCGAAAACTGCCGGTGCTTTGGCAATATGTGCGATATCGAACTGCTGTTCCAATTCACTTAAAGTGAATAATTCCTCCGTTGAGGCCGGCGACCAGCCCAATAAGGCCAAATAATTGATGACCGCCTCCGGTAAATAGCCGGCGTTAATAAGTTCCTCGTAGGAAGTGGCCCCGTGCCGCTTGGACAATTTCTTGCCGTCTTTGCCGTTAATCAGCGGTAAATGAATGTATTTCGGCTGTTCATAGCCGAAAGCTTCATACAATAAAACATATTTCGGCGTGGAACTTAAATACTCACAACCTCTGACGACATGGCTGATACGCATGGCATGGTCATCGACAACATTGGCAAAATTGTAAGTCGGATAGCCGTCGCTTTTAACCAGCACTTGGTCTTCCAAAGTGTTATTCTGCACGGTTATATCGCCATAGACTTCATCATGATAAGTTGTTTCCCCGCTGTCGGGCATTTTTTGACGAATAACGAAAGGTGTTCCGGCAGCTAATTTCGCCTCTACTTCCTCCCGACTCAAGTTGCGGCAATGCCGATCGTAGCCGATAAATGAGGCACCCGACTTTTCCAAGTCGCTGTGCAATTGTGCCAGGCGTTCCTCGGTGCAGAAGCAATAATAAGCATGTCCGCTTTTTACCAATTTCAAAGCTTCCGGTAAATACATGCCGAAGCGTTCGCTTTGCACGTAAGGTCCGCAATCCCCCGGCTTGTCGGGGCCTTCATCATAAGTCATGCCGACGCTGGCCAGCGTTTGGTAAATTTTAGCCAAAGCGCCCTCTACCTGACGTTTCTGATCGGTATCTTCAATTCTCAATATAAACGTACCGTGTTGTGCTTTTGCGACTAAATATTCGAATAAAGCAGTGCGTAAATTACCTATATGCATGAAGCCGGTCGGGCTAGGTGCAAATCGAGTTCTTACCTCTTGCATATACTTTCTCCCATGTGCTTAAATTATCACTTAATTATATAAGATATTTCGGCGATATTCTACTTTGTCCGCCATTTCATGCGCCTGTTTCCGCCGAATAATTAAAGACCTGCAAAGTGATATGTACCCAGAATACTGGACACATATTTATGAACTAGGATGAACACATGGATGCTATCCTGTATTGTACAGGAGGCATCCATTTTGTTTTTGCCTGAATTCTTTTATTATTATAGTAATCT
>CABKML010000027.1 GCA_902373515.1 uncultured Eubacteriales bacterium | reverse complement strand
TTTAGTTGTCGGTATATAGCCTTTTTCTTTAATGCGTACCCAACCTAAAGTAGGGATGTTCAGCCTATGTCTCTCGCTTCTGCAATCTTTAGGATTGTTCTTTACAAAATACATTTTTACATCAGATTTACCTTTCTTTTTGAAATTAGGAAAAGCACTTTGATGTTTAAAAAATCTTGTAAATGCAGTATATCCATCTTCAATAGACTTTTTTACAGCTTTTGCATACACTTCTTTAATCCATACTTTTTCAGGGTTATTAGGAATGTACTCATTATTGAGCCAGACGCTAAAGCTCTTGCCGGTCATAAACTTTTCGCCTTTATCGTATAAGGCTTTGTTGTGATCAAGATAGAAGTTGTAAACATATCTACAAGTGCCGATAGTCTTGTTAATCTTGATTTTTTGCTCGACTGTCGGATTTATTTCCGTTTTGAAGCTCTTTAGCAATTTCCTCATCCCCTTCTATTTGCTTTTTATACTTACGAAGGCCGTACAATCTACAAGAAAAACCATGCAGTATAGATACAATATCCTGTACAAGTTCTTCTTGCGGTGATAGCTCTTCATTATTCACAACCACTATGGTTGTATTAAACTTCATACAGAATTTTTCAAACCAATCATAGCCAAATCTGACAAATCTGTCTTTATGTGTAACTATGATAGTTTTGATTTTTTGTTCCATTACTTCATCTAATAATTGATTCCACTTTTTACGATTATAGTTAAGCCCACTTCCATAATCTTCAATACATTGATCTACAATGATACCTTTAGCATTGCAAAACTGACGTAAAAAAGTTACTTGGTTTTGTAAATCATCCTTTTGGTTTCTTGTAGATACTCTGGCATAAATAACAATCTGACGATTATCATTTTCAGTATTTATGCCCTTAAACTGAAGATATTGGTCATGAGTATAATAACGCCTATCAGTCAGAGTCCGATTTGCTTTCAGAATCCCCTCTCTATCCCAACGTTGTAACGTTTTGACTGAGACACCCAATAATTCAGCAAAATCTTTTGGTTTGTAATTAGTGATATTAGATGTGTTCATAGCAACATCCTCCATAAGTACATTTTAACACATTTAATCACAGTTAACAATAATTTTGATTACTTAAAGTTTACTCCTTTGCTTAATAATAAAAGAGTCAGTCAAGTAACTGACTCTTTCCTAACTTTCAAGTTTTCACGTTAAATATGTAAAACACGGCTCTTAATTTCTTTAGTTCGACCCTCATTCCAATAATTGGAGCCTAAATAGCCGCAAGTACGTCTGACTACAGTCAACTTATTGCGATTGTTGTTACCGCATTGAGGACAGGTCCAGACATTGTCGTCATCGAGCTTAATTTCACCGCTGAAACCGCAAACGTGGCAATAATCCAATTTCGTATTGAACTCGGCATACATAATTGTTTGATAAATATACTGAATCATTTCCAATATTGCCTGAATGTTATTCTGCATATTAGGTATTTCAACATAAGAAATCATGCCGCCTTTTGACAAGGGTTGAAACTCCGACTCGAACTTGAATTTGTCGAAAACACTTATAGGTTCACGCACATCAACATGGTACGAGTTGGTATAATATCCTTTATCAGTAACATTTTCGATATCACCGAAATGAGCGCGGTCAATGGCGCAAAAACGATGTGTCAGAGATTCTGCCGGCGTACCGTAAACACCGAAACCTAAACCTGTTTCAGCCTTCCATTTATCTGCAGCTTCATTCAACTTGTGCATCACCTTAAGCGCGAAAGCCTTACCTTCGGGGCTCGTATGACTCTTGCCGGTAACTAAATAACTGGCCTCGTACAAGCCGATATAACCGATGCTTAATGTCGAATAACCGTTTTCCAGGAAAGGTCTAATCTTCTCACCTTCTCCCAAACGGGCGATAGCGCCATACTGCCAATGTAAGGGGCTGACATTGGAATTGACGTTCAATAAACGCTCATGCCTTAACATCAAAGCTTTCTTTACAATATTGAGGCGCTTGTCGAGCATCTTGAAATAGCCCTCTTCATCATGGCGATTCAAAATACCGATTTGCGGTAAATTAATCGTAACAACGCCTTGATTGAAACGACCGTCGAAAACATATTTACCGGCAGCATTTTTCCAAGGGCTGAGGAACGAACGGCAACCCATCGGACTGAACACGTTACCGTCATACATTTCACGCATTTTTTTAGCAGAAATATAATCGGGATACATTCTCTTGGCCGTACATTCGGCAGCCAACTCCGTCAAATAAAAATAAGGTGCGCCGGGTTTCACATTATGTTCATCCAGAACATAAATAAGCTTAGGAAAAGCCGGTGTTACATAAACACCGCATTTGTTTTTAATACCTTCAATTCGCTGCCGTAAAACTTCTTCCGTAATCATGGCCGCTTCTTTAGCATATTCGTTATCAGGTTCACAATACAAGAATAAAGTAACGAAAGGTGATTGACCGTTTGTCGTCATTAAAGTATTAATTTGATATTGCACAGTTTGGACGCCGTCTTTTATTTCTCTTCTCGTCCGGCGCCAAGCAATCTCTTCCGCCTTCTGTCTGTTGGCTTCCGTCGCTTCGGCCCCGTATACCTCGGCCTGTTCTTCCAGAACTTCTTTCAAATAACGCAAATAGGATTTACGCACGAACGGTGCCAAAATTCTGTCAAAGCCGTTAATCGACTGACCGCCGTACTGATTGGAGGCCACCTGGGCAATTATTTGGGTCGTAACAGTACATGCTACTCTGAAAGTATGCGGAGTTTCGATCTGATTACCGTTAATTACAGTACCGTTCATCAACATATCTTCCAAATTAATCAAACAGCAGTTAAAAATCGGTTGTATTGCATAATCCAGATCATGATAATGGATAGCTCCCGAATCATGCGCCTGTAAAATATCGGTCGGCATAATTTTCCGGCGAGCCATATCTTTCGAAACTTCACCGGCAATTAAATCCCGCTGCGTTGCTGCCAAAAAGGCATTTTTATTGGAGTTTTCATCCATTGTATCTTTATTGGTGGCTTCAATTAAGCCGATAATTCCGGCATCGGTTGTATTATCCTTACGTTTAAAGCTTTGCACAGCCTTATAATTTTCGTAAGATCTGGCAGTCGCGGCATTATCATGTTTAATCAAGCTGTAATACACCTGATCCTCAATTTGATAAATTGTAATAGCCCTCGGAATATTACGGGCAAATTCTTCAATTTCACCGGCAATTTCTTCAGCTTGTCCCGCAACATAATTACCGGTTGCCGAATTCATTGCTTTTTCAATAGCAATTTGAATCTTGCTTTTATCAAACGGCACTGTTGTTCCGTCACGTTTAATCACTTCCAAAGACATATTCAATCCCTCTCATCTACCAATATATAGAAACATCATCCGCTCAGTTTTACATAAGACTGCCGCTAACTGACGTTTCTTAATCAGGAGTGCAAGCTCCAATTACTACATATTGTGGTAAGGCAGCCTTAAAGCACAAATAGAATACCATTCATAGATAAAGTGTGCAAGCAAAGATTGATTTGTAATTTTACAGGAATATTACATAGTGATACAAATTAAATCGTTCCTGCATTTTTTTACCTGCCGTTCGCTTGTAATTAGGCGTTTTTCCTCTTATTAATAAATCTTTTTACCTTTATTTTTGTTAAAAACTTGTAATAATTGACTTACATCTCTCGGGTGTTCAATACACAATATTGAAAGTATACAGCATTATTAGCAACTGAAGTACTATAAGTTGTGGTCATGCATCACTTATCAATACCGGTCGAAAAATCGCAATTAAGGCTCCGCTCATCTTCCTTATTGTCGATTTATTCAAGTAGCAATTAATTAAACAAAACATTATAATAACTAGTACCTATAAAACACTTTAATTGAGGGTACAGAATTGAAAAGGAATTCAATTTTAATTAAGGCCGGTGAAATAACTAAAGCTAATGCGACAAATTTAGCCAAAATCGGTATGCGTACTTTAACTTTTCGGCGTTCTAAAAAAAATAAAGCGACGCCGTCTGCACATATATCGACCTTATTCTATTCATTTTCTTATTTTTTGCTTAGAATATTGGCAAGTATACTATTTGCATATCGCTCACAGCATAATTTTGCCGAAAAAGAACTTAAAGGCCCCAGCATCGTGATTGCACCGCATTCTTCCCTTTTGGATCCGGTATTCGTGATGTTATGTATGGGACCGAAACATAAGTTACATTTCGTAGCCGGTAATTTTTTGCAGGAAGGTCACGGATTTCTCCCTTGGCTTACGGCCAAGATGAAAACTATTAATATCACCCAGTTCAACAGTGACTTTTTAGCTGTCAAACAAATGATTTCTCTATTACGTAGTGGGGAATCAATCGCTATTTTCCCGGAAGGTGAACGTTCTGCCGACGGAAGACACGAGTTATTTTCCGACGCTTTTATTAAATTAGTACAACGTTCTCACGCAAATTTGATATTTTGTGATCTTGACGGAGCTTTCCTTTCCTGGCCGCGTTGGTCAGGGTATCACGGCTTACGTTTGGGCAAAATTGTCGTCACCGCTTCTCTTGTTTATACGGGGGAAGAAACAGGCGAATTGGAACTTGAAGATATTCGTACTAAAATGACGGAATTACTGCGCGGCACAGACTACCATAATCAACTTGAAAGACGCAACAAGGGGCAAAAAACTTACAATTATTTCAGTTTCAATCCTGCCGGAGGTTTGGACAATCTCTTATACAGTTGTCCCAATTGCCAGGAGTTTTTATCCATGTATCAGTTAAATCGCACAGCCATCATGTGTTCTTTGTGCAACTTTAAGGCGGAACTGGGCAAAGACGGGTTATTCAAACAAGCTATTAATTTTCCGGCCATCGGGAAAATAAAAATAGGAACAAGTACCAATCCTATTGTTTGGCATATGTGGCAAATAAGACATACTTCCGTCCGTTACTTGAAGGAACTTGCACCGGATTATCTTTTTCCCAGCAGCGGTAATTGTACAATTGAAACTTTTGACTCCCAGCATCACGCTGATTTAATCGCAAAAGATGCCTTGAGTTATTTAGCCTTGGACTGGGCCGGTGAAAAACCGCGCTTTACCTTCGCTTTTCAAGCTGATTTACCCGCTGAAACTGCCGCAGAATTTCAACAGGATTTAACGCTGCCCAATGCCCGTTCCGCCTATATGACAACAACGGAGTCCGAACGGCAGATTAATAACCTGATTCAAGTTACCCCGCAGCATTTCGTCTACGAAGATATAAAAACATATTTGCAATTTTGGCATAAAAACTATCGCATAACTTATTATCCGAATGATGTTAAGTTGGTTTATGTTTACCGTGACTTAATTGAAGGTCTGGGACAACCGGATTTGGATCCCCGTTTAGCTCGCTGCCATGTAGATGATGCCAAAGATCTGATCAATGATTATAAAATTTTGCGTCAAAAATTGAAGAAGGAATAATTATGCCTGAATTACCGGAAGTGGAGACTATCCGTCAAGGTCTCAATCAGAAATTAAGCAACAGTCATTTATGTTCAATTGTCAGACTTGACAATTATTGTTGGCATGATGAAACAAGCCATTTTTCCTTAGCTGCCGATTATAAATTATCCGAATTCGAGCGGCAGGGAAAATATTTATTCGCTCACTTGAAATCTGATACAAGTGCTGAGGATATTACTCTGATTTTTCACCTCCGGATGACCGGAAAACTCATTATCACTTCCACCGTTACCGACTTACCGAAACACAGCCATTTTTATTTTGAACTGAAGAAAGATCATAAAATTCTGTACCTTTATTTCAACGATATTAGAAGATTCGGTTATGTTAAACTCCTGCCCCGACAGAATTTAAGTCTTGATCAAAGTTTAAAGAAATTAGCTTTCGACGCATTAACACATAAGTTGACCTTAAATGAAAAAGCGTTAACGGAAAAAGAGGCGGAAAATGCCTTTATTCAAGGATGCAGGCATCATTTGCACAAAAATATCAAATCTGCTCTGCTGGATCAAAGCATTATCGCCGGTTTAGGTAATATCTATGCTGACGAGCTGCTCTTCTCCGCTCGTATCCATCCGGCCAATCTTTGCTGTAATTTAAGCGAAAAAAACTTACAAATTTTATACCGTTCCATTCTGCCGTTGCTCAATAAAGCTATCAGTAATCATGGAACATCATTCAGTGATTATGTTGACAGCCGAGGCATTAAAGGGAATTTTCAAAATTATCTGCAAGTTTATCAGCGAACCTCACTTCCCTGCTATAGCTGTAAAACGCCCATAAAGAAATGTAAAATTGCAGGACGAAGCACACATTTCTGTCCAAAGTGTCAAATTTATTACGGTTCGGATACTCTTACCTGATATAATTATTTTAGCGATTTTAGTTACACAAAGGAGATTTGTCTCAGATATGCGCACTCATCAAAGTCATTCCGGTGCTATGCCTAATTACGAAGGAACCTGTCGTGCGAGCAATGTACCGGTTAAAAAATGTGAGTCTGCCGTGTCGGCCAAAAGTACTTTCAAATCGAATATATCCGCCGGAAAAATTTTAGATAAAATAAAGCATTTATGCCGTTACAAACAAAATAAAAAGCTGCAACAGGCTGATAAAAATGCTAAATTGCTGCAAAATACCATTAAACCGCAGAATACAGAGAATACAGCTGAAGATTTGGAAAAATTATTTCAAACTCACTTATCTCATGCGCCTTTATTGTCAGCCGATACTGCTTCCAAGAAAGAATCCTCTGCCGGCCGTGAGCCTCAAAGTCTGCAAATTCTCACTTATCGCGGTGTGACAACGCGCAGTAATAAAAAGCAAGACGACACTGCTAAAATCGTCAACTCGAAAACCGTTTCCCGCCAAAGTGAATGGTCCGACCTGAAAAATGATTTGCGCAATTTACGGCGTGAAAGTCATGCAACCTGGGATTTTTCACAAAAATTATTACAAAAATTTTGGACACGCGGCAAGAATATCAGTTCTAAAGAACAACAGAAACTTGTGCACTCAACGTTCAAACTCAGCTGCAAAAATTTCCGTGCAAGTATTATTTTCAACCTTTCCCGGCAATATCAAGCTTGGCGAAAATACTGTCAACACAGTACTTACAATACGCAGGCTCATAACAGCCGACTGGCAAATTTATCTTTTTTGCGTAAATTCTCTGCCCGACGCTGCAGCATAGTACAGACTTTATGCTTTGTATTGGCCTTAATTTTAATTTTCAGTACCATTTTCACTATTCATTATCACCAACTTGCAAGCATAGAAGCAGATAACAATATGCGGCAGGAATTAGATAAAAAGCATGGAATACTGCTCTCTGGTACCGCTCAATGCAAAAAAGCCGAACTTGATCAGATAAATTTACATTTAACTTTTCCGCATTATGATGACAGTTATCTCGACTATAAAATTCAAAGCCGTCTTGACAGTCTTATTCAACCGTACATTCAGGCTGCGAACAAATTACCTCGCCGCAACAGCTTTCGGCAAAAGCCGCTTCTGGTTGTTAATTATGACAGTGCAATTTTGGCCGGTCGCCTGATCTCTTTAATTTTCACGCTCAATTATTATGAAGGCGGTGCCGCTGCCGACAAACTCAGCGATTTAGCTTACAGCTCACTGTACTACGATTTACAATATCATAGTGTTTTAACTTTGAAAGATTTACTTTCGGAACGCAATAATGTCCTGCAAGAAATTGCCGACAGCTATAATACGATGTACCGTTACGATTTGAAACAGGATTTAGGTTTACAGGCCGATCAAATTACTCGGCAAAACTTTTTATTCACTCCGGAAAAGTTGATTTTATTAGTCAATCCCAAACAAAGTCATGCCTCCCTGTTGAACAACAATTCCCGACTCAACTTGGTAAGTAACGGCGGCAGCAGATACATTTATAATAACTATCTCAGCTTGAAATATAATGAAGTAAGTAAATATTTTAATCAACAAAGTGATTTGAAAGTCAGTCTTAAATATGATTCCTGGAAACGTTATCTGGCCAATAAAGACAGCGAGAAATTGTTGCCGTATACACAAGATAGTGAAGGTAATACCGACAGTCCGTACAAATTTTCGGCTCTGACAATTAATAATTTACCGACTGAAGCAACCTTGACACAACTCTTAAAAATTCTCCACGATAATGCTGCAACCGCCAGCTTTTTCCTGACGCCGCAAGAGTTAAATACCGATAATTTGCCGACTTTACAAAATATTATTTCGCAGGGACATGAAATTGCTCTGTTGTTGGATAATAACTCTTATACACAGGCTCAAATAACTGCTGCAAGCGATTTTCTGAAACAGAAATTACACGCGACGAACAACTATTTGCGCCTCCTTGAGCAGCAAAATAATGCAATTAGAGATGATTTACAGGACTACATTCAGATAAAATGGAATAACTATCCACGTAGCAAAAATCAAGCAGCTATGATTAAACAGCTGACTTCTAAGCGTGATGCCGGCGATATAATTTGCCTGGACAGTCAAGGCGATACATTTATCGCAGTTGTAGATAAAATGTTGGAACAACAGGATAATCAATTCCGTTATGCTGCAATTACTCAAACTGCTGAAATATACCGGACAACGTTAACGCCGAGCCAATCACCTTACACTGATATTTCTGCTGCAAATTGATCGAATTAACAGTTAGAATACTTAAGCGGCCGTTAAGCGTTAATAACTCGTAGACGCCGCAAAAGCTTCAATATCAGCCCGGCCAAACTTAATAAATATTTACAGGCAAAATTCAAAAAAATTACTAAGCGCTTTTTCTTCACATAATGCCATAATTGCGGATCCAAGCGGTTGAAAGCTTCTTTTACTTCTTGCAAGGCTGCAAGATGCTCCGGATTAGGTTGCATAAGATAAATCAATTGACACACCTCATACATTCTGGCCATATGCTTAATCGTCAAATCTCGCAAAATTATCGGCTGTCCTGTCCTGTAACCGAACTTAAGATCTGCAAGCATCGCCTTAATAACTTTAACTTGATGTTGATAATTTTGAATTATTTTCTGTAAATTAACCGACTGTCCTTGACGACCGATATAATACATGTACAAATTAACCGGCAAATAATACATTGTCTCTACTGTTTGCAAAGGAATCAGGCTGTAATAGTTATCTTCATAAAAGACGCCTTCAGGTAAAGTTAAATGTAAATTTTGCAAAAAATCGCGGCGATAGCAAAGAGTATGCATAATCAGAAGTTCAGTAAAAGACCATTTTTTTACTTCCTGCCAAGTAAACAACTTATTCGTCGGCAAAACCTGTCTTAATTTGTTGTCAATGTAAAAAAACTTATTATTGCGCTCAGTCGGGTATAATTCATTCGCTGTCAATAATGAATGATTCTGACGGTAAACTTGTTTCAAAATTTCCAATGTATAATCTGTAAATATCAAATCGGGCAATTCCGCAGCGACAGAAAGCTGTTGAATTAATTGCAGCAAGGAATTTAACGGCTCGGCAGCAAAATAATCATCAGAATCCAAAACTTTAACATACAATCCCCGAGCCAATTTCATTCCGGCATTGATAGCCGAACCGTGTCCCCCGTTTTCTTTATTAATTAAAATCACACTATCTTGATATTTCTGCACATAGGCAGCTGCAATTGCTGCTGTATCATCATTTGAGCCGTCATTAACAATAATTACTTCTATTAATTTAATATACGGCAGCAAGGAATTTACGGCTCTTTCCAAATACATCTGTGAATTATAGGCAGGGATAATAACAGTTAACAATTTTCCCATATAAACTTCCTCCTTAACTACTCTTGATCAAGCTTATTAAGATTAGCAGCATTTAATTTGAAATCAACTCTAATAAAACAAATAGTCGTAATAACAGCAGCTATCAGCAAAAAGACATATAAATTAATTACTCTTGTTAATAACAACGCCGGAATTAATTGCTTATCCGGCACAATATTTCCGAATAATTGCAAAAATCCGCCTTCCGTCAAACCGACAGCACCGGGTGAAGGTACCAAAGAAGCGGCAATATTCAAAACAGCCTGCATCGAGAAACTGTCTTTCAACAGCTGCCAGCAATTTTGCGTATTTCCGGCTCTTAATGCCATACAGGCAAAAAAAGGCACGGCCGTGTAAGCTGCCATTTGCACAAGATGCAAAGCCATAAGTTCCAACAACAAACGCCAATTTTTATTAAAAGAAAGCGAGCTGGCAATATAACGCTTAGAAAAATGTAAAAGTTTGCGTACTAAATTACGCGGATTTTTAATTAGCTTCTTACGCATCAGCATGCCTAATACAAAACGGAGGGCCGCAACAATAATTTTAGGATTGAAGAACAACAACAACAAAAAAGTCGTAGTTACAATGTACAAAAGATAACCTAAAGGCAGTAAATAAGAAACATAGCCTAAATTCTCTTGCAAATATCCCGATCGGAAGACACTGACGCAGGCACAATAAAACAACATAGATAAATTGTAAAAAATAGCCAAGGCGATAAAAACGACGGAAGTATAAGACATCGGAATGGACAATTTTTTCAAATAATACATCTGCATCGGCTGACCGCCTGAAGAAGACGGCGTAATATTATTAAAGAAGAAACCGATAAAAGAAGTATTAAAAGCCACTTTAAATTTAACTTGTAAAGTAGGCGCGATATAATTCATTACTCTGATAATACTTAAGGCAATACAACACTGGTGAATCAACATTAACGTAAATCCGCCCAATAACCAACGCCAGTCAGCTTGTAATAAAATTGCTTTCATTTCCTTGATACTATAATCCTTGAAGATCATATGCCAAGTTAATGAAAGCATAATAATAAGAATAAATAAACCAATAAGTAAATTCCTTGCAGTCCCGCCTTTGCCGTCATTACGGACATCAGTGAGATTTTCACTTATCAATTTTTCATCCTGCCATTCCTGCATAAACAATATTACTTCTTGAATCCCATTTTAACCGCTAAAGCATTGAATTCGTTCATTAAAGCCTGCAATTGCATAGCAACATCCTGTTTTTTATAAACATACATAGCACAAACTTTTGAACCTAAAGCTAAAGCCCAGAAAGCAAAAGTCAAAATACTTGCATGCATAAAAAGGAGTAAGAAGAAATCAATTACCAGAATTAATTTACGATCGGCAAACTTCGCTGCCTTCAAAACATAAGCCAATACTACTATTTTCAGTATAAATTTAACGATCAGTGCTACAGCAGGAGCACCGAAAGCACTGAAAACACTGAAAGGAATAAATGCAGCCGGTAAAAATGCAGCAAGAAAGGCCAAAGTAGCCGAAGAAAAAGTCAAGGTCAAAAGTGCAAGTATAGCAAACACCATCCAGGCTACGCCGTATATTCTATTAAAAGTCTTATAATTACCGGCTAAAATACCCAACAGAGTTGGATTACCGCTACCGGCAGCAGTTTGTTCCATATTTTCTGAGAAAAGCGGCTCATTGCCGTTTTGATTTTGCTCGGACATTGTGTACCTCCAACAAAAATTAGCAGTATTCTGCAATATTTTCGCATAGTATAGCATACAGGAGCCGTAAAGTCTATTTATATCCCTATTTTTCGGGATTTTAAGAAAGTTTAAAGGGTTTTATAAATTAATTGTTATGCAAAAAGCTATTATTATCCTGTTTCTGCTGCAACAGCAGCAGTTGCTCCGTTTCCGGCTGAAGATAAAAAAAGCGGCCCAACCGCTATATGTTGTGGTCAAGCCGCCAATTTGATATTGTTAGAACTATCTGCTGTAGAACTCGATGATCTGACGATCGTTAACTTCCACCGGAATTTCTTCTCTTTCAGGTAAACGAGTGAACTTAGCACTGAGTTCTTCAGTGTTACGCTCAATGTACGGTACGCTGAAACCGCCGAAGTCTCTGAAGTTATTGCAGAACACTTCAACCTTGCGTGAAGACTCATGTAAAGCGATAACATCACCCGGTTTAACTTGATAAGAAGGAATATCAATTCTCTTACCGTTGACAATAATATGTCCGTGGCTGACTAATTGTCTGGCCATACGAATAGAATTGGCAAAGCCGATACGATAAACCAAGTTATCCAATCTGCTCTCCAACAAGCGCAGCAAAGCTGTACCTGTCTGCTCGGAAGAACGCAAAGCTTCTTCATAATAACGCACCAATTGTTTCTCGAAGATATTGTAATAAATCTTCAACTTCTGCTTCTCCAGCATCTGTACACGATATTCAGTCGGTTTCGTACGACGCAAATTACCGTGAGTGCTGACGCGCTTCATTGCCTTGGGGTTACCGATAGCATTAACGCCAACCCAACGGCATTCCTTAAAACGTGGACCTCTTCTTGTTGCCATGTTTTCTCCTTAAAAGAATACGTAAATTTCACACCGGGCATTTACATAGGGATGTGATAAAACAGACTTGCTGTGTTGAACTTAGCTTAACTTATAATAAGCATATCCAAACTTTCCTACCTAAAATTGTCTGAACAATAAAATGCTTAAATATTTTAGCAAAAATCATCTTTTGTTGTCAAGCGAATTGGCCGCACACCGCGGCTGCCTGCTCAAAAATTTCTCGTCATTTCACGTGCAATCGTTTTCGCTTTCAAAGTCTCCCGCTTATCATACAACTTTTTACCTTGAGCAAGAGCCAATTCCAGTTTCAGACGATTATGTTTAAAATACAATTTCAGCGGTATAAGAGTTAAACCGGAAGTTTTTATTTTACCGGCCAATTTATTAATTTCCCGTCGATGCAACAACAATTTTTTCGGTCTCAGAGGATCGCAATTAAATATATTTCCCTGTTCATACGGACTTATTTGCCACGAATAAAGCCATATTTCTCCATCTTTAATTTGAGCATACGCTTCCTGTAAAGATGTATTCGCAGCCCTGATCGATTTTACTTCCGTTCCGCGCAAAACCACGCCGCACTCATAAGTATCAATGATATTATAATCATGTTTTGCCCGTCGATTATAGGCTACCTGTTTAATTCCCGTAACTTCCGTCATACAACCACCTATATCTTTTTTCTCACATTAATTTGCGGCAAAGATTTCCACTTATCCAATGACCATGACGGATATGCGTTTAAAGTACTGTCTGTCGGTTTCACTCCGCTTAATATAAGATAATAGGCAGCCGCACCGATCATCGCTCCGTTGTCTGTACATAATATTCTGTCCGGACAAGTAAAATCAACCTTATTTTTACGACACATAGCAGCTAGAGCTTCTCTTAAGTGCGTATTGGCCGCAACACCGCCGGCTAAGGCAAAGCGCTGAGCTTGAGTTAATTTCAAAGCTTTCTCGGAATGTTTCACCAAAGTCCTGATAATAGCAGCCTGAAAGGAGGCGGCAAAATCATTAATATTCAATAAATCCGTCCAATTAATTCCTTTCTGCTCTGCTTGCATCTTAGCACGATTAATATAGGTCAAAGCAGCAGTTTTCAAGCCGCTGAAGGAAAAATCCAAGGCATTTTGCAAATGACTTTCCGGAAATTCATACCGGGTACTGTCACCTGCAAAAGATAACTTATCAATCTGCGGGCCGCCGGGATAAGGTAAACCCAAAGCTCGAGCAATTTTGTCAAAAGCTTCACCGCAGGCATCATCCAACGTCCGACCTAATATTTGAAAATTATATTCCTTATCCATCGTCACTAAATGGCTGTGACCGCCTGAAACTATCAGGCCCGTATACGGGACATCAAAATTCGGATCACATAAAAAGTTGGCACAAATATGTCCGGCCAAATGATGTACCGGATAAAGCGGTTTGTTATAAGCATAAGCTAAAGCTTTAGCGGCACTGACGCCGACCAGCAAAGAGCCTGCTAAACCCGGGCCGGCAGTAACAGCCACGGCAGCAATATCTTCCATGGTACAGGCGGCCTTTGCCAAAGCCTCGGCAATAACGGCCGTAATAACTTTAACATGCTCTCTGGCTGCAATTTCCGGCACAACTCCGCCGAATTGGCTTTGTAAATCAGCTGACGAAGCTATCACATTTGCTAAAATTTCTCTACCGTCTTTTACTACCGCTACACTTGTCTCATCACACGAAGACTCGAAGGCTAATATATTCATTTTTCACTTCTTTCCCGTCAATAATCATCCCTGCAGCTATTTTACTCCACTGTGGCCGAAACCGCCCTGACGGTCAAATTCCGCTTCTCCCACATTTTCCGTCCATTGAGCTTGATATATGGGGACAAGAATCAATTGAGCGATTCTATCTCCCCGACAAATTTTATAAGCACCGTGGGGTGTTGATTTAACGTTCAAATCATATAATGGTATTTTACCATACGAACTTTCTAAAGTTTTTAAAGGTATCTCAGTCGGGTCATTATGTGCAATTAGTGCCATTTGCGAAAGATTACGCATAATTATCTTTATTTCATCGCGATAGCCTGAATCAATCGTTCCCGGACTATTGGCAATATGTAGATTGGTCTTAAGGCTCAGACCGCTTCTGGGTCTAACTTCCAAAGCGTAATTTTCAGGCAAAACAACACTTAAACCCGTAGCGATTAAAATTGTCTGTCCGGGTAAAATTATATAATCCGCTGCCGCACAAACATCCATCCCCATATCGCCTCTATGACGATAAAAAGGTAACTGCAAATCTTTCGGGAAATCTTTTATACCGACTTCAACAATTTTAATGTTACTGCTCATAAACTATTCCTTTCTCAGCAAGTCGCTAAAAGTCATTTGTTCTCTCCTACTTAGTTGATCTTCGTCTTTTTCACCTTCAAGCAATTGGAGAATTATCTTTCGGAAGTTATCCGCTCCGCAAGCCGGATCATTTTTATAAAGACTGAAACGTTCCGCAATTTGACTGAAAACTTCTGCTAAAGCTGTCAGCTTCTGCTTATATTGCTGAATTTTTCTTTCAGCAACGGCAACCTGATCTTTCAGTTCTTTATTAATCAGCAAAGAATCGGCTGCTACCTGTTCCTGTTCACGTAATTTGAATGTCATATCGGCTTTTTCATCCAAGACATTCATTAAACACAAGGTAAGAATCGTTTGCTTATCACTATTTTTTAATTGCCGCTTGACATCTTTAATCAATAAGTTGGCTTCCTGCGCAATAGTTTTCATATATTCGACATCAGCATCGGCGCTCACTTGATAAAACTGATTGGCAATGCATAAAGTAATTGTGCTTCGAGGGCAGGAAGTGCGTTGTTTAATATCCAACTTAGGATTATTGCTTACCGTGTTTTGTGATTTATCTACAGAATTAATTGCCTTTTTCACAATATCAGGTAATTCCGTGGAAAAATTACGTTTAGCGGCAAGGCTTTCATCTTTAGACTCTATGGCAGTTTGTAAGGCAGATTGAACTATATCAGGTATTACCGGGCGGATAACGCCGACATCCTTGGCCGGCGGATATTCCTGCCAAGCAATTTGCTTAGCTGTCAATTCCTCTTTTTTGTGTTTCTGCATATTCTTTATCCGTTTTTCGCTTCAAACAATTCACAGGCTATTTGCCAAAGTTGCTGCGGCGTCAATTCTTCCGCTCTGACAGTCAAAGGCAAACCTGCCTTCAATAATATAGCCGATAATTGTTCATTCGGCAAAGTCGAAAAACAATTGCGTATTTGTTTACGACGATTTTGAAACGCTGTTTGTAAGAAATCAATAAAATAGAGCCACAAATTTTGATCTCGCATTGAATTTTGCCGAGGAAAATAAATATCCGACTTTTCTTCTCCGGTCTTTGCAGTTGTCATAATCAAAAATTCATTGTCAACATGCGGCACAGGAAAAAATGCCTGACGCGGTATTTTATAACGTTCGACACTCCGAAACAGCATTTGAGTGATTACAGCCTGTAAACCGTATAACTTCGCCTGATAATTAGTTCGGCCCGGAGGCGGACAAAGGAGACGGTTAATTGCCTCTTTTTGCAGCATCAAAGCTAAAATGCCGATTTTTTCACCCAATTCACGATAAATCTTATTAATCAATTCTCGGGTTAAGGAATAAGGCAAATTAGAAACTACCGCTACTTTTTCAAATTGGGCAAAAAGCTGTGTCCAATCGGCAGCCAACGCATCGGTAAATGATAAGTGCAGACGTCCTCTTTCTAAGCTTTCAGCGAATCTTAAGTTCAAGAAAGTTTCCAAGGTTTTATCTATTTCATAAGCATAAACTGTAACATTGCGATTCAGCAATGCTGCCGTCAACGCACCGCCGCCGACACCGATTTCCAGAACAGCCATGTTATCCGTCAAATCGATTTTATCAACCAATTTGCCGGCATCTTCACAATATCTTAAGAAATTTTGCCCCCAACTTTTTCTGAAATTATGGGCAAGATTAGCAAGATATCCGGCATCGGGCGTCTTATTTTGCTTCAAATTCGTCTGCACTTTAT
>CABKML010000026.1 GCA_902373515.1 uncultured Eubacteriales bacterium | reverse complement strand
AGATTACTATAATAATAAAAGAATTCAGGCAAAAACAAAATGGATGCCTCCTGTAAAGTACAGGATAGCATCCACGTGTTGAGCTTAATTAGCTAATGAATGTGTCCAGGATTCTGGGTACATATCAGATGAAGAGGGTCCATTATTTGCTGTGAAAGTGCCGTCAGCACTTAATCATCAACTTTTTGAGCTTCAGCTTCTCTCTTTCTGTAAAGCAAAAATAAGAATAAACCTGAAATGATGAGCACGACGCCGACATATTCATAGACGGAACGGATATTACCTGTTTTGGATAACAATCCGATTTTTTTCGCGATGCTTTGAATGGCCGGTTCTTGCTTATCCGTAGAATTATCCTCATTATCGCCAATGCTGCCGCTTCCTCCGGGATTGGGCATTTCATAATGATTATGGTAAGTCAGCTGATCCGTTTTCTGCTTATCCTGATTCAAAATCATGGAAACTTCAGCTTCCAACCCCCTTACAGTATTGACAACTCTAATTGTAATTGTGTATACGGAAAAATCCTGTTGCACATATTTGTTATCGCTCGGCAACTGTCTAAGTTCATAAACATATGTCCCGACTTGAGAAAATCGTAAGTCAAGGCTGCGTTCCTCATCTCCGTACAGACCGAAAATATATTCCTGTCGGGCATTCTCCGGTAAAGGAGCTGCGGGGCTTTCCTTGCTTGGACTTAAAGCATAATTGAATACTTCATGCGGTTTGCTGTAATCGCTGTTAATCGAGATAATTTGACGTACTTTAAGAGAATTGTTCAAGCCGACAGCAGCAGCTTCAGGCAGACAAAGGTCGGTCAACCAAAGTTGCAGACATAAAAGCAGACACATTAAATAACGCAATTTTCGTTTATCTTGCTTCATTCAACTTTTTCTCCTTTCGTCGTTGTTGCTCTCTCCGGCAAATTGCGGATATGATCAGAGCCGCTCCGAGCAATAGCCAAATTCCCAGCACTGCCGGTAAAAGGTCTTTGCTTTTAACTTTGCTCAAATAGCGGGAAAAGTTATTGCCTTTTTTGACCTTACCTGTATTAAATGTATTCACTTGTGTTTGATCTGTCAACTGTCCTACTAATATATGACGACCGTTTGTGATGGAAAAATCGCAAGTGTCCATAATCAGCAGATGCGGTTTCTGTCGGCTGTCCAATTCACGTTTGTATGTAGCTTTGGCGTATATGTAGTCCAACAGTTCCTGCGGATTCGTCAAGGCTTTAGCAGGTGATAAGACCATTTGATCCGTCCCTACGGTTCGGAAAAAAGCGATAAATTCAATACCCAGGCTCGGTAATTTCTCGCGTTGCAAAAGGCCGTATTTGTGCGTTTGGAAAAATTTCTCATCCTGAAATAATTCCAGATCGCCGAACATTTTTCGCTCCGCCATGTAATGGCCGTAAAGTATATTCTTGGCATCGCTGAAATCACGAGTGTTGCGATTATCCAAAAATATGCTGCCGGCGGTGGAAAAAGTGCCCAGAACCGTTTTGTTCAGATACTCCGAGTTATCTTTTCCCTGTACTACCGGATAGTCTATTTCAGTGCCGTAAACTTCCAACCAGGCGCAAACATCCGGATTAAGTTGTTGCAACTCGTTGAAAGACAGCTTGCTCGTGCTGTCCGGTTTATACATGGCATATTCTTCACTGTCGGCGATGCTCATCACTTGATTGGTATCCCAGAAAGCATACATACCGATGAAGAGGGCGGCCAGAGATATTAACAGGATAAAATAATCTAAAACGCCGGAGGCTTTTCTGATTAGTCTGATTTGCCGTTTTTGTTTTTCTGTTAATCGAGGTTTAACAGGCGCAGCAGCCTGAGAGTCCGTTAAGGGCGTTTTCAGGCTGCAATCGTCTGCCGTGGCAGTATGTAAGGGCGGCAAAGCGCTTTTCTTCATGCTGCACTCCTTTTAATTAAGCTTCCAAATCGTCGTGTTTACGGTTTTTCACAAAGAAGACGATACCGGCCAAGGCTACTAAAGCCAGGACAATGAACGGTAAGCTGTTCAACAAGATACCGGTAGGTGTTTGTTGGGTGTTGACGAAGATGATGGAGTTGTCGCCCTTATCACCGATGTTTTTACCTGTCTTCAATTCGGCAACTGGATCGTTGACTGTTGTAATATCAGTTCCGTTAAATTTACATTTACCGGCTGCTAATGATTTGGTATAACCGGCACTAACTGTTTCTTCTGCCTGTACCTTGGAACCTAACAGGACACTTGACAAAACTACTCTGTAGCCTTTTTTCAAATTAACTGTAAAAGCTGTTCCATAAGCACCTTGACTTGCGTTACCGGCTGTTCCGTTGGAATCAACAACTTTATAGTTGAAGTTTTTGTCACTACCATGTGAACCTTCAGGCTTTGTTACCGTAAGAGAGAATGTAAACTCTTCATTGGCATTAGCTTTTTCACCCTCAACATTTTTCTGTAAGACAAAGCCTTTTTTATCAGCTTCATTTATTTCTTTACCTGAAGGACTATCATTACCGGCTTTAGGATCATAGTTATTGTTGAACTCAAATTTGTTGGTAGTATCTGATGTTGAATCATAATCTACTTTTTCTTTTTTATCAGCATCTGTTCCATCATCTTTTTTCAACTGTGCGATATAAATATTATCAACTACGACCTTTTTGTTAGCGATAGTTTTGGTAAAAATCGAAACCAAGTACTCTGCTTTGGACATAACCAAACCTTGCGGGAGATCTGTACCATCTGCTAAAGTTTGATTTTCTGTAACTTTATAAGTATACTGACCGGCTTTACTAAATGTAACACCCTTCAAAACATTCTCTGTGGTTTTAACCAATTGTAAACCCTGCTTATTTGCATCGCCGTCAGTAGTATCAGCTTCACTGTAATCAACGCTTTTAGCAACAGTAATATCCGGGCATTCTGAAGTTTTATCGGTTTCACCGTTATAACTATGTTTTGTAAATGTGAAAGAGAATTTCACTGCCGGTGTCTTAACATCAGCACTCGGCAAATTAAGAACTTTTTAATCTTAAGTTGTTTTACTGGTGTTTGAGGAACACCCGGATGCGGACCACCAAGGGCTTGCACCTGGACCAAACATGAGGCTGAGAAACCCAACGCCAGCACCAACGCCAGCGACTTTTTCAAATTAAATGACTTTTTCATTTTTTCTTCCTTCTATCCTTTTATTTTATTTACTATTATATTCCCCGACTACGAATCAGGTTGAATATCTTACCACTAATCTGACTGCGTTTAAGAGCTCCGAAAAGGCGGGAATCAGCAGCCTTATCCCGATTATCGGCCAATACAAAAACTTCATCCGTCCCCAACTGCAAAGGGAAACTCACACCATCTTTGAAAGCCTGCGTCTCCTTAAAAATCTTCGGCTCATATTGACGAGACCCGTTAACTTTCAAACCGTGCTCATCAACATCCACCTTATCTCCCGGCAACGCTACAATTCTGGCCAGTTTCGTCTGCCCTTTGAAATTGTAAACAACAGTATCACCGACAAAATACTTCTTATCCAAGCGATAATAGAAAATCAAATCTCCCGGGTTAACATTCGGAACCATCGCCGTATCATTTACCCGATAAATACCGAACACGAACTTAAACACCAACACCAGCAACAAGAGTATTGTCACCAACTTGAAAAGAAATTTCAAAAGTGCTTGGATAACCGGATCTTTCGCCTGCGGTCGATCCCGTCCCCGCTTACCGCCGATTTTATACAACATCACTCAGCCTCTCTTTCCCTCTGCTTTCGCTGAATTGAACTTGTCAGTAAACCTGCTCCGGCCAACAGCAACAAGAATTTATATCCGCTGCCATTCGCCGTTGTCTGTACCCCGACAGGGATCTGGGAAATATCACGCTTAACTCTGATATAAGCAGTAGCGGAAACATAGATATGATTATCGTTATTATAATCAGGATAACCTCTTACCTCAATAGTATAATCTTTATAATCCTTACCTTCTTTATCCCAATCGATTTTTTCCGTAATCGTGCCTGTAATTACCCAATCGCTTAAGCTGTCGAAAGGGTCCGAAGCATCAAACTTCAAGCCTGCAGGCAGTTTAGGTTTATCAAAAATATAGCCCTCAGGCGTATTAAGCTCTATTTCCTTACCACCTAGAGAAACTTTAATATCTTTAATAGGTTCGTGCTCATTAACCTCCTGATAAGGAGGATCAACTTTCATTTCATAATCTTTCTCCATACCCGGTACCAGCTTGGCTATGTAATCTTCAACATTGTTAAGATAACTTTTAGTCCCGTCTTTCCAGGTAACTTCACAGGCTCCGTTGTCTTTGATCAATATTCTGCTGTTATTCTTGGCTTCTTCCAATTCTTTCGTTGCCCGTTCATATTCTTCTTGGGCAACCAGGAACGGATCACCTTCAGGATAACCGGATTTTCTCGGATCACTACCCTTATTTTTATAGTAAGCCAACGTAGTATTATAAATTTTGTTTAACACTTCTTTTTTTTCATCTACTTTCAAATGCTCCGTATCCTCTACATAAGTCATCGGCGGAGTTTGCAATCTATGCCGGGACGCCCCACCGAAAGGGCCGACAAACATATACCGATGTTGCCAATTAGCCTCAATAGCAGCCCCTCTATCACTCCAGTCTACACCGAAGGGCAACTGCGCCAAATTTTCATAACTTTCATGCTTGGTCACAAACTTGAACACATACTTGCTATTGCGCGCAATTCCTGCGCGCGCCAAAGAATAATATTGGCCGATTTCACCTTTATCAAATTGCCATTTCAAGGATTCAATAACAGGATTGTTGGCACCGGCAGATTTTTCCAAAGGACCATAAACCCATTTTTCAACTATATGCGTGAATTTGTGGGGTTTTTTCAATTTTACTATATTATTAGGATCTCCGTACGCTCCTTTATTATAAAAATCTGAACTTGTTCTATAGCTTTCTATATTATTACTCGACCATTTGGCGGCAATCGGTTTAAAGCTCAAGCCGTCATCGGAATACTCCACACTCTGCACATGACCTTGCTTGCTGGGCAGCCAAAAAGATATTTCAGAGCCTTTGTTCCGACCGTTATTATAAACAGTAACTTTCCAGGTAATTGTTCTATTCTTATAATCAATTACTCTTTCAATATTAAAAGCTTGCTTGGCATTTTCCAATTGTTCCGGACTGCTTCCGGCAAATACAGTATAATTCTTATCCCAAGCAATGCCCGAACCGTAATTTTGGAAATTACCGTTTCCGGAAAAATTCGCCCTACTTTCACCCGGCTGCTCAGCGGCAAATAACAACATGCGACCATCCCCCCCCTGGTAAATAATTATCATTATTTAAGGATGTGCTCGTCAAATCACGTCTGTTTCGCTTCAAATTCCGGTTTTCACCCGCAGCAGTAGAATTTCCCGGCTTCTGCGCCTGCACTTGCTTGTCTTTATCCGTTAATTTGTTGTCGCTAGGGTTAACGTTCGGGACATTACCTAAGTTGCCGCTTGGGTTAGTGCTAGAGTTACTGTTCGGGGTAATGCTCAAATTACCGTCGGAATTACCGCTCAAGTTATCATTCGAGTTACCGCTTGGTGCAGCTTGCCCGCCTATCTGCCCGTCTTGACCGCTAGCACCGATAATCACAGGTTTCGTCTTATCCTGACCGTTATAAGGAGTTTGTGGTGAATCAAGCACAACCGGACGTACTTGCCCTGCTCTATTACCGTTAACACCCTTAGAACCGTCAGCATCGTTGCCGCCGTTAGCAGCCGCCAAAGAAGTTAAAGGATAGAAAAAAGAAGCAAAATAAATTATTCCGCTTAGAAGTGCCGAAATTTTCGTCCTATCTATCATCTTTTAACCTCTTTCGTTCCATTTGACAAGGTTATTATATACAATAATTTATGAATTCAATGTCTTTTTTGTAAAATATATCAGAGAGCAAGTAAATGAAGCACCAAAAAGCACTTTCAGTAAAAATTGCATTTTAATAACAACAAATATAAAACAGCAGAGCCGGGAGCGACTCTGCCGCTACAATTAAACAATGGAGATGACGAGAATCGAACTCGTGTCCAAAATCATCTTAGTCGGAACTTCTCCGGGTGCAGTCCAAACTTTAAAAATTCCCTTCATCAGTTAGACGTTGAACAATCGCTGATAAAAGTAGCTTCATAATAATTCCAAGGGCAAAGCTTAGCTTGAAATGGGAAAATTTAACCTCCGACTTTCAAGGTCTGCTGACTAACACAGATATTCAACTAGCAGATTTATCGAATCTGTGGCCGAGCTTACGCAGCTACAGCTAATCTATTAGTTTTTGCAACTAAATTTTTTGCCCGTTTTTTTAAGAGGCCAACGCGCATCCTCTACCCGCTATTCCAACTTCAACAACCCTGTCGAAGCCTTTACATCCCCAAAAATGAAATGCTACCTTTATTATACTAGACTTTAACTTGATTGCACAAATATTTTCTGAGGCCCGATTTCTAGTGCGCTTGAACATCACTGTGCAAAAAATCGACACACTTAGTAGCCTCGTATTTTATTTTTTCTACATCCAAAGTCAAGTATTCTTTCTTGTAATAAACAAATTGCCCCAAAACCATCAACGACTCTATCTGTTCTGTCTGTAACGAATAAACAACGGCAGCAGCCAAATCATTAATCGGGAAAGTATTAACACTGTCAAGATTCACAACCTGAATATCTGCAAGCTCCCCCTCTTTAATTACACCGGCTCCCAGACCTGCAGCCTTATAACCGTTGCAAGTAGCCATCTGCAAAACATCAAAAGCAGTTATAATATCGGCTCTCCGATATTGCCCTTTAGACAATAAAGCTGCCAATTTCATCTCATTATAAAGATTCAAATTATTATTGCTCGCTGCGCCGTCACTACCCAGACAAACTCTGATCTGCTGCTGCAAAAGAGCTTTAATATCGGCAATTCCGCTACCCAACTTCAAATTTGAAGTCGGATTATGCACGACCGTCACCTGTCGCTTGGCCAATATATCACGATCTTCATCCGTCAAAACAACACAATGCGCTGCCACTGTTCCTTTACCCAGCAAACGGAATTCATCCATTTGTTTAACGGGACTTTTGCCGAATCTTTTGAGACAATCGCTATATTCTTTCTGTGTCTCGCACAAATGCATTTGCAAAAGCAATTGCGGATTATCTGCCAAATAATCAGCTGCCTGTGGGAAAAAGTCATCTTGATACAAATAAATGGAATGTATCATATAAGTCAATTTCAGCTGCTCCTGCGGGTAAGCCTGCGCCAAATCCTGCATTTTGGCAATAATATTTTTGTCAATAGAAGCCTTGAAATCCTTATCTCTGACTTTATCATCAATCCCGGGCAAATAACGCAAACCGGCTCGCATGACCTCCGGTATACTCAAATCCGGTCTTGCATACATATCAAAAGTAGCAGCGATACCGTTTTTAATCAATTCCAAGCAAGCTAATTGTGTACCTATTCGATAATCCCGTTCTCTCAACTTGTTTTCCAAAGGAAAAATCGTTTGAAAAAGCCAATCATGTAAGTTTTGGTCATCAGCTGAATTTCGAAATAGCGACATTACTAAATGCGTATGACAATTAATGAAGGCCGGCAAAAGTAATTTTTTGCCGTATCCTTCATATATCTGCATATTTGCAGCGAACTGCAATTGCAACGACGACCAACACTTTTCAGCTGCTTCCCTGTCTTCCCCGCAATGAATTATCCGACGCTCATGGACAATGACATAAGCATGACGAATTATCCGTTTCTGCGGCTCACTCCCGGGATTAAGCAAATAGAAATCTCGAAAATAAGTTGTTTTCACGCCGCACCTTAATCATTATTCCGGCGGTCCTGTGCCAAGTGACAATCCTTATATTTTTTGCCACTGCCGCACCAACAATTTTCATTCCGGCCGACTTTACGCTTATCCCTTTTCACAGGTTGCGCCGTGCTGTCGGGAATTGCGCTATCTGCTTGAGCTGTTGTTTCAGATTCGTTTTGCTCTTCTTGCACTTCTTCATAAGCACCTGAACCTGCTTCCTTATCTTCACTCAGCTCTTGCGTATTTTCCCGTCTTTCCAAAGGATGTTCCGCCGTTATTTGTGCCTGCATCAATAAACGAACTGCATTTTCCCGAATCAGATCATTCATCGCCTCGAACATCTCGTAACCCTCTTTGGTATATTCGACCACCGGATCATGCTGTCCGTAACCGCGCATTCCGATGGAATTACGCAAATCATCCATAGCATCAATATGTTCCATCCAGTGATCATCTATCACCCGCAACAAAATAACACGTTCCGCTTCCCGCATTAATTCAGGAACAGGTAAAGCCGCTTCGCGCTCTTCATAACGCTGCATAGCTTCACCGATCACATCATTAATCAATTCTTCCTTGCTGAAACGCTCCGGATAGAATTTATCGCCGTTTGACAAAGTCAAGCAAACTTCTTCGTTCCCCTCTTTAGTTTCAGCCAAAAGATGAACAATTTCATTCAAGCGAGCAACACTGGGAATTCCGCCGAAAATATAAAGCAACTTGTTAGCAAGTGAACGGAAATCCATATCATGATAATTTTCAACTCCGTGCGTATAAGAGTTTACTATATCAGTCGCTGTATTTTTAATCAGCTTGGTAAAAATCGGTTTAAGTTCCTCACCGGCTAAAACTTTACGTCTTAAATCATAGATAATTTCTCTTTGTTTATTCATGACATTATCGTATTCAAAGACTCGGCGACGAATAGCATAGTTACGACCTTCTACCGCTTTTTGAGCATTAGCAATATTATGGCTCAAATAGTGGGCCTGAATTTCCAGATCTTCTTCCACATTTAAGCGATCGAAAAGATTCTTAATCCAATTGCCTCCGAATAAACGTAAAAGTTCATCTTCCAATGACAAGTAAAATTTACTGCGTCCCGGATCACCTTGACGGCCTGCACGTCCGCGCAACTGATTATCAATTCTGCGAGATTCGTGCCGTTCTGTACCTATAATGTACAAACCTCCGGCCTGCACAACTTTTTCGTGTTCAGCTGAAGTTATTTTCTTGAACTGTTCATACAATTCTTTATACTTCTTTCTGATAGCCAAAATTGCCGGCTCATCAGTTTCATTATACGCATTAGCCTGAACAATAAGTTCTTCATCATAACCTAATTTGCGCAATTCCTGCAAAGCTAAATATTCCGCATTACCGCCTAACAGAATATCGGTACCGCGGCCTGCCATGTTAGTAGCAATAGTAACTTGGCCCAAGCGTCCGGCCTGAGCAATTATCTCAGCTTCTCTGGCATGCTGTTTAGCATTCAAAACATTATGTTCAATGCCGTTAAGTTTAAACATCGCCGAAATTCTCTCGGAACTGTCAACGTTAACCGTACCCACCAGAACAGGCTGCCCCGCTTCCTGCGCTTTCTTGACTTCTTTAACGATAGCCTTTAATTTTCCGTTAATCGTCTTGAATACAGCATCCGGTTCATCAATTCTTGCCAACGGCTTATTCGTCGGAATAGTCACAACATCCAAATTGTAAATTTCTCTGAATTCCTGTTCTTCCGTAGTTGCCGTACCTGTCATACCCGAAAGTTTACCGTACATTCTGAAGAAATTTTGGAAAGTAATTGTCGCTAAAGTCTTACTTTCATTCTTGACCTCGACTCCTTCTTTCGCCTCTATCGCCTGATGCAGACCGTCGGAATAACGTCTGCCGTACATCAAACGACCGGTAAAGTCATCAACAATAATAATCTCATTATCTTGAACAATATATTGCTGATCTCTCTTCATAGTACCATGAGCTTTCAAAGCATTGGTAACATAATGCTGTACATCATAATTGGCTTCATCAGCTAAGTTGGTCAAGCCGAAATATGCTTCCGTTTTCTTGACGCCCCGCGGAGTCAAAACTGCAGTTTGAGCCTTTTCATCTACAACGTAATCGGCATCTTCCGCATATTCATCCTGCTCCAGTTTTTCGTCGGTTTCAGTTAAATGCAAAGCCTTCATGCCTCGCACCAGGCGATCCGCCCGTTCATACATGTCGGTAGCATCTTCACCTTGACCTGAAATAATTAAAGGTGTTCTGGCCTCATCGATCAAAATAGAGTCAACTTCATCGACGATAGCAAAATTCAAGTCTCTTTGCACTCTGCGATTTTCATAAACAACCATGTTATCCCGCAGATAATCGAAACCGTACTCATTATTCGTTCCGTAAGTAATATCGCTGTTGTATGCTTCCCGCCGTTCGTCATTATCCAAATCATGAACAATCAAACCGACAGTTAAGCCGAGGTAGCGATAAACTTTTCCCATCCACTCAGAGTCACGTTGGGCCAAGTAATCATTAACTGTAACTACATGAACACCTTTACCTGTTAAAGCATTCAAATAAACCGGTAAAGTTGCAACTAAAGTTTTACCTTCACCTGTCTTCATTTCAGCAATTCGGCCCTGATGCAGAACAATACCACCTATTAATTGTACTCGGTAATGTTTCATCCCTAAAACACGCCATGCCGCTTCACGGCAGGTTGCGAACGCCTCCGGCAGAATATCATCTGTCGTTTCTCCGTGCGCTAAACGTTCTTTGAATTCACCTGTTTTAGCTTTTAACTCTTCTTCGCTTAATTTGGAATATTCAGGTTCCAAACTTTCAATTTTCTCAACTAGCGGCATTAATCGTTTAATTTCATGATCGCTATGTGTGCCAAAAATCTTTTTAATAATTTCCATAATTTCCTTATGCTGTTGATACAGCGCCATCCATGTAAATATAATTCAACTTGTTAAATATAATTCTTTTGAGCGGCAAGTTCAACTGTTTCAAAGGAAAATCCATAAAAATCACTATTAAATTTCGCTACTTAACTCTTATTTTAGTTTATTTGCCGAAGCTGAAGATTAAAGGTAAAAACATTCTGTGCTTATAACCGGCTTTTTCTCCCGTTCGAGCAATACGATAAGCTTTGAACATACTGTCGCTGCCGCCGTTTTTTAATTTTAAGAATGTTCCTTCGGCCGTTTTTACCACCTCATATTTGTTTTGCAGTTCTTCCTGTTTCTTTTGTTGCAAATAAGCCGTGAACTCCGTCCAGGAAACTTGCTGTTCCGGACTTAAATTCCTGTTGTATTCCGCTAAAGCTGAACGTAATTTTTCTTCGGCGCTTAAGTTATCAGTATTTCTATTCTGATATAGTTCAATATTTTGACTTAATTTCTCAGTTAATTGCTTCATATTATCTGCTTTCTCCAATAATTCGGCCTGAACATTAATTACGCCTTCAACTCCCGGATCTACCAGAGAATTGTCTATGTGCAATTTGGCCAATTCAACTCCCCGATAGTAAAAGCGATAATCTCCATCCGGCAGGTTATTTAACAATAACTCGCCATTGTCATCCGTATATACGCTTGTCAGTTCACCGTTCGGTTCATAATAATAATCGCCTTTAATTATCGTAAATTTCGGCTGTTTCCCATCGTTTGCCAACAATGAAAGAGGTAATTTGCTCAGAGCCTGTTTGTTGTCGGAGCGGACAAATTTAAGCAAGCTGCTGTTTTTCCCCGGTTTTGTCTGCATATTTTCGGCGAAGCTCAATTTCGGCACATTTTTAGTCGTTGTCGCTTGTGTGCTTTCCTGTTCGACAGTTTTCTTTACCTTTGTTGTTTCAACAGGAGATTTTCCTTGCTCCGATTTTTCCGGTATCTTGTCCTGAACATTGTCCTTTTTTTTCTCTTTATTCTCAGAATTTTCCTTGACGTCTTTTTTATCGTCTTTTTTCTCTTCGCTTTTTTCCTCTTTCTTTTCTTCCTCCGTTTTCTGATTTTCCGTTTTCTTCGCACTGCCGTTCACTGCATTTTCCTCAATCACAATCTTTATCGGCACAACAACTTCCATTTCACCTTTAACGATAGGCGGCACAAATTTTTCCTCAATCACAAACTTTATGCGCTTGTCCATATTCAGATTTTGCAATTCTGCCGGTAAAGCTGCTACCGCTTTTTCCCCGTATTTTAATGACTTTTCCTGATGGGCCAAACATTGCGAATTGTTCAGAACATAATTAAAAACTACCTTAAAGCGCCGTAAACGTAACTTAAGCCTATCGCTTTTCCCCTTCTGCCAATCATCTTCATTAATTATTTCATAACCGGCATATTCCGGTGGCAACTTTATCTGATAATCGCTTTGACCCTCTTTTTCCGCCTTACCTGTAAACAGAAGTTTTCCTTCTTCGTCATAAGCCTGATATTCTTTGCTTTGTTTGAGTTCATTCGTACTTAAATCGCTCCACGGTACAATTTCAATCAAAGTGTATTTTAACTGCATCGCTTCTTTCACTTTGGGTAAGATAACTTCTTTCTCACTCTGCAATTTGTATTTTGTCTTATTATCTTCCAGAAATTTCAGTTTTATCTCATCGTTGTATTTGTACTTTTCTTCATCCTGATGAATTTTATGCCCGTCTTTACCTAAGTAAGTAATAGACACGGGATATTCCCGCCGCACCAGTTCAACAATAACTTCTGCAGCTTGACGATATACTTTATTTTTGTCTTTTAATTCATAGCCTTGAGGTATATCAAGCTTCAGTTGTGCATTAAATTGCAGCTTTTGCTTTTCACTTTTAATCATTTGGCCGTTATCGTCTACATACTTAATTAAGCTATTGATTTTACTCGGCTCCTGACTGATCATACCGGCAGCTTTAACCATTTTCACGCCTACTTTAAAATGTTTTTGTTCATCTTCCAAAGTTACCTGATGCTCCGGCAAGGTTTGCAATAACGCTAATGTATACTTGTTCTTTTCCTGCAATTTTCGGTTAAGTTCAGGTGAAATCTGAAAGTTTTCTTTTTCCCCGTAATGGCGAACAACAGCTATCGTCAGAATATCTTTAGAATTTTTATCAACATAATCAATATTCAAAGTGATAGGTAATTTTTGCAGTTGTTTTTCCGCTTCTTCCAACTTTTGCTTGATGGCTGCAGTTTCGCTTTTAATACTTTTCAGGTCCATTAAATTTTTCAAGTCTTTTTGAGCCTGCTTAATCTTTTCCCAATCTGTCAATTTCCAGGTATCCTGTTTTAATAAAGTTTGATACTTTTCCTGAAATTCAGTCAATTTAGCTTTTTCCGCCTTTTTTGCCGCTTCTTCCTCTTTCTCCGAAGCTTTTCCGACCTCACTTGCTTTTCTGTTTACGGAAAAATAAACATTCAGCGCCGTACTGTAGCTTTCATGTCCGTTCAAACTGAATGTATCCCAATCGTTAGATCCGTTCATTGTATATTCAGGCGGTAAATAACTGACACTTGCTCTACCTCTAGTCGGATATGTGCTGTTATAAGCATTAACCTGTACTTCTATAGTTCTGCCGGCTTGGGTAGTACCTGAAGTTGTTCCTATAGAATAAGATATAATTGCTTCACTGACATTATCGTTGTATTGATCCATAACATTGAAGCATATATAACAGGTACTTTTTCTTTCATCCTCCGCGTAATATGAGCTCGAAGCTGCATTCAAGTTTGGCCCCAAGCCTATTTCCGGCAATTCTAAGGAACGCCGTTTTCTTACCGGCGTTTCTGAATTTTTCCGACTGCGGCGAACAGTTTCCCGCGCGATTGTTGCTGTTTTTTCTTGCTCCGTCAAATTAGCCGTACGACTGCGGGTAACAGCTAAAATATTAGCAGGAAATAATAAATTAACAGTCAAAATTGCTGCTGTTATTGTGCTGATAAATTTTCGTTGTTTCATACTTACCTCTTTTCAATTTTTGTTACTTATTTGCTTTTCTTAATTTGCTATTTTTAACCTTAATTTTGCTGATCACTGTCTCCTTTCTCCGCCGGATCTTCAGATACATATTTGTAGCTTTTTTCGTCGGTAATGATTTCATATTCAATTCCGGGATATTGACGTAAAATGTTTTTTACTTTTTCTAAAATTGCCGGGGGCGAATTTTCCGGAACAATCAGTTGTAGGCGCCGAATTTTAATTTCAGCAGCTTTAATAGTCGGCCAATTGCCGTTTTGTCCTTGATAGCCGGCGAAACTCAACAAACTTTGCGCCAAACCGCTGATTCTATTGCTTAGATAGTTGTCATCCTCCAAGTTAATAACACATATCGCTAAATTCAGGGATTTTAAGCTAGTTTTGTACACGATTTGTACACGCAAATAGCTGATATTTTAGCACCCTTAGAAAACACCTAAATTTAGGCTTGCGCTAATAATATACTTTAGTCATTATAGGTATATTCTACTAGAATAAATTTAAGCCCCGAAAAATAGGCGTATACAAGCATTTTGTACACGCCTTATTAAGTTTATAAGAGTTTATTTATTAATTTCTCTAAAACTGGAACTACAATTGAGTTCCCGGCTTGTCTGTAGAGCTGATGGTTACTACAAACCTTTTGTGCTTTTTCAAAGCTTTCATCATCAAAGCCCATTAGCCGCCAGTATTCTTTGGGGGTTAGCCGCCTAACTCTTTCAGTTCGTGTCGGTGTATTATAAAATCCTATCTGTACACATTTTACTTCTTTTGTTAAAAGTGTGTCGCAATGCTTTTTCTCCTGGATACGGTCACGTTGTACATGATATGTAGCAAACTTTATTTTGTTTACTTGTTCTTCTGTCAAATAGAATTTATCACTTACTTCTTTTTCTAGCAGATCTTTTAAAGTCAATTTTAATTCTTGCTTTTCAGGAAAAACAAAGGGTGTATTATCCAGGCTGCTTATTAAAAATACTCTTTCTCTATTTTGTGGCACGCCGTAATCTTTGGCGTTGAGTACTTTGTAATAATTCTTATATCCAAGCTTTTCTAAAAATTCTAGCCACTTTTCAAAGTCTGTTTTGAATTTAGCACTTAATAAATTCTTTACATTTTCCATTATTAGGTATTTGGGCTTTTCGCTAATTTCTAGCAGCCTTTTTACTTCGTATAATAGCCCGCTCCTTGTTTCTCCCTTTTTAATACCCATCTTTTTGCCTAATATTGATATATCTTGACAAGGAAATCCATAAGTCCATAAATCTGCATAATCTAGCTTTTCTACCTTTGATATATCACCATAATTTCTAGTTTTACCATAAATTGCTTCGTAAGATTTGATAGCGAATTTGTCCACTTCAGATATACCAATAATTCTATGAGGAACATTTAAGTTTATAAGTGCTTTTCTAAAAGCTCCTATGCCGCTGAATAACTCATTAACCGTTAGCATTGTTTTCTGCTCCTTTTGTTTAATTTTTCTACAATTGCTTTTTCACGGTCTGAAAGTTCGATAAATTTGTCTGCTTCAGTGTTACAGGAAGATGGGAATTTGTTAGCTGTTTCATCATCAACAAGAAAAGCTGCACCGAACAACTTATACCCGTTTACAGCCCTTACATGCTGCATTTTGTCTAAGGATAATTTGATAGCTTTGTTTGACCTTACAATTCTGCTTGCCGTTAAAATATGCTTATCTAAAAATACGGATTGTTTAGTCTTTACCTCGTAACCTTGCAATTCTTTCTGCAAGTCAAACGCTGTTCTGATACACGGCGGCTCTAAATTTGTTATAAAGCTAGTCGCTATCTTCTGCCCGTTTTCATACTTGATTTTGGGTTTAGTGACGATGTAGCAAACAGGTAAATTTACGGTGAAAAGCGTCTGAAATTGTGCAAATAAAAAGAATTTAATGTTATGCTCAAGGTAATATTCTAAAATAGGTTGATTTTGGCTAAACGGCGGATTATCAACAACAATTTTATCTGTATAATCAAAGCTTTTATAGTCATTGCCCGGATAAAACGGTCTTAGTACTTTTGACTTATCTATACCATACTCTTTAACCACCCATTCAAGCACGGTGTTATAAACAGGTTCAGGCGTATAAAATTCATCATTTGGTTTTCTAGTATTCATAATTATTTCACTTCCGTTCGCTACAATATAGTTGTTTCCTGCAATAGCAGGGGTGACTCAGTGTTTTTTGAATGGACTATTGAGTTTTTATTCCCGCAAACGCGGGGTATAGGGAGCTAGTGCGCACTAGTTCCCTTTTTGTGTGCTATAATATATTTATAGGCTACCTATATCAAATTTGACTGCACATTGTCTGTTGTTCAAAAGGTGGTTTTTCAAAGGTCATTTTTAATGACGTTATGAGCTTGGTTCTAGCGAATCGGCTCTTTTCTTTTGCTTGAAATTAAGTTATAATTCAATTGCTACTTGTTCAAGAATCACAAAGTATATAGAAATGTATACAATGTGAAGCTGTAGTTGCCGGGACGTTTAGTCCCGGTTTTTTATTTATTCTTCAATCTGAATTGTGCTGCCGACTTCCAACTTGTAATTCAAAGCTAAGAACTTTTCAGCTGTAAGATTAAATTTATCTAAAATTACATCTAAAGTATCCGCAGCTTGCACTGTGTAGAATTTTGAATGCTTTTCGCAAAGCTCATTGACTTTTTGCTGTACAAGGTTGTAATTATATCCCGCTTTTTCAAGTAGCATTTTTCTAGCAAGTCCAACGTTCCACTTACCCTCGATAACTTCTTGCGCTACTTCTCCTATTGTTTTTAATTTGGTGGTATCATCACCATCAGCAGCAGCAGAAAATCCATTAAGCTGTAACTTTTTGATTAGCTCAGGATAATTTTCATAGCAATAGTTACAGTCTACATCTGTATTGATACCGTCAATTCTACCAGTTGCGCTGTATTGCCACATACCGTAACTGCCCTGATAGCTGCAATTACTACTCCATTGAGCCACCCAACAAGCATAACGTTTTTTAACATAGTCACTCACGGCTGTATTAATCATACCTAAGTAAGAATAAAAGCCTGAAAAATAGTTATTTTCTTCAAGGTAGTTACAAAAAGTCTGAATTAAGCTGCTGCAAAACTCCTGACCCTGAGCAATTTGGCTTTGTTCTTCAATATCAAAGTACAACGGGAACTCGAACTTGTAGCCTTTGACTGTATCAATAAATGATTGAGCTTCTTGCTTGCAAAAATCAGTATCTGTTGCATATGAATACCAGTATGCACCTACCATTAGACCTGCTATTTTAGCGTTTATATAATTTATATAAAAATTTTCGTCAACATGCCCAATTCCATACCCGGCACGTATAATCACAAAATCAACGCCGCTATTTTTAACGGCGTGAAAATCAATGTTTCCTTGGTGTTCTGATACGTCAATACCTTTGTAATAAATCATTTCTGTACATTCTCCGCTTGCTTTGTCAAAGTGTAAACTGCACTTTCAATTAAGTTATTGATAGTATTAATATCAAGCTTATAGCCTTTTTGTGTTAAAAAATCAATTACATAAGCCTTTTTCTGTGCTCCGTTGTCGCTGCCTTTATAAATCATTTCAGCGGTTGCAACTGCAATCATTGTCCATTCTTTCAACTTCTTAAAATCTTCATAATTTAATTTTGCTTTCAGGTATGGAATGATAAAAGTAGTTACAATAGTCATTAACAAAGTAATTAATGCTACGAAAATTTGAGTAAGGTCAATTGTGTTC
>CABKML010000025.1 GCA_902373515.1 uncultured Eubacteriales bacterium | reverse complement strand
AGATTACTATAATAATAAAAGAATTCAGGCAAAAACAAAATGGATGCCTCCTGTAAAGTACAGGATAGCATCCACGTGTTGAGCTTAATTAGCTAATGAATGTGTCCAGGATTCTGGGTACATATCAAGGAGGTACAGCGGGTATTTTCATTTTTACCGGTATGCAAGCTGATGCCGTAAATTTAAAAGAGCGGCAAATGCTCCTGCAACCAGGCGACAGTTTCACTCATCGGTATCCTCACCTGCTCCATCGTATCGCGCTCTCTGATGGTCACCGCCTGATCTTCCGGCGAAGTAAAATCATAAGTCACGCAATAAGGCGTACCGATCTCATCCTGGCGGCGATAACGCTTACCGATAGATTGCCGGCTGTCAAATTCACACATAAAATGCTTGGACAGCTCACGATACAAAGGTAAACACTGCTCGGTCAACTTATTACTCAAAGGCAAAACTGCAACCTTGATCGGAGCGATAGCCGGATGGAAATGCATCACGGTACGACTCTCGCCGTTCTCCAAAGTCTGATCTTCATAGGCGGAACATAAAACAGCCAAAGTAAGACGATCGGCACCCAAAGACGGCTCAACGACGTAGGGAATGTATTTTTCATTGCTCTCGGCGTCAAAATAGCTCAAATCCTGTTTTGAAAATTCCGAATGACGCTTCAAATCATAATCCGTACGATCGGCAATACCCCAAATTTCGCCCCAACCGAAGGGGAAAAGGAATTCCGCATCGCTGGTCGCATTGGAATAGAACGACAACTCTTCTTTGCTGTGATCCCGATAACGCAACTCCTGCGCTTTCAAGCCCAAATCCAGCAGGAACTGATAGCAATAATCTTTCCAGTACTTAAACCACTCCAAAGATGTACCGGGTTTACAGAAAAACTCCAATTCCATCTGTTCAAATTCTCTGGTTCTGAAAGTAAAATTACCCGGAGTAATTTCGTTTCTGAAAGATTTACCGATTTGACAAATGCCAAAAGGCAACTTCAGACGCATAGCTCTTTGCACATTGGCAAAATTAACAAATATTCCTTGAGCTGTCTCCGGTCGCAAATATAACTCGGTCGCACTGTCTTCCGTCACTCCCTGATGGGTCTTAAACATCATATTGAAACGACGAATCGGCGTATAATCCAGTTTACCGCAATTAGGGCAAACGATATTATATTTTTCGATAATTTCCGTTAAAGCGGCATTATCTGCGCCTTCAATCTGCAACTGTGCCAATTCCGGTTGTGCTTCTACATGCGCCTGAACAAAATCTTCAACCAAATTATCCGCCCGATAACGGCTCTTACAAGTTTTACAGTCAATTAAAGGGTCATTAAAGTTGCCGACATGACCGGAAGCTTGCCAAACAGTCGGATTCATCAATATGGCTGCATCCAGGCCGACATTATACTCGTTTTCCTGATTAAAGCGCTTCCACCAAGCAGCTTTGAGGTTGTTTTTCAGCAAAACGCCTAAAGGACCGTAATCCCAAGCATTAGCCAATCCGCCATAAATATCGGAACCGGGAAAAACAAAGCCCCGTGTTTTGCACAAAGCTACCAGCTTTTCCATCGTTAAACCGTTTGCATTCTGTCCTTTGACTTTCTCTACCGGCATAATTTCAACTCTTTTCTCTTACTCTTCTTCGTTATCTTCGTTGTCTTCCGCTTCAATCATCGACTCAATGCTGTCGGTGTCCTGATCCATAACGTCTTCCCCGGCAAACTCCGGTTTTTCAGTTGCGGCTGTAACAGTTTCTTTCTCTTCTTCATCGCCTAAGCGCTCATTTCGCTCGGCCATTTTGGCTTTCTCGGCCATCTCCTGGAAACGCAGCTCTCTTTCCTGGCGTTTACGGGCAACAACATCCGGGCGCAAAGGGACTGACGGACGAACGTTTTTCATAACGCCTACTACGCTGTCGGCTGCAAATTCTTCGCAGGCCAAACTTACTTCGTTCTTAGTTGTACTCTTCACCAACGGCAAGCCGCCGTTCACCAACTGTCGGCAACGCTTGGAAATGGCAATAGCGAGACAATAACGATTTTCAACATGTTTTAATAATTTCTCAATCGGTGGATTTACTAACATATTTATCTCCTTATATAGGCTAAATTCGCTAACTAATTAATTATAGATTCTTTGTCAAAACAAGTCAAAATTTATGTGCTATTTGTATGAGTCACTATGAGTCACAAAAGACAATGTCCCGGTATGGTAGAATCATTATTCTTGAATTTACTGTATATGCTTCCACAAGAATTATACTTCTTTTAACCTTGACGGTTTATAATCTTCCAGTTTAATAATCTCATCAAAATTACTGTTAACATCTTTGTGTGATATTTCTATAATTGTGCAATTTTGTGCATGAATCAGGCCCCGAATCTCTCGAGTATTAGTCTCATCCAATGCAGCCGTTACCTCATCCACAAGTAAAATCGGCTTAAGTCTTAACAAGCATCTGGCAAGTTCCAGTTTCATGCTCTGCCCTCCGGATAAATTTTGTCCATCAAGTTGAAAATCAAGATTATCCGCCACTGCATCAGCAAGTTTAACTTTCCGTAGAACATCCAATAACTCGTTGTCGGAAAAGTTTTGAAATAATGCTAAATTATCTCTCAAAGTCCCCTTAAATACATAAGGGCTTTGATGAATTACAGACACATTAGTATATGACGGTTCATAGCAATTTCCATTTTCATCTTCCAAATATAAGCTGCCGGAAAAGTCGGAATCTTCTCCACTTAATATTCCGAATAAAGTTGACTTTCCGCTGCCGCTTGCTCCGGATAATAAAATTTTCTTCCCAAAAGGAATATTAAAGCTTAAATTTTCAAAAAGGATTTTATCTGCAAACGATTTTCTGAGATTTTTAGCCGAAATTTTCAGTTTTTCTTTACCAGGTGATGGATTATCTCCCATAGCCACCTTATCGTCGCTATCATTAATTACATTTAAAACAGAAATTATTTTATCCTTAATAAATTTAGCTGACTGCAATCTTGCAGTTCCATCAAGAAGTTGCTGCAATGGAGAAATGAGGTTCATCGCAGCTGTCATCATTGCAAGTAAAGTTGTAAGGGTTAAAGATGTTGTCCTTATTAAAAGCAAACCTATCATCAGTGGAAGTACCAGTCCGATTCCTTTCAGCGGACCTGTCCAAAACATAACCAAATTAAGTGTTGTAAAATAACTATATTGTTTATTTTCTGTATTTCTAATAGTTCCCAAAACATGGGCCGAAAACGGTTTACTTGCTTGATTACTGCGAATAACATCTATTCCTTGAGTAAAATCTGTAATTGATTCCATACTTTTTATTCTGGCTGTGCTTAATTCTTCTCCCTTTTTCTGCAATTTTTTATTAAATACAAACTGAGGTATAATCATCAAGCAGCCACCAATTGTGAACAATAAACCTATTTGAACATTCTGCAGCAGAAGATAAGCTACAGATGCTGAAATAGAGAGAAAAAAGACCGGATAAACCAATAAAGGTGCAAGGTATTCCTGCCAAAACATCTGAATATCCTGAGTCAAAAAAGAATTCAGCTCGGACGGCGTATATTTTAGTCTTTTTTGATAAAATTTTTCAATAGCCTTTTTAGAAACCAAAATATTAAAATCTTCAATTATTGCTCTTATCATAACATTATTTATGTACATGCAAGCATAAATAAAGACAAACAACAGCACTCCACCTGCCCCGAATATTAAAACCATGCGTGTATCTTCAACATCAAGTTTTCCTACTGCCTGTATAAGAAAAGACATAAGCAAGCCTTGGAAAGAATACAATAAAGAAAATAATATATAGATAAGCAATTTTAGTTTAGATATTTTTCTAATAATCGTCAGCATCTTACTCCACCTTTAATTCATAATTTAGTTTATTAGATAAAATTGCAAGTTCAAAACTTTGCATAATATTTTGTTGCATTCGTTGAAAATATCACGTTTGGGGCAAGCTCCACCTTTTTACCCCCTTTCATTTCGGGTGTTTGTATTATATAATGCTAAAAATTTAAGAAAGGGAAATTTCGGAAATCCGTACATGAACAATCGAGAAAAATTTAAGGCCATTCGCAAGCAGAGAAAACTTTCCCTAAAAGCCTTGGGAAAATTAGCCTGTTCTGCAACCAGTATTTCAGACTTTGAAAATGGACACACTAACCTCTCAAATGATGTACTATTTAAATTATTAGGCTACATGATGGTTGAAATTAATGAATTTTTCGAATGGAAAGACTTCCGGGACAAAGATTTTTATTTAGTCAGTCAACAGATAGAGGACGCTTTGAGGCTTAAGGATATCCCCGCACTATCTAATATTAAAAATCGACTTGAAGAACTGTCTCGTAAAAACGAGCAATATATTTACCTCATTATTTCTCTCGTTTTAGAAGTTATAATATGTAAACTTAAACAGAAAGCTGTTGAACAGGCGGTTATACATCAACTGTCCGACTACTTTTTTTCCTTAGAGTACTGGACTAATCTGGATGTAGGTCTATTGGGAAATATAGTTCCTTATTTTACAACCGAAGCTCTGATAATATTCACCGATACCATTATGAGCAGCATACCTCAATCTCTGAAAAATAACCTTGATCGCATCAAAATTGATACTGTTTTAAACTGCCTTTATGTTTTTATTGAACGAAAAGAAATTTGTGCCGGCCGAAATCTTTTACAATTACTATTTTCCAAAAAATATCCCACTTATTTCTTGTTTGAAAAACTTTACTTATATGAACTTCAATCTATGTATGATTATTTGCAGGGTAAAAAGGAACAAGCTATAAAAACACATGAAGCCATTCTGACAACGCTTAACCTTATTATTAGCCCCGAAAAAATGAACGAGTGGGATTCTTGCTTTCGAAAAATCACTGCTCTATCTTCAAATGAAGTTGACAACAGCACGCCTCACCCGATGCCGCCGAAATAAGCACCGGCTGTCAACGCCAGCAAACACAAAAAGCAGTAAATGTATTTCCCGAAATAGAAAAAGCACTTACCTAAAGGGCGTTTGCTTCCCTGATTAACCTCGGACAGTACCAAATTCATACCGCCGCGCCAAAAAAACATATAAGCGGCCAGGAAGGCGCCCAAAGGACAGATATAAATTGAAACTATATCCATCCACTTCGCTGTAATCGGATTAATCAGTTGCGCTGCAAGTCCGCCGCACAACAAAACGGCACAAGTAGCCGGAATACGCCGCCACTTCCATTCTTCCTGCAAAACGGCAACGGGGGATTCATACAAATTAATAAGCGAACTTAAGCCGGCCAAAAGAATCCCGCCGAAAAAGACAGTCTGCAAAAAATAAGCATAAGGCAAACCCTGCAGAACCCGCACCAGCCAAACAAACAGCAAACCCGGTCCCCCTTGATTCAAAGGCGCACCGCCGGCTGCCATCGCCGGAATAATTACTAAAGCGGCCAATAAAGCGGCCAAGGTATCGAATAGAGCCACATGCAGCGCCGCCTGCGGCAGATCTTCATTCTTAGGCAAATAAGAACCGTAAATAACCGAACCGTTCCCGGCAACCGACAAAGAGAAAAAGGCTTGGCCGAAAGCGAAAAGCCAAAGTACAGGATCGGTCATCTTATCCGCCTGCAGGTTGAAAATGTAAGCATATCCCGAGCGGGCGGCAGGCAGGCAGGCTACGCAAACTGCCAGCAACAGAAAAAGGAAAAATAATACCGGCATCATTATTCTATTAGCTCTTTCAATCCCTTTACCTACCCCTAAGGCCGAAATTAATAAGCTTAAAGCAATCGCCGCAACTATCCAAATTGTATTATTGGCAGCAGTTTCTTGAAATAACGCCGTTGTAGCAGTTATTGTCGCTTTAATCTGCAACAATTGACCGCTCAAGGCTAAGTAGGTATAGCGGCAAATCCAGCTCATAACTACCGTATAACCGACAGCTAATGCCAGACTGCCCAAAACAGGCAAAGCGCCTGCAATCACGGCAATCCGCTTGATTATGGCGCCCTTTTTCTTTCCGTCTTGCGCGTTATTGTTCGCCGTGCAGCAATAGATAAAGGCTTTAATTGTTCCCGCCTGCGCCGCCCGCCCCAAAGCAAATTCGCCAGTTACGCCGGAAACTGCCACTATATAAACGCAAATTAAATACGGCAGGATGAAGTTCATGCCGCCGAATATTGCCACCATAATCGGGAAACGCCAAATATTTCCCATTCCGACGGCAGAACCGATACAAGCCATGACAAAACCGATTTTGCCGCTGAAAGCAGCTCTTTTTTCCAAGCGGGATACCGCCATAGGCTAAAGCCCTCCCTCAATTGAGTTTGCAGCTAAAATATATCGGTGATTATAACATTTTCTACTGAATAAGGGTATAATGTAAGTAATAGGACTCCCCTGCACCTCTCGCGGATGTGTCCCAAGGGGAGACATTAATTTGAGAGTTTATGAGTATTATGCCTAACTTGGACAAACCGTTTAATTTATCGGCATCGGTGCAGGCGCCGACAAATGTCAAGCCGAATAAAAGTCACCGACAGCAAATGCAAGTATTGCAGGAACACGGTTGTCTTGTTCTAGATGAAAAGCTTTGCACCGAGCGTCTGGCCAATTTGAATTATTATCGTCTTTCTCCTTATTTTCAGGCATTTAAGCTGGCTGACGGCAAGTTTCGTCCCGGTGTCACTTTTGAGCAAATTTATCAAGTTTATGAGTTCGATCGTCTATTGCGCCAAATCATTTACGGTGTACTGGAACCGATTGAAATTTCTTTAAGGACGAAATTAGCTTATTGTCACACTTCCAAATACGGTCCTTTGGGTTATTTGCAGGCACAACACTTTAATTTACAGCATCAACATGCACAGTTTCTGCAATCTTTGCAAAATCAGGTACATCTGAATGCCAAATTGCTGTTCGTGCAACACCATCTGGATAAATATGGCGGTAAATTTCCGCTTTGGGTTATGACGGAATTGTTTTCTTTCGGGATGCTTTCCCGCTTTTATTGTGACCTTTTGACTTGTGACCAAAAAACGGTCGCTGCCGCATATCACGTCCAATATCGCCAACTGGCCAGCTGGTTGGTTTGTTTGACACAGCTGCGTAATATTTGCGCCCATTTCAACCGCCTTTATTATCGAACATTCAGCGCCGTACCGGCAGGAATAAATGTCGCTCCGGCTGCCGAAAGGCGGCTTTGGCCGCTCCTTAAAGTTTTGCGGCAGCTTTGTCCGCCGGAATTTTTATGGGAAAAGGAAGTAAAAGAACGTTTGCTGCTGCTGTTAAGCGACTACAAGGATGCTATAGATTTGGCACACCTCGGTTTCCCGGCCGATTGGGCGGATGAAATATAATTTTTCGCTCAAACCGTCACGGCGCTTGCAGAACTTAATTTCTACAAACATAAAGTCCAAGTCCTATGCAAGTTTATCCAGCTTTGCCGCCCATTCTGCTTCCTGAAATCCTACTAAGACAAAATTTTCAGCCACTAAAATCGGACGTTTCAGCAACATACCGTCGCTGATCAATATTTGTCGCTGTTCATCTTCCGTTAAGTTTGCAAGTTTATCTTTCAAATTTAAACGCCGATAGACTTGACCGCTTGTATTGAAAAACCGTTTCAACGGCAAGTTGCTCAATTTTTGCCAACGGACGATATCCGCAGCCTGTAAATTCGCCGTTTTAACGGAAACGAAATTATAATCGATTTGATGCTCCTGCAGCCATTTTTCGGCTCGCCGACAGGTACTGCAGGCACGATAAGCATATAAAGTCAACATCTTTCACCTCTTATTTTCACAGTATACTACCCAAGATTGTTAAAAGCATGGCCTTGCGAGCCGGTACCCAAAACTACGGGCAATAAATCGCTGATGGCGTGCAAAGCATAATCTACCGCAGTCTGCTCAATCACCTTACCGATTCCCGCCGTTTTAATGCCGGCGCTGACGGCAGCCTGTATTCCGGAAACGGCATCTTCAACCACCAGGCATTGATCGGCCGGCAAATGCAACGCCGCCTGTGCTTTGCAAAAAACTTCTTTATCCGGCTTGGAATGTTGTAATACATTACCGTCAATAATGACTTGAAACTTCGAGCTGATTCCCAATTTATCCAAAATAAAGCGGGCATTGCGACTGGACGAACCGACAGCCAGCTTCACTCCGGCCGCTTCTAAAGTTTGCAGCACTTTCTCGGCACCTGTTGTTAAATCCGCCGGTGTCATCCGCAATAAATATTGCCGATACAGCTCATTCTTGCGCTCCGCCAGCCGGATTTTTTCCGCCTGCGTGTAAGTGCGTCCGGCCCGCTCCAGGACAATTTCCAAACTCTCGCTGCGACTGATCCCCAACAGGCGTTGATTAATCAACCTGTCAAAATAAATTCCTTCCTGTTGTGCCAATTGCTGCCAAGCTAAATAATGATATTCATCCGTATGACAAAGAACTCCGTCCAAGTCAAAAATCACGCCTTTAAATTTAACCATGGGCCCCTCCGCCGCAAATATTATCGTTACTGAACAGTTTACCACCTGAATAAATCCGGCGCCAAATATCTCCGGCGAGCCGAGCCGAGCCGAAACGAGCCGCTCCTCTGTGCTGCTGCCGCTGCCGCGGCCCAAGCGGTGCGAAAAACAGGCGAAAAATTTGTAATAATCGGCGGCGGAGGTTAAAATTAACGAAAACAGCACTTATTAGGAGATAGACTATGCCGCAAACTCAACGACTTTTTGACTTATTTCATCCGGAACACTATGACATTTATTTAGATATTAATCGTGCCGCCAAAACTTTTACCGGTAAAAGCACCGTAAAAGGTACGGCTCTCGGCGATACGGTTAAATTAAACCAAAAATATTTAACTATTAACGAAGTTAAGGTCAACAATCGCACCGCTACCTTCAATTACAGCGATAAAACCGAGGATCTGACAATCAGCGATGTACCGGCCGGGGAAGTTGTTATTGAAGTGGCTTTCACAGGTAAACTTACCGATACCATGATGGGAATTTATCCGTCTTACTACCAAATTAACGGCGAAAAGAAGCAGTTAATCGGCACGCAATTTGAAACAACATTCGCCCGTCAGGCTTTCCCCTGCCTCGATGAACCGGCAGCTAAAGCCACTTTCTCTTTAGCCATTAAATATGATGAACAGCCGGGGGAAACGATTATTGCCAACCAACCGGAAGAAAAATGTGTTGCCGGTGTGCATTACTTTCAGGAAACTGTTCGCATGTCCACTTATCTTGTAGCTTTCGCTTTCGGTGATATGCAAAAAAAATTAACTTCAACTAAATCCGGTGTGGAAATCGGCGTTTTTGCGACTAAGGCACATAAGGCGGAAGAGTTGGATTTTGCTTTGGATATTGCCAAACGGGCAATTGAATTTTTTGAAGAATATTACGAAACACCTTATCCTTTAGCACATTCCTATCAATTGGCTTTACCCGATTTTTCAGCCGGAGCGATGGAGAACTGGGGCCTTGTAACTTATAGAGAATCATGTCTTCTGTTGGACCCGCAAAATTCTTCCATTCCTACCAAACAATTGGTTGCTGCAGTTGTTTGTCACGAGTTGGCGCACCAGTGGTTCGGCGACCTTGTAACTATGGCCTGGTGGGATGACTTGTGGTTGAATGAATCTTTCGCCAATATGATGGAATATGTCGCCGTCGACGCTTTGGAACCGGAATTTAAGATTTGGGAATCTTTCCAAACTTCCGATATTCCCGCCGCTTTGCAGCGAGATGCTACCGACGGTGTGCAGTCGGTGCATGTCATGGTCAATGATCCGGCGGAAATTGACGCAATTTTCGACAGCGCTATTGTTTACGCCAAAGGTGCCCGCCTCCTTGTTATGGTCCGTGCTTTACTGGGAGATGAGAAACTGCGAGCCGGTTTGAAAACCTACTTTGCCGAACACCGATATGCTAATGCGAAAGGACAGGATTTATGGAACGCTTTGTCGGCTGTCAGCGGCTTCAATGTCGGCGAAATTATGAATTCCTGGTTGGAGCAACCGGGCTATCCGTTGGTCAATGCCAATGTTGTTAACGGTAATTTGTACTTGAGTCAAAGGCAATTCTTTATCGGTGAACATGAGGATAAACAACGTCTCTGGCAAATTCCGCTCAGCTGCAATTATCAGACTGTGCCTGAACTTATGCGGGATGAAATGATTAATTTGGGCGACTACCGTAAATTGAAACAGGCTAACGGCAATCGACCGTTTGTTCTTAATTTCGGCAACAATTCTCATTTCATTGTTCAATACGACCAAACTTTAATGGATGATATTTTGGACAACTTGGATAAACTTGATACCGTCACTCATCTGCAAATTCTGCAGGATATGTCTTTACTTGCCAAATGCGGTGAATTGTCTTACGCGCAGCTGATTCCGCTCGTAGTCAAATTATCCGGCAGCACTTCCCAACTTGTACAGGCGAAATTGCTCAATGTTATCGGCATCTTAAAGTCTTTCTTCACCCCTGAGAGTGCGGAGGAAAAAGATTTACAAGCTTTGCTCGCTAAGTTATATCTTCCTCAAACCGAGCGTTTAGGCTTGATTGCCCGGGCGAACGAAAGCAATGACGATACGCTCGTGCGTCCCTATGTCTGGAGCATCATATATTATGCCGAAGATCAGAAGTGCCTCGCCGCCATGCATGAACTTTATCTTAAACATACTGCACAACCGTATAATTTACCGGCTGATATGCGTTACCTGATTTTGCGCAATGAAATCAAAAATTACAATCAGCCGCAGCTTTTCGCCGAGCTGTTCGATGTGTACGTAAAACATGCAGATCCGGCTTATAAAGATGACTTGCGTTTAGCTTTGACTGTCAGTCGCCAAAATGAGCAGTTGGATGAAATTCTGCAAGCTTTGAAGAACGGCGAAATTATCAAACCTCAGGATGTCCGTTCCTGGTATTACAGCCTCTTGGCCAATCCTTTGGCAGAGGAACGTACCTGGAAATGGTTAAGGACCGAATGGAAATGGTTGGAAAAGACTTTGGGCGGCGATATGGAATTTAATGGTTTTATTCAGGTTACCGCTCATGTTTTCAACAGTGAAAAACGCTTACAGGAATTTAAGGAGTTCTTCCAACCGTTCATCAATACCAAAGGCCTTGATCGGGAAATTATTATGGATACCAAGGTTATTGCCGGTAAGGTTGAAATGATTACTACGCAAAAACCGGCTGTGATTGCCGCCGTTCAAGCTGCTTTAGCAGAATAACGCCAAATCGATGGCATCGATGGCAGAAAAATCAGCGAGCCGCAGCTAATCAGTTGCAGCTCGCTTTTTACTTTAGTTTTTTACTTTAGCAGGCAGGATATTTCTTATTTTCGTCCTCCAGGAAGAGACTGCAAATTTGCCGCACAGTTCCTTTATCATCACGTAAAGCTATTCCTAATTGCACCGGATGTCCTTTCTCCCGGGCTTCCTTAAGCACTTGGCGACTATGAGAATCTAAAAGCATTTTGTCATGTGAACTCAAGCTTATTTTTAATTCTTGCGGGAAATTACCCTCGGCCAATTTAATCTGATACAATTTTTCGTCGGGTAAAGTCGTTACGCTCCGATAAGTGAAACCGATCAATTCACCGCCGAATTTATCCAACTCATGCCGCTCCGACTGAAATTTACTGTTCGGATTTACATACTCTTTTTTCTTACTTTGGTCCCACCCTAAAGGATAGTTGTCCTTATCCCCGATTCTGCCGGCATGAAATGATAAATAGGCATATTCAGCGCTTTTGCCGCTTTTAGCATCACGCATGGAACAGTTGGGGAATTTTAAGGTCAAATTCAGAGAGTATTCTCCGGCACGGGGATAATAAACAAGTTCACCTTCATACTTAAAAACTAAATTCTTCAAATTATAAAAATCGGTATCTTCCGCTACTGTATTTTCAGTACTTACTTTTTTGCTTATATTCGGCTGAATATTGGAAGTTTGTCTGCAAGCAGTTAAGGTAAAAACAAGCAATGCCGCGAAAACAGGAGCAAATTTGCTAACATGTTTTTTCATCCAATCACCCGAGAATGAACATACTCTTCTATTTCTCCCCGTGCTTCTATATATTTTTCTTCTTTTCTATTACAATATTCATCCATATGAACCCAATAGCCTTTTTCCACGCCGATCTTCATGCCCGCAGTTAATTCATACTTATTACCTGCTTTTGTAGGCCACATAGCTCTGATAACATAACGCTCGCTACCTTCCCGTTTCATTAAAAAGTCAAGACTCAAATGGCCTATTACTGCATCAATATCCACACCCGCTTCAGCAGAAATAGATAAAGATTTGTACGTTTCTACTTCTCTGGTCACTACTAAATCTACTACATTGTCCGCTTCCATTCTAAATTCGTTTCTATATTCAAAAGTTTTATAGTATGGTTCATAATAATAAGTATCTTCACATCTTGGAGAACGTACTGAACTACACTGATCACCGCTAGCTAATACGTTACCAGTATTCAATAAAAATAGTGATCCTAACAACAATGATAATATTTTTTTCATATCGCACCTCTATGATATTTAAAATTTCAGTAGCTACTATCAGTATCATTACACAAAAAGAAGTTTTTAGCAATAGATAATACTACACTTCTTTCGTTTTTAATTATTTTCTCTATTTTTCACAAATCAGGCCTTTATTTGCCGTTAATCTGCACAAAAAAGCTCCCCTCGCCTGTAAAGGGCGAAGAGAGCCTGTAATTTTGCTAAGCAAGCATTTGCTTTCCTAACGTTCAACGCGCCGTTCTTTCAGCAAAATATATAGTAACACCGCTAAAACGCTCAAACTGCCGACAATGATTAAACCGATAATCACCCGCTTAAACGGTGCTGCTGCGTTAGTTTCGTTCACTTCCGCTGCCGTCGTAGTTAACGGCTTTAACGTCGAAGTCGGCTGAGTTTCCCGCTTAGTTTCACTCGTACTTGTCAGCGTTGTTTCCGTAACCTTGCTCGACTTACTTGTCGTCGCCCGCACTTTATTCTCCGACTTGGCGGCAACTACTTGCTTATTGCCGCTACCACGTCCGGCCTGCGGCGCCTGCATCGGCACAAGCACCGGTTCAGGCAGAGTCGGATTTTCGTTCCTGTCGGGTAAGAGTCGTTGCACAGCGTCCCTGACATCAATCTGCTCCTGCTCGGAATCTTGCTCCGGCTGCTCATCCTCATCTCCATTGTCAATTATCGGCCTTGCGACATCCAACGGTTCGAACTTCGGATACAAAGTCATATCGGCAGTAATTTTACCGGTAAATTCTTTGCTGCAACCTTCATCTAAATACCAACCGTCAAATCTATAGTCACTGTCTGCCGGCAATTGCGGTAATTCTGCCACATCCACTGCACCGGCCAGCACATCGTAAACCTTAGCTTTGCCGTCTTTGCTCATCAAACTGACGCGAACATAACCTGTTGTTTTCTCTTCCGTCAAATCAAGGACTTCCACCAGCTTCGGGCCGCTCACTTTTTTAACTTTATACTTAGTAACCTTACCGTTACCGGAAGCGTCGGCCAGCTCCAGAATCAGAATACTACCGTCACTAACCTTTACACTCCGCTTGAAGTGGCGCAAATTATTGCCCAAAGCACCGTTACTGTTATAAGAAAGCAGCTTATCACCATTCAAAAGCAAATCATAGCCTTGGCTTTCATCTTCGATACTGCCGGCAAAAACGACACTATCTTTCCAAGTTTTAATAAGCTCGAACTTCTCGCCTTGATTAGCAGCCGGAGCTTGTTGCCCGGATGGCGTTTGCGCCTGCGACGTAGCGTTCGGCGCCGCTTCTTCACTTTCTATTGTCGGACTGTCCAGAATCAATGTCGGTAATTTGGTGTCAAGTAAAATTCTGACTTTCAGCTCCTGTAATACATTACCGGTAGCATCTGTTGCCCGAACATTGATATTATTCATACCCTCCTGCAATTTAACTTCTTTAAAGAAATTCAGGCCTGAACTTGTCTTTTTAGCTGTAACTTTCTCGCCTGCGACGTAAACTTCGCAATTGGAATCGTTGGTATAACCGTACAATTTGTAATAATATCCGTCGGCCCGTTTTTCCACTTGGCCGTAAGACCTGGTCGTCTCTTTAATATTGATAATTGCTTTTTGCGGCTTAACTGTCAGCTTAAATTCCGGCTTGACAGCTTCCGGTTCCGAAGTTGTGCCTGTCGTCGGCGGTGTTGCATTAGGATCGTATTCCAAGTACTTAGTTACGACATAAGTTCTCTCCAACCCTTTCTTTTTCGCAGCGGAAGGTCTAAGGAAACCGCCCAAATCCAAGCCTTCAAACAGGGAACTTGTATTGGAAGCACTTAACTCCGCCGGTTGGGAAATATTGATAAAGTCAAAATGTTTCGACGGTGTTTGCAAAACATAAGTGAAACTGCCGTCCTTTTGAATCTCAACTTTATTTTCACGTGTACCAATTGTAAGTGTAAGTTCCTGCGGCTGATAAACATTGTCCTGAACTTTACCGGTAAAGGTGCAGCTGCCGTCTTTGTTCTTACGCATCACATACTCTTTATAATTCGGGTCTTTGGCTTTGATTTTTTGCGGGTCCTTTACATCATTGCCCTTCAATTCGGACACATAATTAAAGGTCAGGCTCGGTTTCACGTAATCGTAGACAAAATCGCCTAAAGCTGTCTCTTTAATCACTTTCTTATCCGCGTTCTTTTCAAGCGCAAACGCTTTATATTTCCCCTGTTGTTGCGGCGTCAGTACGAAGGAGGCAAAAGCAAACTTACCGTTTTTGACCGGACAATCTTTACTTGTAATCTCCGTTTGGTCTTTAGCGCTGACGAATTTCAGAGAAATATAGGCCGTATCCTTATTTTGGGTCACACCGCTGTAACTTTCGCCCATAATAGTATTTATTTTCTTATTAATAACGCTCTTCCAGTTAGTAAAGCTCAAAGAATTACCTTTAACATTTTTGACATTAACTTTTTTGCTGTTGTAAGCATAGTCGCTGACTGTCAAATACACATTTTCGCCCATTTCCGTACTATAAGGCGCCAAAGTTTCATAATGGTCGCCCTTGTCCGTGACTTGTAAGGTCTTCTTATTTATTTCCGCTTTGACCTCTGCTACTCCCACTTTATCTTTGACAGTGAACTTGAACAAACGACCTTGCGGTGTCAACTCATATTCTTTACCGTCGGCAGCTTTAATTAATTCAATTGTCGGTGCTTCCGTATCGACTTTGAGAGAGAAGAGCAGCTGTTGGGGCTCCGAATTTGCAGTTAAATGAGCTGTCGCTGCTAAATAATATTGTCCGTCTGCCGCCGCTTCCATTTTACCTGTTTGCTGATTATAAAGCTGTCCGTCCCACATACCTTCAATATACGGGAAAGTTGTAAATAACTGCTTACTTTCTTTTCTGCTGATGAAATTACGCAAGCTTTGACGCCGCACATTCTCCATCTTACCTAATTTTCTCAGTTCTTTTTTGTCCTGATCCAAGATGCTGAATTCGACGCTTTTGGCACTGCGCAAAATGCCTATCTGCGGAATGACAACATCGGCCCGACCATCTTTATTCGGAGATATTGACCAGTATTTTTCTGCCGGTTTGACATCTCCTTTCTTTTGGTCATCGGGGCTGACACCCAAGGGCACAATTTCACCTCTGTCAAAGAAATTCAGCGGATCTTTATTCATCGTCATCAAGCGCGTATCGCCGTAGGTTATTTCTTTTTTGTTCTCTAAAGTATCCAAGTTATCGAAAATATTCTCGGCATTCCAGTCACCGGCAAATCCCATATAAGAGAAATGAATATCCGGCTGGCCGTCCGTTTGCGAAAGGAAGCGCACATAGCCTTCGACGAAATTATCCTTAACCGCCGCCGCATCCAATGTTACGCTCACTTGACTTTGAGCTCCCGGCTGCAAAGTCAGAGTTTTAACATCAGTGCTGATTGTTGCCGCCGCCTCTCGCTCCAATAAATTATCGTTAAGGGTTTCCGTTGTATACACTTTTCCCGGATCGACCGTAAACGTCAGCGCCCGATTCGAATAATTTCGCAAATTAATCTTAAAACTTTTGCTGCCGCTGAAACTGCGCAATGCTGCCGCCGCCTCGCCGTCAGCCGTCTCATAAGTAGCGAGAACCCGGTTTTCCATAGCATTCTTAACCTGAATTAATCCTGCTCCCTGGCGTCTAACAGAGAAAGGAATCGCATTTCCCGCCTGCTTATTCATAACAATCTTGGCCGTATTCATCAGCGTTTTCTTGGTAAAGCCAACATAATCGGGCAAGCCGGGCAAATCCTTCTTCACTTGCGACATAACTAAAGCCGAAGCGCCGGCTACATAAGGTGAGGCCATAGATGTGCCGTTCATCATAACATACTTATTATCATTGTCGGTCGAATAAACCTGACCGCCGATACCCGTAATTTCCGGCTTAAAATCCAGTTCCGCCGTTGTACCGAACGAGGTAAAAGAACTCATATTGCCGCTGTTTTCGTTAACATCCTGCTCTTCCTGCAAATTAAATGTAACTTGCAAATTCGGGTCACTTTGCAAAGCTTGCAACAGGCGCACACCGACGCGATTCAAAATATTAAATACCGGGAAATCGCCCATGCCTTCAATAGCATAATTGGTTTTAATATCATCACTGTTATAAATAATTGCGCCCGCAGCACCTGCCGCCTTGGCATTCTTCGCCTTTTGCGTAAAAGTAATCTTACCGCGTTTAATTAAAGCCAACTTGCCCTGCAAAGACTTACCGCTGAAATCATTCTCATAACCCAGACCGCAGTCGACAACGCTATGCGCTGAACCGTCATTTTTACCATTATCCAGGGAATACGGAAATGTTACTTTCTGCTGTTTCTCCATGAAGGTCATTTTGCGGATAAAAGTATGGGTGTTTTCCATAGAAGCGACCGACAAAGCCGCCGGAGAAGTTGAAGGTGAACCGACAATACCGATATCCTTACGGCCGTGGATATTTTCCACACCCTTACTCATTTTGTTGCTGAATGCCGCCGTATCGTTACCGGCTGCTACAACGACCATTATTCCCGCTTCTCTCGCCTTATTGATAGCTTTGGCCGTAGGATCTTCAGGGTCACTGAAACCCGAGCCGCTGCCCAATGACATATTGATGACATCAACTTTTTTCTCGATACTTTTCTCGATTGCCGCGATAATATCGTCTTCCTGCGCGCCCTTAGCTTCTTTATTGTTGCTGAAAACAACCATCGGCATTATTTGTGCCTGGCTCGCTACGCCGTCAATTCCGGCAAATTTAGCTAAATCACTGTCAGGCGCATTGGCACCGGCAATTCCCGCCACGTGCATACCGTGATTGGAAGCATAACCTTTAATCCGGTAGCTGTTATCGGCAAAGTTAAAGCCGTAGGGAACTTTCAGATTAAATTTCGTATCTTTGTTTTCCCCGCCGAACGGCATAATCGTCTGAACTTTAGCCTTGCTCGGATCATCCAGATTCTGAAAATCTTTATGCGTCACATCCAGACCGGAATCAATTACGGCAATAACCGTTCCTTCGCCCTTATTGTGGAATTTGCTGACGGCCGCATCAATCTGGCCGATAGCCTTCGCCGATGCCATAACAGGATAAAAGAGTTTAGCTTTGGTAATTTTAGCAATTCGGCTGTCAAATTGTAATTTCCAGTAATCACTTTCTTTAATATCGGCAGAGAATCCGGTAAAAGACATATCGAAGTCATTTCTTAATTTAGCTGCCGGTAAAAGGGCTATTTCACGCTTCAGTGCTTCTTTCGTGTCGCTACTTGCGGCCTGAATAATAACTCGAACGGTTTCTTCTTTCGTTTCGGCTGCACTTGCAGTTGTTGCCTGTCCGTTCTTTTCTGCTCCCTTATCGGTTGCCGCCAAC
>CABKML010000024.1 GCA_902373515.1 uncultured Eubacteriales bacterium | reverse complement strand
TCATAGCTTTCTCCTTTATTCTGTTAATAATTGTAAAATATGAAGAATATTAATTTAATTCATAAATTTGTTCAAGCTTTTTAATCGCAGTGTATAACATTTTGTGCTTATAGCACGGAGCACGGCTTCTTGCCCTTACTATTTTTGTTCAACTGTAACAAAAACGAAATATTAGCTTATTTTTTCGGGGAAAATATTATGCTAGTCTTAATATATGTTTAAGGAAGAAAAGAGGAATACCCATGACTCATCGCTCTAAACTTTTCGCTTTTGTTTCGCTTATCGTACTTCTTATATTTTGTAAAATTGAAGTGAACCGCGCTGCCGGTACTGATACCGTATATGATTTCACGGGCGACAAAAATATCATTAACCCTTTCCCCGAGGTTATCACGCCGGCTGAAGTAGAAGAACTGCAACGTACGACAGTCAGTTCTCGACCTTTTCCCTGGATAGAAAAAATCTATTACACGGAAATCGGACAGGAATTCTCTCTGCAAACCTCCCACGAAGCGAATTTGACTTCGTGGACAAATTATTATAAAAAATCGTTAAGTCGTATCGACAGTTTCATTTTTATTCCCCGTGTGAAAAAGGATTATGTTCTTGAAGTTGACGGTGAAATCAGGAATTTAAAATATTCTTATGCTCAGGCGGCAGCGGACGGTTCGATTCCGCTTGATGAAAATACCGCTGTTGAAGGCCATCTTCCTTTTACGCTCTATATCAACGGTAAACTTGTAGGCGAAAAACTGACAGAAAATAAAAAATTTACCTATAATATGAGCGAGAATCAAGCCTTTATCCACATTATTTATCACGTGCCGCCTGAGTGTGACACTATTATAGGCTCGAATGCTATAAATCAGGAGGGCAGCGGCGCATCTCCTACTTTTACCGCCTTTGTCCCGTTGGTAACGGCAAATTTCCACTTCGTTGAAGACTCCGCTTACAGACAACTATCCAACCTACAGCCGCAAGCTAAGCTGTCGCCGCGCAGTCAAGGGGACTCGAATGACCGTTTCTCTGCCAAGCCTTTCGTCGCTTTAGCCCTGAAGGACTTAAAAGCTCCTTACGTCAGCGGCCCGGCACCTTTTGATTGTGATAAGATTTCAAAATTCGCTACACCTTTTCTTTCTTTTGCCGGTGATACTGTTGAAAGACAGGAGCGTTTTAACCGCAAGCTGACCCTTGAGCAGCTTATAAGCACCCCAATACCCGGTTATATCTACATAGATAACGACATTGACCAACCGGAAAATAACGTTTGGGATGAAAACAGCGTAAAAAATAAGGGAAATTTCTGTTTCTCTTTCGCTGTCGGAAAAAATAAAGAAAAGTTGACCGCTAAACATTATTATTTGACTTATGCCGCGATTCCGACCGAATTAATTATTAAAGCCGACGCTCCGGCAAATTATGCTGACGGGAAATTTTCTCTATATGCTCTTAATTCTGCCGGCGAAAAGGAACTGATAATTGCCGATTTGAGCGATAATCGTGAAGTTGCAGCAACAGCAAATTTAAGCGGCAAGGAATTATCTTCTCTGCTGCGAGGCAGTGAAGCGGTCAAAGGCTCTTTACGCCAAGTCGGTAAGCGCTTGTTCTTACAGCCGGGTAAATACAAATTAGTAGCTAATAATAAAATAAACGGTCTTACCGCCGCTCCGCCGGAACAGGATTTTACCGTCGGCACTTTGACAAAAAGTTCCGCTGCCGAAAAATTAACTATAACATTCACTTATAAACAAAATTCGCCATCACAGCCGCCAACGCCGAGCAAACAGCAAGCGACGGACGCCCCTTTAACTACGGCAGCTCCCACACAAGCGCAGCAAATCGGCAAAGTAGCTAAAACCGGCGAAACAGAACAAACACCAAGTTACCTGTCGCTTTATTTCCTGCTATGCGGGTCGCTTTTATTACTTTCAGGCCATTTTGCGCCGATTAACAAGCGCAATTAACAAACCGCTAATTAAAAGCACCGCTGCTGCATAAAGCATAATTTTACTGTTACTTTGCTCCAGCAATTTACCGGCTCCGAAGGAACCGAACATAATAGAAAAATTGAACGATGCCGATTGCAACGCGTTAGCTACCGCCACCCCGGAACTTACCTGTTTACTTGTCGCCGTCTGAAAAATACTGCTCAAAGAGCCGAAACTTATTCCCCACAGAAGAAAACCGGCATCCAACAAATATATCTGTCCGAGCTGAGCGAAACCGAGGAAAACGAGGATTCCCGTAACATATATCCCGATTAACAGCACGGGCAAATAGCGATCAATCAACTTAATTGCTAAACAAACGGAAATAATTGAGCCGATACCGAAGAGCAACTGCGCCTGATTTACGCCCGGATAGCCCAAATCCCGCACCACATCTGTAATAAATGTATAAACGCCGTAATTAGCTCCGACTGCCAAAAAGGTCAGCAAAACAACCAAAAGAACACCGCGGTTCTTTAGCATCGTCCAAGGCGAATTGGCCGCCGCCTTTTTTTCGCCTGCCACACTCGGAAGGTAAAAGAAGCACAATACTGCGATTAATAAAATCAGGCAAGCTAGAATCAGGATAGCCGCCCGATAACCGTAATAATTCCCGATAAAAGTCAAAAAAGGTACGCCGACAGCCATACCCGCCGTAATTCCTCCCATGATAATCGTAACTGCCCGGCCCTGAGCCGTTACGGGAGCTAAAGTCATACCGTAGGCGGTAATCATCGGCCACAAAGTACCGGCGCATACTCCGCCTAAAGCCCGGCCGACCAAAGCCACAGTAAAATCCGGCGCCCAAGCAACAATAAAATTGGATAGGGAAAATCCGCTCAATAAAAATAATAATAAAGTTTTGCGATTACAAGCTACAGTCAACGAAACTAAAGGTAGCCCGCAAACAGCCGAGGCCAAAGCATAAATGCCGATTAATTGCCCGGCCTGTGTCAACTGAACATGCATCCCCCTTGCCATAACCGGCAACAAACCTGAAGGTACAAGTTCGCACAAAATTGCCATGAAAGTAATGGCGGACATCAGTAAAAGTAAAGGCAACGGTAAAGTCCGTCTGCTGCGTAAAATATCAGGCGACATAGTCAATAGTCATTTCGTCCTTCAATTCCCGTTCTGTACACCACCGCTGATATTAATAACAATCCTCCGAGAATAAGAATTGCGCCTTGTTTGCTCTCACCGGTTTTGGCTACCGTCTTTTTGGCCATGCCGGTAGAATTAAGCCCCGTTTCATCAGGCGTACGGCTGAAATTATCAGCTATTGTCGTTGCCGACGGAACAATTTTGCTTGTAGTTGCTGCAGGTTTACCGGTAGTAGTAGCAGTAGGTGCTTTTTTCTTATAAACAACCGTGTACTCTCTTGTTCCGGCAGAAAAATTGAACCACACTTTATTGGCATACGGGACCAGAACTCGACCTTTAGCTGATAGCATATTTTGATTTTCACGCCAATTAGCCACAGCAAACAGTTCCGTTTCACTCGCCCCGGCCAAAGTTACCTTACAGGCGGGGATTGCCGTCAAATCATGCGTATACCCTTCTTTTTCCGGAATAGTTACAGCGGCAAAAGTATCCTGTTTACACGTCCAAAAGTCCCGCCAAAATCCGGCAACCGACTTGTCCTGTTTGTTGGTGACATCAATACAGGCCATATTGCGGCCCACTCTATTCTGAAAATTATAAGTTATCAACTGCTCGGTATCCGGGAAAAGCTGCTTTCCTGCTTCGTCCACATAGTGAACAACTCGCTTAATTTCCGCTTTTTGCCGGCACTGCGGCGAATCGGCGAATAAAACTTTTGATATCTGCTGTTCTTGCGGCGTTAAAGGCGTTTTATAATCCAAGCCGTCCGTTTTCAATTCATAAGCATACTGCGCGGCTGCAAGCGTCTTATCCGGTTCAACTACCGTGATGTTGATTTTTTTAGCTTGACACCGTTTGCTGTCATATTCAGCAACATACCACACAGGATAAGTCCCCGGCTTGTCAAAAGCAAAACCCGCCCGACCGAAGCCGTCGCTGAACCACTTACAGAAACCGCTATATGGGGCTGTCATTGTTTTGCCGTCAAAGCTGACATAAGTAGAATAGTAAATGAAATTTGTCCCCTTATTAAAGTGCTGCCAAACTTCTTTACCGTCTTTATCGGGCAATTTAATATTTATCCGATCAATCGGCGCTAAAGGGTCATAGTTAGTATGCAGCGGCACGGTAATATCATGGGCTTCAATGAAAAATCCGCTTGCCAACTCTTCCGCCGTTCCTTTAGGCTCTCCCGCTTCAACCGTATTTAGCGCCGATAAAAGCAAGGAAAAACTGAACAGCACGGACAGCAGCAGCAAACGCCATTTTCTCATTTTATCACCTCGGGCAACAAGTTATTTGCGGCGCTTCAAAGCCGCTAACACCCCTAAAACACAGTATAAACCGAAATTAAAGACTTCTGCCGTTTCCCCTGTTTTGGCTACAATTTTTTTATTCTCTCGTTTTTCGCTTGTAACAGCTGTGTAATTTCCCGGCAAAAGCGTCTGCTTCGGCGTCTTTTCGGAAGTCTCTCGCGGTAAATCTGCCGGCGTCTCTTTCTTCAACTTAACACTTAAAGTCTTCAAAGTAGATTCCTCGCCGGTTAAGTCTCCGAGCTGCCCCGCTTGCAGTTGCCGCTTAACCGTAAATTTAAGATCGGGTACCGCTGCATAACCTGCGACTTTTTCTGTTTGCCGTAAAATATAATCGCCCGGGATTAAATACAAGCCTTTATCTGTTTGATAATATCCCTCTTGCTTATAAGCAGCCGTATTTTTCACGACATTTACCAGCTCAGATAAGTCCGGCGCCGTGTCTTGGGCAAAATCAGAACTGAGAGCTGTATTCCGACAAACCAAAGTCTCTTTCACGCCGTCTTTGCGGTAAAGATCGTATTTACCTTGTGTAATCGGCTTTTTTTTGCCGTCTTCTTCCACATATTGTTGAACTGCCACTTTAGTCGGTATGGCACGATATGTGAGATAGTAATGCTTGTTTGTCAGGCGCTCTACCGGCTTGCCGTCTTTCATTTTGTAAGCGAAAGACAAATAATGATTGCCCGGCTTGTCTTTAGTCTCGTTATTATCAGCAAAAACACCGCCCTCCGGCTTGTCGATATCATTAGCATAATAGATATATCCCGGAACTTGCTGCCCGGTCAATGCTTCTAAAGTCGGATGTTTGGATGCATCAGCCTTACCCTCTCCGGCATAGGACAGCAGCGGAGTTTTGACATCACCGGATGTATTTCTCATATAATAGGCAATTCCTGTATCCTGTGCTGTTATCAAATCGGGCAGACCGGCGATAGGTGTGAAAGGCAGAGCCGATAAGATTGTGCCCTTCTTATTTTCCTCCGCACTTAACAACGGATGTCTGTCGCTGTTGCCTCTTTCCGGCAGGGCGGCAGCAAGCGGCAAATTCTGTAAGTGTCTGTAAGCAAAATCGTCGACAAAATGGAAGGTGGCTTTGGTCGGCGGATTGAACTCTAAATGTATAAAGGTCTGCGTATATCCTCCTACAGTTCCTGTAGAGCCCAAATTAAAAAGCAAACGTTCAGCAGCAGGATCAACATCATATGTCATTTTCATATATACATTATTTTTAAAGGTATCAACATTTATTTGTACAGCCTTTAAGCTGTTTTGCGCTACAACTTTTCCGTTAAATTCCATAGTGAAAGATTGTGTATCATATTTTGTCAAAGTATCCGAACCGGCGTAAATACTGCCATCTTGCAACGGAGGCACGTGCCTGTTTTGACCGCAGGTAGCAAATACACCTTGCGGGCGTCCATGCTCATCAGCATGCTTAAACGCCATATATACAGTTAATTTTCCCTTGACTTTCGGCATATCGAGCTTTGTTAAAGGCTCAGGTTGAGCATTCGCTCCATCCCTTGTAAAAAAGAACTTTGTAATTGCTGCTTCATATTTTTTATCATCCAACGCTTCAATTTCCGCCTCCGAAATAATCTCCGAGAATGGATTTTTAACCGCTAAATCCTGCTTGCGGTGAAAGGTAATAAAAGTATCATTTTCCTCTTTTTTCTCCAGATTATCCGCCGGTTCAGCAGGCAAAACACCTGTCGTTTGAACTGCCGGAGCGCCCGGATCTGTTGCTGCCGCGCACAAACATGGCGAAATGCTCAATACCGCAAAAAAACTGATTAAAACAATAACTGCAACTTTATTACTCTGCCTGAAATTCATGCCGACAAACCTACTTCAATTCAATATATAGGTCATTGTAAGAGCAAAATCGATTTTAAGCTATTACAAGCTTGTGACAATGTGACTTGCAGGCAAAGACTTCCCCGCCCCTGCGGCACCTGAAAGAGCAAATTTTAACCTAATTTCACCGAACTGTTGACATTGTTACTCCGGATATTCAAACGTAAAACATCATCATTTTGACAGGTCGACCTGCCGGAATGTAACAAGCGGCCATAATAGCGCACGACACTATTATCATTACTGACATCAACATTAGCTTCCTGCGGCGGATCATTCCAGGAAAAAGAAGTGTTGCACAACTCCAGATTCAACTTTTCCGTTATCTGCACATTATGAAAATTACAAGCCGAACAATCTCCGTTAAATTCCGCTTCCCGTACAGAAAGCTCGCTGAAATGCAGGGAACTGCGGTTGACATTAACATTAACATTTTCCATTTCTCCCAAAGTCTCACAATTAAAAGAAGCAGCATTACCTTTAAGCAGCAATTTATTCACCTTGCAATCATGTAAACGGACACTGCCGGCAACAGCCTTAACGGAGCATTGCTGCAGTTGCAGCTTGTTGATTTGCACATAGGCACAACAATTAACCGTAAGCAATTCAAAAGCTGATTGTTGCAAACGAATCAGTACCCGGCGAGAAGTGAAAAAATCTGTTAAGTTTGTAACTTTACGGACATACGGTGCGGATTGCTCAATTTTCAGTCTGCCATCCTGCACGCTTACCGTGAAATATTCAGCAAAATTGACAATCTCCACCGGTTTCTGCAATTCCGGTGCGAAAACCACATTACAGCCGAAATCACGTACACTTAAGCTCAAACTTGTTATTTCCATATAATCCTCCGCTCTCCACAAATCTTTTATTGTTTAACAAATCGTCAACTTTTATCGCATTATATAACAAATTTGTTAAAAGAGCAAATTATAAAACTTTTACCGAATGCCTGCCCGCGTCTTACTGAACCGGCACTTCACACAAAAAACGCAGCGTCCTCAAACGAACGCTGCGCTGAAAGCGAAGATAATTAAAGTTTCAGAAACTTAACGTCTTTTTCTCCTTTTCGCTGCTCCCAAACCTATACCCAACAAAGCGCTTAATCCGCCTAAGCCACTGAACATACCGGCTTGTTCTCCGGTCTTGGCCACTTTACCTTTCAAAAGTTCACCGTGAACCTGACGGAGGCTGCCGCCATCAGCTGTCTGTTGCGCAATCTCTTCGGCGTAGAAAGATGCCGGGATAGCAACAAAAGGCGGCGTATAAGAATTAACTATTGCCGACTTGGCCTCCTGCAAAGCTTTCAGGGCCGCATCAACCTCAGCCTGAGACGGCTTATCTTTTGCTGAAGCATTAGGATCTTTATGTTTCTGCAATATGTCCCGCGCATTGGCCAAAGCTGTTTCGTACTTTTGCACCAAAGCTTGAGAAGCCGGATCTTTCCTGTCTTTTGCATCCTTGAATTCCACGCTTGCTTCAAAGCTGCCTGCAGTCGGCGGTTGAACAGCCGGATCGGATGACTTGGCCGTTTCAGCTGCCAAAGCCGCAACGTTTGTCGAATACTTATCAAATACAGCTTTTGCCTGCTTCAAGGCCTGCAACGCTGCATCAATTTGCGCTTGCGTCGGGCGTTTGTCATCCTGTGTCTGCGGATTATTAAAGAGATCCAACAGTTCTTGCGCTGCCTGCAATTGCTGCTGATAGGCGTTAATTGCCTGCTTGCCGGCCGGATCTGCAGCAGCTGCAGCATTCCTGTAAGTCGGGCTGTTTTGGAAATCATCGTCCGTATTAACTTCATTCTGCAAATCAACTGTCGTCGTATTATGATTCTGCTTGATTTTAGATTTTATCTCCCGCAATTTACTTAAGGCCTCATCAACCTGCGCCTGTGTCGGTCCCTGTTGACCTTCAGCCGGCTTTTGCTGTTGCTTAATCAAATCGTTGGCAACTTGCAAAGCCTGCTCATAAGCTGTCAAATCAGGATGCTTCTGCCCGTCGACAGTTTTGGCCAATAAGTTCTTATATTGAACAGTATCGGCAAACTGCGGCACATAAGCTGCACCCGTATCGTCCTGATCATTAATTTCCTTCTGCAAAACGGTAATATCCGTCTTGAAAGCATTACCGATCGCCTCTTTTGCCGCCTGCAAATCTGTCAAAGCTTTTTGCACATCTTCATTGGTCGGGCATTGATCTGCCGGCAAATTAGCATCCGGTTCTTTTACTTTCCGAATAAGATCATTGGCTGCCTGTAATTTTTGATTATAATCCGCCAGTTTGGCTTTAGCATCATCGCCTTGAGCTGTCTGTGCCTGCGCCAAAGCGTTCTTATAAGGAACGGAATCTTCAAATTTAAGCTGCCCGTTTTTATCATCAACTTCAGCCTGTAAAGGTTCAACATCAGTTTGATATTTTTCTAAAGCCTGACGTGCTGCCTGCAAAGCCTGCAATTGCTTATCTACAGCTTCCTGAGTCACGTTCGGATTGTTAAGCAATTCGTCCGCTTTCTGCTTAGCCTCGTTAAATGTCGCTACTGCCTGTTGGGCCTCCTGACTTTGATCCTTCACGGCGTTTTTATACTCCGGTGTAGCAGGTAAGCTGTCGTTACAATAGTCCTTCTCGTTTTGCAAGGCCTCCGTATTCGTCTTGTACTGCTCTTTCAGCGCCTTGATCGCATCTTGCAAATTATCAAAAGCTTCATCGACGGCTTTTTGCGACGGCAACGCTCTGCTGCACATAGTATCAGAACAGGTATTTCCGGTCGAATCCAACAAATTCTTCGCCGCCGTCAAAGCATCATTAAAAGCGGTTAATGCGGCAGGATTCGCTTGCGATTTAGATTTGTCATACAAAGCATTCAAATACGCCGGATCGACTTGGAAACCTGTAGCCGGATCATTGCTCTCGCTTTTTTGCACCAAATCTTGCAGTTTTTGCGTATCGGTTGCAAATTCACCTTCATTTTTGAACGCCGATAAACCTTTCGCCGCCTCATTCAGCGCCTTCCAGGCCTCATTAATTTCTTTTTGCGTCGGGCGATTTGCCGGCTGCTCATCTTCGTTTTTGGCCATTAATTTCTTAGCCTGCTTATAAGCGGCATCAAATTTCTCCTTTGCCGCCTTCGCCTTGGCATTTTTCTCCGTGTCCGGCTCATAGCCGCTGCCGTCAGCTTTAAGCTTTCTGAAGCTCTGCTCCGCCATATTCCGATAAGCCGGCGAATCTTTCATATCATCCAAGTTGTTTGTATTGATTAAATCCTTCAAATCAGCGGTCGAAGAAACATTTCCTTCCACATCTTTCCGGGCATCTTCCAAAGCTTTCAAAGCAGCATTGACCTCTGCCTGAGTAGCATCGGACTTATTCAACACGACTTTAGCTGTAGCCAAAGCCTCGTCATATTTTTTCGCCAACGCTTTACTTTGATCATAGGTCGACGGATCTTCTTTGCCGCTGTCAGCTCCGCTGGTAAAGATTTTATTCGGATCGGCGGAGTTTTTATAGCCTACTCCGGCCTTCGTCCGATCATCCTTATTGACAGAATCGCGCAGCTTCTGCGTATCGGTGTTATAAGCAGCAAATGCCTGTGTCGCCTCCTGCAATTCTTTGAGCGCCGCTTCCACGTCCGCCTGCAAAGCTTCACCCTTGGCATGCGATTGAATATCGTCTAAATAATGCGGGTCGAGAACATCACCGTCCTTATTCGGGATATTGCTTGTCGGGATTTCCTGCCCCTGCTTGTCTCCGCTCTTGTATATATCCTTTTCCAATTTATTGCCTAAAACTGCCCGGGCATGCTCCAGCGCATTCTCATAACGCTCCAGCACCTGTTTGGCTTTTTCACTAGCCTCAGGATCCGAATTATCGTTACTGCATGCTGTTACATTTTTATAAGCAGGAGTTTGTTGCACTGTAGTATCGTCATCAACTGCATTCTGCAAGTCTTTATCATCTGTAGAATACTTATCGATTATTGCTCTTGTATCGTTCAGTTGCTTCTTCGCCGCATCAATTTCCTCTTGCGTCGGAGCTTGGGCCGGCGTTTGCTGCATTTGTTCCAACTTTTTCTTCAAAGCCTTGGCTTTTTGATAAGCTTCATTGTAGGCTTGGAAATCCTTTTTCGCCTGTTCATCACCTTTTTGGGCTTTGTTATAGGCGTTGAAATAAGCCGGATTCAAATAATTCGTAACGTTATCCGCCAAAGCTTTAGTTAAATCGTTGACATTCGTCTGATACTTTTCATGCAGAACTTTTTCGGAATCCTGCAACTTCTGCAAAGCTTCATCCACCTGTTTCTGCGTCGCTTTGTCGTTTTTCAACTGCTCTTTGGCCGCCTGTAAGGCCTGATCGTAATTATCGATGGCCGTTTTTGCGTCCTGATCGTTGTTATCCGCCTTGGTTTTAGCGTTTTTGTAGAAAACACTGCGCTTTGACTCATTGTCAGGTTCGGGATTGTCGAAGCTTTGGTGGATGCCGGAATCCAATTTTTGCTTATTGGTAGCACGTTTGTCCAGGGCTGCTTTCGCCTGCTTCAGAGCTTCAACCGTCTGATTGACATCTTTTTGGGAAGCGTTCGGATCGGCTGCCAATTGTTTGGCCTTGGCCAAAGCGTCAGCATAAGCTCTTTTCTCTTCGGCAGTCGCATTTTGATAAATAGGATCCGCCTTTGTTTCGTCCTCTACACCCGTTTCGCTCTTACCGGTATTGACCTTGCCCAATCGTCCTAAAGCGGCGTTCAGCTTGTCTTTATTAGTGCTGAATTCCTTCAAAGCCTCTCTGGCCGCATTCAATTCGGCTTTGGCCTTGTCCGTTTCTTCTTGCGTAGCGTTCGGATCTTCATTTATTTTTTTCGCTGCCGCCAATGCCTGATCGTATTTGGCTTTAGCTTGCTGTGCTTTATTATTCTTTTCCGTATCCGGCTGACCGTCAGGCTTAAGGAAAACAACATCCGTAACATTCTGATATTCCGGTGCCGTCACAGTCCCGGCGACTGCCGGATTTGAGCCTTCAGGACGTTTGCCGTTAGCGTCTATGGATTTTTGCAGGTCGGCTTTGTCAGTCGCCTGACCGTTGAGCTCCTGTTCGGCCTTATGTAGCTTAATGGCTGCATTATCAATATCGGCCTTATCCTGTTCGCTTAACTTGCTGTCATCATCATTACCTTTAATAGCTTGGCGTTCCAGAACCTCTTTGGCATGCTTTAAAGCTTGATCATAGGCATCTTTCTTGTCCTGATCGGCATTATAGTAAGCCGAATTTGTCGGTTTTTTCGTATCTTCCGCCAATTTATACTTATCAACGGCAGCAGCCAAATCCTTTTTCTTATTTTTCGTCTGCGGCACAAAAATCACATTAATGGCTTTCGTAGTATTGCGCGGATTGCCGTATAGTGAGGTATAATAACTCATTTCATAAGGCGCAACGAACAATCTGGCCTTAAACACCTGATTGTCTTTAGCCGCTACTTCAATAGGTTGAGCCTCTTTATCCCAAGTATATTTGCCGACTTTCGCTTCTTTCTCACCTAAGTCTTTATCCGAATTTGTAACTGCCGGATCACCGTTCCAATACGGTCCGCCCATCACGCCCAGATCCAAAACGCCGGTAGGTTGATCATTTTCATCCAGCACATAATGCATATGTGACTTTGTCGGCTTGCCGTTTCTACCTTCGCGTTCTAAAGTTCTGCCTTCATCACCCTTTAAATCTCTTAAGCCTTGGACTAAAGGCTGACCGTCGTTACCCTTTTTCGCAGTTGCCTGCAACAGCTTCAACACCTCTCCGCTCTTGAAGCTTATAGCCTTGGACGAATCATAGCGATAAATTAAAGTCTTATGATCCTCGCTCCACTCAAAGCCCTCATCGCTCTCACGGCCGTCCATTTTCTGCTTGGTCCAGCTGACATCATAATCTTTCCGAATATCAACCAAACGGGTCAATTTCTCATTTTTCACATCGGAAGTGAAAGAAACCTGAGCTTTGTCCGTTTTAATTTCAACGGTGATTGTATTTTCTGCCATGCCGTTGGAAATACCCTGTATGTTCTTACCTACGGTTGTATTTCCGTCGACATAACTGAGCTTAATTTGGTCCTTGGAGGTCAGATGCAAATTCGGATTATCCTTGTTGGCCTGATAAATTGCGTCTTTCATCCGTTCCAATTCAGCTTGGGAGTAGCCAATAGGATTGTAAATTACTGTCGCCTTATCTTTGGCAGGAACGACAATCTCTTTTTCCTGTAAGCGCTTAATTACCAAGTCGCTCACTTTTAACTTCGGCAGTTTACTTTCTTCCACACCTTGGAACTTGATCGTTACGTTGCCCTGATCATCAAACTGCACGGCATCGGTGGCCACTTTGTTCAATCTCGCCAGTTTTTGCTTAATTTCGTTCCGTTGTTCTTCCGTCAAAGCTGTCGGATCATCGACAACCGGTTTTTCTATTCTGTCATCATAACGTGCTACAGTCACCGGAATATCGGGAGATTTGAGGCCCTGATCGGTAACTAAATTGGTATTAACTGTCGAAGTGCCCGTGGCATAAGTATTTTCCTGCTTACCGGCAACCGTAGTTTCAGTTTTTTGCACCTGATTAACGGCATCTGTCGCCTTTTGATCATAAGCATATTTGCTCTGCGGCAGCTTCTCCTCCGGCTTATCCGGTGTATTAGTAAATTTCTTATCTTTACTAGTTACGCCCACTTTAGGTGCTGTACTTGCTGCAACAATTTGCTCGTTGACAGTTTTATTATTGTCAGCTTCCGTCGGTTGATTTGCAGCTGCTTCTTTCAGTTGCTCCTGCAGCTTGTCTGCCGTTAATTTCTCATTGTATTTGAGGACAATAGAACCGGCGGATTTGGGTGGAACCAAGGTTCCTGCCCGCCAGACATTCGTCCGGTACAGCAGAACTTCCTGTTCTTTGCCGTTGACCATTTTGGTTACATAAACGGCAATATTTCTATTGCCGGCGTATTTAGTCGCCGCACCGATTTGCCCGTCACGGAAATTCTCGTTGATTTTCAGGCAGGCGCTGCCGTCGGCGTTATTAGTAAATGCATAAACGCCCGAATAGTTACGATGGGCATCTTTATCGCTGGAATCATAATCAATAGAGTTTTTTATATTCTTGGAGGTTAAATCATTATTAACGGCCGGGAAAACTACCACCCGGCTGATTTTACCCTCTTCCGGCTTGGCAATGTTAATTGTTACATCCAGCTTGTTGCCGTCTTTACTGAAAACATTATCGGCCGTGCCCCAACTATACATATTGGGAACTTTGTCTTTATTTTGCTGTGAAATATTAATAGTTTTATCGGCTTGGGTTGCATCATTTTTCGGTGCAGTCGCCCTATCTTCCGCAGCTTTATTATCCTGTGAACCTGAAGCTGCTGCTTTTTCAGTTTGAGACTGCCTGTCTACAACCTTGACTTTACTCCCGGACGTGGCCGCGGCAACATTCTGCTGCTGCACCTGTTCTTTCAATTCCTGCGGCTTGACCGGCTTAACCGGCTGATCGGCATTTTCCGCCATAACCGCTGTCGGATTGAATACCAACGAGGCTCCGACAAGTACACCTGCAGCACCTACCGTCAGTACCGCTGCCTTATGCGCATCTTTAATCTGAGCACTCGACGACTGAGTCGCCTTATCAGTCCGGCGCTTATAATTGCGTTTACTCAACTTTGAATTACTCATAACCATCTTCGCCTATCTCTTTCTTTAATCGGGCCGCTTGCTATCGCACAATTCTGTGGATAAAGAACCCCTCAATACCAGTTTATACTCGAAAATAGTTTTTTTCAATCACAAAAAGTTATTGTAAGCTCTATATAAGTTCTCGATCCAAAAGAAAATCAATTACATTAATGTGCAAAATGCCGCAATCGTCATACCACCTCTTACCGACATCTTTTCCGACTACAATTTTCGGGAAAAAATCACCTGTAAGCGTAAACGGCTTGAGCTCGGTTTCTTTTTTTTCTGCAGTAGACATAGCATAAGCCGATTGAATATAAGTTCTTTTATCACCTGAATTTACTACAAAATCTATTTCTCTCGCTGTCCGAACGGAATTGCCGTTTTTATTGACGGTTCTGGAGTAAACAATGCCTACATCAACAGAAAATTGCCTGATAATAAGCTCGTTATAAATAATATTCTCCATAATATGAGTTATTTCCTGCTGTCGAAAACCTATTCTTGCATTTCTCAAACCTATATCTTCACAATAGTATTTATTCGGGGAATCAAAATAGGCCTTACCCTTTACATCATATCGCTTACTTTCCGAAAAAAGAAAAGCATCTTCCAGATGTCCTATATATGCCCTGATAGTGTTGGCCGATACCGCTTCCCGCCATTGTGATTTCAGCGTATTGGCAATTTTGCTCGGATTTGTTAAAGAACCGAGCGACGAACAAAGTAAATCCAGAACCTGTTCCAATATATCCTGTCTTTCTATGCCTTTACGCTCTACAATATCCTTTATATATACCTCCGATAATAATGATTTAAGGTAATTCATCTTGGCCGTTTTATTCGGCCTTGACAGTACCAGCGGCATACCTCCGTAAAACGAGTATTCATCAAAAGCGGCATTTTTCTCGCCGCCTACAGCCGAATAATATTCGGAAAAGCTGAGCGGATGTACTCTTATCTCATCACTTCGACCTCTAAATTCCGTCAGAACGTCGCTCGACAACATCATCGAATTGCTGCCGCTGACATAAATGTCTAAATTCGTCAAACTTCTTAAATCATTAAGGGCATCATAAAAAGTAATTTTCTTACCGTCGGAATTATACGGGTTAGGCACCTTATCCGACATTTGTATCTCATCCACAAAAAGATAATATTCCTCTTTGCTGTTTTCCACTTTTTCTCTAACATAAGATGAAAGAATCAGCGGATTGCGATATTTAATATCTTTTGCTAAATCCAGTTCAATCACAATAATATTCAACTCTTTCACCCCGTCGCTAATTAAGTAATCTTTGTATATATTCTTAAGGAGATAGGATTTACCGCATCTCCGGATACCGGTAATAACCTTTACCAATCCGTCAAAACGGTAGGCTATCAGCTGTTGCAGATAATTATCCCGCTTAATTCTCATATGTGCTCTCCTCTGTTGAATATTGTTGCCTATAAAGGCTTTATTACTCAATAATATTATTCACTTTTCCCGGAATTTTCAAGTTAATATCAAATAACGGTTGTTTATAATTATGCGTAATTATCCTGCTGTTTTCATAGTTTTTTTCAATCACAAAAAGCGGTAGAATAAAGTAATTCCGGACAGAAGGAGATTATTATGAAAGTCGGCACAAAAATTATTACTTTAAACAACGGTTACCATTTATGGACCAACACTCAAGGCCAAGGCAACATTCATCTTTTAGCTTTGCACGGAGGCCCGGGCGGCACGCACGAATATTGGGAAGATGCCGCTTATCAACTTAAGCAGCAGGGCTTGGACGTTCAAGTAACTATGTACGATCAGTTGGGCTCGCTTTATTCCGATCAGCCGGATTATTCCGACCCGAAGATTGCCGCCGAATATTTAACATACGAATATTTTTTAGACGAAGTGGATGAAGTTAGAGAGAAGTTGGGCTTGGATAACTTCTATCTTATCGGTCAAAGTTGGGGCGGTTTATTGGTGCAGGAGTATGCCGTCAAATACGGGAAACACCTCAAGGGAGGAATTATTTCTTCCATGGTCGATGAAATTGATGAATATGTGGCGGCGGTCAATCGGCGCCGGCAGGAAGTTCTGCCGCAGACGGAAATTGATTTCATGCGCCGTTGTGAAGCTGCTAACGACTACAGCAACAAGCGTTATCAGGAGGATGTCCATATCCTGAACATTAATTTTGTTGATCGTAAACAGCCTTCCAAGCTTTCTCATCTGTATGATTTGGGCGGTTCTGCCGTTTATAACGCTTTCCAGGGGGACAATGAATTCGTGATTACCGGTAAGCTGAAAGACTGGCATTTCCGTTCACAGTTGAAAAATATTCAAGTTCCGACGCTCCTGACTTTCGGCGAAATTGAAACGATGCCGCTGAGCAGTGCGGCGATTATGCAGAAGGAAATTCCGCATGCCCGGCTTGTAACTACACCCGACGGCGGCCATCATCACATGGTGGATAATCCTGATGTCTATTACAAGCATTTGGCTGATTTTATCCGCGATGTGGAAAGCGGCAACTTTTCCGCTTAAATCCCGGTGCAGCCTCCTGCAGTGCCTATAGTTAAAGTCGCCTCTAATCGGGCGACTTTTTTCTGCTTCCGTGTCGCTAATCACAAACAACCGGACAATATCGGCGCATATTTAAACAAGTGATTGCTGCCACTTACTTGCCTCAGCCTCCCCTTTAGAATTAAGCAATCAGACAATATCAGGAGGTATTTAATATATGAAATATGCAATTATCGGCACATCTCACGCCGGCTACGAGGCCGTGCAAACCATTTTGGAAAGAGAACCGCAAGCAGAAATCCATCTGTATGAAGCCGGGGCAACAGCTTCTTTCCTTTCTTGCGGTATTCAATCCTATTTGGAAGGTGAGTCTTCCTGTTTGAGCAAAATTCATTACGCGAATGAAGAATCCTACAAAAATCAGGGTGTCCATATTCACGTCAACACAACTGTCACCGGTTTTGACGCAGCCAAGCACATTTTGACATACACTGATGCCAACGGTGCAGGCAGCGAAAGTTACGACAAATTGATTTTGGGCGTCGGCGCAATTCCCGCTCCCCTCAAAGTTGCCGGTGCGGATTTGGCTAATGTTTACTACATGCGCGGTGAAGTTTGGGCTGACAAAATTAAAAAGAGAATGGCCTCTGCTCGGAAAGTTGTCGTTATCGGCGGCGGTTATATCGGCATTGAAGCGGCTGAAGCTTATGCCAAGGCCGGCAAGGAAGTTACCGTTATTGATTTCCAAAAGCGGATTTTACCGACTTATTTGGATCAGGAATTCACCGATATTTTGACCGCTGATGCGCAAAAGCACAATTTAACCTTCAGAGGCGGCGAGGGTGTTGTTGAATTTACAGGTTCTGACGGTCAAGTTACGGCTGTTAAAACCGACAAGGGAACTTATCCTTGTGATACAGTCATTATCGCTGTCGGTATTAAACCGAATACTGCTTGGCTTAAGGGTTTAGTTGACTTGGATCAACGCGGTTTCATCTTAACCGACGCTTATCAGCAAACTTCCGCGCAGGATGTCTATGCTGCCGGTGATGCCACTTATATTCAATATGCTCCCACCGGGCAAAAAGCCGCCATTGCTTTGGCGACAAACGCCAGACGGCAGGGAATAGTCGCAGCTAAGAATGCTATGGGTGAGAAAGCAACTGTCCAGGCTGTTTCCGGCACTTCGGCTCTGGCTTTGTTCGATTATCATTTTGCTACAAGCGGTATTAATTCCGCCAACTGCAGTTCCTATCAAGGCAAAGTTGCTTCTACTTATCTCGTGCAAAGAGTCCGCCCGACTTTCTTGGACCAACCGGCAGAAGCTGTGAATACGCTTTACAGCAAAATCTATTATGATGCTGAAACTAAGGTAATATTGGGCGCTCAATTTATGTCGCAATTCGATATTACCCAATATGCCAATATTATTTCTTTGGCTATTTTCAATAAAAACACTTTGGCGGAATTATCCATGCAGGATTTCTTCTTCCAACCGGAATATGTCGGTCCCTGGCATGCCATCTGCACTTTGGCTTTGCAGGCGGAAAAGCGTACTTACGGGGCGGAGAAAATGTTATTTATGTAAATCGAATGCTGCTTAATTAACAGCTGAAAGAGTCGCCGACGAATGCACAAGGGCCTCGTCCGGCGGCTTTTTATTAGTACCGCTACTCAGTTTTATCTAATTTTAAGCAGCAAAAGATGTCCTTCCGCCACTTTAACTTTTGCCGTTTTCCCCGGCAGCACTTCGTTACTGACTCCATAAGGATAACTGCAGGTAATTTCAGCATCAGTTAGAGGATAGGCCGCATCAATGATGCTGATACCTTTGGCTGTGCCGTAAATATTAATTAAAGAAAAATAGGAATAGTCGTTCTCAATTTCCGCCGTTTGTCTGCCGATGAGGCTGATTTCACCGTAATCGTCGATTATTTTCCCTTCAGCCTGTCTTTCTTCCAGGTACAATAAAATTGCCAAATTCGCCAAGCTGTGGTCCAGGCGTTCCCCGATAACTCCCGCTAATAAAAAATCGCGATAGCCACGCTCCAATAAAACCTTAATTGCCGCCAAGCTATCCGTGTCATCTTTTTTTCGTGGCAGTACAATAATTTCACAAGTTTCCCCGGCCGGAGTGCAGGAGTCGAAGTCGCCGACAATTAAATCCGCCGGCAAGTCCAAGGCCCGCTTATGTCTTAAGCCGCGGTCACAATAAACAATATAGTCATCGGGCCGCAAATAGGCTTTTATCCGCTTATAGTCAGCGATCGGCGCCCCTGCAAATACTGCACAACGTTCTTTTTTTACCATCAGCATTTCCCTCCGTTTCAGGTTACGACAAAGTACCTACCGCCATTTTACAACTTAAAAGGATGGCGGCGAAAGGCCCTGTCGCCGGGGAGAGCTTAAACTTCTTCCGTCGCTTCCAGAATAATGCCGTCAGGGTCTTTGAAATAAATAGTGCGTGATTTACCCATGTCGTATGCCGTCGCATCATAAAATTGCGGACTTGATAAGACTTCCACATTATTATCCAACAAGCGCTGATAAAAAGCGTCGATATTTTCCACCTGAAAGCATAACTCGGAAATTGAGGTTCGGAATAAACTGCACGGGCTTTTCTCAATTTCGGGGCTGATAAATTCGATAAGTTCGACAGCCGGATCAGCAGCATCGGCGCTTCTTTTCATGTATGCCACTTTAATTTTAGTTCCCGGCTGCGCAAATAATGCCTCAGTTTCTTTGCCTGCCATTTCCAAGTGGCCGACACAAACCATTTGCAATACATCCTGATAAAAAGCGACGGTTCTCTCCAAATTACTGACGGTAAAGCCTATATGTGCTACATTTTTAATCATACTTTCACTGCCACTCAAAATGTGTTGAAATATACTCAAACACATCGAGAAATTGAAGTCCT
>CABKML010000023.1 GCA_902373515.1 uncultured Eubacteriales bacterium | reverse complement strand
ATAATAAAGAAAATAAAGAGTATTGTAATAAATAATTCAGATATAAAAGTCTGGAATATTTCACTTGGTAGTAATCAGGAAATTAATGATAATTTTATTTCTGCTGAAGCTGCAACATTAGATAAAATTCAGTTTGAAAACAATGTAATATTTGTTATTGCAGGAACAAATAAACCAAGTGCAGATATAGTAAAAATAGGCTCTCCTGCAGATTCTGTTAATAGTTTAGTTGTAAATTCAGTCAGTAAGAATGGTCTGTCTACTAAATATGCTCGTAAAGGATTAGTATTATCTTTCTTTGCAAAGCCTGATGTGAGTTATTATGGTGGCAGTGAAGAAGAGTACATTAAGGTTTGTGAACCTTTAGGGGCTGCAAGTGTTGCTGGCACTTCTTATGCTGCACCTTGGATTGCGAGAAAATTATCTTATTTAATTGATGTGTTGGGACTTAATAGAGAAGTTGCAAAAGCCATGATTATTGACGCTGCAAGAGGTTGGGATGAAAAACCGACTCCTGAGGAAGTTGCTTTATATGGGCATGGAGTTGTACCAATTCATATAAATGATATTATTCAAACAAGAGATGATGAAATAAAATTTGTGGTATCAGACGTTAGTGAAAAATGGAATACTTATAGCTACGATTTTCCAGTGCCTCTAAAGGATAACAAGTACCCATATATTGCAAAGGCTACTATGTGTTATTTTCCATTGTGTGATAGATTGCAAGGTGTTGACTATACAAATACAGAATTGAATTTGCATTTTGGGCGAATAGGGGATGATAAAAAAATCAAGGATATTAAGGGAGATAAACAGAATACAGAAGACACCTTAGAGGAAGAAAGAAATTATCTTTTGGAAGGTGAAGCCAGAAAACAGTTTAGAAAATGGGATAATGTAAAGTATATCGCAGAGAGTGCTACAAAAAGAATGATACCAAAAGATTCTTATAGAAATAAAAACTGGGGTATGGAAGTAAAGACAAATAACCGATTAGCTCCTCAAGATGGTATAGGAGTTAGGTTTGGTGTTGTTGTAACACTCAAAGAAATGAATGGAGTTAATAGAATTGATGAATTTATCAGAAGTTGTACATTAAATGGTTGGTTAGTAAATGTAATCGATGTTGTTAATAGAGTAGATATTCACCAAAAAGTTAATGAAGAAATTAAGTGGGAATAGTATTTGTTTTTTTTGCACTATCGACAGTAAATGGAATGATATGGAATATTTATAAAAATTATAGTAAGTATAAGAGGTGAAGAGATATGGAGAATCAAGATAAGATATATGAAATAGAAATTAACAGTTGTGGTATAGTAGGGAAGCTTAGGATACAGAATAGTAATAATAGAGTTTTAGCAAAAATTGGAGATGTTTTATTAGATAAACTGAATTATTACAGATGGAATAATGCTGTAAAGTTTTTTGACAAATATGAGCAGAAAAAAGCAAAAAAAATTTCAATTGGCAAAGAAATACCATTGCGAGAGTATGAAATTTTTGACAAATACCACAAAATGCCATTAGAAACGATAGATTGGCATGATGGTATGATAAAAGAGGCTACGGGAGAGTATAAGGCATAGTTGTAATATGGGAGGAAATAAAGTGGTAGAGTATAATAGAGATTCACTTATTGTGCCAATATATATTAATGAAAAAATAGTTATAGATATGTTAGCTATTATAGATGATGGCTTTTCAAAGGTTAGTCAGATCAATTCTGTAGAAAATATTGATAACATTAAGAAAAACACAGCAGGAGTTGATATTTCTGCAAACTCGATTATTAGTAAATTTTTGAAGATTGATTTTAAAGGAGATATTGCAAACCAAAAAACTACTCAGTATAATAATAGTACTTCTAAGGAAAAAGTTCACACCAATGTTTCTTTATTATCTAAATTTCGTGGATATATATCGAAAAACAAAATATTAAAAAATAATTTTGATATTGGAAAGTTGACGATAGGTGATTTTGTCGAACTTGAAGGAGAATTACAAAAAAATCCTTTAATTGAATTTTTGGATGCTTTTGCTGATATTTATAAACTAGCAGATATATTTTCTGAAGAAACTCAATTAGGAAATAAAAATAAATCAAAGATTCAAGAAAAGGAAAACCAAAAGATTGTTAAACAGATAAAATTATTTTCAGATGAGTTAAAACATAGCGGTACTATAGACTTTATTTTGTCTAGTGAACAAGGTGAGATTGTATTATCAACGCAGGAACAGTACTTGTCAAATGATAATATTTCAGAAATATTGGGTGGTACTTTTAAAGTTTTAGGCAAAGTAATTGCTATATGTGAGAATGATTCAAATAGTATTAATCTTTTACGGAAAACCACATTATCTTTGTTGTCTGAGAAAATGTTAGAAGAAGTTTTCGCAGGATTTAAGTCAGGTGAAGTAGAACAATTTAACCTTCCAGAATTTAAAACAAAAATAAAAGGTCCAGCAATGATTGTAATACCGATTGCGATATATTCTTAATCTATTTATATTTGTTTGTTCAATTAATATAGCGAATCTATTTCATGCCTTAGTTGTTGACGTCGCCGAACACGATAATTTTCTGTAGTTTCTAAAGCACATATGCTTTCTTAAGCATTATTGTACATACATTGCTTAGTATTTGAAACATAGCAAGCCTTATTTTAAGAGCTTTTCGACAAAAATATTTGAAAGTAAAGATTGTTCAGCAAGTAGAACGATAATAACTACAAACAAGGAAAGCCTACTTCAGGCAAGGTGCACTAAGCAACTCTTTTATCTGTCTCGATCGGCGCTTGTTCCTAATCTGGTTTTTGATCATCCTACAGCTTCTTATCCCCGCCCCCTTATTATTCAGAAATTATATTTGCTATAATAAAGACGACAGAAAGAGGAAAATATGGTGGACAACGAAATTAGCGCCGAAGATTTGGCAATCATGGCGGCAGTCAAAGCGGCCGTCAAACAGGGAGAAAAAGTAAAATCACAGGACTTGCTGCACAGCTGGGAAAACGCCTGCCAATGCTGCTACGGTGAAGGCAAAAGCCAAAACTTGACCGAGTGGGACGGCGAAACTTACATCGATGAACAGCAAGATACGAACAGTGCTGCCGCCGACTTACCAATCACAGAGGCCGATAAACAGGCGATGGCCCGGGCCAAACAACTGTGCGAAGAAACGAAAAACTTAAGCGAAGAAGAAATTTTGGCAGCGTGGCAAAGAGCCTCCGCCGGTTGCTGCGGCGAAGGACAAATGGTCCATCACAACTGGGGGCTTGATTACACTTTAATCGATGAATTGGCCGACGTTTCCGAACAGGAAGCTCAGTTGGCGGAACAAGATAGGGCCGAAGTTGAAGAATTGGCGCAAGCGGAAGCGGAAACGGGTTACAATTATGCCGCCCTCAAACAATTAATCAGCGACGAACTGCATAAAAACGTTCAAGCAACAGAAAGTAAGAGAAAACACTGATGCATCATTTTTTTGTTGACCGTTTAGAGAAAAGTTCCAAATTTCCCGGCGCTTTTATGACCACGATTGTCGAAAAACAGGCACATCATCTAATTAACGTTTTACGTGCCGAAATAGGAGAAGAGATATCAGTTGCCTGCTTAGGTCATAACTATCAGGGCTTTATCAGCGAAATTCGCCCGACGCACGTTGTAGTAGAACAATTGACTTTGCAGGAACAAAAAGCGGAATTACCCTTTGAACTAATTCTCGTACAGGGCTTGCCCAAAAGTGACAAGCTGGAATTCATTATCACTAAAGCCTGTGAATTGGGGGTCAGCAAAATCTTGCCTTTGCAATGCGAACGCAGCATTACCAGAGATAAGGCGGACAAAGCGGAAAAAATTACAATAAGACGCAATGAAATAGCCTTAGCCGCCTGCAAACAGGCGCATCGCAGCCAACTTGTAAAAGTTGAAAAAAGCATTGCCGGCCGAGAACTATTTCAAAAATATCAATTTGATTATTGCCTGATAGCCTATGAAAAGAGTGATTTGACTCAAAGCCTGGCCAAATATTGGCAAACTGTCAAGAAATCGATTTTAACAGCGCCGAAACGCAAGCAGATTGCCGTAGTTGTAGGCCCGGAAGGGGGATTTACGCCCGCAGAAATTGCTTATTTTACAGCCAACAATGCCGATATAGTGAATTTAGGCGCCAGAATTTTAAGAACGGAAACAGCCGGCTTGGCTTTACTTTCTTATATCATGTTGGACAGCGAACAATAACAGCGAACAATAATTGTGAAATTTCTGATTTTAGACTTATTTATCCTTGACAACAGGGCGTTAATTGCTTATTATAGTTGAGAAAAGTAGATTAAATCTCACCTCAAGCTCAGTGAAGAGGTTCTTACAAGAATTTTTATGATTTAACTTGTTGGAACAGAGCGTGAGACTCTGTTTTTTTTATTACAGGAGGTGTTACCATCGCTAAGAAACAAGAGCGTGTGCTGGTCAATGAAGCTATTACATATCATAAGTTGCGTGTTATCGGCCAGGACGGTGAACAATTAGGCGAACTGAGTTTGAGCAGTGCCTTAGCCAAAGCTGAAGAAGCAGATTTGGATTTGGTTTTAGTAGCAGACAATCCGACTAATCCCGTTGCCAAAATTATGGATTTCGGTAAGTACTTATTCGAACAGAAAAAGTACAAAAAAGAAGCGAAAAAGAATCAGAAAGTTCAGGAACTTAAGGAAGTTCAGCTTAAATTGACGACAGATGAACACGATTTGAGCTTCAAACGGAGAAATGCTTGCAAGTGGTTAGATGATGGAAATAAAGTTAAAGTAGCTATCAGGTTCCGCGGTCGGGAAATGACCTACATAGATCAGGGAATTGAAGTAATGCGGAAATTTTCCGAGTCATGTGCCGATAGTTGCGTGATTGAGAAAGCACCGAAGCTGGAAGGTAGAAACATGTACATGTTTTTAGCTCCAAAAAAAACTAAATAACTTATTCTAAGTTAGGTAATAGATATTGAGGAGGAATTCTTATGCCAAAACAAAAAACTCACAGCGCTTCCAAAAAGCGTTTTAAGATTTCAGGCAGCGGCAAGGTTATGCGCTTCCACTCTGATAAGAAGCACAAATTAACTTGTAAGTCACCACGCCAAAAACGTAATTTGCGCGGTTCAACCGAGATGGTCGGTCAATTTGCTAACAACGTTAGACAAATGATTCCTTATAACTAAGTAGAGCGTGGAGGAAAAGTAAATGTCCAGAGTTAAAAGAGGCGTTACACAACGCGCCAAACACAAGAAAATTTTGAAAATGGCTCGCGGTTATTATGGCCGTAAGAGTAAATTGTTTAAAGTCGCCAAGCAACAGGTTTGGAAGTCGGGTAATTATGCTTTTGCCCATCGTCGCTTGAAAAAACGTGATTTCCGCAGCTTGTGGATTGCTCGTATCAATGCTGCTGCCCGTTTGAACGGTATGTCATACAGCCGTTTTATGGCCGGATTGAAGAGCTTAGGTATTTTGCTTGACCGTAAGGTCTTGGCCGATATGGCTTTGAATCAGGCTCAAGATTTTGCCAACTTGGTTGAGATGGTTAAAAACAAGTAATTTCAGCAGATATTTCAGAAAAGTCCCTTTGTCTCGCGAAGATAGAGGGATTTTTTCATATCGCAGAAAGAGTGCAGGTATTTTGATGGAGCCGAAAATAATTAACAGCAGACAAAACAAACAGTATAAATATTTTCTCAGCATAGCTAAGCGCAAAATCGCCGGCTTATGTTTGCTTGAAGGGCAGCGCTTAGTGCATGAATTGCTGCAGAGTCGCTATGCTGCAAATTGTTCAACGGTATTATTAAGTAAAGAGCAGTGGTCCATATTAACCGAAGAGGAAAAAAAGACAATTTCCAACGGCCGTGAATGCGTTATTTTAGAAGATTCGCTGTTAGAAAGTTTGGTTAATACCGTAAGTTCTCAAGGTTGGGCGGCCGTTATGCAAATTCCGTCTCAGGCCGATTTACCGTCGCTTTTAACTCATAAAACAACATTTAACTTTTATCCGCCGGTGAAAAATTTTCAGACCGCTGAAATTGTACTTATTCTTGATGCCTTGCAAGACCCGGGAAACATGGGCAGCATTATTCGCTCAGCTGCCGCTTTTGGAATTAAAGCAATTTTCACCCTGCCGGCAACTGTCCACGCCTGGCAAAGTAAAGTTATTCGTGCCGCTATGGGCGGCATGTTCAAAGTCCCGCTTGTAGAGCAGATTGAGGCAGCGCAGCTTTTTTCCCTTTTGCAGCAGCATAATTATCAAATTCTTGGAACCGGTTTTAACAATCAAAGTATTTATGATTACTTACAAAGCAAGACAGCTGCTGCCGCCTTAAAATTAGCTGTAGTTATCGGCAATGAAGGCAACGGAATCAGAGAAGAAACGCAAAAATATCTGGATGCCGTCTTAACTATACCCATGCTGCCGAATAACGAGTCTTTAAATGCTGCCGCCGCCTGTGCTGTGACCTTGGCAGCTTTACGCTTCAGATAAAAGACTGATGATATAAGACCGGAGAGGGCAAGCTTGCAAACTGCAAGGCTGCAAATACAAGCCTGCAGAATGCAGGCCTGCAAAATCGCAAAGATGGATTATTAATCCTGACTCAAGTCATCCTCATGCACAAGATACAGAGAGCGTACGTCATATTTAGTCAAACGTTGACGGCCGTTAAGACCCGCCAATTCAACAAAGAAAAGCACGCCTGCTACCTCAGCTCCGGCAGACTCGATTAATTCGCAAGCAGCCTCAGCCGTACCGCCGATAGCCAGCAAATCATCGACGAACAGCACCCTTTCTCCGGCTTGCAACGCATCTTTATGCATCTCAATTGTCGATTCGCCGTACTCCAACTTGTATGTTTTCTTGTAAATAGCGGCAGGCAGTTTGCCGGCTTTACGTACAGGCACAAAACCTTTTTGCATAACATAGGCCAGGGCAGAACCGATAATAAAGCCGCGCGCTTCGGCAGCAACAATTTTATCAAAATTCAAATCCGCACAGGCAGCCTGCAATTCCGCAATTAAATCGTGAAAATCCTGCGCATTCTTCAAAACTGTAGTTATATCAATGAAATCAATTCCGCGTTTGGGATAATTGTGTATATGCCGCAACTTCCGATCCAAGTTTTTGCTCATAGGGTTACTCCGTCTCCAACTGTAAACAGTCTAAAATAAAAACATTTACTATTTTATCATATTATTCGTAAAGTAACATGCACAAGCACTGCTGACTGCCGAATAACTTGCAATATTTGCTGTACGCAGGAAGATAAAATATAAGTTTGCAGAATGAAAAATTTTTCAATTTCAACTTTTTCGCTTTCGCTTCGGCCGGGAAAACGGACCGGGAGACAGGTAGGTAAACAGGCCGGAGAACAATTTTTTCGGCCGGGAAAATTCGGTAGGGAAACAGACCGAGAAAATAGACCGGGAAAAATGTATAATAATTTAAAGATGAAAGAAAGGGAATTATGTGCAGCTATGCAAATGCGAAGCAGATTATATATAACTCTGATAGCGGCAGCTTTGTTCTTAACAGCCTGTTTTCACGGAAAAACCGACAAATCACAGGATAACTTTACGCCGTTACCTCAAAGTACGCAAAAAATTATCGCCTCACCCCGAGAAGAGACAAACAATTTTGAAAAATTACTGCATACCAACGATTTTGAAGTTATTAAATTGTTAGGAGATAAACGCCTGAAAATTGATTTTAACGCTCAATTTACAGATGAGATAGCAAAATCCAAAAGGCCGACGGTTATCTTCGGTGTGACCAATTGGTCCGAAGCGGCGCATAAATATTTGCCCGTAATATTGGATTTAAGCAAAAACTACAGCAATGACGTCGATTTTTTTGTAATCAATGTAGAAAAAACTGTCGATTTTACCGAAAAGTATAAGATTAAAACTGTGCCTGTATTACTTCTCTTTCAACAGGAGAAATTAGTTTGGGAAAAAACGGAAGAATGGGATAATCTCAGCCCTGATTTGAACAGTGAACTGAGACAATTGCTGCATAAGCAGAATTAAAAGGGGGGTAAACTTTATGGCTAACAAAAAAATGGCCAATCAGGCCGAAAAAACACTCTTTCAACGAAATGACGGCGACGAAAAAGAGCGGGCAATCTGCTTCAGCGTTTGTCTGAAGACGCAGGATGAAAAAGAAGTTCTGGCCGGCTTGGAAGAACTGAAAGAATTGGCTCATACGGCGGGAGCAGAAGTTCTGGCGGAAATTTATCAAAATAGAGATAAAATCGACGCCAAATATTATATCGGGGTAGGTAAATTGGCAGAAATCAAAGACCTGGCCGAAAAATTAAAAGCTAACTGCTTAATTTGTGACGATGAACTGAGTCCGGCACAATTGAGAAATATTGAAGATTATACGAAGTTGAAAATAATTGATCGTTCACTTTTAATTTTGGATATCTTTGCCGGCAGAGCCACAAGCGCCGAAGGTAAACTGCAAGTGGCCTTGGCCCAGGCGCAATATCGCTTACCGCGCATCCAGTTCATGTTGGGCTTCAATTCCCGTTTGGCAGGCGGTATCGGCACAAGAGGCCCGGGCGAAAGCTTGAAAGAAACCGATCGCCGTCATATTCAAAGACGGATAAATACATTACGGGAAAAACTGGCGGAATTAGGAAAAAAGCGGCAAATTGTCCGCCAACATCGGACTAAAAGCGCTTTAACGGTTGCCGTGGTCGGCTATACCAATGCCGGCAAATCAAGCCTAATCAATTCTTTATGCAAAAGTGATTTATATACGGAAAATCAAGTCTTTGCCACCCTTGATCCTGCCTGTAGGCATTTATGGTTGCCTAAATTGGCGACAGACAGCTTACTGATTGATACCGTCGGCTTCATCAGGAAATTACCCCATCATCTGATCGAAGCTTTCAAAAGTACCTTGGAGGAAGCGGCAAAAGCGGACTTACTTTTGCTGGTCCTTGATGCTGCCGATGCCCAGGCTGTCGCCCAACTTGAAGTCGTAGAAAATTTACTTAAACAAATAGGTGCAGCCGAAGTTCCCCGTCTTTATGTTGCCAATAAAATGGATCTATTGCATAACGATCTCGCGCAGGTAGACTCTTTACTTTTAAACAAATTGCATACGTTGTGTCAGCCGCAGGATTTGTTTTTTATTTCGGTTAAAGGCAATTTTCAGATTGAAAAATTACGCGCTGCCTTGCAGAACAAATTGCAGGAAATGGCGATTGAAGTGCATTAAACGCCGTGCACCGGTACAAGGACAAGCAGTACTATCCGCCCCGGGTCCTACTGCTGTGAACCTTGGTTCGGCTGCCTTCTGCACTTGGTTCGGATGCGCTGTCTTTGGTTCGGCTGCTGCATCCCCGCGGCCTGGCTGCTGCGGTATGTTTGTCGGTAAGTGAGTATGTAATCTGCCTGCATTTGCTGCCTGTACAGAGTATAAAAATACGTCATGTTTACCGGATAAAAAAGGATATAAGACAAATAATTGTTACATAATTGTTATATTGCACTTTTACAGCAAAAAGCAGTCTGAGGGTCGCCTGAAATTGTAAATTGCGCTAAAGGTAAAAAAATAAAAATATTAACAATTATCTAAGACCCGGATAGGGAAAAACCTATTAATATTTGGGATTTCAGTGCCTTCTTCGCTTGAAAATGCAAAAACACAAGAAAAATATAATTGTGCATTTTGTTGATAAAACTCACTGAATGCACCTGAAAAAAGGACAAAATGACGATAAAACCACTTTTTATCGAATGCTGTTTTTTCCTTGCTTTGACAGAGACTAAGTATTAGAATTAAAAGAAACAAAGAAGGTTGTAACAAATGAGAAAAATCGACGATAACGTTTATGTGTTTGATCATCCTTTGATTCAGCATAAAATTTCAATTATGCGTTCTAAGGATACTTCTACCAAGATTTTCCGCGAGTTGGTTAACGAAATAGCCATGTTGATGTGCTATGAAGTTACAAAAGATTTGCCTTTGGAAACTTATGATGTAGAAACGCCTATCGCTAAAACTACCGGTTATAGAATTTCCGGCAAGACATTGGCTCTGGTTCCGATTCTGCGTGCAGGTTTGGGTATGGTTGACGGTATTATGAGTATGGTTCCGACAGCAAAAGTCGGTCATGTAGGTCTTTACCGTGACCCGAAAACACATGAACCTGTAGAATATTACTGCAAATTGCCGGATGATATTGAAAATCGCAGCGTTTATGTTTTGGATCCGATGCTGGCAACCGGCGGTTCGGCTGTGGCAGCTATCAGTTTCCTTAAACAGAGAAATGTCAAGTCAATCAAATTTCTTTGTTTAGTTGCGGCAGATGAAGGAATCCGTCATTTGCACACAACTTATCCTGATGTAACTATTTATTGTGCGGCGAACGATAAGTCTTTGAACGAAAATAAATACATCGTTCCGGGCTTGGGCGATGCCGGAGATCGTATTTACGGTACTAAATAGTTCATTATTAAATCAGATTTTAACACTCAACTTAACCCCACTGGACTTAACGGCTAAGGTAGTGGGGTTTTCTTACGAGTGATTATAGAAAGGAGAATCGCAGACATGCTGGAATTTCTAAAAGAATTTTTGCAGCAGTTGGTCAGATATTTTCAAATCGGCGGTCGCGATATTGGTAAGGGAATCGAGGAAGCAATAAACTTCGGACCTGTTTTCAGTGTTACAACTCCATGGGGCGTTGTGCCGATTCCGTTGGCAGTAATCGGAATTGAATTTACCGTACTCGTAATTTTGATCTTCGCCGTTTGGTTCAAATATCACGTTAAAGTTTATGATATTTCAACTGTGCAAAGTCTTGTAGAAAAAATGTTTAACATGGTGGAGAACGCTTGTGGGCAGAATCATTTGAATGAAAAACAGACACATGTGATGGCACCATATATTGTCAGCGTCGGCGCATTTATTACTTTAACGAATTTGGTTTCGTTATTTAAAGTTGCACCTCCCGCCGGCAATCCCGCTTTCCCGATTGCGTTAGGTATTTTTACCTTGTTTTTTGTGATTGTCATGGGTATTTACTTTGTCGGTATTAAGGGCTTCCTTAAGACTCTGTTGTATCCGAAAGCAGTTTTGTTACCATTTAACATTTTGGACTATATCATCAAGCCTATATCATTGGCCTTCCGTCTTTTCGGTAATATCTTCGGCGCATACATCTTAATTGAATTTATCAGCTTGGTAATTCCTTTGTTCGTACCGTCGATTTTGGGCTTATGGTTTGATGTCGGTGATGGCATAATTCAAGGCTTGGTATTTGCTTATTTAACGTTGAATTATGTTGGTGAAATCGTGGATAAATTGGCAGAAATGGAAAAAGAAGCTGCCGACAAAGCTCACGAAGAACAAAGATTACGAGAAATTTAATATTGGAGGAATAATATGGATAGAGGTTTAATTGCATTGGCGGCAGGCTTAGCCATCACATTTGCTGCCGGTTTAGCAGGTTTAGGTATCGGTTTATCATCAGGTAAGGCGTTTGATTCCATGGCACGTCAACCGGAAATGGCAAATAAAATTCAAAGCTTGCTTTTTATTGCTATTATCTTCATTGAAGCTACAGCTATTTATGCTTTGGTCGTCAGTTTGATCCTGCTGTTTGTTTTCAAATAAGGAGGCAACTTAAATGGGTTTAGATTTAATAGATACCTTGCTCGCCCCTTGTACACATACATATCTTTTAGAAGTAAATGTTTTTTCACCGGAAAATGTTTCCGGCTATATAGTTACGGCAATAGCGGCAATAATTAATCTGTTAATCAGTTACTTTATCATTCGTCATTTCATTTATAAGCCGATAAAGAAAGTCTCGGCTCAAAGAAAGGCGGATATCGCTAAAAATTTGGATAGTGCCAAGGCAGCTAAAGCTGAAGCCGAAGCGGAAACTGAAAAAGTTAAAGCGGAATTGGCAGATGCCAAGTTGAAAGCGGCGACAATTATTGCTCAAGCGAAAGAACAGGCGGATACTAAACGTCAAATAATGTTGGATGCTGCTAAAAAAGAGGCCGATCGTTATTTAGCGAACAAGGAAGCAGAACAGAAACTTGTCTGGGAAGCGAAGGAACGGGAACAGCGAGATCAAGCAATCAGTTTGTCTTTGCGGGTTTTGCAACAACTCAATAGTGAGAATAATGCCCCCAATACCGATCAAGCTTTAGTTTCACAAGTTGTTGATGCTTTGCAAAAAGTAGAGAAAGACGGGAAGAAACATGACGCAGAATAAAATTATAATAACATCTGCTAAACAAATGGGTTCCCCGGCTGTTGATAAGTTAGTTAGTGCATTAGCGAAACGTTATGACTTTGCTGCAGATGATTACAGTGTTGAAAGTAAGATTGACCCCAAATTGGAGTCGGGCTTTACAATTAAAGTTAATAACGATTTTTATGATTATTCTCTATTTGGCAAACTGAAAAATTTGGCCGGTGCACTGTATAGCAGTGATGTTGATTTGGATGACATAAGTAAAGAAGCTTTACGCGATATGTTATTTAATCACAACCAATTCGGTGCCGGTTCAGTCTGGGATTTGACGGCAAGTAAGGGTTCACTGGAGGGCGAAAACGGTGATAAGAATGTAATTGAACCGCATGCCAAAACATTTTCCACTTCCGCTTTTGCTAAAGAATCCAGTTTGTATGCCAAATTGTTATTAGCAAAAAAGGTCAGTGATCTCAGTGATGATACTCAAAATAAGTTGTCGGATATCTTTGATAATCAAAAACAGGAGATGGCCGACGTACTGAGTGTCAGTGACGGTATTGCGAAAGTTCGCGGCCTCAATCACTGCGTTAACGGTGAGATGATTATTTTCAACAGCGGCGCCATCGGCTTAGCTATGAACTTGGAAAAAGACGAAATCGGTGTGGTTCTGTTGAATTTGGAAGACAGTGTCCAATCCGGTTCCAGTTGTAAAGGCAGCGGACAAGTTTTGAGTGTGCCTTGCGGTAACGCTTTCTTAGGTAGAGTTATTGATCCTTTGGGTAGACCTTTGGACCATGAACAGCATTTACAGGCGACTCACTACAGACCGATAGAACATCCGGCACCGGCTATTATTGACCGTAAGCAAGTTAAGGAACCGCTTTATACCGGTGTAACAGCTATAGACTCAATGATACCTATCGGTAAAGGACAACGTGAGTTAATCATCGGCGATCGTCAAACCGGTAAATCAACTATAGCAATTGATACTATTCTTAACCAAAAAGGTAAGAATGTCATTTGTATCTATGTTGCTATCGGCCAGAAAATGTCTACAGTTAAAAGTCAAGTTGCTTTGTTAAGAGCTCGCGGAGCTATGGCATATACCATTGTAGTTGCAGCTTCAGCTTCTGTAAGTGCGGCTATGCAGTACATTGCACCGTATGCAGCTTGTGCTATGGCCGAAGAGTACATGTATGAAAACCATCAGGACGTTTTGGTTATTTATGATGATTTGAGCAAACATGCGCAGGCTTATCGTGCAATTTCTTTGCTTCTCCACAGACCACCGGGACGTGAAGCTTATCCGGGCGATGTTTTCTACATCCATTCCCGTCTGTTGGAGCGTGCAGCTTGCTTAAGTGATAATAAAGGCGGCGGATCGATAACAGCTATCCCGATTGTTGAAACTCAGTCAGGTGATATTTCAGCGTATATTCCGACAAACGTAATTTCAATTACAGATGGTCAAATATATTTGGAAAGTGATTTGTTCTTCGCAGGTCAACGCCCGGCTATTAACGTCGGATTGTCAGTTTCCCGTGTCGGCGGCTCCTGTCAGGCAAAATCTATGCGTAAAGCCGCAGGTCCTTTGCGTGTCAGTATGGCTCAGTTCCGGGAATTACAGGCATTCTCGCAATTGTCCGGTGAAATGGATGCTACTACGGCACAGCAAATTGCTCGTGGACAACGTCTGAATGAAATTTTGAAACAATCTGAGCATCTGAATCGTTCGATGGCCCTCAGCCTGTTGCTGATTTCTCTGTGTACAAATGCAGGATTCGACGAAGTGCCGGTGAAAGATTTGCGCCATTATATCGATAGCTTCTCTGAGTATTTGATCAAAGAGCGGAGCGATGTTTTGACGGAATTTGAAAATATTGAAGTAGTAACTGATTTGGAAATCAATATGCTGAAAGATATTTTCAACGACTTTTACCATAACAGTTTGTCGGAAAAGCAACAGTCCGATGCCGCTGCAACAGCTGAAACGGCTGAAACAGCTGCAACAGCTGAGACAGCTGAGGTTAAGGAGTCATAATGCCGCAGAACAGTGAAATTAAAAAGCATATTCGTTCAATACGGGAAATAAAACAAATAACCCGAGCGATGCAGTTAGTTTCGCAGGTTAAAATGAAGCGTTCACGTAAGCTGTTGGATTTAACTAAACCATTTTTCCTTGGTTGTGTTCGGACAATGGAAGAAATGATGATTGCTGAACCTGAAGCATTGTCCAATTTGTTTCAGATTAAGCAAAAGCCGGCCGGTAGTGAATGGAAAGTTTTGTTCTTTGTCTTCGGTGCAGAACAAGGCTTATCAGGCAGCTACGGCCTGAATGTAGTGCGATTCGCCGAAAAGGTGATCAACGATACCAGGGCCCGCATAGAAAAAGACGGTTATGTTTTTAGCTATGAGATTCGTTTCTTAGGAAAAATCGGCAGAGAACGTTTGGTAAGAGATGGTTATCAGGTTAATGCTTCATGGAATTGTCATATAGATAATCCCAACTTCTACGATGCAACTGATATTGCCAATAATATGTTTGACTTGTACAACGAAAACAAGGTCGATTCTATTTACCTTGTTTATTCGACGATGAAAAACAAAATACAGGCACATCCTATATATACCCGTCTTATGCCGGCTGACTACCAGGGACTGCATCTGCTGTTGAGTGAGCTGTTCAGCCAAGCTGAAATTGAAGAAGAGGAACAACGCTGCAATTTTTATCAGCATGAGACGATGGAATGGATACCTAACGCGCATAAGGTGAAAGATTATTTAAGTCTGACTTATATTTACGGTATGGTATACGGTGCGTTTACCGAATCTTTCGCCAGTGAGCAGGCGGTGAGAATGACCGCTATGAATCAGGCAACTGATAATGCAGATGAGTTGTTAGGTAAGTTGCAAATTGAAAAGAATAGGGTGCGTCAACAACAGATAACCCAAGAATTGAACGAAATTATTTCCGGCTCAATTCTATAAGTGAGCTTGGAGGTTTATATGAAAGATGCAAAAGGAATAATAACAAGAATTATAGGCTCAGTTATCGATGTTGAGTTTGCAGTTGAGCAAGCAGCAACTTTGAGAGAAGCTTTATTGATCCCGGCTAACAATTTCCATGGTCAAATCACTTTAGAGGTTATGCAGGATTTGGGAAATGGAACGGTGCGCTGTATCAGCTTGAATCCGACTGAAGGTTTGAGCAGAGTAGAAAATGTTATAGCTACCGGCGCAATGATTACCGTACCTGTGGGACCGAAATTATTAGGAAGAATGTTGGATGCTACAGGTAAAGCAATTGACGGTTTAGGTGCGATTAACAGTACAGAAAATTGGCCGATTCACCGTAGTGCTCCGAGTTACGAAAAAATTGATGAAAACATTGCCGTATTGGAAACGGGCATAAAGGTCTTGGACATCCTTGTTCCGTATTGTAAGGGCGGTAAAATCGGTTTGTTCGGCGGCGCAGGTGTAGGTAAAACCGTTCTGATTCTGGAGTTAATTCGTAACATTGCGCAGGAGCACGGCGGCTATTCGGTATTTACCGGTGTCGGTGAGCGTTCGCGTGAAGGTCAGGAACTGTGGCAGGAAATGCAAGCCTCAGGTGTTAGTAAAAATACCGTTATGACTTTCGGTCAGATGAATGAAACGCCGGGTGCCCGTATGCGTGTACCTCAAACAGGTTTAACAATGGCGGAGTATTTCCGTGATGTTGAACATAAAGATGTTTTGTTCTTCGTTGATAATATTTTCCGTTATGTGCAGGCAGGTTCGGAGGTTTCAGCTTTGTTAGGACGTATACCTTCAGCTGTAGGTTATCAACCTACATTGGCTAATGAGGTAGGTGCCTTGGAAGAGAGAATTTCTTCAACCTCCGACGGCTCCATCACGTCAATTCAAGCTGTTTATGTTCCGGCAGATGATTTAACGGACCCGGCTCCGGCTACAACTTTCGCCCACTTGGATGCTATTACTGTTTTAAGTCGTTCCATAGTTGAATTAGGTATTTATCCGGCTGTAGATCCTCTGCAGTCATCTTCGCGTATATTGACAGCCTCAGTTTTAGGTGACCGTCATTATAAAGTTGCTCGCCAAATTCAAAAGGTCTTACAACGCTATATGGAATTGAAAGATATTATAGCTATCTTGGGTATGGACGAGTTGGGTGAAGAAGATAAAGAGTTGGTCCAACGTGCTCGTAAAATTCAAAGATTCCTTTCACAACCTTTCTTTGTTATGCAGGAATCAAGCGGATATCCCGGAAAGTATGTTAAGTTAGCCGACAATATTCGTTCGTTTGAAGCAATTATCGGCGGTGAATGCGATCGTATACCTGAGCAGTGCTTCTTCATGCAAGGCGATATCGATGACGTATTCAAAGCCTATAAGTCGCTTTAAGGTTGAGGAATTGAACTATGGCAGTGAATGATTTAATCAAATTAACTGTAGTTACTCCTTACAGAGAATTGGTAAATGTAAAATGTAACTTAGTGGAGTTGAATACGGAAGACGGTATTAACGGTGTGATGTACGGACATACACCTGTTATTATGGCTATCATTCCCGGTTTACTGCGTTATCGAGTTGCCGATACTTACTACAATGCCTTTTTATCCGTCGGCTATGCTACAGTTCATAAAGATGAGGTAACTGTTATCTGCAATGCTGCTGAGTGGCCGAACGAAATCGATGTTTCTCGAGCTAAAGCCAGTTATGAACGTAACCGACTGAAGTTCAATGATTCTAAGAGCAGCAAAACTGTTAAAAGCCACGCTAAACATGCTATGAGACGGGCAAAAGCCAGAATCCATGTAGCTGAACAGTATGGTGATAAGCCTGCTGAATAAGGCAGTTAAAGCAGTATTCCATAGGAAGCGTCATTGATGACAATGACGCTTTTCTTTTATATAAATTTCAAGGTGCTTTCAAGGAGCAAAGTACAAGAAGTGATTGTTGTTTATAGAAATCAGATCACCATGGTGTAGCGGTAAGTCATAATTTTCTTGTTTATTCGCCTCACTTTGAAGGTTGAAAGTACTTTTATTTGCGGCACAAATTATTTCTAAAGGCAGAAAAACTGCAACAACAGAAAACTTTAACCTGTAATTATCATTTTCCTGATCGTAAAACATCAACAATTCCCAATTAATCAGCTCCTTCCAATAGAAATCACAATATCCTTTCAAACCGCTGAAACTACAATTCGGCAGTAGAAAAATCGCGTCTTTTGCTAAATTGCTGCTGCAAGTAATCCAATTTCCGATTTTTATGCAGTAATCATGAAACGACAAATTTTTAGCTAATATTTGCAGCTGAGTAAATTTTTCTGCAGAAAGGCGAATCAAACATGCTTGCTTAAAATAAATGTTTTTCACAATAATCAGCTCGCTAAACGTCTGACAGTACGGTTGAACTGTTGCAGATAACTGATTGCTTTCATAATATCTTCGTTAATTAATTTGATTAACTTAGATAAATCAGGATATTCCATAATAAAATTTGTTTCTTTTCCTTTGAAGCGGTTAAGCGATAGTTTATTTATCGGCGCATGACGACAGAGAAGATCCAATTTTTGAAGAATAAACTGTATTAAATTATCAATATTTTCCTGCATAGGAGGATACTCTAAAACGCCGCCACTTTTATTTTCGCTTGTGCCATTGATTGTGCTATTTAATGTATTGTTGAATTCTACAATATTTTCCTGCATGCCGCTTTCGTAAGTATTCATATTGTTACCGCTTATACTCAGTGTCTTTGATTGATGATATTTAATCGGCAACAGACAAAATACCCAAGTGGATTTTTCCTGATTATAAAATATTTTGTCTCTATCCAGGACCAAATACGAATGTAAAAACCAGGAAGAGTTGTAAAAATTGATAATTTGCAGTAAAGCACTCAATAAACTGCATAGTAATTGGACGCTATAAGGATGATCATAGTTAAAGTTGTAATTATTCAGGCACCAAAGATTATTAATCGGTGCCAAAAAATAATTCGGCTCATAATACGTAAATTTCAAAAACGTAAAAGCGTTATGATTCTTTTGTATTTGACATTTATGCAGATATTCTAAAGTTAAATGATTTATTTGATCATGCGGTTGTAAACGAAAGAACAAACATTTTTCCAAGCCGACTATACCCGTGGAAATTTGCATATTATTCAGAGCATAACGGCGTAAACTGTTTACGGATGATGATAAACAGTGTTTTCGGTCATTGGCATTGTTATTGTCTGCAAAATCCGCAGTAAGATTACGTTTGAGAGTAACATTTCTTATTTTAGAATGATGATTTATGAAGTTAATCATGATTTGAATTCTCCTTTTATACACCCGGTTTAAGACTGTCGAAGAATGAACGTTCGCCGAAGACAACGTTAATCAGACTATTGGCATATTCTTTCAAGGTTTTGTTGAATATCAAAGCTACAGCAATAATTACGGCAATAACTATGACAACTTCAAGCACTACGGAACCCTGTTCGGAATGATGCAGACATTTACGCATATGCTTGTGCCAAATATTTTTCAAGCAAATTTGACTGAACAAATACTTTCTTTTGTAGTTGAGATTGATAATCCTGTTGTTTTTGTCTTTTAATAATTTCATAAAATTACCTCTTTCTTTTTTATTATTAATTTCTAACGGCCGTTAGTTTAATAAGCTAAATTGGGAATTATAGGAGCCAAAGTGATTAATATTACCGCAATCAGGTCCAGCATCATCGGTAAGACAAAAGCACTTTGTCTTTTACTTTGAGCTTTCTTTTGTTCCTGTAAAGCGCCGATAAACAATTGTTCGGTTTGCTCACTTAACATTTTGAGACTGATAATATCACCTCCGGTAATATAAGCGCGTAAAGCACTCAGGCAGTTATTTAAAGGCATAATTTGCAATTTTTCTCCGAAGCGAAAAAAGGTATTATCGCTGTATTTTCCCAGGGCGTTTTCATGGTATATTTCCGCAAATTTTTGCTTTAATATGTCATTATCAGGTAGTAACTTTTCCAGTTTACCTATGCTGTTAATTAAGCTGTAATTGTTTTTCAAAAGCAAAATCAGTAAACTGAAGTCCCAGGGAAAGGTATGCAACAACAAAAGCTTATATTTTTGACATTTACGATTAAGTGTAAAATCAGGTTCTACGAAAGCAATAATTATTGCCGGCGGGAGCAATAGAATGAACAATATATTGCTGAGGCAGAAAAGCAGGACAATTCCGCTCATTAGTAAAATTAAACGAATTTTTGCAGCAAAATAGGTGATTAATAAATTTTGCATTTGCGATAGGTTATCCTGTTTATCATTATTTTGCTTTTCAACAAGAGAATAAAGTAAAGTTAAGTTGCTTTTTAGTTTATCAATATAATTGACCGGTGCAGCTACCAGGATAAACGGCCAGATTAATTCGGCTATCTTTTGAATATAAGAATTAGGCAGCGGCAGCTTTTCTTTATTAATATTCAGTTTTTGCGGTAAAAAAAGGCGAAAGAGCACAAGTATTGATAAAATTATGAAAAAGAAGGCAGCAGTCAGCAATAAAGGACCGGGCATTGTAGTTAATGCGGGTGAAAAAAAGTCACCTTGTAAAAAACGTAAAGCATAAATAATTATAAAAGGCATAATTGCTAAAATTACAGCTTCCATTTGTTGTTGGGCAGCGTTAGCGGCAATTTCTTTTTCCAAATTACTTTTAGCGCTTATGTTTTTGCTGAATGTACGGCTGAGGCTGAGCAGATGGTTACTGATGCTTACAGGATCATGTAATATTGTGAAATAATTGTAAGCATAATTATTGGGAAACAAACGCATAAACTCACGATTCAAATCGTTTATTGTCCAGCCGTTACTGATAGCACTGCAGATATTTGCCAGTATATCGGCTAAAGGCGATTTTTTGCCGTAATAGTTGGAGAGGTGCGGCGCTATTTCCAAAATAGCATTTTCCATCGAACAACCGTTGTGAATCAAGGATGATAATTCCTGCAAAAAGCTGTGAAACGCTAATTCATTTATTTGCAATTTTCTTCTTCCGATTAAGTGATTGAACAACTTAAAAATAAAGCACGCTAATATAAAGGTCGCAACAAATAAAAACGTAATATTGTTGACAAACGGTGTTACCAAAAAAATTGCTGTACATACGGCCAGGAAAAAACTGCACAGATAAATGGATTTCTCTATTCTTAATATCGGACTTATTAAGTCATCACGAATATATCCGGTTTCTACTTGCTCATCATTAGGTTGACTTTGCTTTAATTGCCAAGGTAAATCCAGAATATATTTGTATAAATAT
>CABKML010000022.1 GCA_902373515.1 uncultured Eubacteriales bacterium | reverse complement strand
TGGCTCATGGAGAAGCTATGCAGGGGCTGATTAGTCTTTGTCGGCAGGCGCAGTGCGAAGTTGTCGGCTTGTGTGCCGTGATTGAAAAGTCCTTCCAGGGCGGTGGCGATAAGTTGAGAAAAGCCGGTTATCATTTGGAATCCTTGGCCCGTATTAAGGCCATCGCTGACGGTAAAATTGTTTTTGCCGATTAGGAGAGCATGAGGTTTAAGTGACTAAAAGATTATTAAGTGCGTACAGTAGTGAAATTGCAGCATTGGCCGGGGCTGAGCTGAAACAGGCAATTTTAGCCAGTGAAGGACGCATTATCGTCGGTGAAACGGTGGTGACGGCAGCTCCTTTGTTGGCCGGAGTCAGTAATGCCGAGGTTATGCGGGCTTTTGCCGCCGATATGGTTATCCTGAATGAGTATGATGTGAACACTCGTTTCGTTTCAGGTTTGGAAAATTGCAGCAATCCGATTGCCTATCTCAAAGAATTGACGTCCATGCCGTTAGGCATTAATTTGGAGCCGGTCGATGCGCAAGTTGGCTGTGCATCGGCGATGGAGGCGATGGGGACGGTGCCGGGGCTGGAGGAGCTCAGGCTGATGAGCGATTTAATTACCTTGCCGCCGGGCCGGCAAGTCAGCCGGGAAACGTTGCAGGCAGCAGAAAAGCAGGGCGCTGATTTTATCTGTTTAACCGGTAATCCCGGAACAGGTGTCAGTAACAGCTCACTGAAGGCAGCGGTCAAATTGGCGAAGCAATATTTTTCCGGCTTGGTTTTTGTCGGTAAGATGCACGCCGCCGGTTTAGCGGAAAAAGTTGTGGATGAGCAGGCCGTATTGGACTTTGTCGATGCGGGGGCTGATGTTATTTTGTTACCGGCAGCCGGGACAGTGCCGGGAGTCGGGGAAGCGGAATTGACCGCTCTGGTGCGTAAAATTAAGGCTAAAGGCGCTTTGACGATGGCCGTTGTCGGTACCAGTCAGGAAAGTGCCGATGCGCAAACTATCAGAGAAATTGCGCTGGCTAATAAGCGCTGTGGTTTCGATATCCACCATTTGGGGGACGGATCGTTCGGCCGGATGCCCGATCCTGAGAATTTATTGACTTTATCTTTGGCTATTCGCGGCAAAAGACATACTTATTTCAGAATGAGTCAGTCGTTACGTCGCTAAAAGCTGCAAGCTGCTGTTAGAACACACAAAAAAGACCATATCTGCTTGATATGGTCTTTCTCTTTAATTACAACGATTAATCTAATCGCATGCCTTTATTTTTTATTAGCCAATGCAGCCTGCACAAAGCCTAAGAAAATGGGATGCGGATGATTCGGTCGGGACAAGAATTCCGGATGGAACTGGCTGGCAATAAAGAAAGGATGATTTTTCAATTCGATAATTTCCACTAATTGTCCGTTAGGAGAAGTGCCGGAGAAAACCATGCCGCGTTCGGCTAAAGTATCTCTAAAAGCGTTGTTGAATTCGTAACGATGACGATGCCGCTCGGTAATTTCGTCTGTCTGATACAGCTTGGAAGCCAAAGTGCCGGCTGTTAAGACACAAGGATAAGCACCCAAACGTTGCGTACCGCCCATTTCATTAATATCTTCCTGATTAGCCATGAGCGAGATAACGGGAGCGTGAGTCTCTGCATCCATTTCCGTCGAATTGGCATCGCTCAAACCGCAGACGTTGCGGGCAAACTCGATACTTGCCAACTGCATACCCAAACAGATACCCATGAAAGGAATGTTATTTTCCCGGGCATAGCGGATGGCCTGTATTTTACCTTCAATTCCGCGAACTCCGAAACCTCCAGGTACGAGAATACCGTCAGCCTGAGCCAGACGGGAAGCGACATTAGCCGCTGTAATTTCCTCTGCCGGTACCCAATCAATATGAATTTCCGCATCGTGTTGATAGCCGGCGTGCTTCAAAGCTTCAGCTACGGACAAATAAGCGTCCTGTAAAGAAACGTACTTACCGACCAGTGCAATATTAACCTTATGCTTAAGATTGAATACGCGTTTGGATAAATCGGACCAGAAAGTCATATCAGCTTGCGGCAGACCTTCCAAGTTTAAAATTTTGCATACTTTATCGTCAAAATGTTGTGCCTGTAAGTCCAACGGCAACGAGTAAATTGTATCGACATCCCGATTTTCAATAATATTTTCCGGTTCTACATCGCAAAATACGGACAACTTCTCGCGCATGCCTTCCGGCATCGGATGCTCTGTTCTGACAACCAGCAGATTAGGTTGAATACCGAGCGAGTGCAACTCTTTCACCGAGTGCTGCGTCGGTTTGGTTTTTAATTCTCCGGCCGCGTGCAGATAAGGCAGGAGGGTTGTGTGAATGTAGCAGGTATTATCGGGGCCGGCGTCTTTTTTCCATTGCCGGATAGCTTCGATAAACGGTTGCGACTCAATATCTCCGACCGTGCCGCCGATTTCCGTAATGACAACATCAGCATTTTTAGACTCACCGGCACGTAAGATTTTTTCTTTGATGGCATTGGTAATATGCGGAATAACTTGGACTGTTGAACCTAAATAGTCGCCCCGCCGTTCTTTGGCGATAACTTCGGAATAAATCTTACCGGTAGTTACATTGGAAAATTTATTTAAGCGCACATCGACAAAGCGTTCGTAGTGACCTAAGTCCAAATCCGTTTCGGTACCGTCATTCAGGACATAAACTTCACCATGTTGATAAGGGGACATGGTGCCCGGATCAACGTTGATGTAAGGATCGAATTTCTGCATTGTTACCTTCAATCCTTTGTTCTTGAGCAATCTGCCCAAAGAAGCGGCAACTAAGCCCTTACCTATGGACGAGACCACCCCGCCTGTTACGAAAATATATTTGGTATTCTTAGCCATCCTTAAACCTTACCTTTCTGTAATTTCAGTTTCGGCAAATACACACCAAAAGCTCCTATTACCTAAAGAGAGAATAGGAGCTTCTACGTCTGCAACATTTTCAACAATTATTTTGTTATGATAGCGCAAAGCAAGCGGAGGGTCAAGCAAAAAAGCGCCTTAAATGCAAATATTGTGAGCTTATAACCTACTATTAATTTGCTCTTTTGTTTAATTCGGCGAAAGCAAGCGCCGCCAAAGAAATTAAGCAGATGATGCCGCTGCCTTGGCTTGCAAGTTCACCTGTTTTGGCAACTTGGAATTTGTCTTTCTGTAAATTATTGCGCTGAACTTTGGGTGCGCCGGTAGATATCTGACTGCCTGCAGCTTGCGTCGAAGGGTCAAAGGCAAGTGGTCGGTTCTGTTCTGCCGTCGGTTTTGTTTTCGGCTCAGGCTGTTCAGGTTGAGGTTGGGGCTGCGGCTGGGGGTTCTGAGGTTGGGGCTTCTTTTGGGGATTAATATATTCGAGGTTAATACTTACATCCATAGGCAGCGTGTAAAGCGGATTGTTAACATCTCTTAAGTAAGTAACTTTGGCTAAATTCTTCGCCGCCGCTTCATTTACAGTTAAAATACCGCTATCTTTCGCATAAGTAACACCTTGAGGCAAATTATTGAGGACAGCAGCTTCATTCGGCTCGTTTTCAAAATGCGGGCTGTTTGCCGGAATAATTCCTAAATTTTTAATCTTGGTAATATCTATGCCGGCAGCGCGTAAATCAAAAGTATAAGCGCCGTCTTTTAATGTTGCCTGCATTTTTTGCGGTAAAGTTTGGCGATAATAACGATTATTATCATTGATATTCGAATTGGCGCTTAAGTCCAATTCGGCTAAATTCATGTAATGACAACGTAAGTTCTCCAATTTCGTATTGGCATGTAAATCGAGAGAGCTGATGTCATTATATTCACAGAACAAACTTACCAAATCAGGATTATGACTGAGGTCAAGGACGGTAATTTTCGTGTTGTTGCAATGAACGGAATGCAATTTCGGATTATGACTGAGGTCCAACTTACTTATAGAAGTGCCGCTACAATCTAAAAATTGTAATTCGGGATTTTGACTTAAATCAAGTTCGGTAACGGGAGCGACGAGACAATAAAGATGCTGCAAATTCGGATTATGTGTCAAATCGATTTTATTTACTTTTGTGCGGTCGAATTTCAGGATTTTTAAATCAGGATTATGGGTGACATCCAAACTGCTGACGCCGGTATCGCTGATATCCAAGGCTTTAAGCTGCGGATTTTGACTGATATCAATAGTGTCAATCAGACTGTCATTAATATTCAAAGTATCAAGTTCAGGAAACAATTCGATGCCTTTGACGCTTTTAATTTGAGGACGAAGATCTTCGTTCGGCATGATTTTTTTAGCAAACTTCATTTCGCTAACGTCAACTATATTGTTGCGATTAAAGTCAAAGGTTTCTTTGAGATAGTCGCGGAAAACAGGGTCCGGGAAATTTGTTTCGTTCAGTTCTACCGGCGTTACGACGGCGGCGGCTACCTGTGGTGTAAGCGGAGAAAAATTAAGTGACAGGCAGAAAAGTGAAATGCCGGTCAGCAAGGTGAAAGCCTTAAGTTTTAATGATTTATGCAGCATAAATACTCCTAAAAATGTAATTCGCTTATGTTAACTTATGTTTACAGAATGGTCCAGAGTTTAAGTCACATTTTGGCAAGAAGTTGTCTGACTGGCGCAATTTCCGCCCGATAATTTTACCTGTACTTTACATAAGGCGAAGTTCAGACTTTACATAGACTGCTTATCCTAAAACTGCAAAACAAAAAACTTTGCACAACGTTTTTGAGAAAGAGGATAATGTATGAAAAAAACATTGATCAGCATCCTACTGATTTTAGGACTTGTGGCCGGTTCAACCACCGCCTGCAGCAAATCTGCAAGCTCCGGGAAGAGCAAAAGTGTAAACGGCACTGTAACATTGGCCGGTTCAACTTCAATGCAGAAATTATGTGATGCTCTGGTAGACAGCTTTATGACCGCCAATCCGCAGCTGACAGTAACGGTTGAATATACAGGCTCAGGCGCCGGTTTGGAGGCTTTATCCGCCGGTTCAGTTAAAATCGGTAATGCTTCCCGGCCTTTGAAAGCAGCTGAAAAATCTGCAGGTTTGGTAGAAAATATTGTGGCCATTGACGGTATTGCCGTGATTTCAAATAAAGAAAATCCCGTCAAAAATATTACAACTGAACAGTTAGTAAAAATCTATAAGGGTGAAATAAAAAATTGGCAGGAATTAGGCGGTAAGGATGAGCAAATTATAGTTCTCGGACGGGAGGCGGCCTCAGGTACGCGAGATGCTTTTGAAGAAATTCTCAAAATTAAAAATAATTGCAAATACGCGCAGGAATTGGATTCTACCGGAGCGGTATTAGCTAAAACGGCAGCAACGCCGGGAGCTATCGGTTATGTGTCATTGGATGTTGTTGACAAAACGGTGAACAGTCTCAAATTGGATGGTGTATCGGCGACGGAAGCGGAGATTTCGGCCGGCAAATACAAATTGCAAAGGCCTTTTGTTATGGCGACAAAAGGCGAAATAAGCGCTCAGAATGAGGCGGTACAAGCTTGGTTCAAATATGTACAATCGCCCGCCGGTAAAGACATTATTAAAAAAGTCGGTTTGATTATTTCGGAGTAAGTAGGAGCAGATAATGCGTAAAGAAAAAATTATTGAACGCTCGGCAGCTGCAGTCTGTCTGCTCTGTGCGACAATGGCTATATTTGCAGTTATGGCAATAAGTATTTATCTCCTGCTGAAAGGCATCCCGGCCTTTAAGGAAGTCGGTATCGGTAATTTGCTGGGACAATCAGTCTGGCAGCCGACTGCAGCGCAGCCTGCCTACGGTGTGCAATATATAATTTTAACTTCGTTGCTCGCTACATGCTTATCTGTAGTAATCGCTGTGCCTATTGCTTTGTTGACGGCTGTCTTTTTAACCGAAATGGCTAATAAAATGTTGGCGGCAATCGTTGCCGATGCTGTGGAACTGCTGGCTGCCGTGCCGTCAGTTATATATGGTCTCTTGGGCATGATTCTGCTTAATCCGTGCTTATACAAACTGGAAAAAGTCTGCTTTGCCGGTGATAAAACGCATCAATTTACCGGCGGAGCAAATTTATTGGCAGCTGTAATTGTCTTAGCAATTATGATTTTGCCCACTGTAATTAGTGTCAGTACCGCTTCTTTACGCTCAGTATCGGCAAATTTACGTGCAGCAGCCTTGGCCTTGGGTTCAAGTGAAGAACAGACAATATTTCTGGTTGTAATTCCGGCTGCAAAATCCGGGATTTTAACCGGAATTGTCTTAGGGACAGGTCGAGCCTTGGGTGAAGCGATGGCAATTAATATGGTCGCCGGAGGCACTGTTAATTTCCCCCTGCCCTTTAATTCGGTACGTACTTTAACTACACAATTAGTCAGCGAAATGAGTTATGCTTCCGGTTTGCATCGCCGGGTACTGTTTACAGTCGGTCTTATTCTTTATGTATTTATTTTATTAGTGAATTTTGCTTTGTTGCGAGCAAGGAAAAAGGTGAATGTATGACAGCGCTCAACGGTCGAAAACAGAAGGATTATCTGTTGCGTATATTAGTTTATCTCTGTGCAGCCTTTACCGTTTTCCTGTTGGCGGGAATAATTCTCTATGTATTTTGGCGCGGCAGCAAGACAGTTACGTGGGAATTTCTGACCGGTGTAAAAAGTGTACTGACGGGAAAAGTCGGTATAGCCGGGAATATTGTCAATACCTGTCTGATTATTATTTTAACTATGGTAATAGCCGTGCCGTTAGGTATAGGTAGTGCAATTTATCTTAATGAATATGCCGAACGGGGCAAGGCAGTTGCGTTAATTGAATTTGCCACAGAAACATTGGCCGGTATACCCTCGATTATCTTCGGCCTCTTCGGAATGCTGTTTTTCGGCGAAAAATTAGGACTGGGTTATTCTTTATTAACCGGTGCGCTGACCCTGATTTTGATGATTTTACCTCTGCTGACGAGAAATACCCAGGAAGCATTGAAAGCAGTACCGGCTATGTATCGCAGTGCGGCAATTGCTTTAGGCAGCGGCAAATGGCATATGATACGGACAGTTTTATTACCCGCTGCTCTTCCGGGTATTTTAACAGGCATTATTTTAGCCGTCGGACGTATTATCGGTGAATCGGCGGCCTTATTATTTACAGCCGGCAGTGCCAAATTTTTACCTAAAAATTTAGCGGCTCTGTTGCATAAGCCTTGGCAATCGGGAGGGACGCTGACCATACAAATGTATTTATCCGCTACCGCTGAAGGCGATTTTACTACGGCCTTCGGGATAGCAGCAGTTTTGTTATGTCTCAGTTTGGCAAGTAATTTATTAATAAAAATTCTGCTTAAACACTTAATTAGCAAACGAAAGGTATGATGAAATGCAAACTGATAAAATATCTGTACAGAATTTGAATTTATATTATGGTGCCGTTCAGGCGCTGAAACAGGTGAATATTACCATTCCTGAAAAAAGTATCACTGCTTTTATCGGTCCGTCAGGTTGCGGCAAATCGACCTTTCTCAAGACCTTAAATCGTCTGAATGATCTGATTGCTAATGTTAAAATTACCGGTCAAGTGCTGATAAACGGAGTCAATATCTATAACTCAAACATCGACTTGAGCAATTTGCGTAAAAAAGTCGGCATGGTGTTTCAGCAAGCCAATCCCTTTCCCATGAGCATTTTTGATAATGTAGCCTATGGACCGCGGGTACATGGAATTAAAGACAAGCGCCAACTTAATGAGATTGTAGAAAAGAGCTTACAGGGAGCGGCGCTTTGGACAGAGGTCAAAGATAGATTGCATACTTCCGCTTCCGGCTTATCAGGCGGTCAGCAGCAGCGCCTTTGCATTGCAAGAGCCTTAGCGGTTGATCCGGAAATCATTTTAATGGACGAACCGACATCGGCACTTGATCCGATTTCGACCGCCAAAATAGAAGAACTCATGCAAACTTTGAAGCAAAAGTATACGGTAGCGGTTGTGACCCATAATATGCAACAAGCTGTACGGGTTTCGGACTATACCGCCTTTTTCTTAAGCGGTGAAATTGTGGAATACGGTAAGACAAAACACATCTTTACCTATCCGCAGGACAAGCGGACGGAAGACTACATTACAGGTCGTTTCGGCTGAGACAATAAAGTGAAAAAAGATACGAGGCAGATTATGCGCAGTAAATTTACAGAGCAATTGCAGACATTAAATAATAAAATTGTTGAAATGGGCGAGAAGGTTACACAATCAATCACCTTGGCGATTAAATCTTTAGTCGGGAAAGATGTGGAGTCGGCGAAGCAAATTATGCAAGCTGATACAATTATCAATCATTTGCAAAAGCAAATTGAAAATATTTGCTTTGACCTTTTAATTCAGCAACAACCGGTGGCCAAAGACTTGAGGTTGGTGACGGCGGCTTTGAAAATGGTCACGGATATGGAACGCATCGGCGATCATGCTGCCGACATTTCTGAAATGACGATTTTGCTCGGCCAAAACAGTCGGATTGATCTATTTCCGCATATCAGTAAAATGGCCACGGAAACGATGCTGATGTTGAACGCCGGTATCGAGGCTTATGTTACCCGAAATATTGCCATGGCGCATGATGTTATTGCTTACGATGACGTGGTAGATGAATTGTTTAACGTTACTAAGGCTGATATTATCCGCTCAATTGCTAATCGGCAGACAGAAGGCGAAGACGCCGCCGACTTATTGCTGGTAGCTAAATATTTGGAAAGAATCGGGGATCATACCACTAATATTGCCGAATGGGTAATTTACGCTTTACAAACCACTGAATCTGCCGATGCCGATGCCGATCAGGTATAATAAAACAAGAGAGGTGAAGAGGTGAAAAAATGGCGCTTATTTATATCGTAGAGGATGATGATAATATTCGTGAGATTGAGAAATTTGCGCTGTTGAACGCCGGACACCAAGTACGGGAATTTGCCTGTGCAACTGATTTTTATCGTCAACTGGAAAAATTACAGCCGGAACTTTGCCTACTTGATATTATGTTACCTGATGAACCGGGAGATGCTATCTTAAAAAAACTGCGAAGAGAGGCAGCGACAGCAAGTTTGCCGGTAATTATGGTGACAGCTAAAACAAGTGATCTTGATTTGGCCAAAGGTATGGAAAACGGGGCGGATGATTATATCAAAAAACCGTTTTCAGTCCTGGAATTACTGGCTCGGGTTAAGGCTTTGTTACGCCGGACACAGAAAAAGTCGGCTGTTGAACTGCAGCTGGATGATTTGACTGTCAATAGTGCCAAACGCGAACTTGCGATCGCCGGCAAGTTGATCGATTTGACTTATAAAGAATTTGAATTGATCTATTTTCTTTTGGCTAACAAAGGCATTGTTTTAAGCCGCGATACTTTGATGGATAAGGTTTGGGGAACTGCGCATGAGTTGAACTCACGCACTCTCGATATGCATATAAAAACATTGCGACAAAAGCTGGGCAGCTACGGCGGCCGAATTTGTACAGTTAGAAATGTGGGCTATGTTATCAAATGAAACAGAAAATCAATTTGCGGCTAATCGGTATTGCTATTCTGGCAATTGCAGCTACTGTCATTGCTATGATCAGCGTGTATTATCGTCTGCTGCAAGTACAAGTGAAAAAGGACTTGCGCCTGAATGCTCAACTTTTGCAAAGCAGTTACTTATTTACCGATCCTGAGCATGTTGAACGGTGTAATGAACTTAAAGATTTGTGCCAATCATTACGCATAACCTGGATAGGTACCGACGGCAGCGTATTATTCGACAATGATTTTGCAGCGGCCCGACTCGGAAATCATGCTGATCGGCAAGAGGTTAAAGCGGCCTACAAAACAGGGGAAGGTCAAGCTGTTCGATATTCCAGTACGTTAAATAAGGACACTTTTTATTATGCTTTGCGCTTATCTGACGGCACGATTTTACGTTTAGCCGCAGAATATGAAAGCGTAGGTAGAATTATTATCTCGGTCATACCGATAATTGCACTTATTTTGTTGCTGATTCTGCTTGTCTGCATCGCTTTATCACATATGCTGACAACTCAGCTGATTAAACCGATTGAAGCCATGGCGCGGAACATAACTGATAAAGATTTTCAGGCTCCTTACAAAGAATTAGCGCCGTTCAGTGATATTATCAGAACTCAACATATGGAAATATTGGCAGCAGCCAAAGACAGGCAGGATTTCACGGCCAATGTTTCGCACGAATTAAAAACGCCGCTGACAGCTATTTCCGGATATGCTGAATTATTGGCGGCAAACATGGTCGCGCCGGAACAAAAAATGCATTTTTATCATGAAATACAAAAGTGTGCTGCTCGCCTCCTTAGACTTATTAACGATATTATTCGCTTGGCGGCATTAGATCGCAGTGAGCGTGAACCTTTATTTAACGAGGTGGACTTGGCGGAAATTGTCGAGGAATCTCTGAATACCCTGCAACTTAACGCCGAGCAACATAAAATTAAGCTGAATTTGCAATTGGAAAAATGTATTGTGCACGGTAATCGGGAAATGTTGAAAGAATTAGTAGATAATTTAGTTGTTAATGCGATTTTCTACAATTCACCGGGCGGATATGTGTTGATAAAAGTCGGCACTGATAACGGCAGACAGAAGTTGCTTGTCAAAGATAACGGCATAGGTATTCCGGCAACGGAACAGGGCAAAATTTTCCAACGTTTTTATCGTGTGGATAAGAGCCGCTCCAAGGCAACCGGCGGTACAGGCTTAGGTCTGGCAATAGTCAAACATATCGTTGAATTGCACTCTGCCGAAATTATACTCGATAGTACACCGGGTGTCGGTACAAGCTTTACAATTATTTTTCCTTGCTGAAAATGTTGTCTCGCTCAGCTGATCGGCAGAAACCGGAACGAAAGTGGAAAAGTAAGTGTTTCAACCTGCCCGCAATTGTGCGTTACATGGGGGGATTTTAATTGGTTAGTTACAGGGGTGAAATTATCATAGATTAATAGCAAAAAATGAAATATATACTTGCAAAACTTTATCATAAGCGGTATACTTAACTAAAAGAATGAGATTCCCATAATATTAAAAATAGAATAAAAGAATAACACAGCAAGAATTAGTTGAAGAATTGAATATAACAAGGCAATATATAAACCTTTGGGTAGGTATTGAAAAAACGGAGAATCTGAGTCACCGTCATTAAAAGTGGCAAGTGAGATTGCAAATATTTTAGGTGTTTGTATATATCAGGTTTTTGACTTGGAGGGAGAAGAAACGTACAAGTGTCAGAACTGCTTAAAAACAACTTAATTATTTGGCCGTATTATTTGATTAGGAGGTGATATTGATGAACTACAATAATCCTCAGAGGTATAAAAACGGCGATAAAGTTTTTGAGCTTCATAATAAAAATGAGCTTAAAAATGCCTTATAGTAATATTACTAAAACAGAGGGAGGGTTTTAATTATGAAAAAAATTATATCGTTAGGTTTGGCATTTATATTAATGATGAGCGTTAGTGTTTTTGCTAAGGACAATAATCATGTTAATTTAGATAAAAATATGAACGAATTTGATATAGCTTTTGCAGCTGCTATAAAATTGAATTCAGATAATCCTGAAGATGATATTTTACCGAGTGGATCAAAAGTAAAAAAATAGTTCCTTTATTTGATAGTGATGAAAATTTAATAGCTTTTTATGTTTCTTTCAATCCAACAGGTTATGCTGTTGTAAATAATAACAAATTGAATCCGTCGTTGATCGAATATGGGCGAGGGGACAAAAAAGATATTGAAAAAATTGTTAATGATAAACAGAAGGTGATTTATAATAACCCGGTTGATATTTACTCCAACAATTATGTTGAAAGAAGTTTGAAAAGTGAAAAAAATCTTTATGATTTTTATCCGGAATTATTAGAAACGGATTTAAAATTGCATGACGAAATTACCGTAAAAAAATCGGAAATGATAAAAGGTAATAGAACTACTAGAGGAGATGGAGACTATGGATTTATCGATTGGGGAGATATGCCATCAGGAACATATTCATCTCAAACAATTACAAGTGCATCTTCAACAAGTTGGATAACCATGTCTGATACATCGCACTTGGCAGATAAGCATTGTGGTGCTACAGCGGCTACAAATATTGCCTTATATTATGCTAATAGAGGATATAATAATTTAAAAATCAACAACAGCGAAATAGATACTTTTAAAGCAGTTCATAAAATTATAGGAAACGGACCGGTTATGATGATTGCCGAGGGAACAAAGCAATATTTCAAAGACAGAGGATACTCTCTATCATCATCTTCTGTAGATGATTTTAGTAATATGAAATCGGCAGCAGACAACGATGAAATACAAGGGGTTCTTTTAGCTGATGGTATTTTTAATTGGCATTGGATACTCGCAGTAGGATATAGACAGTATAATAGTGGTGGTGATTATATGAGAATTGTAAATGGTTGGGATAATACTATTGACATTTTTTATAAAGTTAATTCCGGTTCAGTATGGATCTCAGCAACGAAATATTGGGTGAATTAAATGAATAGAAATAAAAAAACAAGTTTTTTAATTCCGTTATTTTCTTGGATTTTTGCATATGCTTTTTTGGGAATATTAACTAATTCGCATTATTTATTTCAATGGATAGAGCATAACAAGTTTTTTTACATTGGATTAGGGCTAATTGCAATTTTGCTGACTTTGGTTAAAAAGAAGTTAGGATATTCAATGGCTTTAGGAAATGTTTGTGGATTGTTTTTAGGTGAGTTTTTAGGTGAGTATCTTCGAAAACAATCTATGCTGAGGATTACGAAAGATATGAGTGCAAAAACAAAATGTGAATTAAGTAGTTCTCGTGGTTTTTTAATATGGGTAGGCTGTATTATTGGATCAATTTTTGTTTTTGTAATAATTGAATTTTTGGTCTTTGTAATAATTAAATTCAAAAATAAAAGAAAAACATTTAACAGCAATAACTGATTAGAGGGTGGTATTGATGAGTTACAACAATCCTCAGAGGTATAAAAACGGAGACTGAGTTTTTTAGAAATAATACAGAATCAGTGGTCCTTCTTCTTTGCAAATCGCACTGAATCAAGATAACGTTTTGCTGATTTTTACTGTACTTGCAGCCTGTTGCAGCGTTTTCGTACATTTTGTGCAAGGCTAGGGCTTAGCGAGGGTTATAGTTAAAAGGCTTAATGCTAAGCGACTTCAGACTTTTTTGCAATATCGGTGTATTAGTTCAATACATTCCGGACTTAAGAAATCCGTTTAAGGTATTCTAGCACATACTCCCATTTTCGTCCTCTGCAGTGCTTAGGTCCGGTAGTTTGCGGATCTAAATTTTTTAAACTGAACGGCCTTTGTTTACTTTCTTTTTTGCCGACTGTGAAGCTCTTACGCCAAGCATATAGAGTTGATCTTGATACATTCGCATGTGCTATTGCCGCTCTTAAACCGTATTCGTTCCGGAATTTCAGGCTTTCCAAGCGTAATTTTACGACTTCCTTTTTGCGTAAATTAACTAAATCTTTTTCCGGCATTACACCGGCAGTTTGATAAATTTCCGTGTAAAATAACATATAGCAGATTTCCTATCTGAAATATTTCTTCTTTATTTATTTTAACGGAAATCTGCTTTTTCTTGCAGTCTTAAATCCGGTTTCTTTTTGAACTAATGCAAAGCCCTTGCAAATGGCGCGATTAAATGTTATCATCCAAGAGATTGACCGCATGTAACAGGCAACTAATACTTAGTGAACTAAGAGCCTCAGGCAGCGAGTCTGTTGAAAAAGACAGGAGGAAATAACATGTACGCAATTATTGCAACAGGTGGCAAACAGTATAAAGTTGCTGTAGGTGAAGATGTATTTGTGGAGAAGTTGGAAGCGGAAGCCGGCAAGAATGTAGAATTACCGGTATTGGCTGTTTCCGATGAGAACGGTTTACATTTACAGGATCAATTACAGAACGCTAAGGTTGTTGCTTCAGTAGTTAAGCAAGGTAGAAACAAGAAGATTTATGTTATGCGCTATACCCCGAAGAAGAGAAGTAAGCGTAAACAAGGTCATCGTCAACCTTACACACGTCTGCATATCGAGAGCATCACACTTTAAGTTGCGGTGATGAGATGATTCAAGTTGAACTTGAGTTACAAACGATCTTTGAAAGCAAAATTACGCCGACGCAGGTAGCGGAAATCAGTTTCCTGTTCGCTACTGCCGGAAAAGCTTATTTGCCGGCTGCAGATACTTTGATTAAATCATTCAGTATAAGCGGCCATGCGGATCAGGCTGAGTACGGGCAGGACATAATATGCGCTGCAGTTACAACACTGGCAGCAACCTGCATAACGTCATTGGACGATTTGGCGGAGATTACAACATTACAGTATCGCTTAGCAAGCGGCGATATAATGTGCGAATTACCTCCCTTATCCGAATTGTCGGCGAAACAATTATTGCTGAGTCAAGTTCTGTTACGCAGTTTTTGCTTGGGTCTGGAGCAGATAGAGTGGAGTGAACAAGCTAAAGCCGGTAATTATATACAAGTAATTACCGTTAATTCCAACAGAAAGAGGTAGCAACATGATTTTGAATTTGAATTTACAATTATTATCATCTAAAAAAGGTGTCGGTTCATCACGTAACGGCCGTGAATCTCATTCCAAACGTTTGGGTGCCAAACGCGGTGACGGACAGTTTGTTTTGGCAGGCAATATCTTAGTCAGACAACGCGGTACCAAGATTTATCCGGGGACCAATGTCGGTCGCGGCAGTGATGATACATTATTTGCTAAAGCTGAAGGTAAGGTCGCTTATGAGCGTTCGGGACGCAACCATACTAAGGTCAGCGTTTATCCGGTTGAAGCTTAATTGCAACCCATGAAGAAGTAAGAAGAGCCTGCCCGGAAACAGGCTCTTTTTTCATATCCTGTCTATGTGAATTAATTTGAAAGTATATTGTGAGGACCTATGTTTATTGATGAAGCTAAAATTATGATCCGCTCAGGTGACGGGGGCGACGGCAGAATTTCTTTTTATCGCGGCAAATACATCCCCAAAGGTGGTCCGGACGGCGGTAACGGCGGCCGCGGCGGTCATGTTTACTTCGTCGGAGATGCCAATTTACGCACTTTACAGGATTTCCGCTATAAGCGCCGCTATGTGGCGATGAACGGCGAAATGGGCGGTAAAGGCAAGTGCTTCGGAGCGAAAGGGAAAGACCTTTATATTCGTGTACCTTTGGGAACAATTGTCAAAGATGCCGACGATCTGCATGTCATTGCCGATATTGTGCGGGACGGCCAAAAAGTGATGGCGGCGGAAGGCGGCCGTGGCGGAGTAGGTAATACTGCCTATGCTACTGCGACCAGACAATCGCCGAACTTTGCCAAAGCCGGTGCGCGGGGCGAAGAACGTAATATCCAATTGGAGCTTAAACTCCTGGCCGATGTCGCTTTAATCGGGATGCCGAATGTCGGTAAATCGACGCTGCTGTCGGTTCTAACCAAAGCAAAACCGAAAATTGCCGATTATCATTTCACAACTTTGGAGCCGCAGCTGGGCATCGCACAAGTGGGAGAAGACAGCTTTGTCCTGGCCGATATTCCCGGCTTGATCGAAGGTGCGAGCGAAGGATTGGGCTTAGGTGATCAGTTCTTGAAACATATCGAACGGACTCGTCTGTTCGTTCATGTCCTGGATGCTTCAGGCTCCGAGGGCCGCGATCCGTGGCAGGATTTCCAAATTATTAACGAGGAACTGGTCAAATACAGAAGTGACTTAAAAGACCGGCCGCAAATTGTTTTACTGAATAAAACGGATTTGGCGACAAGTGAACAGATTGCTGCTTTAACGAAAAAATTACAGACGGCAGGGTATAATACGGTTCTGCCGATTTGTGCGCCGATTCAGTCGGGGACAAAAGAAGCTTTGTATGCGATGAATAGAGAGTTGAAGAAAATGCCGACTGTCAAAGCGGTTCTGCCGGAAGCGGAAGCGGAAGTTGAGAAAGTTTATAATCTGGATCAACAAAATGTGCGTGTACGGCATGACGATTATGGCTATCATGTTGAAGCGCCCTGGCTTGATCGCTTCTTGCGTTCCATTAATTTCGATGATACTCAGTCCATGAGCTATTTCCAGAAAATGCTGGAAAAACGCGGGGTCAATGCAGCCTTAATTGCCGCCGGTATAAAAGAAGGCGACACGGTAATTATGGAAGATTTGGAATTTGAATATATTCCTTAACTTAAAAAGAAAGAAGTAGTTATGACAAGTAAAGAAAGAGCCTATTTAATTAAATTATCCCATGATTTAACAGCCAATTGTCAAATCGGCAAAGCCGGCCTGGCAGCAGAAAATATTGCACAGGTTGACGGGATGTTGCGCAATACGGAATTGATTAAGCTGAATGTGATGCGCTCCTTGGCTTGCGATATTAGAGAATTGGCACAGGATATCGCCGCGGCGGTGCAGGCGGAAGTAGTTATCGCGTTGGGCCGTAAAATTGTGCTCTATCGCCATTCAGCGGAACTTGCCAAAAAAGGAAAATCCATAAGTTTTAAGTAGTGATAATTACTTACGGTACTAGCGAGACAGCTTGGCGTTGCGGATAATTTCCTCTAAAGTTGAACGCGCTGTTTTCGGCAAAGTGGCGTATAAACTGCGTAGAACGTTTTGACCGGCATTTGTCAACCGATATTTGCCGGCATTTTTTGCAATCAGGCCGCTGTTGCATAATTCCGCCAGACAGTCGGCATAAGTGAAATAATCTAAATAAATGCTGCTCAGGCATAAGTTACACAGTTCGCTGTTGTCGAGATTCGGCAAATCCTGCAGAATTCGAAGAATTATCAATTTCTTATCGGCAAGATAAAATTCGCTTTTGTCTTCAGCGCTTAAAGAAGCGGTGGCGTTAACGTCAGCTTCCTGTTCGGGCTTGTGTTGTTTGTCGACAGCGGCAGCGGTATCGGCAGCCAGGAACTTGCGGCTGTCAAAGGCGATATTTTCATAAGCCAACGCCGGATTATTCGTTTTGGGCTTATCTTGCTTGTTATCTTCCGCCATGTTGCACATTCGCCTTTCTTTGAAATCCTTTTATTTAATTATAACTTAATTTGCCTCATATTAAAAAACGACCGCTTTACTCAATTTCAATTGAGCTCGGCGATCGCTTCTAGGCCCGAATTTGCAGCTTATTCCACTACATATTTTTTCAAAGACGGATCCAAAGTTGTTATATCGGTCGTGACAATGCCGTAGATTGTGGTGTTGGTCTGATCGGATAAGGCAGCTAATTTCTCAACAAATTCAGTCAAATTGACTTCAGTAATCTTAACACCGGCAACTTTGCAGATGCTGTCGATAAAAATGTGGGTGATATCATAATCACGGGCGTTCATACCGGCGATAAAACTTAACAGTTGGTCAAGGGAATTAACAGGATACTCGCTGATATCAATCAGACGAATGTGATGCTTAACTAACAAATCCAAACGATTGCCGCGCTCTATACAAATAACATTGCGCTCAGCATCGCGAGCATGCGTGTTCAATTCATCAACCAAGCGACTTGTTTTGCCGCTACCTTTAACACCGACAATTAATTTGAGCATAAATATAATCTCCCTTGTTTCTGATTGGTCACCGATTAAGGTAAACTCTTTTGTTGTTTATATTATACAATATCGGCGGCTGTAAGCCAACATAAATGTATCATTTTGCACAAAATAGAGATTTTTTGCGTTATTTCATACAAGATTGTACTGACTGTAACAGCCGAATTGCAGCCGCTTTTATTTGCTGATGAAGCGGTAGAAATTTTTCTTGCCGCGTCGAACCATGATGCCGGAAGCCAATTTGTCTTTATCGAACTTGGCGTTAATATCGGTACATACGGTATCATCAACGGAAATACCGCCTTGTTGGAACAAACGTCGACCTTCACTCTTGGACGGAACCAATTTGCACTGCAGCAGAATATCCAAAATGCTCAAATCCGGATTTTGCACTTCATAAACGGTGGCCCCGGAGGCGGCATTACCTGTGAACAGGTCCTTGGCTTTGGCGCGGGCTGCTTCAGCCTTGGCTGTACCGTGGATAATTTCTGTCAAGCGGAAGGCCAGAAGTTCTTTAATCGGATTCAATTCCGCACCGCTCAGACTTTCATAAGATTTAATTTCATCCAAAGGGGTGAAAGTTAAGAGCTTCAGGAAATGCAGAACATCCTGATCGCCGACATTACGCCAGTATTGGTAAAAATCGAATACACTGAACTTGTCCTCGTTAATCCAAACGGCACCGTTGGCAGTTTTGCCCATTTTTACGCCTTCCGAATTAGTTAAGAGGGTGAAGGTGCAGCCGAATACTTCCTGCTGCTCTTTGCGCCTTACAAGGTCGATGCCGGCAAGAATATTGGACCATTGATCATCACCACCCAGTTCCAGGCGTAAATCATAACGCCGATAGAGGCTGAGAAAATCGTAAGCCTGTAACAACATATAGTTGAATTCCAGGAAAGTTAAGCCCTTTTCCATTCTCCGCTTATAACATTCCGCCGTCAACATTTTGTTAACGGAAAATTGTGAACCTACATCTCTCAAGAAAGAAATATAGTTAAGATTCAGCAGCCAATCGGCGTTATTGACTAAAACGGCACCATTGTCGTCAAAGTCGAGCAAAATCCCCATTTGTTGCTGAATACATTCTACATTGCGGGCCACGGTTTCTTCCGTGAGAACCTTGCGCAAATCGGTTCGACCTGAAGGATCGCCGATCATTCCCGTTCCGCCGCCCATTAAAGCAATCGGATGATGTCCGGCAGCCTGGGCATAAGCCATAACCATGATAGGGAGAAAATGCCCGATATGAAGACTGTCTGCAGTCGGATCAAAGCCGGTATACAGATAACGTCCGGAAGTGCCTAAATATTCTCTGACACTGTCAACATTTGTACATTGCATAATATAGCCGCGTTCCTGCAGAACGTCGAAGACATTGCGCCCGGCAATTATCTTCTTGGCTAAAGATAAGCTGTGTTCACGAATTTGTCGCTGTTCTTCTTTAGTTATCATATTAACCAACCTCTTTCAAAATTTATGATGACCGAAATTATACCACATTATGCCGAATTTGGGGGAGTTTAATAAAAATCGCACAAATAGTCGGAGGAAAAATCCGGAAGTGTGCTGCCTGCGGTAAGTCCCGTTGAAGGTCCTTGAAAGTTAATTGTTTGTGACAGTGCGTCAGTGTTGTGTGAAAGGTGTATAATAAGAAGTAAATAATTCCTCTTTCCCCATTTTGTGTATATGTTGCACATTGAAATGCAAGTATTTTTGCAATAATTCTACATTTTGCACAAATTATTATGCAAAAAATTATTAAAAAGACGAAATTATTCGATAAAAGCTGTTTTTTCTTTGATTTTTTGCAAATTGTGCTAATTTATACATAAAACAGTTTGAGACTGTTGGGATTAGCATTTTAGGAGGCTCTTTATGTTTACCTTTATTGGATCTCTGGTTATTTTGATCCTGGGTTATTTATTCTACGGTAAGTATGTAGAGAGAGTTTTCGGCGCGGATGATTCCCGCAAAACTCCCGCTATCAGAATGCCGGACGGTGTTGACTATGTACCTTTGGGTGCATTTAAGTCATTGTTCATTCAGTTCTTGAATGTCGTCGGTACAGGCCCGATTTTCGGTGCTATCGCCGGTGTTGCATTCGGTCCGATGGCCTTTGTGTGGATCACATTCGGTTGTATTTTCGGCGGTGCAGTTCACGATTATTTCTCCGGCATGCTGTCGGTCAGACAGGATGGCGCTACAGTCGGTGAGATTGTCGGTAAAAACTTGGGTACGGTTGCTAAATATGTTTTGCGTATTTTGTCCTTAGTACTGTTGGTTTTGGTGGCAGTCGTCTTCTGGCGTTCCCCGGCTGAAATTTTGCATACATTATTACGCGGCGCTGTTGATTTGAGAGTTTTGTTGGTCATTATTTTGTTCTATTACCTCTTGGCAACAGTTATGTCCGTCGACAAGATTATTGCAAGATTGTACCCGATTTTCGGTTTGTGCCTGTTCTTTATGGCGGTAGGTATTTCTGTAGTTTTGATTTACGGTAATATCACCGGCAAGTATTACACTCCTGAAATTACGGAAGTTTTCAAACAGCTCAACTATCATAAAACATTGGATATTTTCCCGTTCCTCTGCATCTCCATCGCCTGCGGCGCTATCAGTGGTTTCCATGCTACACAGTCGCCGATTATCGGTCGTTGTATCAAGAAAGAATCCGACGGCGGTCGTGTCTTCTATCTGGCAATGATCGGTGAAGGTATTGTTGCTACTATTTGGGCAGCTGCCGCTATTACCCTCTTCCCGAAAGCCGGTTTGGGTCTGCAAAGCCAGTTACAAGGTTTGGCTGCTGCAGGTACGGCTCCGCAAGTTGTTAATAAAGTAGCGCAGATGACTTTAGGTGGACTTGGATCTGTTCTGGCTGTCTTAGGTGTTGTTGCAGCTCCTATTACTTCAGGTGATACGGCTTTCCGCGGTGCTCGTTTGGTTATTGCCGATATTTTACATATGGATCAGAAGAGTGTGAAGAATCGTTTCATGATTGCTATACCGCTCTTTGTCATCGGTATTATTCTGGCCCAAGTCGACTTCAGTATTATTTGGCGTTATTTCGCTTGGTCTAACCAGACTTTGGCTATGTTCGGTCTGTGGTCGTCTTCAGTTTGGTTGATGAAGCGTCAACGCAGATATTGGATTACTTTGGTTCCGGCTATCTTCATGACTTTGGTTTGTGTCGATTACATTATTTTGGCTCCGGAAGGATTGGGTGCTTTGATGCGTCCTTTAGGACCGGAAGTCGCAAGAATAATCGGTATCGTTATCGCCGCTGTTGTAGCTATCGTGGTAACTGCCGCTTTCTTCAAAGCTCAAGCCAAGTGCAAAGCTGAAGATAAATTCATCAAGGAATAATTGACGAAATTAGGACTTTAATTAACCGCTTCATCTTCGGGTGAGGCGGTTTTTTTATGCTGAAATGTAGGGGAGCTTAAGCATCGGGCTGTACCGTGCTGATATATCTGCGTTGACAACTACAAAAGTATTTGATATTATAGTTGCAAATTAAAAACGGGGGTTTTAGTGTGGCAAATAAAGCGAGTTGTTTAAGGAAAAAAACGATAGATTTACTGAAAAAGCTGAAAGTTAAATATAAGCTGTTTTTTGCAGTTCAGCTTTTATCTTTGCTTGCAGTTAGTGCCGTGAGTATCTTTTTGCCCTATGCCGAAGGACGGATTATTAATAGTATGGTAGACGGCAGCTTCGTCAATTCTGTGCTTAAGTGGGCGGCTGTTATTATCGGGCTTTTCCTTGTTCGGATGGTTCTTTCCTACATTTTAAGTTATTTTGAATATTATTTGCTTCCCTACAAAAGCGCTTCAGCACAAATTAATTTTATTCAGGCTTTGCTGGGAAAGAAGTTAACCTCGCTTGCCGATTTTGAAGGTAGCTATTTGCACAATCGTGTACAGCAGGATATTGAATGTATACTTGATTTTATTTTGCTGAAAATTCCACAGATGATAAATATGGCTTTTTCGCTGTTTGTATTAATTTTCACGATATTCTATATTCAGCCGCAAGTCAGCTTGTTAATATTTTTGATCGTGATTATCTATGTCGTACTGTATAAGTTTTTTAAGAATTCTTTGTATAACATTTTTTATATTTTGAGTGAGGCGCATAATAAGTTTTATAACGACTGTAATTCCGTGTATGAACGCCTTTCAGAAATAAAAGCAAAAGAAAATCGCTCTTTTGAACAGAATCATTTGATATGCTCACAAAATCATTTGTTTTCGCTTGTTTTTAGAAACTTTAAGCTGAAATATTTAGTTTCCGGCGGTCAGATTGTCCTGAATTTTTTCGCCCAGATATTTATTCTTGTTGTAGGTGGTATCTATGTTTCAGCCGGTAAGTTAACCATCGGCCTGCTTACGACAATTATGCAGTACTTAAGTTTGTTATGGCAGAATATAGAAGGTATTTTTGCACTGGCGGTCAGTTATCAGGCTTATCTGGCAGCTAAGATGAGAATGCTTGAATTATACGAACTTGCAGATGATGTTGTCGGCTGCGAAAACTGTACGAATATAGATGATTTGGAATTAAAGGATTTTAACATTAAGTCCTTAGGAACGAATAAATTGCTGTTCAGTAAGAATCTTAATCTGCATTTCAAACGGGGACATATTTATGAGCTGCGCGGCAAAAACGGCATAGGCAAATCAACGCTGTTTATGTATCTTTTAGGCTTGTACACGGAACCTGATTCCGGTGAGATTATTTACAATCGGACACGGGCTGAAGAAATTAATTTTAATTTGCTGCGTGCGAAAAAAATTGCCGTATTGCTTCAAAATGAAGCTGTTTATGATATTTCAGTCGGAACATATGCCCAAATTTATCTTTCAGAGGCTGCAGATACCTCTCAGAACGTATTGTGTGAGATCGGACGCCTTTTTACGAAGCTTAATAATACCCCGTGGACTGAGGTTGTTGACAAAAGCTTATTGGAACTGTCCGGCGGTGAAAGACAGCTTTTGCGCATTATAGTGACTTTGCTGAAGCCCGAGGCGGAAATGATTTTGTTGGATGAGCCGTATAATAATTTGGCGGTGAACGTTATGACGCAGTTGAATGATCTGTTGTTAGAGAAAAAACAAAACACAATTATTGCAGTTATATCA
>CABKML010000021.1 GCA_902373515.1 uncultured Eubacteriales bacterium | reverse complement strand
AGATTACTATAATAATAAAAGAATTCAGGCAAAAACAAAATGGATGCCTCCTGTACAATACAGGATAGCATCCATGTGTTCATCCTAGTTCATAAATATGTGTCCAGTATTCTGGGTACATATCATTTTGAACCGATCTTTTTTCTTACCAAATACTGACTCGCTTTTCTTTTGCCAAATACATGCCGTCGTCGGGCTGTAATTTATAATATTCCGCAAAAGGACTTAAGTTCATTAACTGGCGATTAGCCCTGAGAATACAAGGTGCATGCGGATCCAAAGACAAGAGAATTTTCTCAAATTGCGGCGTAAATTTGGAACGCCAAACCCGCGCCCAGGACATATAAAATTCCGCTTCATGTTCTTTATCGTTCGCTATTGCAGCCGTATAAGCACAGGCAAGGCCGCCGGCATCGGCGATATTTTCCGAAACAGTTAATTTGCCGTTGCATTTACCTGCCGGAGTAGGATAGTTATCGAATAAAGCAATCATTTCCTGCGTTTTCTTTTTGAAAGCCTCATAGTCTTCCGGCTGCCACCAGTCCTCTAAATTACCGTTTTCATCGAAACGACAACCGTTATTGTCAAAAGCATGAGAAATCTCATGGGCCATAACAGCTCCGATACCGCCGTAATTGGCAGCTTTAGGCGACTCCAGGTCATAATAGGGCTTTTGCAATATTGCCGCCGGAAAAACAATGCAATTCTTAGAAGGGGAATAGTAGGCGTTAACCATATCAGCCGGCATCGACCACAGTTCAGGATCAATTTCCTGCGCAAAATTATCAATAGTGTACTGATAAATAGTCTGATTCAATTGCGTACAGGTTAAGAGCAGAGACGGCTTATTTTCATCAATTACCGGCAAAAGCTTATCATACAAAGGCGAGATTTTATCCGGATAAGCAATATGCAGCTGCAGCGCCTTTAACTTTTTAATAGCCTTTTCTTTGGTAGAAGCCGATAACCAGGTATTTTGACTGAGCCTTTGCTCATAGACTTGAATCATCTGCTTCAACATTTCTAAAACATCCATTTTAGATTGTTCGCTGAAATTGGTATGAGCATAATACAGACCGACAGGATCGCTGTAATACGAATTAGCTAAATCAAAAGTATATCTCTCAAAATTACGCGGTTCGGCCGCTCCGAGCAACATACGCCCATATTCGCCGCCTTTAATGCGCAAATCGTCAGTTAAATATTTGCTGTTGTGCAGGAGAAAATTAACCAGAGCCCAAGCCTTAAAAGCGGAGAAATCAGTCGAATTGACAAATTTGCTCAAAGAGGCTGTAAATTCCGGTTCACTGTCGCTGACAATATCATCAGCGGACAGATGGAAAATATTCTGCAGTTCCGTTCCCAATGCCTGCAGCTCCGCCGGCAATTTATCAATGTAGGTTTGCAAAGTTTGCGGATGATAACTGTCGACATAATCGGCCTTTTGCTCATTACTCTTGGTGTAAATAGCGAAAGAGGCATCGAATTTCATGGTTAATTCTACCAACTCTTCTACGTTGCTCAAACCTAATGCCTGCAGGTAAGCTGAGGTGCAGTGCTTGTAATTATCCAACAGTTGCGCAGCTTGCGGATGCCCCGGTTGATAATAGGTAGAATCGGGTAAAATTGTTCCGGCCGGTCCGAAATAAAGGATTTTTTTGCGTGCCCGCTTCATATCTGCCTCTATATCTATGGTCAACGGAAAAGGCAGGCCTGTAAACTTATATTTACCATAATTTCGGCAAATTTCTGCAAAGGAAGTATACTTATCCAATTCGGCGGAAAGCCCCAATAATGCGGGAATTTCGTTGCTTTCGCGGCTTTTCTCATCTCTGGCCAGGCGTAAAAGCTTAACATAAGCCGACAAGTGCGGATTATCATTTACCGATTCAGGCTTTTGCAGCCAAGTTTCGGACAGTTTCAACAAGTATTTCTCAATAGATTCATCTAATTCGTGAAACGTGCCCGTAGCGGGGCGATCCGGCGGAATTACGGCATTTTTAAGCCATTCTGCATTAACGTAGGTGTAAAAATCGTCTTCTAACCTCATTGTTCCTCCTAACAGCCTGTCATTTGTGGCTTGTTTATAAATCTTTTTTAATTTTTGATTAATCTTGATTATACCATATGTTGTATACCGATAAGTCTGCTATAATATAAAAATATTAGTATAATATGTAAATTATGATTAATACTGAAGGAGATTTAATATGTTTAGACGTGTTAGAACTGAAAGTGTTCCGGCTCCTACAATTCGTAGAATGCCTACTTATTTGAATTGCCTGTTGCACATGCAGGCTAAGGGAATGACAGCAATTTCCTCATCGACAATTGCTTCCATGCTCAGCTTGACCGGTATTCAGGTCCGTAAGGATTTGGCTTGGGTTTCAGACTCAGGTAAACCCCGTACAGGTTTCCCCATCGATCGTTTGATTAACGATATTAAGAGCTTCCTCGGCTACAACAATGTTCGTGAAGCTGTCTTAATCGGTGTTGGTCACTTGGGCGGTGCTTTCCTCCATTACTCAGGTTTCAAAGAGTACGGTTTGGCAATTTCCGCTGCTTATGATATCAATCCGGATTTGATTGCCAAGTACAAGGATTCCGAAGTCCCTGTTTACAACATTAACGAGATTGAGAAGCACAAGTTGCCGGAATTGGCTATTTTGACCGTTCCTCATGATCAGGCTCAAGCTACAGCCGAGAAGTTGGCACAATTAGGCGTTAAAGCTATTTGGAACTTCTCTACCGTTCATCTGAATTTGAACGATGCAGTTATTGTTGAGAACGTTGACTTGGCACAATCATTAGCTTTGTTGTGGAACCAATATGAATTGAAACGTTTGAATGCCAACGGCTGAGTTCTCAGCTGAAAAAGCATTGTAAATTATTAAGCGCCTGTTCCGTTAAGCGGGTTTATCCCGTACGGACTGGCGTTTTTATATATCGGGATTATACATTTGAAAATCGGGGATAAAAGAATCGCTCTGAGTACTTTCATCCTGCGTAAAGGCATGTTTAACGCCCAGATCAAGCGCGAAATTGACAAATTCTTCGTATTCTTCCGTTTTTACATGTCGATTAAGTTCAGGATATTTTCGCAGTATTTGGGGAATAGGAGTATACTGGTTCATCAAACTGATGTAGATATTGTCCGAAAAACAGGTGTAAGCGTAACTTAAAACCGCTTTGGCATCGTTCAGATAGCCGGGCATGAGCAGAATCCGCAGGACAAGCCCTTTTTTCAATAGCGGAAAATGACAGGCGGCCTTAGAAGTTGCAGTCACAGGCTGCTTTTGAAACTTTAATTTACCGACTTGACGGTACATTTCCCGCACAACACTGAAACTTACTTCCGGATAATCGGGGCAACCCAGATATTTTGCAGCTAAATCGGAACGATAAAATTTAATATCAGGCAAATAAATATCGATAAGACCGTCGAGCTTTTTAATCATCTCCAAATTTTCGTAAGAAGAACTGTTATAAACTAGAGGAATTTTTAAGCCCGCCTTTTTCAAATTTTCCAAACAGGGAATTAAAGTCGCCAACTGATGGCCGGCGGTAACCAAATTTATGTTACATGCACCTTGATCCTGCAAATCGAAGCAGGTTTGCAGAAATTCTTCCTGACTGAAAACTTTGCCGAGTTTATTCACATTTTTCCGTCTTCTGGAAGTGGAAATAGCGCAGTTCTGGCAAAAAACACAAGACATATTACAACCGGTAAAGAAAATTGCACCCGAGCCTGAAGCCCCGGAAATCGGCGGTTCTTCGTAAAAATGCAAAGCGGCGCGCGCAATGTGCAAATCTTTATCGGTCAAACAGAAGCCCAGCTCTCCGGCCAAACGATTGACCCGACAATTCTGCGGACAAATTTGACAACAACGATATAGTTTTTGCCAGGAATTGAGGTCGGAATCGAGCTTCAGACTGTTTAATATTTCCAGATTTTCCTGATTCATGCCGGATTAAACTACTGACTTAATTTTTTTGCAAAAATGACGGTAACGAAGAATCATTTCGTCTTAACTCCTGCAATTTGCTTTGCAAACTGTTGACTTGGCCGACTGCAGTTGCCGAATTATCGAAAATTAGAGGTCGACTCAAGCTTAAGTCCGGTACCGTTTGCGTTTTCTCCGTCCCGCTTTGCTGTTTTAACTGTCCGTCTGCGGCCGGAGAGGCAGACAGGGTATTGCTTGCTTTTTCTTTATTATTCATGTGCATTAAAGCGGAATTGAAGCGGCTGAAAGCGCTTTTACGCGTATTAGTATTTATGAGTTCCGGTTCAGGCGCAGATTCGGCTTTTAAAGCAGTTTCTTCGGCGACAGTACGGACTTTCACTTCCTTAACCTCGGGGACGTCTGTTATCGCCTCGGCAGCTCTTAACGGCAATATTTCGTTGCACTGTTCCAAAAGCGCGTGTAAAGGCAGGCCCATAACAGTATAGACATCGCCGACAATGCCGTTAATTAAAGCGGCAGTACTTTCCTGGACGGCGTAAGCACCGGCCTTGTCATAACAATTACCGGCAGCAATATAATCATCCACCGTTTTTTGCGCAAATGCCGTATCTCCCTGCATATATACACCGGCCTGTTCGACAAAGGATAATTTGTAATATTCGTTCAATTCCGGATAGGCGGTCTTTACCTCTTTCAGGCGCTTGGACAATTCCGGGGATAAATTGCTCTGATAATAATTTTTATGAACTAATAGACAGACACCGGTTGAAACTTGGTGATATTGTCCTTTAATTTGATGTTGCCGATCCTCCTCCGTCGCTTTGGGAGTACCGAGAAGAGCCAAGTCTTCGGAGCTTAACTGTTTACCCAACAATAAATTGAACATACTGTGAGCAACGGCGGCATCCTGAGGCTTGCCCAAAATATAACCGCGGCACATAACTAAAGTATCGGCAGCCAGAATAAGAGGAGCTTTCGTCAAATAAGCGGCGGCCAGAGCTTTCTGCAAGGCCAACTCGCCTGTAATAATTCGGCCCATAGCCGATTGACAGGCGCCCTTATATATTTCAAGCAGTTTGTTGCTAATAGCAGATTCATCAACCTGTGGACTATATGTAATAAAATCTATATTTGCCAAATTAAGAATACTTCTGCGACGAGGTGAAGAACTGGCTAATAATAATTGAGTAGACATGTTAATTCCTCCATATTTGCATTACAAAATAATATTATAGAATAGATAGTGAGTTTATGGATTGCAAATTTATAACAATTATTCCGTTTGATAATTAGGCCGTATATTTCAGCTGTATAATTCAAACTTACAGTGCAAGCGGAAGTGTCGGCAGAAATCTGCTTCGACCGGAAAATTTGCCGTACATTATCCTGCCCGCTTTGTAGTTGTTCTGCCTTAGGCCCTTCTGCCGGCTCCTCTGTCGCCTGAAGGCATTGATGATATAATTAAAAGAATCAATCCAAAATCTTGAGGAGCGGAATTATGAGTGCCGAACCGGCAAAAGACAATATTTTACGTATATATACGGACGGTGCCTGCTCGGGTAATCCGGGAGTAGGAGGTTGGGCGGCCGTGTTGATTTATCAGGGACACGAGAAAGAAATCTCGGGTGTAGCGGCGGACACAACCAACAACAGAATGGAAGTAACGGCTGTAATTCGCGCGCTGGAATGCATCAATCGTCCGATTAAAGTGATAGTCCACAGTGACAGCAGTTACGTGGTCAATGCTTTCAATTCCGGCTGGATTAGAAGCTGGAAAGCGAACAATTGGGTCAATAGTGCCAAAAAAGCAGTCAGCAATCAGGATTTGTGGAAACGTCTGGCGGAACTTGTAGAAAAATATGACGTTACATTCGTTAAAGTAAAAGGCCACGCCGACGATTATTACAACAACAGATGTGATGTTTTGGCAGTTAAAGAGTGGCAAACTTACAAACGCTTGCATCCTTCGGATTAACGGACTGCTATTGATTAAAGGGAGGATTTATGGAAAAATTAACAGGCGACAAAACGGATTCTATATTTTTAGAAAAAGAAATAGGCAAAGAGAGCAAATTTCAGGGCGCAGTTTTTGAAGCGATAAAGTACACTATCCAAGGACCTGATCAATGCGCTTATCCGCGTGAAGTTGTGCAACACCATGGCGGTTGCTGCATCGCGGCGGCTTTGCCGGACGGCAGATTTTTAATGGTGCGACAGTATCGCTTTGCCGTTCAGCAGGAATTGCTCGAATTTCCCGCCGGTAAAATCGAAAAAGGAGAGGATCCGGCAGTCTGCGCCCAAAGAGAGCTGGAAGAAGAAGGTGGATATTTGGCCGCGTCTGTCAAAGAAATGGGCTATGTTTACCCGACATGCGGCTATTCGACCGAAAAAATATTTCTGTATTACGCCGATCAGTTAAAACGAACGGCACAACATTTGGATGAAGGAGAGCACGTTAAAGTAGAATATTTGACTTTGTCCGAAATTTTACAATTAATCGAAGAGGGGCAAATTCATGATGCCAAGACAATCATTTTGGCCTATAAGATTAAGACGATGAGGGAAAAGGGTTGTCGTTGCAGCGAATAATTTGCAGATAATAATTGACGGAGAATGGAATAGTAAGTAATGGTGAATTATAAGAAGAATGGCAATATCGGCGTGAAGGAAATTACAGTTCTTGTTTTGCTGTGTTTTCTTTCTCTGCTGTTTATTTCGTTTTATTTACCCCCTGATGTTTCAGGTGCTATGGGAGTAGCTTTGCGTTATATCGCCTGCGGTCTTTTCGGACCTCTTTATCATTTTTCGCTCATTCTTATTTTGCTGGCTGCTTTTATTGTCGCGCGCAGCAGCAGACATCCGTTGCCGGGTGCTTTGATTTTTCACAGTATCATTCTCTATTTACTTGTAGCGTCACTTTTGCAGTTCTTTACCCTTGATCAGAAGGATTTTATTAATCAGGTTCAGCAATTAACCGGTTATTACCGGCAGACACAGGGAGAGAGCCTTTGGTTGAATACCAGCACTTTGCGGGCAAGCACCGCTTTCAATTTACTTTGGCAGGCCGGCATTTCTCCTGATAATTATCCTTTGCTGCATAATTGCAGACCGATGGGAATTATTGCCGGAACTTTCAGCCTGGCCTTTTATGAAATGTTCGGTTCTTTGGCGGGAAAAGTTGTGTTATTTGCTTTAACTTTGGGCGAATTGCGCATTATTTTCGGCTTTTCCGCTTTGGAATGGCTACTCAATTTGAGTGATATTGTGCGTCGCTCGCACAGTAATATTAAGCAGGCGGTGCAGGAAACTTTGGCCGATATGCATGCTGCCGAATTGCAAAAAGAAAATTATTATACTGAAGCTGAATTGGAAAAACCGTCCGAGCAGATTAAATTGCCGTTGAGAAAATTGCCGCAAATAGAAGCAGGCGCAGATGAGATTTCTGCCGCTGCTGCAGATGAGGCTGCAACCGGTACCGGTTCGAATACAAGTGCAGTGACGCCGCTTTTACCGGACGCAGAAGATGCACCGAGCACAGAAGAGAATAAGGTGGAAGAAGCGGCAACGACTGTACCTGCCGTTATACCTATAAACACCGCCCAATATTTAAGTGATGCCGAGCAGCAGCCTCAAACTGCAGATGCGAACGAGCAGCAGCTACAGCATTCAACTCACTTAACAGCGGAAAACGATTCTGTCGGGAAAGAAGAATTACCGGAACCGCAATTGATAGACATGAGTCGCTGGCAACAACAGGCAGCAGGTAAAATTTTGCCGGAAATCAGACACAGTAATATATTTAATCCCGCTTTTGTCGAAACTTTGCCGCCTGAAAGCCTTGAACCTGATCGGGAAACAGAGGTGAACGTGCATAATCAGCCTGTAATTCTGCCCGCTTTTAACGCTGTGGACAATTCCTTGCCGAGTTTTCTGCAAAAACAGGCGCAAGCTGACAAAAAAGAATTTCCCGGTACGACCGGCGAAAAGTTGCAGGCTCAAGCTGAAAAAGTCGGTAATCTGGTAGCTGATTTACAGGAACCGCATACCGGTAAAATAGCTAATGAAGCGGAAAATTCAGCTCTGGCCCGTGAGTATCGCGTGCTTAACAGTTCTTCGCTGCAACCGCAATTTACAACGGTTAAGCATCTTGTCGATGTTGATCCTTTCAAATTGAATACAACAGCTGCAAGCGCAGATGTTGCCGGAACTTTCGGCGATTATAACCCTTTGAACAATATTACGGCCGACATTTCGCCGCTAAATTCTTCCGCTTACAGTTCACCTGCGCCTGCGGCCATAAAGGAGCTTGCTGTCGAACCTGAAACTGCTGTCGCTGCCGAACCTGAACTTGCGCACGAGTCGGAAACAGCCGCCACAGCGGAAACAGCCGTACTTGCGCCTGTTCCTTCTGCTTCGAGCCAAACAAACGGCCCGACAGCAACAGACGCTGTAGCAGCTGCTCATTTAACGGACAAAAAAGTTGAAGTAGTTGCCGACTTGGATTTGTCGAAAGACAACGTGGAAGAAGAACATAAAACAACGGCAGCCAATTCAAGACAGCTTATATATACTGAAAGAGATCGTAAAGACAGTTTGCTGAAACAGGCAGCTTTGGACGAACTGACAAGGAAGCCCGATTCTCCCAAAAAACCGTATATTTATCCCGACCTTGACTTACTGACGCCGGTACAGAACAATCGCAACAATAATTCTGAAGCTGAAATCAGAGCCTTAGCCGATAAATTGGAATTTACTTTGAAAAGCTTCGGCGTAGATGCCGAGGTTATCAACATCACAACCGGTCCGACAATCACCCGCTTTGAATTAAGCCCGGGCGTAGGCGTTAAAGTCTCAAAAATTGTCAACTTGAATGACGATATAGCCTTAAGCCTGGCGGCAACCGGAGTGCGAATCGAAGCTCCGATTCCCGGCAAATCCGCCATCGGCATAGAAATACCGAACAAAGACAAACGCATCGTTGATTTACGTTCAATACTGGCCGGTAATGATTGGAAAAACAATAATAAGCCGCTGAAAGTTGCTTTGGGCAGAGACATCCCCGGACAACCGATTGTTGCCGACTTGGCCGATATGACCCACACTTTAATCGCCGGTGCAACCGGAAGCGGTAAATCTATTTGTATAAATGCCATTCTGATCAGTTTGCTGTATCATTGCCATCCCAAAGACCTCAAACTGATAATGGTTGACCCCAAAGTGGTGGAACTGAGTGTCTATAACGGTATCCCGCATTTATTAGTACCGGTAGTAACCGATCCCAAAAAGGCGGCCGAAGCTCTGAACTGGGCCTGTGTCGAAATGGGCAGAAGATACGAATTACTGGCCCGGGCGGCCGTGCGGGACATCAAGTCATATAATGAATATGTCGCCAAAAATCAGGGAGTCAGGAAAACTGTTAAACAGACTGACGGTCAGATGGTTTATGAAGTCATGGAACATATGCCTTATTTGGTAGTTATTATTGACGAATTGGCCGATTTGATGATGACGGCACCTCAGGAAGTAGAAGACGCAATCAACCGTATCGCCGCCAAAGGCCGAGCTTGCGGTATCCATTTGATTTTAGCTACCCAAAGACCTTCCGTTGACGTTATTACGGGTGTTATTAAAGCCAATGTACCTTCCAGAATCGCTTTCGCCGTTTCCTCTCAAGTCGACTCGCGTACCATCCTTGACGGTTCCGGCGCCGAGAAGTTATTAGGTAAAGGAGATATGCTCTATAATCCCAGAGGTGCTATTAAGCCTTTGCGGGGACAGGGCGCTTTTATCAGCGATCAGGATGTGGAAGCTGTCGTAGATTTTCTCAAAGAAGCAGATGCCGATTATGTTACGGAACCGGTAGATATTTTTACCTCGCAAAATAACGGGACGGGAGATAACAGCACGGATAATGACCGAGATGAGTTGTTCGATGCGGCAGTCGAAATTATAATGGAAGCCGGATATGCGTCCGTTTCCATCTTACAAAGACGGCTGAATATCGGTTATCCCAGAGCCGGCAGGTTGATCGACAGCTTGGAAAGGGCCGGGATAATAGGACCGGCAAACGGTTCCAAACCGCGGGAAATCAGAATCAGTCGGAATTGACGGCAAGGAGAAACTTAAATGATATTAGCAGGAAAAGATGTAGCAAGCGAAATGAAGCGGCAGGCTAAGACCGTGATTGAGAGTAATTTGCAACGCTTGGGCCGAGCCCCCAAATTAGCTATCATAATGGTCGGCGAAGATAATGCAGCTTCGCAGGCGTATGTACGGAATAAACTGAAAGCCTGTGATGAAACGGGCATAATTAATGAAACGATTATTTTGCCGCAAAACTGCACACAAGCTGATATTTTAAGCAAAATAAAAGAGCTTAATCAGGATAAGACAACTGACGGAATTTTGGTGCAATTACCTTTACCGGCTCATATAAATGTAGCTGAAGTGCAGGAGGCTATCAGACCGGATAAAGACGTTGACGGCTTCGGGAAAGAGCATATGGGTGCCTGTTGGCTCAATGTCCCGGGTATCAGACCTTGTACTCCGGCGGGAATTATGGCTCTGTTACATTATTACGATATACCTTTGGCAGGGAAAAATTGCTTAATCATCGGCCGCAGCAATATTGTTGCCAAACCCCTGGCCGCAATGTTGCTCAGTGAAGATGCAACCGTTACGATAGCTCATTCCAAAACCAAAAATTTATTTACGCTCAGCCAAACGATGGATTTGATTGTTGTCAGCGTCGGCAAACCGGAATTTTTACCGCCTGCGGCCGTGAAAGACGGCGTTATTTTGATTGATGTCGGAATTAATCGGAATGAACAGGGAAAACTGGTCGGGGACGTTAATCATTCCTGCTATGACAAGGCGGCAGCTTATACGCCGGTACCCGGAGGCGTAGGACTTTTAACAGTGGCGCAATTGATCTGCAATTGTGTTCAGGCCTGGTTGACGCATTAGTCTTATGCGCCGGGCTGCACCGGGCCTGTTAAGTTGCTTTGTGTCGATTTAATGATATAATTAGCAACAACGGGCGGTTAGCTCAGCTGGTTAGAGCGCATGCTTCACACGCATGAGGTCGCAGGTTCGAGCCCTGTATCGCCCATTTTCGCACCGATATTTGCATCGGTGCTTTTTACTGCTTTTTTCTGCTAAGCAGCAGGGCAGCAAAACTTGGATAACTTAACTAATAAAAAATGATAAAAGTAAGTACCACTCGTGGAAAATGGAGAAAAGCCCGTAAGTTTATCTAATTTTAATTTAATTGTAAAAATATCCTTGTAAAGTAGTATAAGCCTACAGAAGTGAGAGAAAAGGAAGATGAAATATAAACATATTGTTTTCGATGTTGACGGCACCTTGGTGGACAGCGAGTTGAAAGTCCTATCAACACTCAGACAGGCGGTAATTGACATGCGCGGTGTTGACCATCCGGTTGAAGATTTAGGCTGGGCGATGGGGATGGCACCGGAACCGATTTTAACTAAATTGGGATATGACAATGTAGAACCTATCATTCGCTTGTGGGAACGCTATCTGATTGAATATCAGGAACCGCCGAAATTTTTTGACGGTATCGAACAGACAATAATGCAGTTACACGCCCGGGGCGTTAACGTGGGCATCGGTACAAGCAGAATATATGCGGAATATTTAGCGGATTTTGAAAAGTTGCCCCTTTATTCATATTTAGGCACAGCCGTTTGCGGCGATATGGTGCAGAAACGCAAACCGGCGCCGGATATATTGTTGTGCTATATGGAAAAAACGGGAGCTTCAGCGGCGGATATTCTTTTTGTCGGCGACACACTTTTCGATTTGCAATGTGCGGAGGCTGCCGGTATCGATGCGGCGTTGGCCGGTTGGGGCACGAAATTGCCTGCTTCTACTGCCTGTGCCTATTACTTGAAGCGGCCGCAGGAATTATTGGAGCTGTAAAGCGTTAACTATGGGCAAGTATCAACGAAACGGATTACAAATAAGTTTGGCTGTAATAATGAGCCTGAGTCTTACTTGGGTCATCTTATTACAAAGTTTAACTTACTGTTGCTTTAATCGACAGTTTTATCAGGATAATTTCCGCAAATTACAAACGTCGACGAAAGTGGACATTGATGCGGCGGATCTGAATAAATCCGTAGATTGCCTTTTCGACTATCTTTTGCAGCGACATGACGATCTTAATCTGCAAGTTCGCTTGCTCAGTAGCGGGCAGAAGACGGAAATGTTCAACCGGCGGGAAAAGGACCATATGGTCGATGTCAAGAGCTTGCTGCAAAGAGTTATGTTCAGCCAAAAAGCGGCTCTGACCGTATTCGTACTTTTGTTTTTGTTACTGCCTTTGTTGTATCGTCGAGCTGCGGCAACTTCATGGACAGATTATCTTTTAAGCTATCGTGCCGGATTTATCGGCGGTATCGTGACGGCGTTGCTGTTTATCGCCATTATTGCAGTATTTGCCGCCTGTGATTTTTCCACTTTTTGGTGGAAATTTCATGAATTGCTCTTTACTAATGATTTGTGGCAACTTGATCCGGCGGAATCCCGCCTGATTAATTTGGTTGAGGGTGAGTTTTTTTCCAATCTGGTTCAATATATTATTTCAGTCACTGTCACTGCTTTAGTCGTAGCCTATGCTTTAATTTTGCTCGTGCTTCGAATTTTGCTCAAATTAAGTCGAAAACTGCGTACACTCGGCTGATTTTGTTGCATTTTACACAAAATGGAGCGGAATAAATTATAAATTTTGTGCAAACAAGCTGAATAAATGGACTTTATTAGCGCCTTTTCCGCTTGCTGCAGTGCATTTAATATCAGCGAATATGTTAAAATATGCTTATTGTCTGCTTAAAAATAAGCGGGCTTATTCTACACATGTATTAGAATAGGACGTAAGTGTATGTTTAAGAATTTATTATCATCATTACTGGGCAAAGACGGAGAAGCGGCGCAAGTTGTGCTGTGTGCTCCGGTTGACGGTCAATTTGTCGCACTGAAGGACGTTGCCGATCCGGTATTTTCAGGCGAAATGTTAGGTAAGGGCGTGGCAGTTGAGCCTAGCGGTGATACTTTGGTTGCTCCGGCTGGCGGCAAAGTTACACAAGTTTTCCCGACCAAACATGCTTTAACTATGCAGGTTAAAGACGCCGAACTGCTTTTGCATATCGGGATTGATACGGTTAAATTGCAGGGAGAAGGCTTTACGGCTTTGGTAAAAACCGGTGATGAAGTTACTAAAGGTACGCCTTTAATCAAGTTTGATAAGGCCGTTTTGCAGGAACATAAGCATCCGGCAACAGTTATGATGGTTATTTGCAATCACAATGAATTTAAGCACTTTGAAGTTAAAGATGCCGCTCAGGTAACTGCCGGCGATACGGAAATGGTAGTTTTACGCAAATAGTATTTGAAAGGTGATGAAATATAATGACTACATATCAAGGTCGGGTTATATCGCCCGGTTTGGTTGTTGCGCCTGTTTTTGTTTATGAGAAATTTTCCTTGGATAAATGCGAATATGTCAAGGGAACGATAGCGGAAGAACAGGCTAAGTTCGAACATTCGCTCAAGGTTGCTACGGAGCAGCTGAAACAATTATTCACTAAAGCTTTGAACGAACTGGGAAGGGATAAATCCTTGCTGTTTGAAGTTCACAGGATGTTGATTCAGGATGATGACTTCAAAGATGAAGTGCGGAATCTGATTAATTCCGGGGTTGATGCGCCGCATGCCGTTTATACGGCCGGAGACAATTTCGCCAAAATGATGCAAAGCCTGGATGATGCGTACATGCAGGAGCGGGCTTTGGATTTTAAGGATATTTCCAATCGCTTAATCCGGATATTGTGCAATGTGGAAGCTCAAACGGAATTAACCGTACCGTCTGTGATTCTGGCAGATGATCTGGAACCGTCTGAAACTGTGACTTTCCGCAAAGACAAGATATTGGGCTTCGTTTTGCGGCAAGGGTCGGCCAATTCCCATACGGCGATTTTAGCAAGAGGGATGAACGTCCCTGCTTTGATTCAAACCCCCGTGAAGCAGAAAGACCTGAAAACCGGCGATCTTGTAATTTTGGATGCGGTGAGCGGTTGTCTGATAAGTGATCCGGATAAGGAATTGCTGGCCGATTATAAAGTCAAAATTGCCGACAGACAGGCGGAATTGGAAGAGTTGAAACGCTATCTGCATAAGCCCAGCGTCACGAAAAGCGGCCGAGTTATCAAATTGTACAACAATATCGGTAGCGTCGATGATATTGCGGCTGTTGAAGCTAACGGTGCCGAAGGTGTCGGCCTTTTCCGCTCCGAATTTTTGTATATGGGACGTTCGAGCTTGCCGACAGAAGAAGAGCAGACTGCAATTTATACCAAAGCCTTAAAAGCTTTGCAGGGTAAACTGCTGATAGTCAGAACGATGGATATCGGTGCAGACAAGCAAGTTACCTGTTTGCGCTTGAAAAAAGAGGCTAACCCGGCTTTGGGCAAAAGAGCTGTGCGCATCTGTCTGGCCGATAAACCTTTGTTTAAAGAGCAGCTGAAAGCCCTGTTACGTGCTTCCGTATACGGTAAATTGGCCATTATGATTCCGATGATTATCTCGGTAGACGAAGTCAGACAGTGCAAGCAGATAATCGCCGAGTGCAAGGAAGAGTTGTTAAAAGCCGATTATAAAGTTGCCGATGATATTCCTTTCGGCATTATGATCGAGACACCGGCAGCCTGTGTACTGGCGGATGAATTAGCGGCGGAAGTTGACTTTTTCAGCATCGGTACTAATGATTTAACGCAATATACTTTAGCCTGTGATCGCCAAAATCCGGATGTCGCATACTTATACGACGATACGAATGAAGCTGTCTTACGCTTGATGAAAATGGTGGCCGAAGCTGCCCAGAGACACGGCATTTGGGCCGGTATCTGCGGCGAACTTGCCGGCAACACCTCTTTAACCTCGAAACTGATCGAATACGGCTTTACGGAACTATCAGTTTCTCCCGCTAAAACATTGGCCGTACGCCGCGCTATTGCACACACTGCTTTTTAGTGTATAATATGTCGTAATTGGAGGAAATATGACAGAATTTACTTACACAATCAAAGATGATTTAGGCTTGCATGCCAGACCGGCAGGATTGTTGGCCACCAAGTGCGCTTCTTTTAAGTCTAAGGTGAGCTTAACGTTCGGTGACAAAACAGTCGACTGCAAGAAATTGATCCGCCTGTTAACTTTAGGCTTGAAAAAAGGCGATACTTTTACCGTCAGTGTTGAGGGTGAAGACGAAAAAACGGCAGCTTCCGAGTTGGAGAAGTTTTTTGCCGAAAATTTATAAGTAAACCAAATTTATGTTCTGACCGAGGTCGGAATTAATAAAGGGGGATATTATGATTAAGTACTTACAAAGATTAGGTAAGTCGTTGATGCTTCCTGTTGCCGCTTTACCTGTTGCAGGTATTCTGATGGGCATAGGATACTGGATTGATCCTCAAGCATGGGGCTCAGGTAACATTATTGCAGCTTTCTGCCTGAAAGCCGGCGGTGCTTTAATTGACAATATGGCGCTGCTGTTTGCTATCGGTGTTGCTGTCGGTATGGCCAAAGATAAAGAGGGTACGTCGGCTCTGGCCGGTTTGGTGTCTTTCTTGGTCTTTACAACTGTTTTGAGCACAGCTTCCGTAACTGTGTACTATAAGGCTTTGGGCCTGGATCCGACGACAGTTCCTGTTGCTTTTGCCAAAATTTCTACACAGTTTATCGGTATTATTTCCGGTCTGATCGGCGGACATACTTATAACGCCTTCAAAGATACGAGATTGCCCAAATGGTTGGCTTTCTTCTCCGGTCGCCGTTCCGTCGCTATTATGACGGCTCTTATTACTTTAGTTTGTTGCATTCCGCTGTTCTTCATCTGGCCGGCAGTCTACAACGCTTTAGTAAATTTCGGTCAGGCAATTATCGGCCTCAGAGGTGTCGGCGCCGGTATTTACGCTTTCTTTAACCGCCTGTTGATTCCTGTCGGTTTGCATCATGCTTTGAATTCCGTTTTCTGGTTTGATATTGCCGGTATTTCGGATATTGCAAGATTCTGGGGTTCAGGTGCCAAAGTTCTGCCTTTGTCGGAAGTTATGATTAATACTTTGGGAGGCGGGCAGGTTTCCGCTACCGGTATTTACATGACCGGTTTCTTCCCGATTATGATGTTCGGTTTGCCGGCTGCCGCTTTGGCTTTCGTTGTTACGGCTAAACCTGAGAAAAGGAAGATGGTTATCGGCCTTTGCGCTTCGGCTGCTTTGTGCTCCTTCTTCACCGGTGTTACCGAGCCTTTGGAATTTGCGTTCATGTTCTTGGCTCCAGTCCTTTATCTGGTGCACGCTTTGTTAACCGGTATTTTTGTTGCTCTGTGCGCTTACTTACCTGTTCGCGCCGGCTTCCAATTCTCCGCCGGTTTTGTCGATTGGGTCTTGAGCTTCAATGCTCCGGGTGCCAAAAACGGTCTGCTCTTATTGTTAATCGGTGTGGTCGCCTTTGTTGTTTATTTCGTTGTCTTTACTGTTTTGATTAAGACTTTGAATTTGAAAACTCCCGGCCGCGAGGATAATACCGAGGCGGAAGAAGCTGATGATTCGCATGTTAATAAAGATTATCAGCATATGGCGCAGGAAATTTTTGCAGCTTTGGGCGGACGTGAGAATATTGTTTCTATTGACAATTGCATTACGAGATTGCGTTTGGAATTGGTTGACGATAATCTTGTCGATGAGAAGAGAATCAGAAATTTACATGTTTCAGGTTTGCTGAAGCCGGGCAAAAATGCTTTGCAGGTTATTATCGGACCGGATGTGCAGTTTGTGGCTGATGCGTTGCACAAGATTGCCGGCATGTAAGGTGCGTTTGTAAATGTCGCTTAAAGTGGCGTAATCGGTAGTTTGCCGGTTACGCCTTTTTTGTCGCTGCGTTGCTATGTTGCAGGCTGCTGTGTTGCAGACAGCGCCCGGTATTCACTGTTTGTCACAGCATGAGTACAAGCGAAATTCGGCACTTTCTTCAGCGAGTTTTAGGATGTGATAATTTAGTGAAAGTTTTGGAGGAGTAGGAGTATATGGAGCGCAATTGTGGATTTGAAGAGGGTAATAATTGATTTAGATGTTGCACAGGTGGAATCATAATTAAAAATAATAAAATGCTTATATATTATTACAAGAACAATACAGTTATGTTGTGTGCGAGATTTTTAATAGTTAATCTGATATACTAACGATAGTGATTATGCATATTTACATGCATTTTTAGTTTTTCATTTGCACTATATAAATTTTTAATTTAATAAAAATATTATTACTATAATCATTAATTTGGTTGGGAACAAAAATGAATAATAAAAGAATAAATAAAGTTGTTAGTTTAGTAGTTGCTTTTATAGCAGCGATTGGACTTTTTGCCGGTATAGTCACTGCACAAGCAGTTGAAGTTAATAATACGAATAAGCAACCACTACAAATATCTATAAACTATGCAAAAGAATTAGGCAAAGGTCATACAACGCCCGGGGCGCTTGGACAGCTTAGTCCTGAAATGGAAAATATGTGGAAAAATCTTCCCATAACAGTTATCGACAGTCAGGGGCAAGAACTTGAAGTTGCGAAACAATTAAATAATAGATGTGAACGTACTGTTGGAAGTTTTGCAAATGGTGAAAAAGTAACTATTAAAGTTGATACTTCAAAGCTTCCTGAAGGCTATAATCTTTCGTGGGAGTCTGATTATACGTATCCTAAACCAACTGGAAATTATGCTGAATTTAAAGTAATTGTTGATAGTAGTATGCCTGTACGTATTTCGCTGGATCAAATGAAGGTGAAATTCGACTTACAGGGAGGAAAAGTTGACGGTCAATCAGATGCAATCGTCAATACGGTAAAAAAAGATAATACGGTTGATTTTCCAGCTGATCCAACAAAAGATAATTTAGTATTTGGCGGATGGTTTACCGAGTTACCCGATACTGATTCGTATAGACAAAAAAATGTTGTAGGCAAGCGCTACTACTGGAATAGCAAATCGCCATTTTCTGATTATAGTCGCGATTGGATGTTGTGGAACGATGAGAAATTAGACCCATTGTATGACGGCATATTTTTACTCCGTGCACAATGGAATGCTCGTGCGACTTTTAACGCAAATGGAGGAGTGTTCAATAATAAAAATGAGAACACGAAGTACGAAGTAACTATAGCCGGTAAAAAAATTACGTTTGCTCAAGCGCCTACGCGCGAAGATTATCAGTTCTTAAACTGGGTAGATGTTGCCGGTCAAACTTATAATCCGGGTGATACGTATATTTTGAATGCTAATACCGTGTTCAATGCTAATTGGAAGCAAATTCGAAGCACGGTTACTTTCAAGGACGGCGATAAGACGCATGCAACAGTAAAGGTAGAAACCGGTAAGGCTATTGATACTGATGAGTCCATGCCGAAGGATCCAACGAAGGACGGTTATACTTTCAAGGAATGGAATACGAAGGCTGACGGTAAAGGTGATGCGTTTACGGGAGCAAGCTTAGTTAATAGCGATATGACTGTGTATGCTATTTACACGAAAGATTCTGTGCCGACACAGGATCCAACTCCGGCACCGAATCCGGAGCCTAATCAGCCTACGCCTACGCCTACGCCGGAACTCAAGCCGCAGCCTGAAAAGCATATTGGCATGATTTCTAAGACAGGTGAATCGGCATCGTTTGCAGGCTTGCTCACAGCGCTAGGTTTCTCGATTGCCGGACTTGCAATTCTTCGTAAGAAGAAAATGATGGAAGAAAACAAATAAGTAGGCACTGCCCGTTTTAAGTAACCGGCATTGTTTATTAAAAGGTGGCTCCAGCTATATGTTGGAGCCATTTTTTGTATGCTACTATGTAAATTACTTTTAGACTATCTGTATTTCAAAGGTATGGTTGACTATCTAACTGTGCATCAAGATGGAAAGGTTGAGTTTACTTTCCTTGATGGGAGCAAAACAGAACTAAAGTGTTAAGCTTATAGGAAATGTGATAAGATAAAATAAAAGCATATCAGTAAGTCACTGACGAGCTTTTTTGCTGTTAAAAGAGTTACAGGTTGAGTATAATAAGATTAGTTGGGTATCGATGGAGAGAAATTCCTATGAGTAATAGTAAAACTTTTAACTTTTTTTTAATGGACGGTGATGTTACCGGGCGTATTAAATGCACGCTTCCTAGTTGGAGCGGTTTAGCTTATAAAGTCCCTAGAACCTATCTGGATAAATGTAAGAATAGAGCACAACTCAAGCAGAGTGGCGTTTATTTTTTGTTTGGCAAGAATGATAATGACGAGGATGAAGTATACATCGGGCAAGCTGGCATCAGGAAAAACGGTGAAGGTGTTCTTTTTAGAGTTAATGAACATCTAAAAGACGATTTTTACTTTAGTGAAGCGGTTATGTTTACGACAAGTGACAATTCTTGGGGACCAACGGAAATAAGTTATCTTGAAAACAAATTTACTAACCTTGCTATTGATACTGCTCGTTACAAAGTAAGGAATGGTAATGATCCTAACCCTGGTAATGTGACGGAAGAAAAAGAAGCGGAGTTAGAGGTTTATGTTGAGCAGTTTAAGATGATGCTTGGTGTTTTAGGATATAAGATTTTCGTACCTTTAGTAAGAACGCAAGCATCTGTAGTTGAAGAGCAAGACGATAATGAACTGTTATTAAGTCTTTCTCGAAAGATTAAGCGATCGAATAAAACCATAGAAGCACATTGTAAACGAACAAGCGAGGGATTTGTTGTATTAGTAGGAAGCCAGATCGAAGAAACAGATTCTGATGCTATCCCAGATAGCATAAAAGAGCTAAGACAGCGGTGCAAACAAAATAACGAAATTAAAGATGGTGAGCTCACCAAGAATTATTTATTTAAGAGTCCATCTTATGCCGCTTCATTTGTTTTAGGAATGACAACAAACGGTAAGACCGACTGGAAAACAGAAAATGGTATCTCACTGAAAATGCTAGAAGAAAAGGAAATCTAAATACGTTATGTGTAAATAATTAAGGCGGTAGTAATACCGTCTTTTTTGATGCCTAAAAAGGTTTCAGAGTTCCAAGCTAAGGTTTCAGGATTCCTATGAATAGTTTCAGAGTACAGAGCAATAGTTTCAGAGTTACAATCGACCTGTTTTTTATGTTTAAGGCACTTAGCTTTCAAGATATAATTAGTACGAGCTGATTTCAATAGATGAAGGAGATGCTTTTTATGTCCAATTCAAACTCAAATTACACTAAGCAACTCATTGATGATTACTGTGTGCTGGATACTGAAACGACCGGCTTATCTGCGTATTACGATGAAATTATTGAAATTGGTATTTTAAGGGTCAGGAACAATGAAATCGTAGATCGTTATGACCAGTTGATTAAACCGAGTACAGAAGTAGATGGTTTTATTACAGCATTAACAGGAATAACTAATGACATGTTGGAGAGTATGCCGTCTATCGCTGATGTGAAAACGGCTGTGCTTTCATTTATTGGTGAGGATATTATTCTTGGGCATAGTACTTCTTTTGATATGCGTTTTTTGAATGAAGGCTTTAAGGAACAATTGTCTAATCAGTATATGGATACGACGCAATTTGCTCGTAAACTGTATCCTGAGTTGAAGCATCACAGACTCTCCGATTTAACTGACTACTTAGGCTTACATAATAACGAACATCGTGCTTTATCAGACTGCGTATCAACAAAAGAATTATACGATGCCGTAAAAGCCGGTATGGCTGAGAAGAATCTCGCTATTGAAGATTTATGGATCACCGGCGAAAGCCACGGCGACAAAGGAATAGATATCAAAGCTATTAAGCCTACTGAAGCGGTCATTGATGAAGGTGGATTTTTCTATAATCGACATGTGATTTTCACCGGTAAGCTTGAGAAAATGCTTCGAAAAGATGCTATGCAGCTTGTAGTGAATCTCGGCGGTATCTTAGATAATAGCGTGAATAAGCAGACTAACTATCTGATACTTGGTGACAATGACTACAATGCAATTCTTAAAGGTGAGAAGTCTTCAAAGCATAAGAAAGCAGAAAAGTTAAAACTTGAGGGGCAAGATATAGAAATCATAGATGAGCGGACTTTCTATGATTTGTTGGAAGGATAGTCTCAGATATAAGCCGTAAATAGTAAAGGGAATATCAAGCATTAGATTTAAAAGCGTTAGGTTAAGCTTAATAGAAATACGGTAATTACAAGATTGTAAGATTTACTGTTATAACTATATAATCGAGGGTATATTTGAAATAATAGAGCTAGATAAATTTGAAGTTGTGGAGGCAGTTTAAATGGATGATAAAGTCAAAGCGTTTTGGATTAAATTTTGCAATGAAAAGAAGTTACCTAATGACATAAAATATGAAGCTTGGAGTTTTGGAAATACTAAAGAAATGGCTGATGAATTGGCAGAATTAGTTAATCGTAAAATTAAGACAGCTACGACCTCAGCATATGAACTATATGAAGTTGGAGAGGATATACCACAGGTAGGAGAGTATAATATTATTCTCAATGGTTCAGAAGAGCCGGTGTGTATCACTCAAACAAAGGTAGTGTATATCATGCCTTATAACTTAATTACACCAGAACATGCATGGCATGAGGGGGAAGGTGATAGAAGCTATAGGTATTGGAGAGAGGTTCACGACAGATTCTTTTTTGAAGAATATAAATTGGTTGGCAAAATTTTTTATGAACAAGCACCTATGTTATGCGAGGTGTTTGAAAAGATTTATTAAACCAATCCCAGTTTGACGAACTGAAAAATTAAATACTAAATTTGTAAGACGATAGAAAAAATGATGTGACCCCCAATAGTTAGATTTTGGTCTAACTTTTGGGGGTCGGTACAAAATGATAGCCTTAATTTACTGCATGAGGAATTTGACTATATGATTGAAGAATTGAGAGAACAGGGGCAGATAAAAGATCTTCCTTATGTTCAAGAGGAGAAAGATAATCTTGTCAATATCGTTGGAAATATTGTAGGAAAAGTCGAAGTAGTTGAAAGGGAAAATAAAAACGGAGAAGCCTTTAAGGTGGCAAATTCCTCAGTTGTTTCTAAAGATGATGAGGGAAATAAGGTATATCATAATTGCTCAGCTTATGGAGAAAAGAGTGATCTTCCAAAGGATTTTAAGCAGGGAGATTTTGTAAAACTTTTTGGGCAGATCAGAATATCCATTGATGATAACGGCAAGGAGCATAGCAATATCAGGATACTTTCTTCAAAGCTGTTAAAGGCAAAGGAACAGATGAAAGGACAAGAAGAAAAGAAAGAATCTGTACTTGGAGCTATCAAAAAATATCAGGCTGAAGATAAGGAAAAGCCTAAAGAAAAGAAAGAAGCATCAAAAGAAGCTGAGAGATAAATATATGGTCGGTGTAGTCTTAGGACTGCACCGGCTCTTTTTTATTCATGAATGATTGCTAATATAACCTTTGGTACAAAAAAATAATTTTTGTCCCAAAAGTATAGAAATGCGTCCCAATTTGTGATATAATAATGAAGAGGAGGTATGACAATATGAAAAAACAAAATGTTTTGAATTTAATAAAATACCATGTGGAAAGGAATGAAAATTCCTTTAGAAATGAGGCGATAGCAATAGCAAGATATTTTGATAGCATAGGAGATTATCAGTTATCTGAATATATTATGGGGTTAATATCTGAATCAAATTTATATTCACCACAAAGTAGTGATTTTGAAAGTGAGTTTTTAAAACAAGTAGAAATAAGAAATTTAGAGGCTTTAAATTTACCGCTTGAAATAACAGAAGATATAAAAGGTATTATTAACGCTGTAAACCATAATGTTGGTATTAATATTTTTTTATTTGAAGGATTACCGGGAAGTGGAAAAACAGAAGCAGCCAAAAATGTTGCAAGATTATTGGATAGATATCTTTTTAGGGTGGATTTTGAAAACTTGATAGATAGCAAGTTGGGACAGACTAATAAAAACATAATAAAAGTATTTAGAGAAATAAATATGCTTCCAAATGCAAATAAGGTTGTGGTTTTATTTGATGAAATTGATGTTATTGCTTTGGATAGAATTAATTCTAATGATATTAGAGAGATGGGAAGAGTAACATCTACAATTTTAAGAGAATTGGATAGATTGACAGACCTTAATAAAGAGATTGTACTTATTGCAACAACTAATCTATATTCAAATTTTGATAAAGCATTAATTAGGAGATTTGATGCTGTTATTAATTTCAATAGGTATAGCGATGAGGATTTAATAGAAGTTGCTGAATATTATTTTTCTTCATTTATTAAGAATTTTAAAGGAATATCCAAGGATACAAGATTATTTAAAAAAATATTGAAGACAGCAAAGAAAATACCTTATCCTGGAGAATTAAAAAACATTATAAAAACATCACTTGCATTTAGCGATGTTGGTTCTGAGTATGATTATCTGAAAAGATTATACAATAGCTTGATAGGGAGTTTGGATCAAAAGGATATAAAACAACTTCATGAAGAAGGATTTACTGTAAGAGAAATAGAAAAATTAAAAGGGGAGTCTAAAAGTGCTGTATCAAGAAAATTAAAGAAGGAGGAATTAGGTAGTGAATAATGTCTTGGAATTAAGAGGTAAACGCTTTGTGCAAGCCAGTAAAAATGGTATGCGTGGAGGTATATCTATGAATGGGAAAATGGAAGTCAATACAGATCATTTATTAGTATTAAGATCTCAGCTAATCCAGATTAAAGAATTCTGGGATAAAGAAACAAAGCCGTTTGAAGGTGTTTTGGTTAGTGTTTATTACAATAAGATTGTTGCGAAAAGTAATCGAATTGCTGGACTTTTTAAAGGGGCGGATTCTAATGAAGCAATTGTTGGAGCAAAATTTAATAGAGATAAGAGCAAACATATCATCACATATTTTCTTGATGAGTATGATTTGACTAAAAGTATAGAGTTGATTACAGATACTTCAAATATATTGTCTCAAAAATTTGAAGGAAAGATTAATAAGAGCATATTTGAAGATAAAAATATTGTAAATCCAAGAGTTTTTAAAGACTTCTCTGTGAGTATGTCAATATTTAAACAGGTGATTGCAGATGTATCATATATTGATTCTTTTGAGGTAGAGTTACCTACGATAGATGTAAAGCAGAGCATTATAACTTTGTATGACGTAAGAAAAGATACCAAATTATTATTTGAAAGACTAGGGATAGATATTTTAAGTAGCAGAATTTTAGATAATCAAACTGTTTACCTAGACGAAAAGCAGGTAGAACTACTTTTCGAAAAAGCACCTTATCTTGTTTCAATGGCAACCGTTGATTTATCAAGGTTATCACCTGATGATTTTATCAATGAGTATCAAACAAAAAAGGCGGCTATACCATCTCCAACTATTGAACCTACAATTGGGGTGATAGATACTTTATTCGATGAAAGTGTTTATTTTAGTGATTGGGTTGAATATCATGATATGGTCTCAGAAGATATACCTAAAAATCCAAAAGATTATAATCATGGGACGGCAGTATCTTCCATTATTGTTGATGGAGTAAGACTAAATCCTTGGTTGGACGATGGTTGTGGAAGGTTTAAGGTTAGGCATTTTGGAGTAGCGGTAGGTGCTGAATTTTCTTCCT
>CABKML010000020.1 GCA_902373515.1 uncultured Eubacteriales bacterium | reverse complement strand
TAGCGCATAAAAATATCCTCCTTACTGGTTTGTCCAGTAAAGAGGGTACATATCAGAAAGATACCGATGCAGGGCTTTTTATTTGTGGTAAAACAGCCGCAGACGAGAAAAGTGTAAACAAATTGCAAAAACAGAGCCGAAAATACTCTTTTTTCTCTCTACTTTTCCTGTAATTCAATCGGGCGGCTTGACACGGGAATCAGTATTTTATACACTTTCTATGGCTAAAAATCACACAAACTATCGCCTGTTGATTTTTATAATATTGCTTAGTTTGTGGAAGTTAAAACAGGAGGAAATTATGGCCGTTATTTCAATGAAACAGCTTTTAGAAGCAGGTGTCCATTTTGGTCACCAGACACGCAGATGGAACCCTAAAATGGCTCCTTACATTTTTACCGAGCGCAACGGTATTTACATTATCGATTTGCAAAAGACGGTGAAGTTAATCGAAGCAGCTTATGATTTTGTCAGAGAGACTGCTGCCAATGACGGAACTATTCTGTTTGTCGGTACTAAGAAGCAGGCACAGGATTCAATCAAAGAAGAAGCTTTACGTTGCGGTATGTACTATATCAACAACCGTTGGTTGGGCGGAACTTTAACGAACTTCACGACAATTAAGAAACGTGTACAACGCTTGGAACAATTAGGCAAGATGGAAGAGAACGGCCAGTTCGACGTTTTGACCAAGAAGGAAGTTGCCAAGTTAAGACTGGAAAAAGAAAAGTTGGAAAAGAACTTGGGCGGTATTCGCGAAATGAAGCAATTGCCTTCAGCTTTGTTCGTTGTCGATCCGAGAAAGGAACACATCGCTGTTTCTGAAGCTAAGCGTTTGGGTATTCCGGTTGTAGCAATTGTTGATACAAACTGTGATCCTGATGATGCCGATTACGTTATTCCGGGCAATGATGATGCTATTCGTGCCGTCAAACTGATTGCCGAAACTTTGTCGAACGCCGTTATTGAAGGCCGTCAGGGCGAAGATGCTTTGGCTATTTTAACGCAAAAGACTGAAGAGCCGGCTGAGAGCGAAGAACAAGCTGAAGTTAAAGAAGAAAGCACAGCTGCAGTCGAGGAGCAGGAAACAACTGAAACAGCTCCGGAAACTGTTACTGAAGCTTAATAAGAGAGGTTTAGCATGGAAATTACTGCTGCATTAGTTAAACAATTACGTGATATGAGCGGTTCAGGCATGATGGACTGCAAGAAAGCTTTACAAGCTAACGACGGTGACATCAAAAAAGCGATGGATTGGTTGCGTGAGCAGGGAATGGGCAAGGCTGACAAAAAAGCTGCCCGTGTAGCTGCAGAAGGTGTCGTGGCATCTTATATTCACGGCAATGGTCGTATCGGCGTTTTAATCGAGGTTAACATTGAAACGGACTTTGCTGCCAAAAACGAAGATTTCCAAGCCTTTGCGCGGGAAATGGCGATGCAAGTTGCCGCTATGAATCCGAAATACGTTCAACCTTCCGAAATTCCGGCTGAAGTTCTGGAACATGAGAAAGAAGTTGTGCGTAATCAGGCCTTGAACGAAGGCAAACCGGCCAAAGTGGTTGATGAGCGCATTGTTCCCGGCCGTTTGGAGAAGTTCTATAATGAAGTTTGCCTGATGAATCAAAACTTTATTCGTGATGACAGCAAGACCTGTGATCAGGTGAGACGCGAGTTGATCGCCAAGATCGGTGAAAATGTCGTCGTCCGGCGCTTTGTTCGTTACGAGTTGGGCGAAGGTATTGAGAAAAAAGAAGAGAACTTCGCTGAAGAAGTTATGAAACAAATTAAGTAATCTATTTTATAAGCGGCAACGGCGTTGCCGCTTTTTTTTTAGCCATTTAACAATAAGAGGGTGGAATGATGCTTTATAAACGTGTTTTGTTAAAATTATCAGGTGAGTGTCTGGCGGGTAATAAAGTCGGTGGCGGTATTGATGAAAATACTTTGGCCAATACAGCTAAAGTACTGAAAGAGGCGCATGATCTGGGCGTACAGTTGGCAATTGTCGTCGGCGGCGGTAATTTTTGGCGCGGACGTTCAAGTAAAAATATGGATCGGGTAACAGCGGACCAAATAGGGATGTTGGCTACCTGTATGAATGCTTTGGCTTTATCTGATGCTTTGGAACAAGCGGGCTTGGATGTTCGGGTTATGAGTTCGATTGAAATGCGTCAGATTGCAGAGCTGTATATTAGAAAGCGTGCTTTAAGACATTTGGAAAAAGGGCGTGTTATTGTTTTTGCCTGCGGTCTGGGTAATCCTTATTTATCAACAGATACAACTGCAGCATTGCGCGCAGCTGAAATTAAAGCTGAATTATTTCTTAAAGCGACTAATATTGACGGCGTATATGATAAAGACCCGAAAACGGATAAGAATGCTCAAAGATTCAGTATTATTACCCATGATGAAGTACTGAGAAGAAATTTGAAAGTTATGGATGCGACCGCCGCAGCTTTGTGCCGGGATAATAAAACTGATATTTTTGTTTTTGATGTACGTGACCCGAGAAATATTTTGCGGGCTTTGGAGACGACTGATTGCGGTACGTTGGTTCACAGTTAATTACTTTAGTCCTAAAGTATGCTAAAATTAAGGTAAATCAGGTTCAAAGGAGAACTGTCTATGGCGATTGAAATTACAAAGAGTACTTATGCACCCTACGAAGATAAAATGGGAAAATATTTAAGTAATTTAACTGAAAACTTGACTTACATTCGAGCCGGTCGTGCCAATCCGCGGCTTTTGGATCGTATTATGGTCGATTACTATTCTTCTATGACACCTATTAACCAGTTGGCTAATATCCAAGTACCGGAAGCCAGACAGCTTTTAATTACCCCTTGGGATGCCGGAGTACTTAAAAATATTGAAAAAGCAATATATGATTCTGATTTAGGCCTAACTCCGAGCAGTGACGGTAAGAGCATTCGCCTGACTTTCCCGGCATTAACGGAAGACCGCCGCAAGGATTTGGCAAAAGAAGTTGATAAATACGGGGAAGAGGCTAAGATTAACGTTCGTGCCGTCCGCCGCGATTTCTTGGAATTGATGCGTAAAAATATGAAAAACGGCGAAATCAGTGAAGATGTTTATAAAGGTTGTGAAGAGGATATTCAGAAACTTCTAAATAAATATATTGACAAAATTGATGCCGCTGTTAAAGCAAAATCTGCTGAATTGATGGAAATTTAATTTGTATATTTTAAGTAAAACTACCGAACTTGCTTTGGAAAATATTAAATTGCCTCGACATTTGGCCATAATAATGGACGGTAACGGACGTTTTGCCCAAAAAAGGATGTTGCCCCGTTCTTATGGCCATCGTCAGGGTACAATCAATTTAACTAATGTTTGTCGGATAGTTGACGCTATCGGGATAAATTATTTAACTGTTTATGCTTTTTCTTCTGAAAACTGGCGTCGTCCGGCAGCTGAAGTTAATGAACTTTTTTCTTTAGTTGCCACCTATTTCAATAAATATATTGATGAATTGATGCAGATGCAGGTAAAACTTAATTTTATCGGTAATTTGACGCAGTTACCGGAAGATTTGCAGAAAATAATCCATTCGGCCGTTACCAGGACAGCAGAAAATAAGCGATTACAATTAACAATTGCGCTTAATTACGGCAGCCGCTTGGAAATAGCTGAGGCAGCTGCAGCTACCGCTTTGTTATTGCAAAAAAGAAATGATCTTTCCCATTTGTCATTGACCGAAGTTGAGAAGATATTTGAGGCAAATTTGCAAACTGCCAAATTGAATTTGCCCGATCCGGATTTAATAATCAGAACTGCAGGTGAGATGCGGCTTTCCAACTTTTTATTGTGGCAGGCAGCTTATGCGGAATTTTATGCCTGTGATTGCTTGTGGCCGGAATTCGGTGAGAAGGAGTTATTGGCCGCTTTATTGGCGTATAATCAAAGAACACGTAAATTCGGAGCGCTGAAATAATTTTAAGTACGTCAATGCACGCGAATGAAGGAGATAATTATGAACGAAAGAACTAAAACGGGCATTACTTTATGTGTGTTGGTCCTGTTGTTTTTAATACCGGCGGCATATTTTAGTGAATTACTGTTGGCAGCCTGCATTATTTTGACAATATTGACCTCATTGGAGATGTATTACGCCTTGAGAAGGCGTTTGAGACCTGTAAGCCTGTTCAGTTTAATGCTTGGTGCTTTCAGCGGTCTGGCACCTTTAATTGCTTGGATTAATTTCAGCGATTATGCCAACTGGTTCAATTTGCCCTTCAGAAGCAGCGGCTTATCAGCGGAATTGGTACAGAATAACCTTTGGCGTTCCTATTATTTTTGGATGTTGACAGCCGGTTTTGCCGCTTACGGATTTATATTTCTGGTATATGCTTTCTTATCGACATTTTGGCAATTTAAGACCTATGACGACAAAATTTTGCCCCAGGCGACAATTACCGTTTTCGGCGCTTTATATTTATCCGCACCGTTGGCAGCTGTTACTTTATTGTGCTTTGCCGTTCCCAATGGCTATAAATGGCTCTGGTTCGGCATAGTAGTAGTTACAGTTACGGATGTCAGTGCTTACTATGGCGGTAAAAATTACGGTAAAACAAAAATCATACCTAATCTTAGCCCCAATAAAACCGTTGAAGGCTCTTTGTGCGCTGTTTTAGCTTCTTTTGTGGCCGGTGCATTATTCGGACTTATTTTTTTAACGGGAAGTACACCGCAATTAACCGGTTATTTCGCTAATTTACTTTTCGGGGCTTTGGCCGGTGTGTTTTTAAGTATCGTCGGACAAATCGGTGATTGGTTCGCTTCCGCCATTAAACGTTGGGCCAAATTGAAAGATTTCAGTAAGATTTTACCGGGACATGGCGGAATCTTGGATCGCTTGGATTCTTATATGTTTGTTTTGCCGACTTTATTATTAGTAAGTCTAATTTATTATCTGGTTAAATTTTAGAGGTAATATGTATAATAAAATAACAGTTTTAGGATCAACCGGTTCCGTAGGGAAGCAAACGTTAGCCATTTGTCAAAACTATAACTTGAGTGTTGTGTCGTTAGCCTGTAAAAGCAATTGGCGTTTGTTATTACAGCAGATTAGGCAGTTTCAGCCTGCAGCGGTGGCCTTATGTACAAATGATAAAAATCTTATTGCTGAATTTAAAGAAGCTTTGGCTGCGACTGTTTTTTCGTCTTCAACTAATGCTACTTATTGCGGTCCGCAAGTATTCTGCGGTGAGGATGCAGCCGAAAAATTGGTAGAATTCCCTTGTGATTTGGCAGTCGGAGCCATTTCCGGTCTGGCCGGTTTGGCATCTAATTCAGCTTTTTTGCAACATGGGGTTGATCTGGCTTTGGCCAACAAAGAAAGTATTGTTTGCGGTGCAGCCATTCTGGATCGAGCAAAAAAGCAGGGTAATAGTAAAATTATCTCCATTGACAGCGAACATGCTGCAATTAATGAATGCCTGAAGGCCGGAAGAAAAGAAGATTTCAAAAAAATCTGGTTAACTGCCTCAGGCGGTCCGTTCCGGAATTGGCCGGCAGAAAAGATTGCTCAAGCCGAATTAAAAGACGCTTTACGCCATCCGACATGGAATATGGGTGCTAAAATAACTGTCGACTCTGCCAGTATGATGAATAAAGGTTTGGAAATTATTGAAGCCTGTTATCTTTTTCAAGTTAATTTCAAGCAGGTTGAAGTAGTTGTTCATCCGCAATCTATTATTCATTCTGCAGTAGAGTGGCAGGACGGTCAGGTTACAGCTCAGATGAGTTTTCCGGATATGCAGGCACCTATTAAGGCGGCAATTTTTACACCGGCCAAAATCGCCGGTGTAACGCAGGCTTTCAATTTCTTTGATGCACGTGCCTGCAGTTTAACATTTTATCCACCTGATTTTAATAAATTTCCTTGCTTAAGTTTGGCGCAATCTGCTATCATGAAAGGCGGTATTTATCCGTTGGTATTGAATGCTGCTAATGAAGCGGCGGTCAATGCCTTCTTAGAGGAGAAGATTCGTTTTGGCAGGATTGCACAAGCTGTTGCTTATGCGCTGGATTTATGTGCCGGACGCCGAGAACTTCCTGCAGCTGATGATTTGGCAACGGTTTTAGCTTTAGATAAGCAATACAGAACGTATGTGAGGGAATATTTGCATGTTTAATACGGTAGTTGGAATTATTATCGGTTTAATTTCATTAAGTTTGATGATGCTTTTGCATGAATTGGGGCATTATGTCGCCGGCCGACTTTTAGGTTTTAAGGTAATTGAATTTTCTTTGTTTATGGGACCGAGAATTTTCAGCAAAGTTTATAAAGGAATTCGATACAGTATCAAATCTTTGCCGATAGGTGCATCCGTTGAATTTGCCGGGGAGTATCCGACTATGGATAATAAACTTAATCCGAATCAGATTGCTTCCGAAAAATTGAACACGGAAGAAGCAGCTAATAGGGATGACGATTTGACACCGGCTGAAATTTTGGCCAGAGACAAAGCGGCGGGAATTTTTTACGCACAGGCGAAATGGAAACGTTTTATCGTTATGGCTGCCGGCCCGGCGATGAATTTAATTAGCGGCTTTATAGCTTTTACCTTATTCTTTGCCTGGACTACAGCCAAAAGTACGGAGCTGCTTCCGCCGCCGCCTATGAGTACGGCTGCTGCCGCTCATTTAATTGCCGGTGATAAAATTATCAGCTATAACGGATTTAATATTAAGACGGATATGGATTTGCTGGTTGCACAAAAATTTCCGGCTCAGCCTGAAGGCAGACTTTTGCGTTATGAAAGAAGTGAAAATGGGCGTAAGGTTGTTAAGGAAGTTTATTTAGCCGATAAAAAATATAAATTTTTACAATTGAATGTTACCGGTCAAATTGTCGCAGATAAATTTGTGGTTGAAGGTAGCAGTAATCCGGCGATTTTACCTAAAGATGAAATAATTTCCGTTGACGGTGAAAAATTGACCTCAATTCCGCGCTTATATAAAGGTGATGCTGCTCCTAAAAGTATAATAGCGGCAAAAGTCAAGTTATTGCGTAACGGCAAGGAAGTAACAGTTAATGCCGATCAGACTGTCCGGGAAATTCCGGCCGACCCGGGAATTTATTTGAAACCTGTCAAAGGATTTGCAGCCGTTTTATCATATAGTGCTGATTTCTTCGTTTCAGTCTTTACCAGTACCTATAACATGTTAGGTTTGCTGTTTACCGGACAATTACCGGCTAAAGATGCTCTGGCCGGACCTGTAGGTATTGTCAGTATATACTCACAAATCAATCAGGCAGGCGTTGTCCTGTGGGAGAAATTCCTCCATTTTACGCAAATATTCGCTCTGATTTCCTTAAGCTTGGGTATGTGCAACTTTTTACCCATTCCGCCTTTGGACGGATCGCAAATTTTCTTATTATTGATTGAAGCGGTAAGGGGTAAGCGCTTATCGGAAAAGTGGGAAAATATTTATGGATATTTAGGTTTAGTAATTGTTTTAGGTTTGGCACTGTTTACTTTATTCCTGGATGTCCTCAGATTATTTCGGCATTAAGAGCTAAAATTTTTGGACAGATGGTGTATTATTAAGCCATGTATGAAATTAAACGTCGCAAAACCAAGATGATTAAAGCGGGGCCTTTAACTTTCGGTTCGGAAGCTCCGATTATAATTCAATCGATGAATAGTACCGATACGAGAGATGTCGCTGCCAGCTTGCAACAAATTCAGCAACTGCAGCAGGCCGGTTGCCAATTGACCCGTTTAGCTGTACCTGATTTTACAGCAGCCAAGGCGTTGGCTGAAATTGTGCGCTATTCGCCTTTACCGATTGTAGCGGACATTCATTTTGATTATAAGTTGGCTTTGGCGGCTATAGATGCCAAAGTTTGTAAAATCAGAATTAATCCCGGCAATATGAAGCTAAACGGCGGCTTGAAAGAAGTTGTACAAGCGGCAAAAGCTAATCATATAGCAATCAGAGTCGGTGTTAATGCCGGTTCTCTGAAGCCGGCCATACTGCAAAAGTACGGCGGTCCGACAGCTGAAGCTTTGGTTGAAAGCGCTCAGGAAGCGATAGCTATGATGGAAGAAGAAAACTTCACAGATATAGTATTATCTTTGAAATCATCTTTTCCGCTATTGACAATTCAGGCCTATCGTTTAATGGCCAAGGTCTGTGATTATCCTTTTCATATCGGTGTAACTGAAGCGGGAACTTTACGTGAAGGTACGATTCGTTCTGCTGTCGGTATAGGAACTTTATTAGCTGAAGGTATCGGTGATACATTAAGAGTTTCTTTAACTGCCGATCCGGTTGAAGAAGTCAAAGCGGCTGAAAGTATCCTGAAAGCTCTGGGTTTAAGTGAAGGTTTGACTTTTATTTCCTGTCCGACTTGCGGCCGCACGGAAGTTGATTTGATCAATGTAGCTAATGAAGTGGAAAAACGTTTGGAAAATATTAAAGTCAACGCCAAAGTTGCCGTTATGGGTTGTAAAGTCAACGGGCCGGGCGAAGCTCGTGGAGCTGATTACGGAATTGCCGGAGGGAAAGGCAACTATCTGCTTTTTAAAAAAGGGGTTACAATTAAAAAAATTCCTGAAGCAGGTGCGATAGATGCCCTTATAGATTTGATATTGAAAGATAAAGCTTCGGAAGAGGCAGACAAGTGAGGACTGACGATGTCTGTAAAAAAAGCAAAGAACTTAGCTGAATTTTTACAAGATTTAGATAAATTGTACGGTTGCGGCTTTTACAGTCGCCTTAATGATGAGGCGACCAAGCGTTTAGCAGCTTTTCCTGCAGTTTTGGCGAGCATTAAATGCCAAGTTGGAAATGCTGCCGTTCGCAATTCCGACGTTCTGCAAGTTTCTGCCACCCGGCCGAAAAATTTCAAATTGAATTTATTTTTTACCTTACAAAGTACTTTTTCCGATTATAAGATACTTTATTTTATCGAGCGTATCTTGCCGCAGCTTCTGCCGCAGGCCGGAGAAGTTGAATTGTTTTTCGATCTGTCTGCACTTTCTTTGAGCATGCAGGATATAGCCGAATTTTTCCGTGATATCTATCCTTATCTGTTGAAAAAAATTCAGAATCAAGTCAGCGCTCAGGCTGTTTGTATTTTGCAGACGGCAGAGATCAACATTGCTCATGACGGTGTTCATTTTTGTATTGCCCCCGAATTTTATAGTACTTTTAGCAGTGAACTGTTGCAGATTACGGCGAAACAGTTTAAGCGGGAATTTTCTTTGGATGTAAATTTGCATGTAGATTGTCTTGCCGCAAATGCGAAAGAGACGGATACTGTCGTATTGCAGGAACGCAATAAAGTTTTACAGAATCTTTTACAGCAAAGCCAAACTGCCGATGCGTCTCTCGCACTTGAGCAAGCCGCTACAGCTGTCGATAATAACGTTTCCCGTAGTAAAAGTAAGGCCGGAAAATGGCTGAAAGTTTCCGACCCTGAATACATATACGGTAATGTACCGGCGGAAATGAACATTTTACCTTTAGCGGATTTTAATCTACAGAGTCAAAAAGTTATGCTCAAGGGTAAAATTCATGGATTTGAGGCTAACATTGTGCGTGACGGCGTTAATATGATTGTCAAATTCGCCCTCTTTTCAGATGACGGTGCTGTCCAATGTTTCGTCTACGGAAAAGCGGAAAAATTGCAGATTCTGACGGAAAAATTGCATGATGATTTGTGGGTGGAAGCTTATGTTGAAGCTTCTACCAATCGTTATACCTCCGAACCGGAAGCCAAAATTATCGGTTTGAAAGAAACACACGAAACTGCCGGCCGAAAAGATGAGGCGGTGAAAAAAAGAGTCGAGTTACATTGTCACAGTCAGATGAGTGCCAAAGACGGCTTTGCCGAACCGAAATCTATTTTACGTCTGGCTGCTGAATTCGGTCATCCGGCTTGTGCCATCACCGATCACGGTGTAGTGCAGGCTTATCCTCTCATGTATGAAGAAAAGAAAGCTTTAGCCAAAAAGGGGAAAAATATTAAGTTAATTTACGGTATGGAAGGCTATCTTGTTGATGACGGTAATACGGTAGTCTTCGGTCTGGATGTTCCGAAAACTAAGCTGACATCTTTCGTAGCTTTCGATTTGGAAACAACAGGCTTAAAAGCCGGAGAAGATAAAATTATTGAAATTGCAGCTATTCGTTATAAACTGAATGAAAGCGGTGATTTTGTCGAAAGTGACGTTTTCGCAACTTTGGTCAATCCCGGCGGTATTCTCAGTCCTAAGACGACACAACTTACAGGTATTGAGTCCTTAGATTTAGTCGGTAAACCTGATATTGAAACGGTAATTAAGGATTTTCATAGTTGGTTGGGCGATGATCCTCTGGTGGCGCATAACGGCCTGTTTGATTTGGGATTTTTACGCTACGCGGCTTTCGGAATTGTCAAAGGTACGGAACCGAGACTTAAATTTAACAATTTACTTATTGATACGGTAGAGATGGCTCGCACTTTTTATACCGGTTTAAGCAATTATAAACTTGATACTGTTGCCAATGCCCTGCATATAACTTTGGAAAACCATCATCGTGCTTTGGACGATACTCGTTGTTGCGGTGAAATTTTCATTAAATTACTGCAGGAATTGCAAGTCAGTGACTTATTTACGCTGAACGAAAAGGCCGGAAAAGAAAGCACAGCTCAAATTAAGCAGAGAAATAAAACAGTTTTGCATTTTATCGCTTTATGTAAAGATTACTTGGGCTTATATAATCTTTATCGTCTGGTATCGGAAAGCCATGTGCATTATTTCAGCACGCGACCTCGAATTCCCCGCTCCTTATTACGTTATTTCAAAAGCGGTTTGCTGATCGGTTCTTCCTGCGAAGCAGGCGAAGTTTATCGCAGTATGCATAAATTATATCGTGATGCGAATAAAAACATGGTTTTAGCTAAAGAAAGATTAAGTGAATATCACTTCAAGCAGATGGCTCGCTTCTACGATTATTTAGAAATCCAGCCGTTGGCCAATAACAGTTTCTTTTTGCGGGATGAAAGTAGTGGTTTAAGAGATGAAAGCGATTTGCAAAATGTTAATCGATTGATTATTGCTTTGGCGGAGAAAAATAAGAAACCTTACGTTGCTACCTGTGACAGTCATTTCCTCCATCCTTCGCAACAAATATATCGTAACATGCTGCTTAGCGTTAACGGTTTTGCCGATGCCGATTTTTCGCCTTGCCTGTATTTCCGGACAACCGAAGAGATGCTGCAATGCTTTGATTATTTAACGGAAGAGGAAAAGGAAAATGCCGTAATTAACAATCCCAATCTTTTGGCAGCGGAAGTTCAGGACAATATTCCGCCTTTCCCCGAAGGTACATTCCCGCCGGAGATTAAAGATGCGGCCCGGGATATCAACGATTTGGTTTGGCAGGAAGTTAAAGAACGTTATGAATATGAGGGTAAAATTCCCGATTTAGTTTATAATCGGGTGAAAAAAGAATTGGATTCAATTATTTCCAACGGTTTTGCCATCATGTATTACATTTCATCCAAATTGGTAAAAAAATCCAATGCCGACGGTTATTTTGTCGGTTCAAGAGGTTCCGTCGGTTCATCCTTTGTCGCTACCTTGTGCGGTATTACGGAAGTTAATCCTTTGCCGGCCCATTATGTTTGCTTAAAATGTCATTACAGCGATTTTTCTTTGTCTGACAAGTATGACAGCGGTTTCGATCTGCCGGTAAAAAATTGTCCTAACTGTCAAGTACCGATGTGGCAGGACGGGCAAAATATACCTTTTGAAACTTTTTTGGGCTTTAACGGTGATAAGGAACCTGATATTGATTTGAATTTTTCCGGAGAATATCAGAGCCGAGCACATAACTTTATTAAAGAAATGTTCGGGGCTGATTACACATTCAGAGCCGGAACTATTTCCGCTTATCAGGAAAAAAATGCTATCGGTGTGGTGAAAAAATATGCCGAAATGCATGAACAGGTTTATTCGACGGCGAATATATTGCGATTAGCCTCCGGTATTTGTGGAGTTAAACGGACAACAGGTCAACATCCGGGAGGTATCGTTGTTATTCCCAAAGAACGGGATATTTATGATTTTACGCCTATTCAATATCCGGCTGATAATACCGACAGCTCGATGTATACTACGCATTTTGATTTCAATTCTTTGCATGATACAATTTTGAAATTTGACTGTTTGGGCCATGATGCGCCGACTCAATTGAAACGTTTAAAAGATTTTACCGACATCGATTTCCTGACGTTACCGATGAACGATCCGCAGGTGATGTCACTGTATAAGGATACATCTGCCTTAAAATTAAGTGAGCCGGATGTTCAGAAAGTCGGTTGCTTGGGTTTGCCGGAACAGGGAACTATTATGGCGCGCGGGATGATTGTTGAAACAAAACCGAGTTCTTTTTATGATTTGGTCCAGTTGGCCGGTTTGTCTCATGGTACGAATGTTTGGAACGGTAATGCCCGTGATTTGATTAATGACGGCATATGTAATATCGATCAGGTTATCGGTTGTCGTGATTCAATTATGACAACTCTTATCAATTATAATCTGCCGTCCAAAATGGCTTTCGATATCATGGAAAAAGTACGTAAAGGTAAGGGCTTGAGCGAGGAACAGATAGCCAAAATGCGAGAATGTCAGGTACCTGAGTGGTACATAGATTCTTGCTTAAAAATTCAATACCTTTTCCCGAAAGCCCATGCTGTTGCTTATGTCATGTCGGCTTTGCGCATTGCCTGGTATAAAGTATATCGGAAAGAAGCCTTTTATGCGGTTTGGTTGGGAAATAATATTGACGAATTCAATGCCGAATTGATTATCGGCAAAAGTTTGGCTGAAATTCGTAAAAGTAAAGAATATTATTTTACGGACTTAAACAAACGTAATCCGCGCGAAAAGAAGCTCTTCTATATTTTAGAAATTGTAGAAGAAATGATGTTGCGCGGTGTGCAATTACTTCCGATTGATTTATATAAGTCGGATGCCAAACTCTTTTTGCCCGAAGGTAAAAACGTCCGGCCGCCTTTTGCTGTCATACCGAAATTTCCGCAAACTACAGCGGAAAATATTGTTAAAGCTCGGAAAAACGGCGAATTTTTAGCCAGAGAAGATTTGGCTGTTAAAGCGGATGTCAAACAGGCGGCAATGGAAGCTTTAGCTAATTTTCATGTTCTGGATAATTTGCCGGAACAGAATCAAATGGATTTAACAGATTTACTGGGTTGATATGAGGCTGAAATGAACGATTGGATGATTGAAGTTTGTATATTGCAGGCTAAATTTAAACAAAATCTCTATTATCTTTTGCCTCAATCTATGCAGGAGGAAATAAGCACTTGGTATCAGACGCAACTTTTCAGTCCGGAATTCTGCCGTAATCGTTTGGTACAGGTTCCTCTGGGGAAAAATAATAAATTGCAGGCAGCTTTAATTTTAAGAACTTGTCCGCTGCCGCAAACTTTTGTCAAAGCAAAGCTGAAATTTGCAGCCGCTTGGTATAATGAACAGGCTTATCTCAGCGATAAGCAAGTGGAATTGGCTCGTTTATTGGCGCAACGTTATCAGTGTACATTTGCTCATGCCTTATCTTTGTCTTTGCCGCCTTACAATCTCAAGCAGCCGAAAAAATCAGGTAATAAATATCGTAATTATATTGCGCTTATTCAACAAACCCTTACAGAAGTAGAGCGAAGTAAGTTGGCTGCAGTTCCGCAGTTGACGGAAGAACAAAAAGCGGTATTGCAGAAGCTTCAACTTTCTCTGGCAGCGAATAAACGTGAGTTTTTATTGCATGGCGTTACCGGCAGCGGCAAAACTGAAATTTATTTAACTTTGGCTAAAGAAGTTCTGGCAGCCGGACGTTGTTGTCTGATTCTGGTCCCGGAAATAAATCTCAGTTACCCGATGATTCAAGCTTTCAGTTTGCGTTTCCCGGAAATTTGCGGTATTTGGCATAGTCAAATGAGCGAAGGAGAAAAATTATCGACTGCAATGGCAATTGCCGACGGTAAACTGAAAATTCTTATCGGGACACGCAGTGCGCTGTTCAGCAATTTGGATAATATAGGTCTTATTGTAATTGATGAGGAACATGACAGCTCTTATTTATCGGAAACAATCCCGCATTATCATGCAATTACCGTTGCAAGATTAATGTTGCGCCAACACCTAAAGGCTTTTTTGTTACTTGCCAGCGCAACGCCGTCTGTTAACAGCTATTATCGTACGACAGAGGGCAGGAGCGTATTGCTGACATTAACGCAAAGAGTAACACACACCTTACCTCCTGCTATTGATATTGTTGATTTGAGGAATGAAACGGTTAAAACGGACAAATTGATATTGGCTAAACGAACTGTCAAAACGATCAGTAATTGTTTAAATCTGCAACAACAGGTTTTGCTGGTACTTAATCGCCGCGGTTATAATACCAGCACTTTGTGCCGAAAATGCGGTCAGGCAATACTTTGCCCGCATTGTGATTTTCGTTTGGTTTATCATCTGGATTGTCGAAAATTATTGTGTCATTATTGCGGTTATCGCCAAAACTTACCGGAAAAATGTGCTTTTTGCGGGGAAAAAGCTTTAATTAACTATGGTTTCGGGACTGAGATGGTGGAGCAATATGTGCGTAATTTGTTCCCTCAAGTCAATGTTGCCCGGTTGGATCAGGATGTTAGCAGTAAAAAACAGGCGGCGACTAAAGTGTTGCAGGATTTTCGCCAAGGCAGATGTCAAATTCTTGTCGGCACACAGATGATAGCTAAAGGCCACGATTTCAGCAATGTCGGTCTTGTTTGTCTTTTGTGTATTGACAGTTTATTAAGTATGCCGGGATATAAAGCGGAAGAACGTTGCTTTCAATTAATTTGTCAGGCGGCGGGCCGGGCAGGCAGACAAGGACAAAATTGTCAAGTTTTGCTGCAAACTTTTGCCCCGCAGGAAAGATGTCTGCAGGCGGCGATCAGGAATGATTATCAGCAATTTTATCAGGATCAACTTGTCTGGCGCCGACGTTTAGGTTATCCGCCGTTTTTATATTTCGGGCAATTCAAAATAAGCATCAACTGCAGATACGACTTATCGGCAATCAGGACGTTGTTGCAACGGATTAATGCCGAACTGACGGCTTTAATTGCCGGTATCAAACAACACAAGCCGGAACTGCAATTAATTTTATGGCCTTTTTCTGATGATTTATTGCGCAAAGTGGATAATGAGTATCGGATTTTTCTTAATATTACGGCCAATGATGAAGCAGCTATAAGTTATCTGTTTAAGTTGCTTTTACAAATCTCTTTACCGTTTACTTGTAATTTCAGCTTGTTTTTAGAAGCATAATTAATTCTCCTCTGTATGCCTATGCTATAATTATGGGAGTTTATTTTATTGCATTCGAGGTTTTTATGGCACTTAGAGAAATAATTCATGAGGGTGATGAGCGTTTACGCAAAGTCTGTCGGCCGGTTAACGATTTCGGTCCTAAAACTCAAGCTTTAATTGATGATATGATTGATACGTTGAAAGCAACTTCCAACGGTGTAGGTTTAGCTGCCAATCAGGTAGGTATGCTGAAACGTATATTTATTATTGATTTTCAGGATGAACGGGGGTTAAAAGTTTATATTAACCCTGAAATTACTAAAACTGAAGGCGAACAGATTAACACTGAAGGATGTTTAAGTGTCCCCAAATGGTGGGGAGAGGTTAAAAGGCCGCTCTATGTTACCTGTCGAGCACAGGATAGAGAAGGTAATTATTTTGAAGTAACGGAAACCGGGATGTACGGTGTCTGTCTGATGCATGAAACCGGGCATCTTAACGGTGAGCTGTATAAAGATCATGTTATTCCCGGTACCATGTATCGCGATAAGTAAGGTTATGTTTATGGGTGATTATAAAAGAATTTGTTTCATGGGTACGGCTGATTTTGCTGTCCCTATTTTGAAAGAGCTGATTGCCTGTGACTATTATCGTCCTTTAGCTTTAGTTACTCAGCCGGATACGGTAATCGGTCGTAAGCGGGACTTGCATATGCCACCTGCCAAAGTTACGGCTTTGGAGCATTCCATACCCTGTTTACAATTTACAACATTCAAAGACTTGGCCAATGTGCAGACATTACGAGATTTGGATTTAGATTTAATTGTTACGGCGGCTTACGGTAAAATTTTGCCTTCTTCCGTATTGGATTTACCCAAATTCGGTGCGATCAATATTCACGGAAGTTTATTGCCGGAACTGCGCGGCGCCAGCCCGATTCAGACAGCTATTCTGCAAGGAAAGCAGGAAACGGGAGTATCTATAATTAAGATGGTTAAGGCTATGGATGCCGGTTGCATCTATGCTCAATATCGGCAAACAATAGGCCCTGATATGACATATAAAGATTTGGAAGCTTCACTGGCAAACTTAGCGGCACGGAATATTGTAAAATTTTTAGACGCTTATTTTGCCAATCAGGTGCAAGGCGTGGAACAGGATGAAAATTCAGTCACTTATTGCCACCTTTTACAAAGAGAAGACGGACTGCTTAATTGGCATGAGCCGGCGCTTAATCTGTACAACAAAATAAGAGCTTTTTATCCTTGGCCTGATACTTTTACCGATTACGGCGGTAAAACGATGAAAATATACAGTGCTGCGTTACCGCAAATCTCCGATTTGACACCGCATCAACAACAAATATTAAATGATAGTTTGCAAAAAATTAAGAGCGCTAATACTCAACCTGACGGTAAAGTTGTACTGAATAAAGGCTGTCTGTTGGTAGCTTGTGCCGACGGTTTCATGGAATTACAGGAAATTCAGTTTGCCGGCGGTAAAAGATTGGCTGCCGGGGAAATTGCTCATAATTTTCCTCTCTTGTCACAATTTAATTAGAAAGAGAAATGTTTATGCCCGATAATTACAGCATGCAGGCGGCCTTGGATAAAGTTCAGGCGCAACATAGACTTTTATATGATCTGAATTATGCCGAATTACAGGACTGCGTTTGTAAATGCGGTGCCGGTAAATTTCGGGCGCAACAAATTCAATCTTGGTTGAATAAGGGTGTTGTCAGTTTTGCCGAGATGTTGAATATCCCGAAACAGTTAACAGCTGCTTTGGCGAAAGATTATACTTTAGATTATCCGAAGCAATTGATGGTTAAAGTTTCGCAAATTGACGGCAGTCGGAAATATCTTTTCCAAATGTCTGACGGCAATATTATTGAAGCTGTGTATATGCCCTACAAAAGATCAAATTCAGTTTGCATAAGTTCACAGGCGGGCTGTCGTATGGGCTGTGCTTTTTGTGCCTCAACTTTGATTAAGTACGGACGTAATCTCAGCGCCGGCGAAATGATGGGGCAAATATACCGTATCCAGCGCGATTTGGGAGAAATAAGAATTGACCATGTTGTTGTTATGGGAATTGGTGAGCCTTTAGAAAATTTGCAGGAGTTATTGCGGTTTTTACGCATGTTGAATGCAAAAGAGGGCTTAAATATAAGCTTAAGGCATGTAACTGTTTCAACTTGCGGTTTGGTACCGGCAATATACAAGTTGGCCGAGGAAAAACTGCCGATAACTTTGGCTATTTCACTGCATTCAGCTTTACAAGCCAAACGTGAAAGTATTATGCCGATTGCTAAAACCTTTGATTTGCGTACCTTGAAACAGGCTTGTATAACGTATCAGAAATTAAGCGGTAGACGCCTGAGTTTCGAATATGCTTTATTTAAAGGCTTCAATGATAGTATTGAGGATGCTAATTATCTGGCGGATTATATTAAAGGCATAGTCAGTCATGTTAACTTAATTCCGGTAAATCCTGTTCCGGGGACTGATTTTGTTCCGCCTTCTGCCGAAACTGTTGAAAAATTCAAGCAGATTTTGCTTAAGCGGAAAATAGAAGTAACTGTAAGGCAGAAGAAAGGACAGGACATATTTGCCGCTTGTGGTCAATTAAGGCGCCAAAAATTACAATCCGATGTTCGGAAAGATAATTGCGTTGTCTCGTCTGAAAGGATGAAAATATGAATTTTTGGTTATTTGCTGACAGCATATGCGGTAAATATCGAACTGATAATGAGGACTTTTATCGTTGCTTTTACCTGGAGGAACGTAAAACTTATGTTTTGTGTTTGGCTGACGGCATGGGCGGCGAGCAGGGAGGAGAAATTGCCGGTAATCTGGCGGTTGACAGCGTTCAGGATTATTTGACGAAAAATTTGCCGAAGAATCCGGATTTTCGTGCGGACAGAGCTTGTCTGATAAATGCTTTCAATCAGGCTAATATGCAAGTTTTCCAAAAAGCTTTGACAGAAGAATCCTTACATAATATGGGTTCAACTTTGTTGACAGCTTTAGTCGGTGATGACGGTGAAACTTTAATTGCCAATATCGGAGACAGTAGAGCTTATTGCTGGCATAAAAATCAGCTGCAGCAATTGACTGTTGACCATAATTATGCGCAAAAATTACTTGATAGCGGCAAAATTACTTATAAGGAGTACTTGACTCATCCGGGTAGAAATATGTTGACAAAAGCTGTCGGGACGGCCAACTATATTAATCCCGATATTTTTTCGTTATACTTACAAAGTAATGATAAGCTTTTACTTTGCAGCGACGGTATCCACGGATATCTGAGTAAAGAACAAATGGAAATGTGCTTTTTGCAAGGTAAAACAGCAGAGATATGTACTAAAAGATTATTAAGCGAGGCGGAAGAACTTAGTCGGGATAATGCAACGGCTATTTGCCTGTCTGTCGGCTGAAGATTTATAATAACTAGACAAGAAATGAAAATGAGGAGACAACATGCCTATTTTGAACGGTACCGTTTTGAATGATCGTTATAGCATCTGTAAACTTTTAGGTTCAGGTGGTATGGCTCAGGTGTATTTGGCCCAGGATTTGAAAAACGGTCAATTCGTAGCTGTTAAAATGCTGAAACCGGAATTTAACGATGATCGGGAATTTTTGCGGCGTTTCGATACCGAGGCACGGGCCGCTTCCAGTTTATCCCATGATAATATTGTTAAAGTTCTGGGTGTGGGTGAAGACCACGGTATGCGCTATATGGTCCAGGAATATGTTGACGGGGTGACGCTGAAAGAGATGATTCTGCATTATCATCGGCTTGATTGGCGTGTCGCTGTGCCGATTTTTGTTCAGATTGCCATGGCTTTGGAAAGTGCTCATGCCGGCGGCGTTATTCATCGCGATATTAAACCTCAGAATATTATTATTAATAAGCAGTTGAAAGCTTACGTTACCGATTTCGGTATTGCCCGAGCCAACAATCAGAATACGGTAGCCGGGGGATCGGGAACTTTAGGTTCGGTTCACTATTTTTCGCCGGAACAAGCTCAGGGCGGAATTGTTTCGGAAAGAAGCGATATTTATTCTCTCGGTGTCTTAATGTACGAAACTTTAACAGGTTCTTTGCCTTTTGATGCCGATACGTCCGTGACGGTAGCCTTGAAACATATTAATGAGCAACCGGCACCGCCTATTTCTATAGAACCTCTGGTGCCGCAACCTTTGTCCGATATCGTAATGAAGTGCCTGAATAAATCACCTAATACCCGCTACAACAGTGCGCGTGATTTAATCAGTGAGCTTGATGCCTTTATGATTAATCCTCAAGGTGTTTTCGGCATTGCTAAAGATGCTCGCAAACACAATAGCTTTACTGAGCTTAATACCGGGAGGACAAAGCTTAATTCCGGAAATACCGCCGGTGATAAGTTGGCTAAATTACGCTATTTGGAAGAGACTATGAATAAGAGACGTTCTTCCAGACGGCGGGAAACAGGTTTTATAATTATATTGTTAATAGCGGCAATAGCGGCCATCGGTGTGTTGGGTTATCGTTTTATTGATGATTTCCGTACCGAATTGAGCTCCAACCAGGTACCGCCGGTTAAATTGGCCGATTTTATCGGTCATACGCTGACTGAATCCGAGAAAGCGCTGCGGGAAGCTGGAATTACGCCGGAGATTGAATATGTTTATTCCGATAAATATGACAAAGATATTGTTATTAAGCAGAATATCAGTCCCAACAGCCGTTTTTTCCCAAATGGTTTACAAAAGCTGGTATTAACCGTAAGTAAAGGCAATGATTTAACCAAAATTGGCAATTATGTCGGTTTAATGGGAGATGAAGTAAAACGGGAGCTGCAACAAAAAGGTCTGGCAGTGGAGATTAAAGAAGTTAAAAGTGAAAACTACCAGAAGGGTTATGTTGTTAAACAAAGTCCGGCTGCCGACAGCGTTTTAAAGAAAAATGAAACAATTGTTCTTTATATTTCTACCGGTTCCGATAAGGTGACATTTCAACCTCAACGAGGCAAAAGTGCCAAAGAAACAAGCGAATGGTTGAAATCACAGGGCTTGGAAATTAATGAAGTAATATTGGAAAGTGCCGATAATAATTTGACAGTAGATAACGCCGTTGTCAGTTATGTCGCTCCTGCCGGTAATAATAAAGCATATATCGGCGGCGATAAAATAGATGTCGGAACTAAAGTTGATATCCATGCCTGTTCCCAAGCGGATTTGGCTAATACAATAAAAAATCAACAAGAACAAAGTGATAATGACGACTGAAAAGAGACAAACAGCTTTTATAGCTAAAGTGTTGAACGGGCTATTTACCGTTATAACAGTTGAAGGCCGGGAACTGTCGGCAACTGCCAAGGGTAATTTGCGTTATCATAAATCGCCCTTATGCGTCGGTGATGAGATAGACTATATCTTAACACCGCAGGCGGAAACTGCTGCCCAAATTGTGGCCTGCCGGCAGCGAAGAAACATGTTATTACGCCCGCCTTTGGCCAACATAGATGAGTTGTGGTTGGTAATAAGTTTGTTCGAACCGGAAATTAACTTTTTACAATTGGACGCGGTTATTTGTCAGGCACTGCAGCAGCAGATTAAGATTCGTTTGTTATTGTCTAAAGTTGATTTGGATAATGCCGAACAGGCAAGAAGCACATATATTTCGTCTTATTTTAATCAAGCATTCAAAACGGCAATTATCTCCGCTAAAATGCAGCAATTGGATACAATTACTGCCTGGTGTCGGGAAAAAGAACTCAAAGTTGCTTTAAGCGGACTTAGCGGAGTGGGTAAATCAACTCTGCTCAATACTTTATTAGGCTCGGAATATATGCTTACGCAATCTTTAAGCAGCAAATTAAAAAGAGGTAAGCAGACTACAAGACATAGCCAATTTTTCTCTTGTGGTAAAATTTGGTTAGCTGATACTCCCGGTTTTTCCGCTTTGGACATCGCTAAGTTTCGCTTGCGGCCGGCGGAAGCTATTTTGGCTTATCCGGATTTGGCCGAATTTACGGCAGGATGTTATTTTAATAATTGCAGTCATACGCATGAACCGAAATGTGCAGTAATAGCCGCCTGTCAAAGTCCTCTTATCCGGGAGCGTTGGCAAAATTATTGCAATTTTTACAATTATATAGTGAGTGAAGAAAAAAAGTATGTCTATTAATAAAATTAATTTGTATTTTGATGCAACAGCAAGTCATCCGATTCCGCCTGACATTTGGCAAACTTATTGTGCTAACTTGCAAAAATACTATGCTAATCCGGCAGCTGTATATGAGAGCGGAATTGTCGCGCAAAAATTGATTACCGACTCATTACGCGATATTGCCTCTACTTTTAATGTCGCGCCCGGACAATTGTTAATTACAAGCGGCGCTACAGAATCTATCAATACTGTTTTTTACAACTTTGCCAAGAGACGACGCAAGCAGCAGGACATACTGTTAATTGCTCAAGGTGAGCATGCAGCGACAGTTGCCGCAGCTAAACGTTTAGCCGATGATTTGCAATTGGAATTGATATATGTTCCTTTGACGAGCTCTTATCTTTTGGATACAGATTGTCTGGAGAACCTGTTGCAGCAGTACGGAGAGCGAATTTTAGCCCTTTCCAACGTCAGTCTTTCCAATGAAACAGGGACGATTAACGACTTAATGCTAATTTCTCGGCTATTAAAAAAATATGCGCCTAAAGCTTTGTGGCATGTCGATAACGTTCAGGGTTGGGGCAAAATTGCCTGGGATTTCGTGCAAACTGCCGTTGATTATGTCAGTATGGGCGGCCATAAAATCGGTGCGCCTAAAGGTTGCGGTCTACTGTATATTAAAGAACCTAAATATTTCAAGCCTTTTATTGTCGGCGGCGGTCAACAGAATAATATGCGTTCGGGTACAGAAAATCCGCCTTTAGTCAGGGCTATGGCCGATGCGGCTCTGAAAAGCGGCAATATAAGTCGCTTGAACGCCAAGAGAGAATATATCCAAAAATTACGTGATTTACTTTTGCAAAATATTTCGACCTTGTCATACAGTATTCAAGGTGCTGCCGCCTTACGCCAATATCCAGGTATTGTAGCTATCAGTTTTCCGAATATCAGAGGTGAGGTATTACTTCATTCTCTGGAACGGGAAGGAATCAGTGTTTCAACAGCTTCCAGCTGCCATAATTTAGCTGCCGGTAAAGTTGCGGCGCAAAAAGCGGCCTGTTTTACCGAAACTGTTGCGCAAGGGCATTTACGTATTACCATAAACGAAGAGCATCAGCCTGATGATATTCTTATTTTGGCAAAAGCTATCAATAAGTGCGTTTCTTTTTTAGCAGAAATAAATAGAAAGTGATTTTAAAATGACAAGAACAGTTGAATTTAATAAACAAAAATTAATAATGGCCCGTTTCGGTGAAATTGCTCTCAAAGGTTTAAATCGCCATAAATTCGAAGAACGTTTATTGCATAATTTAGCTTTAAAGTTGAAACAATACGGCTCCTATCAAGTGACTCTCAGCCAAAGCAGAATTTGGATTATACCCAATGTTACGCCGACTGTTACGGAAACTGAAATAGATTTACTGCTGCAGAAAGCGATTGAAGTTGCGACTGAAACTTTCGGTATTGTTTCCGTCAGCCCGGTATATTTGTTTGCCGGCGATTATAGCAATATTCTGCAAATTTCCCGGCAATTGGTTGAAGAACATCTGGAACGGGGCGATAAAACGTTTAAAGTTGATTGCCGGCGCGCCGAAAAGTCATTTCCTCTGACTTCTATGGAAATTATGAACCAATTGGGCGGCGACCTTCTGGAAGCTTATCCGGAATTAAAAGTGGACATTCACCAACCTGATTTTATAATTAAAGTCGAGATACGGCAAAATTTGGCCGTATACAGTCAAGTAATCCAAGGCGTGCGCGGCTTACCTACAGGTATGTCGGCTAAAGGTCTGGTTTTACTGTCCGGAGGTATCGACTCTCCGGTAGCTGCTTATATGATGGCATCGCGTGGGATGGAATTGGAAGCGATTTATTTTCATACTTTCCCGTATACTTCCGATTTAGCTAAACAAAAAGTTATAGATTTAGCTCAGATAGTCAGCCGTTATTGCGGCAGAGTCGTGTTACATGTTGTTGATTTTACCGATATTAATCTTGAACTTAACGCCAAAACACCTAAAGATATGATAACTATCACCATGCGCCGAATGATGATGCGGATTGCGCAGGCCTTAGCGGAAAAACGTGATTGTAAAGCTATAATTACCGGTGAATCTTTAGGTCAGGTAGCAAGTCAAACAACCGAAGCTATCAATGCTACCGATGCTGTTGCGACCTTGCCGATTTTTCGCCCGTTAATAGGTTCTGATAAGGAAGATACTATCAAAATTGCACGTAAAATCGGAACTTTTGAAACATCAATCAAGCCTTATGATGACTGCTGTACAATTTTTGTGGCCAAACATCCGAAAACCAGACCGAATACGGCTGCTTGGCAAAGTTGTGACAGCGAACTTGATTGTGCGGCATTGACGCAACAAGCTTTAAGTAAAATTACTTCTTATGATATCCGATATGATCGGATCAAAGAATTTCAACGTGATTATAACGAATAAACAGGAGAAAAGCTGAATGGCCAATTTAACGGAACCGCTGGCCGTACGATTACGTCCGCAAAATATTAACGAAATTGTCGGCCAGGAGCATATTTTAGGTGAGGGAACCTGGTTAAGACGTCTATTAAGTAAACAAACTTTAAGTTCTTTAATTCTTTTCGGTCCTCCGGGATCCGGCAAAACAACACTGGCTTACGTTTTGGCGAAAACATGTTCCTATCCCTTTCGCCAATTGAATGCTGTGACAGCAGGTGTTAAGGAGATTAAAGAAGTAATCAGTGACAGTCAAAATGTTTTTACCTGTCCCAAGGGACAAATTTTATTGTTTATTGATGAAATCCATCGCTTTAATAAAGCTCAACAGGATGCGCTTTTGCCCGCGGTAGAGAACGGTAATATTATTCTGATCGGCGCTACAACTGAGAATCCTTTTTTTGAAGTTAATAAAGCTTTACTGTCACGCAGCAGTGTTTTGGAATTGAAAGCGTTGAGCAACGAAGCGGTCATTAAAGTTTTGCAAAGAGCATTAAATTCCGCCTGCGGGTTCGGCAATTTACCGGTTAACATTGCTGCCGCCGAGTTAAACAAAATTGCCGTATATGCCAACGGGGATGTCAGAAGAGCTTTAAATTTGCTGGAATTATTAGTGACAACAACGCCTTATTCTGCTGACGGACAGATAATTATCAGCGCTGAAATGCTGGATAAGCTTGCTTTGCCTGTGCAATATAATTATGATCGAACAGGAGAAGAACATTATAACAATACTTCGGCATATATAAAGTCTTTGCGCGGCAGCGATCCGGATGCAGCCATATTTTATTTAGCAAGAGCTTTGAACGCCGGAGAAGATCCTGAATTTCTGGCTCGTCGACTGGTTATTTGTGCAAGTGAAGATGTCGGCTTGGCAAATAATCAGGCTTTACCTTTGGCCGTGGCGGCATTACAGGCCGTTCAACAAATAGGTATGCCGGAAGCCAGGATTATTTTAGCGCATGCCAGTATCTATATCGCCGTCAGTCCTAAATCAAATACGGCTTATAAAGCTGTAAATGCGGCTCTGGCGGATGTTAAAAGTAAAAATACGGGAGAAATTCCCAGACACCTTTTGAATGCTCCGATTAGCGGTATGCAGGAAATTTTGGGCTATGGTAAAGGTTATAAATATGCGCATAATTACCCCGGAGGCTTAGTAGCACAACAATTTTTACCGCATGAGATGGCGGGGACGGTATATTATGAGCCGGGTACTAACGGTCAGGAAGAAAAAATAAAAAAATGGCTGACTGCCTGGCGGGATTATTGTAAAAATCAAGTGCCGGCTGATTTGGCAACAACAGAAAATAACAGTAAAATAGTGGACAATAACAAGAACTGAATTAGGAAAGAGGTTATAAATTGATGGAACAAAGTTACAAACGACAAAAGCTTGATGTTTGGGCAGATTTGACGCCGGAGAAGCAAAAGGCGATAAATACATATGCCGAACATTTTAAAAGCTTCCTTAACCAAGCTAAAACTGAAAGAGAATTTGTCAGCACGGCAATTAAAGAATTACAAGCTGCAGGTTTTAAGCCTATTGCTCATTGCGATAAATTAAAGCCCGGTGACAAAGTTTATATGTCAATTAGAAATAAAGGTCTGGCTATGGCTGTAATCGGCAGCTTAGATTTGACTGAAGGCATGAATTTGTTGGGTTCCCATATTGATTCTCCCAGATTTGATACCAAAGCCAACAGCGTTCAGGAACACAATAATTTAAGTTATTTGGCAACGCAATATTACGGCGGAGTAAAAAAATATCAATGGACTACTATTCCTTTGGCTATTCACGGCGTGATAACTAAAGCTGACGGCACGGTGTTGCCTATTACAATTGGAGAAGCGGAGAATGAACCGGTATTTTTCTTTACCGATCTTTTGCCGCATTTGAGTAGGGAACAGATGAGTAAATCGGCTGCAAGTTTCATCAGCGCCGAGCAATTGAAATTATTGGTAGGTTCGCAACCTTTAGCAGATAGCGCCAGCAAAACTCCTTATCGCGATAAAATTCTCAGTATTTTCCATGAAAAATACGGAGTTAATGAGTGCGATTTGATTGGGGCCGAGTTGGAAATTGTTCCGGCTGCTAAAGCCAGAGATGTCGGCTTGGATGCGTCCATGATCGCTTGTTACGGTCAGGACGATAAGCTTTGTTCTTTTGCGTCCTTTACAGCTTTAGCTGCAATTGATTCCTGTAAGCGTACCGTAGTATCTTTCCTTTATGATAAAGAGGAGATCGGATCGGAAGGTAATACAGGTGCACAATCACGTTTGTACGAGTTGTTTTTAATGGAGCTGATACAGAGATCGCTGCAACGTTTTGACGACCTTTTGTATAACCGGATTATCAGCCGCAGCTATATGATCTCTTCAGATGTCAGCGATGCTTTTGATCCGATGTATCCGGAAGTCTTCGATCAGGCTAACAATGCTTATTTAGCGCAAGGTTTATGCTTAATAAAGCACACGGGAGCCGGCGGTAAAAGCGGTTCCAATGATGCCAACAGTGAATTTTTACGCTCGGTTATCAATATTTTTGAAGAAGCTCGTTTGCCTTGGCAAATCGGTACTTTGAGTAAAATTGATATGGGCGGCGGCGGTACTATTGCCAAGTTTGCTGCTAAAACAGGTATGCAGGTAGTTGATGCCGGTATTCCGGTTTTGTGTATGCATGCGCCGATGGAGATTTGTCATAAACTTGATTTGTACTATTCCTATTTAGCTTATAAAGCTTTTTTGTTGGAAATGAATCTATTAGCTGATGACAAATAAAAGCGTCCGAATAGATGCACTTAATAACTCATTCAGGCTGCCATAGCTTGGATGAGTATTTTTTTGCTTTTTTATGTTCAGGAACCGTTAGGGAAGAAAGGGCAGCTTGTTTTCTTTAAGAAAATTTATTCTTTTTAATGTATAAATCTCGTAAACAGACGCGCTTATTTTCTCAACATGAAATTAAGTTCATGTGCTTAAAATGAACACCGGTCTTTTTTAAGGCTTTCTGTTTCACTTGCTTAGTTAAACAATTGCATAGCTATTCAATTCGCTGTATACTTCTTTTAGTTTTCAGCTACATTAGTGTTTAAATTTTCGTTCTTTCGTTTGAAAACTGCAACTAAGTCTTTAATTAGACACTTGTTAGCTGCTTTGAACTTGCATCAGCTTTTGCCGACCGTTTAAACTCGGCTTTATACACCTGATTTTAATCTTTCTATTTAGTTCTACAAAACTATTATTTTGTAGAACTCACAATAAGTGGCTAAGCGCCCCTTTCCCATAACTTGAAAGACGATTTTAATAGAGATTCAGGCTTATATAACAAAATAATCTCAATTAATATTTGTTACTTGCTTGTCCTTTTTATGTCAAACTAATCACACTTACATGAGTTATTGTATGAGAACAGGAATATGAAGCTTGGGGTTAAGCTATGACTAGACACAAAAAAACTGATAAAAATGCCGCAGATGCTGTGGCTGATTCTTTTACGATTTTAGATGATTATTTAGCTTATTTACAAGCTATTAAAGGTCGTTCACCTTTGACCATTAAAGAGTATCATTACGATTTGCGCCTGTTTTTCCGTTGGTATTTGCAAAGTACGCATAAGGTGCCGGCCGATCTGCCGTTGGAGCAAATAGATTTAAGTACAGTCGATGTTGAATTGTTACAGGAAATCAAATTGACAACAATATACCAATACATCGCTTGGCTGGCTAATTCCCGTCAATCTTCCGCTTGTAATCGGGCGCGAAAATGTTCCAGTTTGAAGAGCTTTTTCAAATATTTGACACATAAGGTTAATCTTTTGCCTAATGATCCGACGGCTGAGTTGGAATCGCCCAAGCAGATGAAACGTTTACCTAAATATTTGAATTTAGAGCAAAGTAAGAGCTTATTAAACAGCAGCTTGAAGATTAACAATAAGCATAAGTACAAAGAGGAAACGGAAAAAGAATTAAGTATTCGTAATTACTGCATCCTTATTCTCTTCCTCAATTGCGGGATGCGTTTGTCCGAATTGCAGGCCTTGAATATTGATGATATTAACGGTGATACATTACGGGTTATCGGTAAAGGTAATAAAGAACGGACTATTTATCTGAACGCTGCCTGTTTAGATTCGCTGCAAAAATATCTCAACGCCAGAATGCCGGCCAAGAAAGCTGCTAAAACAGCCCTATTCATCTCACGCGAAGGCAACAGATTATCACGCAGTATGATTCAAGTTATGATTAAAGAAGCTTTGGCGGCAGCCGGATTAGACACTTTCAAATTCAGTGTACATAAACTCAGACATACTGCAGCTACTTTAATGTATCAATTCGGGCACGTTGATATTAGGGCTTTACAAGAAATTTTAGGACACGAAAGCGTAGCAACTACTGAGATTTATACTCATACAAATCAAAGTATTTTACATCAGGCAGTCGAAAGCAATCCTCTGGCTTCAACCAAGTTGGATCTCAGTAAATTACCGGAAAACGAAAAGCAATAAGTTCAATGTTACTGATCGAATGCGCAATTATCATAGCAATAATTGCGCATTTAAATCAGGAATTACAAGATACCGAATACAGTTAAGATATCACGTATCTTATCCCAAGGTTTCAAAACGATGCAGGCTACGACTACAGCGATTACAAGGATAATCAAAAATATATACTGATATAATAACTGCCGCTGGCGCTCAAACATTCTGGTGCGAGCAGCTTGTTTTATCGTTTTATAACCTTTAAAGCGATAACGCTTATTAGGACCTGTGCGCTTTAATTTTAATTTCATAGCAATAACCTCGTCTCCAAAATTATACTAAATTAATGTGCAGCAGTCGATACGTATCATTTTACAGTTCGTTTCTTTAACGTTTCCCAAGGATATTTTTCTGTTGTCGGCGCCTCTTTCGCCGGTGAAAATTCTTTCATGCAAAAATGCATATCCAAAAAATCCAACGGCGAAATTAAGCAGATAGAACTTTTAAATATCAGGTAGTATCTTTTTTGATCCCAAAACAAAATTGATAAATTATCAAATGCCAAGATATATCCGCGCCTGCTGCTTTCATTATTCAGGCACAAATCAATTGTCAATTCTTCTCTTATGCAAATTGATAAGAAACAATCCTGCAGACTGCCGTTACGCAAATTGTTATCCGCTGTTTTAGCAGTACCGTTTTTTTCTCGGGTTGAAAAATCAACTTTACCTAATTTGTTAAACATCAAATCGCTCATATAAACTATCCTAAACATTAAATTTTTTCCTTTCGGATGAGATTATTATCGCTCCCGATTGTTAAAAATAAAGGATGATTTGTATAAACAATACAGTATAAAAATATAT
>CABKML010000019.1 GCA_902373515.1 uncultured Eubacteriales bacterium | reverse complement strand
AGATTACTATAATAATAAAAGAATTCAGGCAAAAACAAAATGGATGCCTCCTGTACAATACAGGATAGCATCCATGTGTTCATCCTAGTTCATAAATATGTGTCCAGTATTCTGGGTACATATCATAATCCCGGGCTTTGTTATATCTCGCAGTTCGGAGTACTGTTAATCAAGCTTTTTACTTTTTAGAGCTGCAAATAATAAGCTAAGCAAGCTGAATGTACCGATTGCTCCGGCGCTTTCACCGGTTTTAGCTACTCTCGGCTTCACAACTGTCGGCGTCGAGCCTTCTGTGCTCGTTGTGTCGGTCGTAATTGTCGGCGCTTTGCCCGGTTCTTCAGACTTTGTCGGCTTAGGCTTATTTTCACTATAGACGGCATACACCGTCATATTGTCTTTGACTATCGTATCGGCGGCGAATTTTTCCCCTTTACCGTCCTTGCTCGTGTTCCACTCTTTGAACGTATAACCCTCTTTGCTCGGTTCAGTCGGCATCGCCTGACCTACAGACTTGTTCGCTTGGACCTCTACTTCAGCATATTTTTTGTCGTTGTTGACAAATTGTACTTTATATGTGGCGCCTTTTTTCCATTTCGGGAAAACGACAAAAGTTCGACTTATCAAGCCATATTGCGTGCCGGTTTTATCAGCGAAAGTATTTACGCCCTTATTATCCCGAATCAAAGCAAATATATACGGGTATGCGGTAGTTTGCGAATTAAACGGCGAATAAGCTACAGGCAAATTCTCAATCGGCTGATCAGCGAATCGATTAAATGATGTATACGGTCTGCCGGCTTTTGTTCTCGCTACATAAAACTGCCAGCCGTCAAATTCAAAGCCCGGCTTGCTTGGATTGGTCGCAGGGAACTGAATTTCATTATTTTTAATTCTTAAGCGAGAATAGATGTTTTTTTCTTCATACTTGAATTGCCAGTTGCCTTCAGATGTAAACTTGCCTTGGGCATCTTTCGGCTGTGTATAAGAGAAGCACTGAGCTGCAACATCTTCATCTTTAGCGTAGATAATTTCCAAAGCATCTATTCTTATACACATTGTATTTGGATATTTGCTCGGATCCCATGTAAAATGGTCAACATCAACCTTAAACTGCGGTTCTAATTTCTTGTCTATCGTCGAGGCATCATAGGTTACAAAATAAGGACTCGGTACATCTTCATTAACTACTGAAACTGTATAGGTATGAGCGGCATTATATTTTCCCAAACTCTTAACAGTTGCCTTATTCGTTTCCGGAAAGTCACCGGTAACGGTAGTTGTTTGCCCGGTAGTGTTATCCTTAATATTGAATTTCATCTTGCGGAAAACGGCTTCCACATCTTTGCTATCTTGATGACGTACAGTGCCCCACGCCCAGTTTTGAGAAATTTCACCGAAATCGCTGTCGGCTTTGATCAAGCGTCCTCTGCCTGCTCGGACCGCCTCATCATTCAATTCTCCCCATTGAAACGTAATAGACAACTCTTTTTGTTGTTCTGTATTACCGCCGGCGGCACTTGCTTTAATGTTTACACTCAGCAATACCGAAAAAAGCAATGATACAGCAAAAGTTACAAGCAGTAATTTTGCTCGCTCTGATGAACTTCTTAACATAAATTGTGCCTCCGCTATACATGTTTACCGGTTTTAGCTACTTTCGACTTCGCAGTTGTCGGCTTCGAGCCTTCTGTGCGCGTTGTGTAAGTCGCACCTATCGTGATTGTCGGCTCTTTGCCCGGTTCTTCTATTCAATATCGCCAATACGAAAAATAAATTTATTTAACTATCACCGGCTGCATTAAAAAACTTCAATGTTATTATAACAATAAACACAATTAGTAATATTAAAAGTTATTTACAAGGTTGTAGCGACGTAATTGGAAATAAAAAAAACTCGAAGCCGGTCGAGTAGCTTCGAGCGTACGGAGAAGAAGGGATTCGAACCCTTGCTGGAGTTGCCCCCACTAACGATTTAGCAAACCGTCCCCTTCAGCCTCTTGGGTACTTCTCCAAAGAACGGAGAGAGTGGGATTCGAACCCACGGTAGGTTGCCCTACGCCGGTTTTCAAGACCGGTGCCTTCAACCGCTCGACCATCTCTCCAGGCTGAATAATTTGTAAGCACTAGAATTGTAAACTTAATTTCTCCGCCTGTCAAGCGCTTGGCAATAGCAGATTTCCTATCTAAAATATTTCTTTTTTCTTTATTTTAACGGAAATCTGCTTTTTCTTGCAGTCTTAAATTCAGTTTCTTTTTTAACTAATACAATAACTATAAGTATAAATACCGGACCATATATTCGTTATAATTACGCTTCAGTACAAATAATTATTTAAATGCTTTGATCAGCAACTTCAGCAAATAAATTATCAACAAAATTGTTAGGCTAAGCAATATAATAGCTATTAATATACATGCGACTGACATAGATCTTGCTTGGTATGGCATATGATTAAATCCACTCCTCGTTAATGGTAAAGTACCAACCACCGGTACCGCTTTTGATTACATTATATCATAGCTTTAGAAGAGGACTTGCTTATCAGAAAGGTAAAAAAGGCAGAAAACCGGCCTCTACACACTCGCCCGCTTGCTTGGAAAAGTTATGCTACTGTTGTTTTCCGGCTTATTTTAATCGGCAAAATTTTGTCGTCTGATAATGATTTGACAAAAGCGCTGCAATATTGATAGTATAATTTATATCCTATAAAAGGAGTGTACCATGCTGAATAATCGTCATGGGAAGCCTTTGAACCTATGCCTAAATTATTAAGCACCGAACGTCTTCCGAAGGCCTTAATTTTACTCCTTGTTATGTCGATTCTCTCCCTCGGCATAATTAAATCTGCTTCTTACATCTATTGGAATGCCCCGCTCCGTTCCGTTCTCGCCGCCATAAAATACGAAGAATATCGGCAATATCAGGGTATTGCCGCCGATACGGTCGCCTATAAAACAGTAGAAAAAAATTACAAAACCGGACAGATATACGTTCTTGTCAGATATAAAGATGATCCCGGATTTGATTATCGCTACATTTACTATTTATTCGTCCCTTCCGCCAACCCTCAGCGCACACACGACTACCACAAGATGCGCTTACAGGTATTTTACAGCAATCGACCTGTAGACAAGGATAATTTACAGGCGGAACGTGCCTGCACTCACCCGCCTTTAGAAAACATTTATGCTGCCGACGCTTATTTTTAGCGCAAACAAAAAGCTCATCCGGATGTACCGCCCTTTCAATCGTTGGATTTTGGTCTAACTTTTAGGGGTCGGTACAACAGATGAGCTTTAAGTCTTGTAGAATAATATTTCGCCGCCTACATTTCAATGACTGCATCGAATTTCGCCAGGGTTGCCGTATCGAAGTTATGGCTGATCATAACAACACCGACATTCTTCAAGTCAAGCAGAATTTTCTCAATATCTGCCCGATTAACAGGGTCAAGCTGAGATGTAGCTTCATCAATGAAAAGGAAGTCAACATCTTTAACCAAAGCTCTGGCAATAGCTATCCGCTGTTTTTCACCGCCGGAAATCTGTTGGCCGTTGGAACTGATTTCAGTATCCAAACCTGCAGGCAGGCCGGCAACGAATTTATCCAAATTAGTAATTTGAATTATTTTCTGCAACTTATCTTCAGAAATATTGCTTCCGAGCAATATATTTTCCCGAATCGTTTCATTCAGCAAATAAACATTCTGTTCAATATAAGATAGATGTCTGAAATACGACTTCAGGTCCAAGTCTTTGATATCCATATCGTTTACCGTAACCTTACCGCCGCCTGCTTGATTTATTCCGAGCATCAGTTTCATAAGCGTGGACTTGCCGCTACCGGATTCGCCGCGCAAAGCGTACTTGTTTTTGCCGAATTTATAGTTGAAATTCTTAAGGATGCTGTGCTCACCGTAATTAAAGTCGACATTCTTTAATTCAATTTTCTCTATACCGCCGTGCAATACGTTATTTTCGTCAGTATCTTTAATAGCATATTTATCAGTTATAGCCGATACGGAAGATATAACGGCTAAAGCCTCCATTAATCCTTGAACGCCGTTGAACAAGTTACCGGATAAAGCGCCGATGCTCAAGACACTGCCGGGGGCGACATAGCCGAGGCTGGCAATATACAGGGCAAAAATCATCAATCCCGCTTGTGAGGCAAAATTCACAAAGAACATAGCACTTTGAGTTTTGGCCCTCGTCATATTATATTGATAATATTTCTTCTCCCGCAATTGCGCCGCATTGGTCATCCGTTTCATAAAATACGCCAATTTGTCGGCGAAAAACAGGGTATAAACGCTCTCTAAATTATCACGCACGCTCTCTGTATATTCTTCTTTAGAAACCGTTAATTTCTCCTGCGCCTGCATCACGAATTTGTTAACCAAAGCCGGTACTAACAAAGAGATTAAGAACAATACCGCGGCGGCGACGGCGAAAAGCCAATGCAACATAACAATGGCAACAAAAGCAAGAATTATCATCGTGACATCATATGCTCCGCCGCATATATTAGTAAAGTACTTATTTTCCAGCTCGTCCACATCATTCAGATACCAGGAAATTTTCTTACCGGTATTTTTACTTGACAAAAGATCGGAGGTGTTTTCAATTACACTATCCGAAATTCGTTTACGCACATCATTGTTAACACGTCTGATGTAAACGGCACGCACCCAATCCGAGATGTAATTCAGCAACATCATCAATAAGATCAAAACGATAACTTTCAATGCCGCTTTGTTAAAAGCTGCCGGCCCGGCATAATATCCGTCAAGCAAAGATGACAAGGAATATGAAGTTACTACCCATGAAGCTGCTGCGATTGCTCGAAAAATCATAGTTGCAATAGTAATCAACACGTTTTTCTTAATGGCTCGGTTCAGCCATTTATTGCCGAATATAAGCATAAAGGTTTCCTCCTGTTAGGGCAATTAATTAATTTTCATAGCTATCGCTAAATATTCTTAATACCAGCTCCAGCATACTTCTAGTATATTGGGATATAATATCCCTAATATCCAGTTTATAAATACAAAGTAAACTTGAAACATCTAACTTAGGCATATCTGCTATTTCTTTATAAAAGCCATCAAAATTTACTCCATATTTTTTTAAGTATTTAAAAATACTCAAAGCTACAGCATCTTGGTAAACAAGTCTGTAGTTATCAATACTTGATTCATACAGAAACGGAAACAATATAAAATTATAGTCTATATAATACATCGACTCTCTATTTAAGCCTAAAAATTCTGTTATCATCGACTTAATTTCAATTATTTCATCTAAAGATTTGTAATCATTTTTCTGTTTAGCCAACATATAATCCAAAATGCAAAAAGTAAGATTATATTGTGATAAAAGAGCGAATTCGTCAGTTTTACCGTATTTCGAGATAAACAGTAATTCTCCAACTCTAGCTAAAACTTCCCAAAAATCATTATTTACACATTTGAAATTATCACAATTTAAACGCTGCTTATACAAATCAAAGAAAAAAGCATGTGACAATTCGTGACTAAGTGTCATTATACTTTTTAAACTTCCATCATAACTGACAATCACATTTGATTCGCCTTTTATCGGATTAAACACCGTCATATTATTGGTATTTTTATGTGGTCTCAAATAGTAATCTATCGAAGAATTACCCATCATTTTAAGTAATAATTCACTAAATTTAGGAGAATTATATATTGTCATAATTGACAACAAAGCTTCCTCTATAGGAATATTCACCTTATCTAATTTATCAACTGAAAGTTGTAACATCTTAAGCGGATCAACTACGATATTTTTATGTTCACGTTTTATCATTTTGATGATATCACTCATAAAATCATATGTATACATACTTTCCAATTGTTTACTTAAATCATGTGTAATTGTATTTTTTCTTCTATTGACTAAGTTTAAATATTTATCCGAAAAAACAGAATAAACATCTCGCCGAATATTTCCTCTAATTTTAGAAAGATCCGACTTTTCTTTTAAAGCTTTTCTATATTGCTCAGTAAAATTTCCATTTTTTCGATTGTAAGCAGCAAGAATATTTCTAAATTCAACAATAGAAAAATTATTTTCTACCTGTCTGATTTCAGCATGATTATGTCTTCCGAAAATACTTAAAGCATTTCTACTAATGCCTTGGCGTTCATCTTTTTGAAAAGCAACAAAATCATCGTAATCAGTATTAAACTCTTCCTCTTTAGTTAAAAATTTTAACTGTTGCTTTTTTGCTTCAAACAATCTTGTATCAAAACTATAATGGTTGTATTTTTCAGTTTTAAAGCTATCTAAAAACACTTGCATCATAAAAGCTGCGCTCAAGTATCCCTCAACAATTGTTCCCATGTTATGATAAATTGTATTTTCCTTCAAAATATTATTTTCAGATTTTGCAAATATCTTTTTGAATATTTCTACTTCTTTATTAGTTATACGATCAACAAGCAAATTATTGTAGCTGTATCCTGCAATAAAAAGTGTATACCCATAATTAGAAATATTATCAATCAATAAATTATGCAAAACTAAACTAGAATCGTCTGCACAGCAAAAAACATATTCCGGGTTTATATCATCTAATAAAGAATGTATATTATTTTGATTCACATATGTATTAACACATTTATTAATCTTATATATTTTTTCTTTTGCTATCTTAGCTTTAGATTGTCCAATATCGCCATCTTCATACAAAAGTTGAGCTGTTACATTAGGAACAGCGACGCTATCGCCCTCAACTATAGAAACATGATTCATACCATATTTACTCATTAGTTTGATTAAAGCGCCACCAACTGTCCCGGCTCCTATAATTAGAATCTTAGAATTAACTATTGTTTTATATTCAGAAAATGGATTATTCTGTAAAGTTGCTAAATGTTGAACATTTCTGGCAAAGCGATTATATAATTCTTTTTCTTCACCGGGCACTTCAAAAGCTAATCCATTTTTAACCAGTAGCTCACATATAGTTGAGCATTGATAATCATTGTTCTCATTAATATGTTTCATTTCACGCCAAATATCGTTAATATTATCAGCCGAAATGCGTTTCATCATTCTGTTTCCGGGCGAAATGATAATATTATTTTTATCTTTTAAAAATATTAGGCCTGACTTCATCACCAACATAAATTACTCCAATGATTAATATTCATTCTCTGCAATTGATGCAGAGAATGAACGAAACAAAAAATTAACAGAAAATAAAGCAATAGCAATCATCTTTACGGTCATAAACAACATAATCTTCGATAATCATAAAATTTTCCTCCTTATTCTAAATTTGATTCCTGTTAACAACAGTTTACTTAAGCCTAGTTAATTAACTGTTAATTAACTTTTGCTTTAATATAATTTTCTTTTTTTCGTAAGTCAATAGAAAAGAGTAAATTTTGTGCTAAATGTACATAAAAACTGTTATATCCACAATAAAATTATAGAAATTATCCATATACGTATTTTAAGCATTCACTGCCTTTTTTATTTTCAACACACGCAAACAAAAAAGCCCACCGAATTTGTACTTACCCCCATCTTTAGATTTTGGTCTAACTTTTTGTGGTTGGTACAAATAGGTGAGCCGAAATAATATAAATTAACCTGTCTTCATCGACAATCAATTAACTCTGGTCGGGCAATCGCCGGTTTCAATTACTGCCAAACAAGCTTCCAAACCCGTCTCCATCAAGTTCTTAATCGCAGTATCGGTATAATATGCAATATGCGGCGTGTACAAAATGTGCGGATTGGACAGAATCGCATCGAACAACGGATCATTAAGGTCTTTACCCCGATTGTCCCGCGGTACCAAACCGATTTCGCCTTCATAAGTATCCAAGGCCGCACCGGCTATTTGCCCCTCGGCAATAGCCGCCAGCAAGTCCGCCGTTTGCACCAGACTGCCGCGAGCAGCATTAATAAAATAAGCTCCTTTTTTGAATTGCTTAAATAATTCGGCGTTAAATTGATGATAATTATCTTTAGTAGCAGGCGTATGTAAAGTTACAATATCAGCCTCCGCCAAAAGCTCCGCAACACTTGACTTATAAGTTAAATATTGTTCCGCTTCTTTGCTCGGATACATGTCGAAGCCGATAACTTGGGCCCCGAAGCCCTTAAAAATACGAGCAGTTTCTTTGCCGATCCGGCCGGTACCGATAACGCCGACAGTCATTTCACCCAGAACTTTACCTCTGATTACAGGCTGCCAACGGAAATCATGCTCGGCGACCCGTTGCCGAATAACTGCAGCTTTGCGAACCAATTCCAAAGTTTGCATGACGACAAATTCGGCGATAGATTCCGGCGAGTAGGACGGAACATTGGAAATAATCAAATGATGCTCCTTCGCCGCATTCAAGTCATAATAGTCAAATCCGGCCGACCTTTGGGCAATTTGCCGAATGCCGTAAGCTTCCAATTCCCCATAAACTGCGGCATCCAACGGAGCATTTACCGAAGCTGTTACCCCGTCATATCCCTGAGCCATCTTTACAGTTTCAGCATTCAAAGTTTCTTTGACCAACTTGACCTCTATATTTTTTCTTTTCGCCCATGCTAAAGCCAAGGGAGCCGACTCATCACTGACGTTATAAGAAATAATTTTAACCATTGCTTTTCTCCTTTACGATTTTTATTTCGACCGCATTATTAAGGCCGCATCATTGCACGACTTATTTGTCTGCCCGTTGATATTGATATATTTCCGCTTTGTATAAACCGACTTTTGTTAACAGTGAATGTGTAAATATAGATACAACTAACGGAACGACCACAAAGACCAGCAACAAAATAAGCCAATTAATCAGACTTGAACCGCTCATGAATGTATATGCATTCAAAGGGCCGGCCAAACCGGTAATACCGAATCCTGCCGATTGCGTCGTTCCCTGAATATTAAACAGGTAAGCAAACACCCCGACAACAGCGGCATTAATTACAAGCGGTACGGTCATTATTAAATTCTGCAGGTAATTTGCCATCAACAATTTAGGGCCGGCGAAGAAGAGGGAAAAGGTAATACCCTTAGGATTAACCATATAAGAGCCGCAAACCAAAGTAAAGACCGTCGCCACGATGCCCAAGTTGGCCGCACCTGCCGCCAAGCCGGAAATAGATACGGCATAAGCAATGGCCACAGATGAAAGCGGGGTTACAATGATTAAAGAGAAGATAATACTGATTAATACCGCCATAATCAAAGGCTGCACAGTCGTTAAATGTTTAATCAGACTGCCTAATAAAGCGGTGAAGCCGCTTACTGCCGGTAAACACAAAAGGCCCAGCAATCCGGGTAAAACACCGCCGAATAAAGGCAAAACGACAATATTCAAGCTCTTCCAACGATTGTTGTATAACTTGATCAGCACGAGGGCAATTGCCACGGTCAACATGGTATTAATCAAATCGCCCGTACCTTTAATTGTCCAACCCTTGTCGACAAATTTCAAAGCACCGCTGCCCAAGAACGCAGCGCCCGCCAAAACGGCACTTTCAATCCCGTTCAGTTTGAACTGCAAGGCTGTAAAATATCCGACCATGAAAGGTACGCAAAATTGATACGCCACAATAGCGCCGGCTATTAAGGCCATGATACCGCCTTTACCCAAGAAAGGTGCGGTCAAAGTTCCCAGAATGGCACCGGGAATCAAACCGACAACGATACCCATTGATGCGCCCTGCAACCAGTTGTTGAGGGACTTTTTTAACATTTCTTTATTCATTTTCGTTCTTTCTATCTGATTATAGAATTAAATTTCTTTATATTTTACCTTAAATCATACTGTTCATCAACGATACATATCGTGTAGCAAAGATTTCCGAACATTTAAAATTGATTAGTTTTTTATCTGCTATCGTCGCCTCTTGAGCCCGAAAACATGGCGGAAGATACATCGATAATTAAGATGCGAAATAGACAAAAATAAAGCTCACGGATAAAATTAGCAAATAATAATAGAGAGGTTTATTTTATGACAGTTACTATTTCCAAGAAATTCACCAAAAGGCTGCTTTGCGTCCTCGCCGTCCTCGTTTTCCTCTACGGTTCGGCTACTTTTTTTATCGGCGGCTATTTCGTTAATTATGCTCTGGTTGCCAAAAATGGCGGTCAGAAACGGCCGAAGGTACAAGCGCAATTGTCTACAGTCATTCGAAATAAAGAACTTTTAGAAAAGGAAAGAGACGCTTGGCTCGAGAAAAATCAGGCACAGGTTGAGCCCTTTCAATTCACGACTGCCGACGGGTTGACACTGCAAGGGCATAAAATCAGGCAAAAAAATCCGAGTAATCGTTGGCTGATTATTGTTCACGGTTACCAATCGAACGAAAGTCGCTCCTTACTATATGCTCAAGGTTTTTACAAATACGGATACAATATTGTCACTTATTCTTTAAGAGGTCATCGTCCGAGTGAAGGTAAATACATCACCATGGGTGCGAAAGATGCTTCAGATTTACAAATTTTAATCAAAAATATCATTGCGGAAAATCAAGATGCGCAAATTGTCCTGCACGGTACATCAATGGGCGGTGCTACCGTCCTTCTGGCGGCAGCAACAGTACCGGAACAGGTAAAAGCCGTCATTGCCGACTGTGCTTACAGCGATTTATTTACCATTTTCAGCAAAGAATTGAAGTTCCGCTTTAATTTGCCGCCTTTCCCCGTTTTGTACATGGCGCAGCAAATGGCGCAACTTCAAGCCGGGTTCACGATAAGTGCCGTTAAGCCGCTTGACGCCGTGAAAAAGGCTTCCGTCCCGATTATGTTTGTTCATACAGCGAAAGACGACTTTGTTCCGGCGGATATGTCATTGGAGATGTATGCCGCTAAAAAAGGAGAAAAGGATAAATTTATAATTCCCGGTGATTTCGGGCACGCTGAAGCGATTTTCTCCGATAGCGAAGAATATTTCAGGCACATACAGACGTTCTGTCTCAAGTACTTAAATCAGAATTAATTATGCAGTTTTAACAATAAGGCTCTACAATAATTCATTTGTAGAGCCTCCGGTATATATACTCTAATTCATAAGCGCCTGCTTTTTCCGGGCCATCATCAAGGCATAAATCATGCCCACCGTTATCATTAACAGCCTGGACAAACCATAAGGTAATACGATTCTAGGTACAAAAATAATCCACAATATTAATAAACTATCCCAATAAACTAATTTCGTTCCTGTGTGTCGGAAAAGTTTTTGATTAACATACATCTGAATAAGGACGCCTAAAACAAACAACGTTATCCATAAATAAAGCAACTCATCTGTTGACATAGAATAATAGTTAACGGATGATATAAGCAACAGGAAATACGAAACAAAGCTTATAATTTTGTACATAAAATCCTCCATAACATTTATTTTTATCCGGATATCATTAGTATACTTTTTTCCCACACCGGAAACAAGCCGTATTCAACAAGGAAATTAAATATATTATTCGCCTGCCAAGTTAAAAAGTTAATAAACGTTTTAACCTTTTATTCTTTCAAGGTCCTGACCGATTATTGATTTCCACGGCGTAAAGTACAACCAAATCATAATTAAAGCGGCGGCAATGTAATTGGAGACCAGATTGCCCCAGAAAATAGCGTCAACGCCCATTTGTGCAATGAATATGCGAATGAAAATATAACGAATCAACCAAATACGCAAAAATCCGGCGACCAAAGGAATTTTCGTCCGTCCTAAGGCGACAAAAACGGCTTGGGCAACGCAGAATAAGCCGAAAGGAATAATCGACCAGGTGTAAATATCCAGAGCATGACCGGCTATTTGCAAAATATCGGGTTCATTTCGGAAAAGGCGTATAAAGAAGAGATTGTTCGGAATAAATATACCGCAAAGAACAGCCGCAATAATCAGGCTTATAAAACAGGCTTTAACGTAAATTTCTTTGGCCCGTTTTTGGTTATCGACTCCGATATTTATCGCCGTCATCGTCGTTACCGTGGTTGCTATGGAGGCCGGCAGACTGAAGCAAAGCGAATTAATATTGGATGCAATGGCTTGGGCATTCAGCGTTACGGGACCGAAATGTTCTACTTCCATCGTAATTAAAAACAAGCCGAAATTAACCAGCGCCTGATTCAACATGGACGGTATGCCGATTTTGAAGAGAGAATATAAAACGTTTTTGTCCGGTTTAATGTCTTTAATATCCAAACGTTCCGGTGTAACGGCGACATACAGGTCATAGTACATCCAAACGCCCAAAATAAAGTAGGAGCAGAATGAACTTAAGACGGCGCCGAACTCATTCCAGCGGAAATAATATAAAAATAAGCCGTTAAATATCAATTTCAAGATGAATAAAAATATCATCCGCACGAAAGTCGCTTCCGGCCGTCCGATACTGTCTTTCAAGGCATTGTAAATGGCTGCCATAAAGAGGAACGGGATTACAAATGAATATAAACTCAAATAGTTAAAAAGCGGGCCGGCTACTTCCGCATTTACCGTCTTGCTCAGGATATAGGCTATTACTGCCAACAAGGGCGCCAATATACACGATAAAAGGAAAGAGTATGCCATGACTTGCGCCTGAACGTGTTTCACTTTGGCATATTCTCCCTGACCGTAAAGTTGACCGATCATACCTCTGGCTGCTATGGCTAAGCCTTGAGAAAGGGCATTGATTGTATTGATAATAGCTGCGGCATAACCGATTGCTCCTGCTACGGCCGTTGAAGAAGTGTTGTTCAGAAACAGACCGTCCGACAATATAATCATCGAGGAAACAACTGTCATCAAAATTGTCGGAGAAGACAAAAACAGCAACGCCTGCACAACGCCTCCCTGTTGAATTAAGGCGCGGCGATCAGCCGTTTTAGCTGTAATATTACGAAATATACGTGCAAAAAACATTTCAGTCTCCTCGTTCAAATTTCCTGTTTTTAAGGTAATTTTCCTATTATAGCGCAATTAAAAAAACTCGGCAAAGCGTATGTATTTATTTTATTATTACTCATAAGCTGCAACGATGCATCGCCGCTATAGTGAAATGTCATTTAAGTTTTGCCGGCTTATGCTGAACATGTACGTGCCAAAATAAAAAGCCTATCCGACAGCTTAGTCGGATAGACTGATTATCACCGTTCTAATCATCTTACTACTGTAAGCTGATACTGCGGGCAAACTCGCAAATTTCTTTTTCTCCGCTCATAGCAGACCCATAAACAGCTATGAAAAGATGCTTCTGCTTGAAGCGAACTAGAGCCCCCGGAGAAATTTGCTGCTCTTTATTGTGTACAAAGCCGTTATAATGCATACAATAAATGACCTGTTTTTCTTTCGTTTCTTCTAAAATTTTAAGCTTATCTCCACCTTTATCCTTTTCTTCCGGACGTAAAACAAAACGATAATTATTGCCGAGTGCTACTTGATTATAAATTGCCTGTAAATTTTTCTCCTGACCGGGATAATCTTCATACGGTAGATAAGAAATCGCCCAAACCAAATCACCTGTCGTATTATAAATCTCATGTCTGCCTGTGCCGTCCATAGCTAAACCGGCAACTTTATCTGCGGGCGACTGATATTTCTTCTTTTTTATTTGCCAGCCTGCGGGCAGTAACAACTTAACTTTGAGCTCTGCAACTTCAATTTTAAGCTGTCCGTCTCGGTTATCCAAGTTTACATAATGTTCTTCACCTGCCGCCGAGTTACCGCCGGGAACTGAATTTGTCATAACATTTGAAGTAACCTGAGGCTTCGTTTTTGCAACATCAAAGCGTTTTTCCCTGAACAAAGCACATGCCGACAAAGTAAATGATACTGCCATTGTAGCAACTAACACTAAACTACCTAACTTTTCCCGAGTATCTCTCATATTTAACAACCCCCAATTTTGTTTAATTGTTAATTGTTTTAATTATACCTCATATATTTAAAAAGTCAACGATATATTTATGATTAATTCACCACTTCGATGCATCGCCGGAACTGTTGCAGCAATAAAATTATTCTGCTTTATTCAAAAAAACTCCGACTGCTCATCTGCAATCGGAGTTAATAGAGACCCTTCCCACCTGCAACTCATAACAGAAGCTGCTTTTTCAGGTAGGCGAAACCGGGCAGGCCGTTATCTGTTAACTCTAACGGCACATCATATCGTCCCGCATCTTTTCTATTGCTTATTAGCGGTAAGCAATAGCGAACAAATTCATCTGTAACATCATTGCCGGCAGCGTTAATCCAGGATGACGGCAACTTTTTCTCGGCATTCGCTACAGCATCCAAATCCACCGCCTTGTAACTGACTTGATAAGGCTGATCGGACTCACGCTGTAAGGCCACCATTTTGCCGCTGACACCGTCTACCGCCAATTTCACGGCATGTTCCGCCACGTGATAAGCTTCATACAGATCAACTTGCGAAGCTAAATGACAGGCGGCTCTTTGCACCAGTGAAAATTCAATGGCTCTAACTTTAGTATGGAGATTTTTCTTCAAATAGGCTGCTAAAAGTTGGGCCGCACCGCCCATCTGTTCGTGACCGAAAACATCATGTTCTTTCGTACCGCTCAGTTCTTTGACATAACGCCCGTCGGCAAGGCGCAGGCTTTCTGAAACGGCGATAACAATGTGCGGTTTTTGCGCCTGCAAATTTGTGACATCCTGCAAAAAGTTCTCCAAAGAAAAAGTCCGTTCCGGTAAATAAATTAAATCGGGCCCGAAGCCGCTTAATCTCGCCAAAGCGCTGCCTGCCGTCAACCAACCGGCATTGCGTCCCATAATTTCAAACAGCAATATTTGCGGGGTCGTGTAACTGCAGGCATCAACTGTCACTTCCGCCATCAAGGTGGATACGCAGCGTACGGAACTGGCAAAGCCGGGGCTATGATCGGTCAGAACCAAATCATTATCTATTGTTTTGGGCACGCCGATAACGGCACATTCATAATTTTGCTCCTGAAAAAAATGATGCAGCTTATTGCAGGTATCCATCGAATCGTTCCCGCCGTTATACAGGAAATAACGAATATTGTAGCGTCGGAAAATATCCAATATTTTCTGATAATCTTCCGTCGCTTCTTGTTTCAGACGATAGCGGCAACTGCCCAGAACAGCCCCCGGCGTATAAGGCATTTTCGTAAACTGCACTTGATCTTCCGCCGCCAAATCGAAAAGTTCGCCGGCAAGAACACCCTGAATTCCGTGATAAGCGGCGTAAACCTCACCTACTTGTGCACAAGCTTGTGCCGCTTGTAAAGCCCCCCAAACACTAGTATTAATAACTGCTGTCGGACCGCCTGATTGAGCATACAGTAAATTACCTTTAGTAGCCATATTACCTCTCTCTGCTGACAATATGTATTTTATATCTCACTTTATAATAACAAAAATTCAGAGTTTCTGCCTGCTTCATCGGCTACCGCTGTCTCCGCTTCCGCCTCAAGTTAAACCGTATTCGGATTTCATCCGGCTCAAAGTCAACACGATTATTGCAATCATAATAAAGCTGTGTAATATCGTGCAGATTGTCAAAGCCCACCAAATGCCGGCCGTTCCGTAAAAGCTTGAAAGATACATGGCAACAGGAATCCGCAAAGCGGTACACAAAACGCCGACGACAGCCGGAAATTTCGTACGTCCGAAGGCATTATAGACAGCTGCAATAATTATTTCCAGACACATAAAAACCTGGGAATAGGAAATAATGCGCAAATATTCCGTTCCGTAATGCAAAACATCTGTTTCGCTTGTAAAAATCCCCAGGAGAATGTGCGGATAAAAATATAAAATCAAAGTTATACAGGAACCGAGGCCTATAATTAACCACAAAGAACGCTTAATTACATTATAAGTACGCTGCATTTTCATCGCCGCATAGTTCTGCGCCACCATCGCTGTCAAAGCTCCGCCGAAACTCTCGGCTGTCAACCAGGACAAAGATTCTATTTGTACGCCCAAGCGTTGCGCCGCTATAGCTGCTTCGGCAAAATTGTTGACAATCCTTGTAATACCCATTGCTACCATACTGACTAAAATCGTCTGCAAGGCCACAGGATAACCCAACTTGAGATTTTGCAGCAGCAAGCGACCGGAAAAGCGACGGCAAAGGTGCAAATGTCTGAATGCTGCCTGCTTCCGCAAAAAAATAAACATCACAATACAAACGGTAATTTGAGAAAAAGCCGTAGCATATGCCGCTCCGGCAACGCCTAAATCCAGGACAAAAATTAACAGCGGATCCAGAATAATATTCGCAACTAAGCCCAAAGTATTTACCAAAAACGGCATTTTACTGTTACCGTTGGCCATACTGATAACGCTTAAAGTCCTACCGACAAAAGCAAAGGGCAGACCGAAACCGACTATTTTCAGATAAGTTTCCGCCGCCTGTACGGTATGTTGATTTTGGAAATGAAAAAAGCCGATTATCGCCTGATAAGCCCCGCAAAAAATCAAACAAATCAAAGCTCCGATTAAAAAAGTGCTTTGTAAAGAAATAACTGCATTGGCGCGCGCCTCTTCTCCTTCTTTACGCCCCAGACAATGTGCCGTTTTGACCTCCGCCCCGACTTTGGTTAAAGAGCTGAACCCGTCACACATCCACAGAACTATCCCGCAGGTACCGGCTGCTACCAGACCGCTTTCCACCCGGCATAACCAGAAAACATCCGCCAGACTGTAAGCCATTTGGATGAAACCGGTTGTCATTATCGGCAGTGCCAATTGCAATAAAGTTGTAGTAATATGTCCCTGCAAAAGGTCGAGATTTTCCTGTTTATTTTTGAATAATGCCATTCTTTCTCCTTATTCTTCAGCGGCAGACGATATTACCCTCCAAGTAAGCTGTGCTTTCTTCACGCTATCTTTCATATAATCATGACAAGTAAAGAAAATTATTTGTACCCGGTTAGCAGCGGCAAATTCCTGCAAAGCCTGTAAAGCCGCACATTGATGCGCAGCATCCATCTGCACCAATGTGTCATCTAAAAGTAAAGGCATACTGAATTTATCCAACAGCATTTCCGCTAATGCCAAGCGCAAAGCTAAATATATCTGATCATAGGCGCCGCCTGATAAATATTCCGCCGTTTCTCGCGTAATATTGTCGTATAATACTTGAATCTTCAAACTTTTGTCAACTGTAATTTCCTGATAGCGCTGATTACTCATGCAGGCTAAATACTTGCCGGCTGCCTGACACAATTTCGGGCTGAAGTTTTTTTGTAAGTCGCTTTGCAGTTCCTCCAGCAGTTCGCGGGCCTGTGTCAGTTCCTGCTGTCTTTGACGGTATTTACACAAGTTACGCCTGTACTCTTCCAATTGTGCTTTTTTCTCGCAATCCGCCTTAATCTGCTGTTGCAACTCGGTGATGCGACGGCTGCTCAGTTGATAATTGTTGTTAAGTTCCAATAATTTATCACCCGTCGCCTGTAAATAATTTTGCAGATATTTCTGGCATATGTTGATCCGATCAGCGTAAGAAGTACCTGAAAGTTCAGCCTCAGGCGGCGGATTAAGACCGGCAGACAGCAGTAAGTTGTGACAGGCTGTGAAATATTTTTCGCCGCTTGCTATCCGTGCTTTTGTCGCCTCTGCCGTTTCCGTCTGTGCGCTAATTCTTTTTTGCTGTTCTGCCGCTTTGGCAGCGCCGTCTGCTTTCACTTTTGCCATCTGAGTCCGCAATTTTGCGCAGAATGCTTCAATTTGCGGAATTTTCTCGCCGCGTAAAGTTGCCGTTTCCGCTTTTTTTTGCTCATTTTGTGTCTGCAACGTTTGGATTTGTTGCTGCAATGCGGCTATTTTAGTCGAAATCTCCTCATAGGCGCTTTGTAAGGCGGCTGAATCTTCAGTTGGAATCGGCGTATCATTTCTGTTTTCAAGCGTCGATTTTTTTATCAGCAGGGTTATTTCGGCCTTGGCTAAATCTTCTACTCTTAAGTTAATTTCCGTCGCCGTTAAATTCACACCGGGCACCCGTTTCAGTTGTACAAAATAATAGCCGACGGCTATAAGCAACAGTAAAGTCAAAGCCGCTCCTATTGCTGCAAGCGAAAATAAGTTTGGCGGCAGGCAGATAGCCGCCGTTACGCTGCTTACAGCTGCTATTAAAGTCGCGGCAGCCGAGATTTTCAGACGTTGCGCGAGCACTTTTCGAGCTTGAAGTTGCCGCTTCTCGCTTTGCAACTTTTCTTTTTCCGCCTGATTTTCGCTGAGTTGCGTCGTTAAATCCGTTTGTTGTCGGCGTAATTCTTCGTTTTGTGCCTCCAGCTGTAACTGCCGGTCCCGGCATAATTGTAACTGTTGCAGTTTTTCCTCTTTTTTCGTTTGTAAGCGTTTTAATTCTTCCTGTAACAGAGTAATCTGCTCCAGCCGGGAAGCAATATCTTTTTCGCCCAGTTTTACCAGTACTTGTGCAGACGTCAAATTTTTCTCGGCTTGCTGCAATTGCTGCTGCAATTTATCCGTTTCTTCCCAAATATTCCGACTTAAAAGGTGCAGTTGCGCTTCCAGTTCCGCCTTTTTTTGTATGCAGCTTTGCTGCTCCGCCTGCATTTCCCTGAACTTCGCCATGAGTTGCAAAGCTTCGCTCTGTTCTCGGCGCCGGATATTAATTTGCCGTAATTCTTCGTCCGCCTGCAATTGCGCCGCCTCCGCCGCTGCTTTTGTCTGCTTGAACGTAGCTTCCGCTTTTTGCAATATTTCTATTTTTTCTTCAGTTTCCGGAATCAAGCCCCCATGGCCCGTCTTTTTCTCCAGTTTTCGACTTTCACTCTCCAAATCGGCCAGCGCTGCAGCAATATTGACTTCCGTTTGCCCGCTTATACTCAAACGGCTGAGTGCTTCTACCACATCTTTACTGTCGGCGGTGATATCGGTCAGGCGCATTTGCTCTATCAGCACGTAACTTTGGAAATTTTCGGCACTTAAAGCAAAAAGGAACTCGCCCGGTTCCTGCCCCTGCAAGTTAATTTTTTCGCCCAAATCCAAATTCGTCAAAGTCACAAGGTCTTTGCTGTTCGTCGCTTTGAAGCAGCGAATCAGTTCAAAAGTCATATTTTCATGCACAAAAGTTAAAGCTGCCTGCGGTAATGTACCGTCGAAATTCGTGTATTTTTTATATAAATTAAATTTTTTCCCTCTTGCCCCCAAGCCGTAAAATAAAGCTTTTATACACGCTAAAACCGTCGACTTGCCGCTTTCATTCGGCCAAATATAAAGGCAACTCTCATTTTCAGCAAAATCAATCGTATAATTTTGCAGCTTGCCGAAGCTTGTAATTACTAATTTTTTTAGATACATACTATTCCGCCTGCCTAACGATTGGATTTCTTCTTGGCTTCCGCCAGAGCTTGCCAGGCAATTTGTAATGCCGGCTGCTCGGACGCTGTTTTACCGTATTTTTTCAAGGCTAAATTATAAAGTCGCTGCGCCAGGCTGTCGTGCCGGCACAGATTTTCCCAATTCTGCTGCAGACAACTGTTATCTTCAATCGTACATTCCGGCAAGTCTACCTTAATTTCGTTGATAAGTTCCGCTAAAGCCTCTTTAACTTGAGCATCCGCTCTACCGCTGAACACGATTTTATAAATATTGTCTCGGCGAAATGCCGCCGGTGTGCCGGAAGCTGTAAAAGGTGGCAGAAAGTGAGCGTAAAAAGGCGCAACTTGCCAAACAGGCGGCAAATCGTCTGCCGGAGCGGCGAATAATTCCTGTAATTGCTCAAGTTCAACCTGCAGCTGATAATAGCAGGGCAAAGGCGCCGTTTCCCATTGCAAATTCAATCTGTCACCCTGAAATTCACCGAAAAAAGCTCCTCTGAAGCCGTTTTCTCCGAAATTGCGGCCGCAAAAATTGCCCGGCCAAAGGGGTAACGTGCCGCCGTAAACAGGCAAAGGAGAATCCCCGGCAGCTACCTGTACGAGGCTTAATCCGTTTGCCGTTTTCTTATATTCCGCCTGATACATGACAGTATCCGCTTTATCCGCCATGAAATTTGCCTGCCATTTTCGGCTGTAATCGGCGATTATCGGTTTGTGAAAATGGCCCAGAGCCAAATAATCACATGCCGCTTGCGCCACATCTTCCGCACCTATTTGATTATAAGCATAATCATCCGCCGCCTCCGCCTGCAAACGGGAAAAGGCCGGGGAAAAGCAGGGGGACGCATGGACTAAAGAAATTTGCCGACAAGTGTCTTTGACCTTATGCAATTCCGCCAAAGGCAGCGGTGTTTCCGTAAAGTTATCTTTCTTTTCAACGATATAAGCTATTTTGGCCGAGTTTACATCCGGTATCAGCGGCCCCTGCAAATAAAAATCCGCAAAGCTGACACCGGACACTGTTACCTGCCAAGCGGGAAAATACAAAGTTTCACATTCTTCGCCGAACAAGTGAAAATTACTTACCCGGGCCTTGATTTTTTGCCAAGGTGAGCTGAGTAATAACGGGTCATGGTTGCCGGCAACAGCTGCGATATAAAAGTTTCTGGGGCGTTGCAAAAGAGCAATCAGGCGCTGTAAATTTACCTCGCTTAATTCTGTCGGCTCCAACACATCTCCGGCCAAAAGCAGCAAATCCACCTGCCGCTTCTCACAGTCCTGCAACAGCTCATCCAGATAACGCCAAAGTTTAACTTGGAAAGCGGCCTTTGTCGTTTCTGAACAATTAGCAAAGCTTGAACCCAGATGCAGGTCCGCCAAATGAAGAAAACGCATAATTATCACTCCTTTGCCGCTATTATACTATTTATCGCCTTTATTCTGTCCGCAAAGCTTCCAGAGCCGATAAGCGCATGGCTTTCAAAGCCGGCAACAATCCGGCCAAAGCGCCGATTAATGTTGCAAACAATAAGGCAAAACCGTAAAGCCACAAAGGAATAATCGAGATTTTGACATTCTCGCCTCCCATTGCCGCCATACTGCCCAAGAGCATACCGACAATAGGTAATTTATTCATCGCCAACGATAACAGGGTGCTGAGCAGCAGTCCGAATGAGCCGCCTATAAAGCCGATAGAACCGGCTTCCAATAAAAACATATTGCGGATTCGACTGATGGGACAACCTAAAACTTTGAACACGCCGATTTCTTTCGTGCGTTCATAAATTGCCATCATCATCGTGTTGGCAATGCCGATAGCTGCGACAAGTAAAGCTATGCCGCCGATACTGCCGAATAAAGTCTGCGCCCGTTGTTGCTGCTTCTGCATCTCGTTAATAAATGATGCATTGGAATGCGCTTCATAGCCGAGATTTTTAATCACATCAACCAGTTTTTGCGACGCAGTCAAGGAATCTGTCCGAACTTTGATACAGCTGTAGGTTATATCGCCGGACCAACGGCCGCTTTTGCTCAGTTTTTGCTGATCAAAGCCGCGCCCGCGAAACTCTTTCTTTAATTCTTTGGTTAGCGTTTCCAGGCGGGTATAAATCATATAGGTGCTGCGAAAATCCATTTTTGATTTCGGCTGCATGACACCATAAAAGCGAGCCGCACGCCGCCGCGGAATAATAAGCGTTTTGCTTTCTCCTCCGGGCATTTTCTCAGCTTCCGGTTGATTCCGTCTGTTCATCGCCTCCGGGTCGAGGAAATACACAACGCTGTTATGCAGAAAATCAATTTTAGCGCCATTTTCATAGTCGAAATCCCTTTGTTTCGGCAAATAAAAATTGCGGCCGAATTCCTTGCCGACCAGAAATTCTATTTCATTTCGGGAAAATTCCCGGCTGTTGAATTCCGCCTCGCTCCCGTCGGCTTTGCGGACTTTCATCTGTAAATCGTCCAGTCCCGCCTGCGGCAAAGCGACAACTTGGGCGTAAGGATTAATATACGCACCGCATTTGAAATATACCGGCTTTTCCAAAACCGGGTAAGCCTTATCGACCCCGGGCAAAGCTGCCAATTCCTGCACCGCCTGATCGTTCAGAATTTTCTCGGTCGGAGGAACTTCGCCTGCACCCGGGCTGTTTGGACCTTTGCGTCTGCCGCCGTTTCTGCCTCCGGGTCTTCTGTTCCCGCTTCTGACTTCAATTGTTGTCAATTCGTTGTTTTGATTCATCATTTCATAAAAATAGGCCGTCTGACCGATGGCAATCGACATCATCACAACTATGGAGGTTGTACCGATCATGACGCCGGAAACGGTTAAAGCGGTACGCAATTTGCGCCGCCATAAATTATGAAGGCTGAATTTAATCAAATCACTTACTTTCATTTTTCTATCCGTTTCCGTTCTTAATAGTCTTCTCCCGGAATGTTGATGCGCTTATGCCGTTGTTTCCGCCGTTTATGCCGGATAAAGATGCCGATGCCGGTGCCGATTAATCCGAGCAGGACGAGGGTCAGCAGAAGCACCCACATTTTACTCGGAGATTTATGCATATTTCCCGGCCCGTGTTTGCCTGCAGCACCGGGAGCACCCGGCGGCAAATTCGCCATATTTTCGTTCATCGGCGGCAAATCGCTGATATTCAAAGCAAATTCATGCTCCAACGTGCTGACATTACCGCTTTCATCTTCATACGATAAAATAAATTTACTTTTGCCGCTGAAAGCCTGCGTCGTTTTGAGAGCGGCATCGACGGCTTTGGTAGCGCCTGCTTCAATATTACCCAAATAAATCGGCTCCATTGTAAACGGCGCATCTGCCGGAGCTTTAATTTCCGCATTGAATAAAGAAACTCTACCTTTATTGATCAGATTACAAAAAGCACTGATTTCACTGCCGACGGGAGCATTATCCGGCTGTAACTCGAACTTGCCGAAATCAATTCTGGCTTTTTGATTAACATACAGAGAAACCTGTTCGTTTGTTGTGTAAGAATTACCGCCGTCATCCTGATATTCCAAACCGACATTCAAAGGATAAGCCTTCTGCGTCAAAGTAGCGGCAGACACCAGATTCAACTTATATTCCAAAGTTTTACCGGCGGGAATCTGCTTGATAAAGAAGGCCGTTGCACCCTCTGTCGGCAAAAAAGGTTCAGCCGTTTTTTCGCCGTTGGCGTGAGAAGAAATATTCAGGCGCATGTTGTTTACCGCCGTCATGTCCGAAGTATTACGCAACTTCAAAGTTAAGGCGAAAGGTTCACCGCCCATAATTTTTTTCGGTTCCGTACTGTATCCGCTGATCAAAACCCGCGGCAACAATTTTTGGCTGCCGTTACCGCCCAAAACTTCAATGTAAGCGGAAACCGTTTCTTTTTTTATTACCTGCATAGCATCCAGATAAACCACTTCAAAAGCGACACTTTGAATACCGCCGGCGGCCTGTTTGCTGATTTGAAATTTGCCGTAATCGACTTCCAACATACTGCCGTTATTTAAGTTCGGCTCACTGTAATAACGACCGCCTACAGGATACAAAGGCGCATCGACCTGTGCCGTTTGGTCAACTTGATTGAAAATCAGCGGACTGCCCTGCATCTGCAAAGTTACGCTCAAAATTTTCACAGTGTCCAGACCGTAGTTGGCCAAATCCAATTTAATCGGTACCCACTGCCCGGGCGTACCCTTAGGTACAGTGTCGTTCACACAGCGGAAAAGCACTCTGGCATCCTTGGGCGCTTTTTGTCCCTGCATATTGATATAAACCGGTAAAACTTCCTGCTGCAACTTGCCCGGATCAGCTTCATCAATATAGTTAATTAAGAGATTCACCGTATAAGTTTGACTTTTCACATCATTCCGCACAGTTAAATTATTGAATTTGACAGTATAAGTCAACGCTTCGCCGCCGTTATGGAAACGGGAAGGTTCCAAAGACGGGGAGCTGACGTAATATGCCGGATATTCCTGCATGTTCAAAACAAAGGGAAAGCTGTCGGAGGCATTGTGCTGCAAATAAACCGATTGCACTTTTTTCTTACTGCTGCTTGCCGGATAACCGGTTAAAGGGTCACGCACAACAAAGCTTAAGTGCAGATTCAAATCCTGACCGTAAGCCGCCAGCCGGACACTTTCCGCATTAAGCATGAAGTTTTGCGAACTTGTAAGACCGCCTGCGTTCACGTTCCCGTCAGTCTGCTTAACAGTCGGAGTGGCTGCAACACGCACCGTTTGCGCCGGTAAATTACCGGTTGTCAGAAGCAAAGCGCTCAACACAATTGCCGTTAAATATTTTTTACCCTTATTCCGCATATTTCTTAACCTCTATTGTTTATTTACATTATCTGAAATGGTGCCGCGGCTGACAGCTACCAGCTTACCGTCGCTGATTTTGAAAATCCGATCGGCATATTGTGCCAAATGCTCGTCATGTGTCACCATGATAATTGTTTTATTCCCGGCTGCAGCTATTTTTTTCAGCAATTTCAAAGTTTCCTGCGCCGACTTCGAGTCCAAATTACCCGTCGGTTCATCCGCATAAATAATCCGGGGGTTGGCAATCAAAGCGCGCGCAATACCTAAGCGTTGCTGCTGTCCGCCCGATAATTGCGTCGGTAAATGCCCGGCATGGTTCTGTAAACCGAGTTGTTGCAGTAAAACCGTAGCGGCTTTTTTCCGCAAAGACGGATTTACCCCTTTGAAAACCAGCGGCAGACAGACATTCTCCAACGCCGTTAAAGACTTAATCAAGTTGAAAGATTGAAAAATAAAACCGATGTTCTGCAGCCGAAACTCTACCAGCTCTCTCTCGTTCAAAGCCGCAATATCCCGATTGAAGACACGGACAATTCCGGCCGTTGCCGGCTCCAATCCGGCCAGTTGATTCAGGAGGGTGGACTTACCGGAGCCTGAAGTGCCGACGATAGCGCAAAATTCTCCCACTTTCACATCGAAGCTTACACCGTCCAACGCCCGCACGACTGTCGTTCCGGTTTGATAGTAGCGATATAAACTGCGGACTTGTAAAGCTAAGTCCGCCGCAGGCGTATCGGTATAGGCAGCCCCGGCAGGCGGTTCCACTTTCGTAAAAGGTAAATCGGCAATCCTGCATGCAGTTTCACTTGTCGCCCGGCTGTTACCGATAGCCGGCAAGTCATAAAGACTTAAGTCAGGCAGCAATTGCTCCGCTTGACTTTGCTCATCGTCTATATCAGGTGCCTTGAAGCGGCGTAGGTTCTTCCACATAAACTCACCGTTGTTACATCGTTATAATTAAGTCAATTCTATACGCATAAGATTACAATCAGATTACATAACAGCTATCACAATAAATTTCGCCGAATCACCGAACCGGAATCACTGCATCACGGCAGCTCCGGCAGCTCCAATAAATTTAATTTCCGCCCGATATTTGTTAAACTGTAAGCAGCATTCAAAAAGACGAAAGGACACCAATGTTCAAAATAGAATTTGCCGGTACCGGCGGCGCTCTACCGTTAAAAAATCGTAATCTCAGTTCCGCTGTACTCAGCTATGACGGTCGCAAGTTGCTGCTTGACTGCGGTGAAGGTACCCAAAAAAGTCTGCTGCATCTGCATACGGGCTTTGTCAATATTGATATTATTTGTCTATCGCACCTCCACGGTGATCACATTTTCGGTTTGCCCGGTCTTCTGTGCACAATGGGCATGGCTAAGCGTACCAACGATTTACTTATATTAGCCCCTAAAGGTTCCCGTAATCTCTTAAGTCAATTCATCTGCCTTGTCGGTAGGCAATCTTACGGAATTTATGTGCTTGAAATGGACGGCAGCTTTACCCCTTCCGACCTTTACTCCCGCGGTCCGCTGGCGTTGGTCCGTACCTCCGACGGTTATAAAATCAGCCTCGCCCTTTCCGACCCGAAGGTTATCAATGCCGCCGGATTTTACTGCCTTTTAAGCAAAAAAACGGACGAACTCTGTAAAAGCGTCGACCTGCCGCCTGCAGCTGCACAAGACCCGGCGAACACCAAGCTCGAAGCTCTATTTCCGGAATGTAATCTTTTTTATCAACAGCAAACGCCGGCAGCTTTGCAGAAACAAAGTCGCTTGCAGAAGCAACTCAGCCGCTATGAAAATTTAAGCTTAACTCCGGAACCGGATTTCCCGGTAGATTTGTATATTAATGCAGCTGCCCAGAAACACAGCGTTCCCTGCCTGGGTTTTCGCTTCGACTTTTACCAATCAGGAAAATTCAGCAGCAACAAAGCTATGGCTTTAGGCATTTTTCAAGGATTCTGGTCATTCTTACAGCAAGGTTATCACCTTTCTTATCGTTACAAAGGCCAGGATTACGAATTTTCCTCGCACGAGGTTTTGGGCCCAAGTCGGCACAAATTCAGTCTGGCTTATGTCACGGACACCCGGCCGCTGGCTTGTAACAGCGAATTTCTCCGAGCTGTCGAAGTATTAATTTCCGAATCCAACTATGCTTTGGAAGACAAGTTGCCTTTAGCTGTCAAAAATCGCCATATGACGATGAAAGAAGCCTGCTTACAGGCGGCGAATGCTCAAGTTAAAGCCTTAATTTTAACGCATTTTTCCGCAAGTTTAATTGAACCTGAAACTTACCTGGATTACGCCCGCAGTTTTTTCAAAAACAGTTACATTGCCCGTGACCTGGATACTTTTATTCCCGCAGATGCCGCTCAAGCAACATGGCAACAAATTTCCGCGCAGAAAGAGGCTGATTATGAGTGTTGAATTATGTCACAAGCAAAAATTCTTATCCTGGAAACGACTTTTACAACCGCTGCGTTTCCCGCTGCAACAAACTGCACCTGCCGGCGATGTGAACTTGACAAGCAAACCCTTTGAAACTGATTTTCAAAGAATTATTCTATCTGCCAGTTTTCGCCGTTTACAGGATAAAACGCAGGTTTTCCCGCTGGATAAAAGCGATTTCGTCCGCACCCGTCTGACGCATTCTTTGGAAACTGCATCTTTTGCCAAAACTATCAGTCAATTAACTTTCAACAAATTACGCGAATATACCCGCAAAACACCCCTGCCGGCCGGCTTGGAACTGCCCGACACCACTGAAATAGCTATCATTGAAAATATTCTCCTGTCTGCCGGTTTGCTGCACGATATCGGCAATCCCCCCTTCGGACATTACGGCGAAACAACAATCCGCTCCTGGTTTAAGAACAATCTCTCCCGCCTGCAATATCGCCAAAAATCACTGACTCACTGGTTGAATCAGCAAATGCAGCAGGACTTTTACAATTTCGAAGGTAATGCGCAGGCTCTGCGCCTGTTGACAAAGTTACATTTTTTAGACGACAACTCCGGGATGCATTTAACTTACCCTTTGCTGCACTGCCTGATTAAATATCCTGTCAATTCTCTGAATATTGAAAATCGGACGACGGATGTCGCTCACGGCGATAACAGCGTTGCTCACAGCAGCGGCAATATTGCCCGCCATAAATTAGGTTATTTTTATGCTGAAAAAGCCATTTTCCACGAACTGTCGCTGACGTTGGGGACAGCTTTAAGCGGCGACATTGCACCGTCTGACAGCAACTCGGAGCAATTAAGTTATACTTACCCCGTCACTTTGGGGGAAACTGCCTGTCGTCATCCGCTGTCTTTTCTGCTGGAAGCCTGTGATGATATTGCTTATCGGACTGCCGATATTGAAGATGCTTTACGAAAAAACAAACTTAATTATTTCACGTTGCTCGCCCATATCACCCAAGCTGCCGCCGTTCACCCGGAACTGGCCGACGATGCGGCGGACTTGAACAATTTTTACAATCTGGCTCGGAAACGCGGCTATGTCGAAACGGAATTGTACGCTGTCCAAAATTGGTTAATGCAGGCGCAAAACCGCCTGTTGCAGGACTTGGCTGCTTCTTTCTGTGAAAATTATTGTGCAATTATGCAGGGCAACTGTACCTCACCCCTGGCTGCCGGTCGTTACAGCGGCTATCTTCTGGATTTATTAGGTGAAATTGCCTACCGCTATGTCTTTACGTCCAAAGATATCGTCACGCTGGAAGTCGCCTGTAACACTGTAATTAACAGCTTATTGGACCTTTTCATTCCCGCCTGTATCAATTACGGTCAGGAAAGTGCAGATAATCAACCTGTTTACGAACGCCTGATGCGACTTGTCTCCAAAAACTATGCGCAAAGTTATCACTTGCAGTCTGCTGATAAAAGTCCGGAGGAACAACTTTATTTACGACTACTCTTAATTACCGACTACATTTGCGGTATGACCGATAATTACGCCCGTGACTTGTATCAGCAACTCAAAGGTATTAGTGTTGTTTGACTTTATTGTGTAAAATAGTTAATTATGAAGAAGAAAAAACAAAATTCTACTCCTGCATCTTTTGACAGCACTGCCTCGCCGCTTGCTCCGCGGATAATAAATGCCGCTCGGACTGAAGCAGCTTATGCAAGTGTGCCTGTTAGCGGCCCGCAAATGCCCCAGCCGGCGCAGCCGAAAAAGGCTGCCGTTCTGCCTTCGGATCAAGAAGCTGCTGCCAATCCTGCAGGTCCGCTCAATCCCTCCACTATTATCGATGCCCAGTTGCGACACTATCACAAACTCAACTTCGGCCACCGTCTGCCGCCGCATTTCGACTTCATCACTTTGTTGATCTACATTTCAGGTTTTCTGCTGTTAATCGGTCTGACTTTGATTCTCTGGCCGTCTCACCCTTTAACTGTGCCTCATGATAATTACAGTGAAAATAATGCGGAACCGCTGCCTTTAACTACACAAATTAAAATTCAGAGCAATGACGAAGTGCAAAGTACCTCCGCCGCCGTCACGCAAACGACCGTTAATTACACTTTCGGCAAAGATATCAAAGGCCGCCTTTTTTACGGCAAACCTATCGGTCCCAACTTAATTGTCAGTCGGAAAAGTGACTTACGTCTGCCGCGCCTGCCTAATTTAAGTACGGCAATTGACGCCGATACGCGCTATCTTGAATGGGAAATTCAGCACACCAAATTGAGCGCCGATAATCACCGTCTGCCTGTAATCAGCGATAATACCGCCAATTATTGTGCTACTTATAACGTCCTTTGGGATCTCAATCCGCTTACATTGAAGGATATGAATGCCATCCACCGAAGTTATTTGGAAAAAGCCGAAAAAGAAAACAAGAAGCACCCGACTGCGCCCCGCGCCTCTACCGGACCGGATGCGACCGTTCAGCAAGTTGCACCGGCTGCTCCAACTGCAAGTTCCGCCAAGAGACAATTAACCGAATTGCAAAAAGCCAATGCCAAATATCGCCCGGAAAAAGTCATATATATAACTTACGATTTTGTCAAAGGCGAAAAAATGAAGGCCAAACAGGTCTTGGATATTCTCAAAGCTTATCAGATTCCTTGCAGTTTCTTCATCGGCGGCGATTTTCTCAGCGAAGCGCCGGACCTCGTTCTGCGTATGGATAAGGAAAACCACTGCATCGGCTCGTTGGGCTGGGACTTTGAAGATTCCGCCCGTCTTTCAATCCGCAACCGCAAAACTTTTCTCAAAAGTCTGCACAAATTGGAGAAGAACTTCGAACTTTTGACCGGCAGACAGTTGGACAGCTTCTATCGTCCGCCTTCAGGTTCATACAGCGAATTAACTCTGGCTTTAGTCAGAAACAGCGGTTATTACCCGACTTTCTGGGGCTTGGAATTACACAATTTTTGGCCTGATGCCAAAGATAAGCTCAATTTCCGTTACGACAAACTCAGGAATCGTAACTATGCGAAATTACCCTATACGGTACCGGAAGCTCTGAACTACATAGAAAGAGAATTGCACGACGGCTTAATTTTGCGCTTGGACGGTCGTTCGCAAGTTGAAGTCGACCTTTTGGAACCTTTAATTAAAAAAATAAAAGCTGAAGGTTATACCTGCTTAAATTTGAACGAAATTCCGCTGAGTTTAATGTCTTAACGCCGAATTTCCGCTCTATAGTTGCAGCTGAAACTCCACTCTAATTCAACAGGAATTCAACCGGAAAGAAGAAGCGAAAAAATGAAAGAACTGATAATCATAAGCGGCGCCGACGGCAGCCTGGGGCAAGCTTTCCTGCAAACTTTAGCAACCGAGCAAACTTATTTCGGTAACTACTATGTTCTTACCGGCCTGAAAGTTGAGGAAAATTCCGGTTGCAAGCGCCTTGCAGCTACCCTCCCCCTGCCTTATATCGCCATAAACCTGGATTTGAGTAAGGATAATGCGGCTGAAGAATTGGCAGCTGCTATCAACGCCGAACTCGGCTGTGACTGGCAAATCACCTGTCTGATCAACAACGCCGGCATCGGCTTCAAAGGTCCTTTTGCCGCCCAAAATTCCAAGGATCAGGAATTATGCTTAAAACTCAACGTCTTCGCCCCTACCCTTTTATTAAGCTATTTTCTGGAAAATGGTAAATTCTCTCCGCACAGCAAAGTCACAGTCATCAACGTCGCTTCTTCCTCCGCCTTCACCCCGCAGGCCAACTTCGCCGTCTACAGCGCCGGCAAAAGTTATTTACGCAATTTTTCAATTGCTCTGAACGCCGAATGGCAGGCCGCCTCTTTACCGTGGCATTGTACCGTTGCCTGCCCCGGCCCTATGTTAAGCGCTTTTCTGCAGACTGCCGCTAAATATCTGCCCGCAGATGCAAACAAAAACAGCTCCTCTACGAGCAATGCGGCCGCCGGCTTGCCTCTATACAAGAAGCTTGCTTTGGAAAATCCGCTCAAAGTAGCAAAATCCGCCATCAAGGCGGCCAAAGCCGGGAAAGATGTTTCCTACTCTTCTTTTATAACTTATATTCTGCGCTGCCTCGCCGGTCTGCTGCCGGCCGGCTTATTTGCCCGCCTCACCGGCAAATAACTTATCCTTATCCGTCGCTTCATTCGCCTGCCCGCAAACTCGATCTTTGACAGCCTGCATAATAACTTCTGCCGCCAAATCCGGATGCTGCGCCGCCAGCTGCTCTAAACACAAACGCGCTCCGGCATCCATCCCCTGACAACCTGCAAGCAGCAGCACATCACCCGGCTGTAACTCGGGCAAAACAGCTTTAATCGCCCCTTTAAGCGTCGGATAAAGTTTATAGGGCAAATTAATTGCACGCATAGACTCCTGAAAAGCGCCAAGCTCGTCCGCCTGCACCTGATCGTAATGTCCGACAACGTCCTGTGATAAAGTGGCACTGAATGAGGCCAAACGTAATTTCGGTAAAAAAGGTGCCAGCTGCTGAATGTTTTCCGTATTCACCGTAACGCCGCGCTTGCCTCTGATCGCATATAGAATATGTAAATGCCGATAATCCATTTTACTTAAAGAAGTTAAAGAAAAAATGATATTACCGGGGTTGGCGAAATGGTCATCGTAAATTTGATAATCAACCACCTTCTGCCAGGCAGTCCCCTGCACTTTAACCGGAGCCAGAATTTGTTGGAAACGCCGTTCTATCCCCTGATAGCGCGCCAAACCGTTACAAGCTTCTACAGGTGAAAAGCCGCTGACAATAGCCAAACTGAAAGCCGACAAAGCATTCATCACGGAATGATAACCCGGCACCTGCAAGCTCAAAGGGTAGACATAATAACTGTACGCACCTATCTGCCGTCTGCCTGTCGTTTGCCAAGCCGCTTGCGCCCCCTGTAATTGCTGCGCCGTCGCACAGTCCAGCAAAATAGAAAAATGCGGCAAGCCCGCCGACAAATCCACGTCCGCCGCCAGAACTTGCGGCCGATCCTCTTCCCGCTGCACCTGACTCAAGCGTTGCTCCGGCCAATTACTTAAGTCGGCAAAACCTAAAAGCCGTCCCTTAACCGCCGCACGCTGCTCATAAATAACCGGATCATCAAAATTCAGCACAACTGCCGTATTTTCATCGGCACAATCTGTAATCAGACGCATTTTAGCCTGCAGATAATTAGCGAAAGAACCGTGATAATCCAAGTGTTCCCGACTGATATTATTGAACGCCGCCGCCCGATATTTCACCCCGTAATTACGTCGCTGATCCAAACCGATAGACGAACATTCCATAACGGCATAATGATAATTACTGTCCGCCATCTCCCGTAACAGCTGCTCCAACTTAACCGCATCCGGTGTCGTCAAATGGCTCATTTCACTGCGTTTAGCCGTTTCATAACTGACTGTACCGACAACACCTATCTCTTTCCCGGCCGTAAGTGCAATTGTCTTATACATTAAACTTGTAGATGTCTTGCCGTTGGAGGCGGTAATACCGATAACCTGCAAAGACTTAGACGGTGCATCATAAAACCAGTTCGCCGCTGCCGCCAAGGCCTGCCTTGTATCTTGGACCTGCAGACAGGTAACGGAAGATTGCAAACCTTTTATCTTGGCCGCATCCTGCACAACCAACGCTATTGCCCCCTGCGCACAGGCTTTATCCAGATAATCATGTCCGTCCGCTTCCAACCCTTTAATCGCAAAAAACACGCCTCCGGCCGTCACATAACGGGAATCGAAGGCTATTTGCTTAACTTCCGTCTGCATCTCTCCCCGGTTCAAAATTGCAGCTCCAAGTACATGTGCTAAATTTTCCAATGTCTTTGTCATAATTATTCAGTCACTTTCTTATAATCTAAAAGTTGCTTACCCGCCGCTGACGGCCGCTTCTTCAAGTATAATTTCCATAAGCAAAAATCCGTACCCGGCATGCTGCTACAGTACGGACTTTCATTATGCGGTCGACAGGACTCGAACCTGCATGACTTGCATCACCGGAACCTAAATCCGGCGTGTCTGCCAATTTCACCACGACCGCCAAACTTTTTTGTATTATAACATAATTTCGAAATTATCAAGACTTAAATCCGCCCGGCTGCCCTCATAATAAGCTCACGCCTGCCAAAAAAGCCTATCTGAAAATTCAGACAGGCTTTGAAAACATCATTTTCCGAATATAATTTATTTAATATTCAAAATGCTCTCTTTGGCATGAATCAAATCGGTAATCATCTGGCAATAAGGAGTTGCAATCCCCAACTTTGCGCCTTTACGAGCCACAGCACCGTTGATGTAATCAATCTCGGTCAAGCGGTGATTTTGAATCAAATCCTGATGCATGGACGGATAATGCCGGGCAGCAATCTCAGCTGTATGCATAACATAATCGACAATTTCCTGTTCATTCAACTTCACGCCTTCAGCTGTACCGACCAGAACGAATTCATGAATAATCGTCTTAACAATTCTAATTGCCGCTTCACTGGCGAAAAATTGGCCGATAGTGGCATCCGTCAAAGCGCAAGTCGAATTCATTGTGCCGTTGACACAAGCTTTACGCCAAATTGAAGGCACAACATCATTATCATAAATAACATTTAAGCCGGCCGCATTCATCGTATCAACAATATCCTGCACCGCAGCTTCACCGGCAGCAGCGAAACTTTGCAGATTAATCGTACCCTTGCCTTGCAAAATAGCCTCGCCCGGGCCTTTCAAACCGGCTGTCCAGACTGTTACACCCATCATAATATTCTCATGCTTAATGTATTTGCTGATCACATCTTCATGCCCCAAACCGTTGAGCAGGCACAGAACTTTGGTCTCAGGACCGATAACCGGTTTAATTTTTTCCAGCATATCCTGCAATTGCATAGCCTTCGTAAACAAAATAATAAACTCAGCCTGCTTATGTGCTTCTTCCGGCCGCATAATAGTCATCGGTACAACTTCATCCTGATCGCCCACAATATGTAAACCGTGAGCCTTGATGGCATCAATATGAGCCTGCCAGGAATCCAGCAACACCACTTCGTTCCCGCTCTTCTGCAATTGATAACCGAAACGGCACCCCATAGCACCGGCACCTGCAATATAAATAAACATAACATAACTCCTTCCGCTTTTTTCAAAGCATTCGCTGTCTGAAAATTCTCCAGCTGACGCTGTTGTTCCAAGCACCTTTACAGAGACAGCAGCTGCAAAAG
>CABKML010000018.1 GCA_902373515.1 uncultured Eubacteriales bacterium | reverse complement strand
TAGCGCATAAAAATATCCTCCTTACTGGTTTGTCCAGTAAAGAGGGTACATATCAAAGAGCTTGCAGGTCTTTTTCCGCCCCGGATATTGTGGTTTCTTACAGACGTATCGCCGTTAAGTCGCCACATGTGCCTTTTACTTCTCGGGAATTTCAGCTAAATAGTAATCAGCCTTATTATTAAAATCAATATATTGGAACAACAGTTGCTTATTATCGTTGCGCCAATTCGTGATGTTACCCTGGGTTTTCGTATACTTCAGCTGCGTATCTACCAAATCGAAAACATTTTTATCCGGATAGTAGGCGTAAAATTGTTGTGTTCCGCTTTCCCTTTCCTTGTCCTGCAACAGCATATAAGGTCCCGTGCCCACCGGATGTGTTTTAGGAATAGAAGATATGTTCATTGAGCTTGTGTTCTGTAACAGGTAGTTATCTCCGGCTTTTCTTAAAACAGCGACAACCGGCTGCTTCGCCTTAAGATCCGGCCGCTTAGTTTCAAATTGCACAAACATGACATCATCTGCAAATAACAGATCAACCGCCAACTGATTGGGTGAATCGTACTTAGCCAAAGCCGGCAGAGCAATCTCATTTAACTGTTTACCGTTTTTATCAAGCGTCCGTAAATACGATTGCAATTTGCCGGCATTAAGTTTATGCATAAGCAGGTAAATTTTATCTTTGTAACAATCAAAAGCAAAGACATCCTGTGATTTTTCGCTCATTGTTTCGCCTTGATAAATTTCTGTTGTTTTTTTAGTCTTATGATTATAAACTATGGCAAGCTGTTTGCTTTCCGGCTTGATTCCGTTTTTATCCTGTTGGCGTTCAGCCAATAAGATCAAAAATTCATCCTGCGACAATCTCTTAATCTTGCTGAAGGCATTGAAAGTTTGATACTCGGCAATTGTTTCCTCCGTTTTTTTGTCCAAATCAAATAAAACAATCTTAGTATGAATTACTGCTCCCGAGCTGCCGGCAACATAGACCATAATAATTTGATTGTCCTCAACCGGGCAGGTGGCTGAAACCGTGCTCATCGCGCACCAGTCTGCGATACTCATTTCTTTTTTTGTCTTGTTTTGGCAATCATAAACGCCTATATAGCGCTTTTGCGTATCACTCATCTGCCCGAGGGATCTATATCTCACTTCCTGCTCCGCATCTGTAAACTTTTTGTTATTATTACACCACTCCTGCCTGATTACCCGCTGCATGTCGTCGGAAACTTTGCGGCACATATAATATATTTTGTCGTTTTCATAATGCAAAATATTCGGTAAAGCCCCATCGTTGACGGCACGCACACCCAGATAAATGTAGCGTAAAGCTTCGGCACTCAACTTTTGCACGGGTGATGTAACTTTATTTTGTAATTTTACGGCCGTATTTATTTCTTTCTCGGACACTTGCTTTTTTTCGGCGGCACTTGCAGTAGCAGCGGCAACTTGAGCTTTCGAAGCTTCAGCCCGGGCTTCAGTCGCTGCCGGTTCCATCACTTTTTGTTTTTGGCAGGCTACTAAAGTTAATGCTGCAAGTAAGCAAGGTAATAATATTTTTTTCATAACATTCCTCCGAAAAAATATTTAGAGCGGCCCCTCTTGATATCATTATACATTTTTCTATTTGCTGTTCAAGCAAGAAGTCCTGATAAATTATAATAAATATTATTTTACCACATCTTTTCCGGGTGTTCAGCGGAAAAAAACAGGCAAAAAGCGGAGAAAAAGCTATAAATAAAAGCCCGTCCCCGCAGTTCGCAGGAACAGGCTTCTCAAACAAGTGACTCTAACAATAAACCGTTAATTCTGCCGTTTATGTTGAAGCAGACAGGCAGCTGCTACTGCCAAGAGCACGCACCAACTGTTGCCGGCGCCGACAAGTTCACCGGTTTTGGCTACCTTGCCAAGCTTCGATGCCGGTTCTTCCTTCAACTCGCTCGATGTATACGGGTTGTACGGTTCAGGCTTTGTTTCGGTTGGAATTGGAGTAGGCTGAGGAACTGCAGGTGATAAATATTTGACAGTTAAACTTATTTCATCAGTGTTCTTAGCTGTTGAATCTTTGCCTTCTTCCGACTGTTTGCTTCCCCATGTATAGCTGAATGGAACGGTGTTGCCGTTCAAGGTTGCCTTAGCAGAAAAAGTACCTATTAAAGTACCGACAATTTTGTATTCCTTATCTGCTTCGGCACTATCTTTAAACTTCACACCGGTAACATACACTTTTAGTAAATCATCTGCGCCATCTACAGTATTGCAAACAGCCTCAAAGCTATTCAAATTTCCTGTCGTTGACATTTCAACAGTCACAACTTGATTTTTAAAGTCTGTTTTAGTGATTTTAAATTTGCCGTTTGCACCCGTCAATTCAGCTTTCCAATCATCCGCCATCTCCAAACCCTCCGGTAAGGTCATGGTCGCTTTAAACGTAGTCACAGCACCTGTAACTTTAATATCGGCATATTTCTGCGGATCGTACAGTGCTTTCAGCTTGGCCAATTCATCTTTTATCGGTTTGACATTAAGTGCTCCTGTTACAGTAAATGCATCTGTTTTATTGGCTACATATACCTTATCTGCTTGAGTATTACCATTTATAAGCATATCACCGGCAAGTTTAACATCGGTAGATTTCGGCGGATCCGGTAATTTGGTAGCTTGAGATTTGCCGCCGGTTACCGGTGTAGTAGATTTGTCTGATGAATACAAATACGTTTTAAACCACATATAAAACGAAAAATTACCATCACCTACAATTTTGGCATTTTTACTTTCACCGGTTGTATATTCAACAGTTAATTTTAATTTCTTTTGTGTGTCTTTTTTATCCTCTTTATACGCCTCATAGATACCTGCCCAATTTTGATCCGTTAAAGGTATCCTAAAAGTTACAGCGTCATTAGTCTTTTCCGTTTTGATTGTTCCTAAAAAAGTGTAACCATGCTCAGCAGTAACTTTTCCTATCACACATCCTTGAGGAAATTTAACATTATAAACTATCTCGGCAATACCTTCTTTTTTACTATTCTTATATGGATATGGAATATTTCCAAATAATCCCTGTGCTCCTTTTTTCATATCCGGTTCAACAGGTTTAAGTACCTCCGCCATCGGTACGTCAGCAATCCACTTGCCGCTATAAGACCCGTCACTTTGTTTAGTAGTCTCCGTTTTAACATATTGTGCTACCTTCAGCGTATCCTGTCCTTCAGCTTTCACAGAAATTGTCGGCCAAACTGCCGTCCAAATCAACAAAGCTGTCACCGCAGCCGCTATCAGTTTACGTTTTGCGTTGTGTTTAATCATATCCATTTTTGCGACACTGCACTTTCTTTAATTTATTTTACAGTCGGCTTTATGCCACTGCCCGATTAATAACATTATACACCTTCAAAATAACGAATTTCCGGACAATTATTCAGCAAATTCAGCAAATTCTGCCGCTCTTTCCGACTGGGAAGTTCTACCGACATGCTGAGTAAAACGCCGTTCTGCTTCACATGGCTGGGTGTAATATCAAGATGATGGAAACGCATATGCTGTAAACGCATCTTAGCTAAAAGCAAATGCACGCCGTCACTTGACTCCAACTCCAAATATAAGGAAAAATGGCGGGACAGACGTTGCAGCCGATTCTCCAACCACCCCAAACCGGTAAAAACGAAAATACAAAAACACAGACTCAAGAACGCCAGCCAAACATAACCTATTCCGGCAGCCAAACCGGCACAAGCGCAAGTCCACAAACCGGCAGCCGTGGTCAAGCCGCGCACAACATTTTTACCGGTGACGATAATTGTACCGACACCTAAAAAGCCTACTCCGCTCACTACCTGCGCGCCCATTCTGTTCATATCGGCCTGAGCATCCGGACAACTCAAGAAAATATACTCACTTACAATCATAACAATAGCTGAACCCAAACAGACTAAAGCATGCGTTTTTATGCCGGCACCACGATTTTTCAGCTCACGATCAATACCTATAACGGTACCTAAAAGCATAGCTATAAACAAGCGCAAAAATATTGCCAGAGGCGTGAAGCTGCTCACAAGTTTATCTATATTCTGAAAAAATTCCATTTAATCATTTCACCTTCTTTGCAGTTAATTTGCTGAACGTAAATTATTGAGCTTATTTAATAATATCAGGGTGATTCAAGACCCGGCGCAGTTTTGCCAACGAATTATTGAGCACCAGCTCCTGCGGGAAATTCTCGCTTGCCAATAATTCCCGCACCTGTTCGAAACGAGCGATATATGACTTATGATGTGCATCGGAACCGAGAATAACCGGGGTTTGATAGCGCCGACAATATTTCATAATTAAACGCATTTTCTCCCGCACGGAGCCTGACCGTACAGATTCAGGATCCAGCGAAGATTCATTAAGTTCCAGAGCAACGCCGTACTTTTGCGCCATATATGCCAGTTCATCATAATCAGTTTCATAAGCCTGATCATCCGGGTGACCGATAATTTTCACATAAGGATTTTGCATAGCGCCGCGATAGGCTCGCATATTCTCGGCACATGTTCCCGGCTGTAGGCACCAACTGTGCAGACTTGCTATCGCATAATCCACCCTTTCCAAGGCCTTACCGTTTAAATCGATATGCCCGTCATAATCTGTAATCACCGCTTCTACCCCGCACAAAACATACATATTTTTATAATGCCGCGGGAAAATGCGGAAGTGGCGAAAATACACCTCCGCCGGTCCTCCCTCGATTGCCGGTCCGTGGTCAGAAAAGCCGTAAGCCTGCAGCCCGATATTATATGCCTCGACAATATTTTCTTCAATCGTATTGTAGGCATGGCCGCTCATAATTGTATGAGTATGTAAATCAAATAAGATTTCCATTTCCGTTACCCTTGTTTCAAATTATTACCAGACGCCCGGAAGCTATAAGTTTGCCGTTTGACTGCTCGAACAACAATATTTTATTTTCCGCAAAGTCTATATTCACCGTTTCATCCACTTGAAAATCGACACTGCCGAATACTACAGCCGTAATAATCTGTTCATCTGCTTTCAGCTTAACTGTAGTCTCCATGCCTGTCGGTAAAGTAGCATAAATTCGAGCTGTCAATTTAGGCTCGGAAGTCAACTTGATATGCTCCGGTCTTATACCAAGGATAATATCTGCGGGAATTTTCGGCAATTTAGTGTCAGATAAGAATTTAACCTTGTGCTCGCCCAAGTTTAATTCCGTCGTCTGCTCTTCCTGCCGCATAACTGTGGCATGTAGTAAGTTAATAGCCGGGTTGCCCATAAAGTCGGCAACGAAAATATTGCAGGGATGATTATAAATTTCCAAGGGCGGAGCGTATTGCTGTAAAACACCCTGTTTCATCAAGCAAACTTTGCTGGATAAAGTCATCGCTTCCAATTGGTCATGCGTAACATAGATAAATGTTGAATTCGTGTCAATATGTAAGCGTTTCAATTCCGTCCGCATTTCGCCGCGCAATTTCGCATCCAGATTCGACAGCGGTTCATCCATGAAAAGAACTTTCGGTCGAGGTGCTAAAGTTCTGGCAATTGCTACCCGTTGTTGCTGACCGCCTGATAATTCTGAAGGATAGCGCTCCTTAAATTCGGAAATTTGTAAGATGTCCAATAATTCCGCTACTCTTTTTTCAATATCCGGCTTGGACCAGTGCAAATTTTCCAAGCCGAAAGCAATGTTGCGATAAACGGTCATATGCGGCCACAAGGCATAGTTCTGGAAAAGAAAGCCTATATCCCGTTTGTCCGGTGTCACGTTGATTCCGCTCTCTGCATCAAAGACAACCTGTCCGTCAATGGTAATTGTGCCGCTTGTCGGAGTTTCCAAACCGGCAATCATTCTTAACGTTGTTGTTTTGCCGCAACCTGACGGACCCAACAGCGTGACAAACGCCCGATCTTCTATAACCATATTCAAATTATCCACGGCCACGAAACCGTTGGCGAATTTTTTACTGACATTTTCTAAAATAATTTTAGGCATTTCAATTTCCTCCAATACCTTTATCTATTGATGCGCCTGTCAATTTATTGACGGCAAAGTTAATTACAAGCACAAGAATTATTATTAATAAGTTGATTGCATTACCATATTGACTTGCGCCTTTTTCGCTGTAAGCCATCAATATTGTTGTCAAAGTTTGCGTCTTCGCACTTGTCAGCATGACAAAGAGTGACAACTCCCGCATGCACGAAACAAAAGGTAATAAGAATCCTGAAATTATCGCCGCCTTTTGTATCGGCATAATAATTTTCACCATACGCTTAGGCCACGATACGCCGTAGACCAACGCCGCCTCTTCAATTTCTTTGGAAAGTTGCAGCATAGAGTTAATACCGGAGCGCGAAGCAAAAGGCAAATATTTCACAGTTCCTACCAATGCTAAAAGTAAGAAGGAGTTAGCTAAGAAAGAAAATTGAGTGGAAATTGCCAAGTAAATTGCACTGAATGCCATTGACGGTATTAAGTAAGGGAAGAAGGACATACCGCTGACGAAGTTTGCCAAACGAGTGTTTTTCTTACGGACAACGGCGTAACCGATTATTAATCCGAAGCTACCGGCTAAAACAGCACAAACAACTGATAACAGCAAGGAATTTTTTCCGGCCTGCCATACTAAATTATCAAGCAAAATACCGGAAGAACCGCCTGCCAGACTGGAGACGCTGCCACTTCTGCCGATCCAATAATTCAAAGTCATGTTGGCTAAGGAATAATCACCGGCTTTAATAATTATCGACTCCAAAGCGAAGGAAATTAAAGGTAATATACAGGTAAAGACCATCAACACGCACAGCAACGCCGCAATTATATATCTTCCGGATTTCAAATTAACCAAAGATATCTGCGACGATTTTCCGGTAATCGTGGTATAAGATTGTCTTTTGCCGACAAGTAAATTATTCAAAAGTAAAACGGTTGAACCGCTCATAACCATAATTGTAGCGATAATATAAGCTTGTCCTACAGCTGTTGTCTGTAACATCTTCATCTTGGTCGTCAGCACGAAAAAGCCCACCGGCGAGCCTAAATAAACCGGGACAGCATAAGAACCCATAACACTGGCGAATACTAACAAAAATGTAGATAAAACCGCCGGTTTGACAATCGGCAAAGTTATTGCGGTAAAAATTCGCCGCCTCGGTGTTTTTAAAACAGTTGCCGCTTCTTCCAGATTGGCATCCATATTGCGCAAAATACCGCCTATAAAAATATAGGCAAAAGGAGCATAATGCAGGCCACTGACAATGACCAGCGGAAACAGGCCGTAAACAAACCAGGACGGTGCACTCCAACCGGTCAAGGAATAAATAAATCCCGGAACGCCTATGCCTACATTAGGATTGCGAAACATGTTAATCCAAAATAAAGCCAGCGTCCAAGACGGCAAAATATAAGGAAAAACGAAAGCTGCCGAGATAAAAGACTTAGCTTTAAGATTACTGCGAGTAATCAACCAAGCTACAGTACCGCCGAAGATTAAAGCAAATATTGCCGATAAGACCGCATACAACAAAGAGTTGCCCAACGGACGATAAAAATTAATTAAACTGTACTTATTGGCGGCTGTAAATAAGATTTTTTGCCAGCTGCGCAAACTGAGCATACCCCTTTTCAAATCGACAAAGACGGCCGCATCTGTCGCATTAATGACAAAGGTGTTGTATAACAATTCCATCAAGGGATAAAGTGTCAGTAAAGTTAACGCTACAGCAAAAATAATCAATATAATATTGGCCGGCTGAGCGATAAATGCTTTCAGGCGATGCCTAAATTTTTTCATGTATATCTCCCTGGTATCTTTAAATAGTGCCGAAAAAAGCAAAGTTACGCTTTTCCGCTTACTTTTTCGCTTGGTTTTCGGTTAATAACGGACAAGGAAGCACAACCGTTCTCCCTTGTCCTTAATTTACAGATATTAATGCTTGCTTGCAGCCATTGTAATGAAATCCAGAACACCTTCACCATATGCTTTAGCTAAATATTCCGGGTCTTCGGTTGTCAAACATTTCTTCCAAAAATCAAGATTCTGATCGCCCTTCAGGCAATTGATTTCGCTATTGCCGGAATATGTGCCGATATCCTTGGCTTTAGTATGGAAAGCTGCTTCAAAGCCTTCTTTCGACATCATAAAATGAATAAATAATCTTGCCGTATAAGGACGATCCGTATTTTTTATTATTTGTAAATACATCGGATACATGAAACCGCTGAACGGATTAATTTCCTGTTTATTCAAGGCATTAACTGTCAGATTTTTCTGATTAACACTGTCATCACGCAATTTAGAGAAAACAATAAGGCCGTAATTATTGCCGTTGCCGTTGGACAAATCCGTTGCTATATCGCCGTCACCCGTACCATAGCTGACATTAGGCAAGAAATTTTTCACGAATTGATAACCGGCGTTAGGGCAATCTTCGTCCAGCTTAATCTCTTTTTGGAAATGCTCTTTATATGCCTTCTTTAATTTGTCGGCAATTTCAGGTTTGGTCAACATAGCCAGGAAATTCTTATTAACCGACTCCTTACTCAAATCTTTCATGAAAATTTTGCCCTTGTATGCAGCTTCTGTCAGTTCCCATACATTGGTGACACCTTTGGCTCCGTCTTTATTATTGTAAATAAACAACTTATTGTAATAGTAGCAAACTAAAGGTTTTTTCTCCGCCTCTTTAATCTTATCGGCTAAATCTTTCGGGACATAGTTAACGACATAATTATAATTGCGCATTTGTGTTTGCAAAAGATAGGCATCCTGCAAAAAAGCCACATCGGCCGTCGTTTTGCTCTTGGCTTCCAATTCCGTGGTCAACTTGGTATACAAATCCTGCCCGCTTTCATGATAAACGGAACCTTTAATGCCGTAGGCTTCTGTAAAAGCCTTCATCGCCTTTTCAATCCGACTCGTAGGAGCATAAACCATAAATTCACCGGCGTTATCGGCCTTGGCTTCTTTCTGTGCCGCTTCTACTAACTCCGTTAATTTCATATTATCTGCAAGGCGGCTGTCTTTATCCTCTTTCTCCGCACTTTTCCCACCTTGTTGACAAGCTGTCAACGTCGTCAAAAGAATTATACTTAATAAGGCACTGCACAATCTTTTCATAAATGTTCCTTCTCTCTTCTGTTCGGTGAAATTAAAAACTTCACTGTTATTAACTTTTACACTATCAGTATAGGAAAAAAGGATTTATACGACTCTAATAATTTTGACAATTTTCTCGAAAAAAATGACTTCTTTTTGTTCTTATCAGCTAATTATTACAAATTCGGCTCCTGCATTTTGTTTATTTTGCACAAATAGATATTTTTAGTTCCTATTGCTTTGATATTCCTTCGGCGTAACGCCCTTAATTTTTTTGAATATTTGAGAAAAATAATTACTATCAGCGATACCGCAGGCTGCAGCAACTTCACTAATCCGCATATCACTGTCCTGCAGTAAATGCGCCGCCTTATGAATCCGATAATATGCAAGATAGTGCCCAAAGGTGTAGCCTGTTTCTTTTTTGAAAGTGCGGCAGAAGTAAGCACTGCTGATATTCAGATGTTCCGCAACACTGTTGCTTGTAATTTCCTGCGCATAATTCTCTCTAACATACAAAACAGCTTGACGAATAAGCGTATTCTTGAAATTAATTTCATCAACAACAGTTTCCTGTACTGCCGTTTGATTCAAACCGACTTTGACCTTAACTTTTTCCAAATTGCTCTGTAATTCTTCGTTTTTGAAAGGCTTCAGCAAATAATCGACAACTTCCAACTTCAAAGCTCGATAAACATAAGAAAAATTCTGATGTGAAGTTAAAAAGATATATTCACCTTTATATCCCTGTTTTATGAGCTGTTCTACCATCGAGATTCCGTCCAACAGGGGCATTTCAATATCGGCGATTACCAAATGAGGCTGCTGCTCCATAATTACTTTTAAGCCATTGGCTCCATTATCGGCTTCACCGACTATTTCACAGCCTATATCTTGCCAAGGGAAAGAATTTATCAAGCCTTTACGGACATAATATTCGTCTTCGACTATAACAATTCGTAAATTATCCGTCATTAATCCTGCGCCTCATACTCCGCTTTTATCGTCACTTTAACTTCCAAACCGTTTTTATTATGCAATTGTATGCCATATTCTTTACCATACGTCAAAGCAACTCTTCTGGCAACATTATACAGGCCCAGATGGCGACTGTAATTTTCGGCGGCAGCTAAATCTTTTTGTAATAATCCGAGCTTATCCTCACTTATTCCCGGACCGTTATCCCGGCAAATTAAGACTACCTTGCCGTCCTGCAATTGTGCACTTAATTGCAGCTGTAATGCCGTTTGCGTCTGCCGACCGTATTTTATTGCATTTTCAATTATCGGTTGTAATAATAATTTAGGCAGTAAACAGTCTTCAACTTCTTTATCTATAGTAACAGCATAATCAAATGCATCATGAAAACGGACTTTTATAATCTCCAGATATAAGCGAATATATTGCCCGTCTTCAGCCAAAGTGACCTTCTCATTCGGACTGTGCGTGTTGTAACGTAAAAGCTTGGCCAAGTTCAGGACCATCATTTCCGCCAGGTCGGGCGAAATTCGACACATATAGTAAATATTATCCAATGTGTTGAATAAAAAATGATTTGTAAATTGACTGCCTAATTGCTTAATTTGCTCATTCGCCACAATCCGCTCCAATTGAGCATTTTCCTGTAATTGGCGCTTAAAGCCTAATAAAAGTTGATTATAAGCATGACCGATAGCCTGCATTTCCAAACTGCTGTCAATCGTCAACGTATGCTCCAAATTCCCTTTTTCCGCCTGCGCGAGGGCTTCTTTCAGCGTTACAATATCTGCCGCAAACTCCTGCGCCAGGCAACGGGAATTACGTAAACTGAGATAATACAGCAGCAACAGCAATAAGGCGCTTGTTACAGCAATTACCAGTAAAAAGCGGATAAAAGTTGTTACTTCCCACATGGTATAAACTCGTAAACCGAAAGCTGTCAGCGGTATATAGCAAACATAATAAAAACGTCCGCGCCAAAATTTCAAGCCGCGCGTACTGAGCTCAACAGGCAGTTGATTGATAGCATCCAGCACTTTCGTACTGTTCGGAGCTAAAGCCCAATCGTCCTGTTGTACAAGTAAAGCTTGTACCGGCTGCGTTTCAAACAGGCGACTTAAATATTCCGCCTTTATTCGCAGTAAAACATCAGTTTTAACATGATTAAAATTGTCCTTTGTGTAATATGCCAACCAAAGTGAATGCGGATAACTGCGGGAAATGCCGCTGACCAAAGTATTGGAACGATGAGAAGCTTGACTCATAAAATGCCATTGCCTTATCAACTCTTCCTGTTCTTCTTCCCGGACATACCCCATATTACTTATATACGGTTTACCGGCAGCATCCAAAAAATACAAATCGCCGCGCACTTTCAGGCAGCGTTGTAAACTGCTGTATTTTTCCATAACGTCATGTTGAAAGGTACTGGAAACACGGCTTAAATTACCGCTGTTAAGCTCGGCTGCAAACTCCAACAGCTCCTGATAATTCTGCAAAGTTGAATTCATTTCTCCGGCAACTTTATAATTAAGTTGATTGCAATAGTGAATAATATAAGTAGAAACAATGCCGACAATAACCAGCAGCATCGCCGCTTCAATTTGCAGAATTCTTTGAAGAATATGCTGCAAAAGCCGGCCCTGCAATTGTTTATAAAACGTATCCGGCCGGGAATTTCCCTTACCTTGCCGCTTCCTTAAAAATATTGATACAAAGTGCATGGCAGCATACCGTTATAAAGCTTACGCCGTTTATTCGCTTTGCAAGATAATTGTTTCTCCAAATCCGCACAGTGCGTAATTAGAGAAAAGCGATATTTCTTTTTTAATTCATAGTAATTATGCTGTCGACGTTCCTGCGCAGTTGCAGCAGCGACAGATGCTTCCTTTTTTTGGAACAAAAGCTGCTTAAACGCCCTATGCAGCCGGGCAACCTGCACCTCATCCCCTAATCTCTCACCATAAGGAGGATTAGCCAGCACAAGCACCCGTTCCGCCTCCTGCACTTGCGGGAACGGCATAATGCCGCCTGAGGCATAAGCCGTTAAATCTGCACACATCCAATTGATATACGAACTTACTCCGGCTCTTTGAGCATTTTCCTGCGCCGATTTAAGAGCTCGCTTATCTATATCCGCCCCGAATAACAAATTATATAAAGGCTGTTGGGCAACAGGCGGTGCATACAAATATGAACGGCTCTCAGCTTCTTTCCTTGCCTGCAAAAATACATTCTCGCCCACCAAGCGCATCTTTTCCGCCCGAAAAGCACGTTTCAATCCGGGTGCCGTATGCGTCAATAACAAAGCCGCCTCAATCAGAAAGGTGCCGGAACCGCAAACCGGATCGAACAGCACTTCCCGATAATTCTCACAATTCGGCAGAAAATGGGCAAAATATAAAATTGCCGCCGCCAAAGTTTCCCGAATCGGCGCCGGATGGTTCAAAGGACGATAGGAACGTTTATATAAAGCTTCACCGCTTGTATCCAAATCAAGAGAAAACTTATCCCGCACCAAACTGAATTGCAAACGGTCAGACCCGAGATTGCGATTTTCTTCCCAAATCCCGTTAACATTACAAGTCTCTGCTGCCGGAGAATAATTCTGCAAGCGCTTAATTACCGCTTTTTTCAACAGGCGCTGTAAAGCCGGCACACTGCTTAATTTTGAGTCTCGGCTGTAACCGACAATATCTATAAAATAACCGGGGTCCAGATATTTTTCAAAAGGAACGGCGTCTACTGCAGCAATAAAATCGGCAAAATTTTGCACATTAAAATCGATAAGGTGCAGCAATACCCGCTCCGCCGTCCGCAAATTCAAATTCAACGCCGCTACGGCCGCAGGCATCTCTTCCCACGGCACAGTCAGGGCAACTGAAGCATCACTCACAGTAATTTGCGCCGCCTCAAAGCCTAAAGCTGTCAATTCCTGTTTACATGCGCTTTCAACGCCCATCAAAGTCGGCATCCGCAAAACAGCTTGCTCTGCCGGCCGCTTTTGTCCGGGCAGCTTGGCGGTTTTAATTTTACCGTTGAATTTAAGTTCCATAGTTCTCCCCGGTTCGGCACTCATTCGATGCTGTGCAGGTAAGGTGAGATTTTTTCAGCAAAATTATCCAAACATGCTTGTAACTCCGCTGTCGGTAAGCCGAAATTAAGACGGAAATAATAATCTCCTTCACTGCCGAAATCCGCACCGTCAGCTACAAAGAAGCAAACAGCCCGGAACACTGCCTCAAGTTGCTCTCTTTTCACGCCGAACTTGGCACAATTAACCCAAGCCAAAAAAGACGCTTGTACCGGCATAACTTCGAAGCGATTATCCAAATTGGCAAAAAAATCACGCACTAAATTGTAATTGGTTTTGATGACCTGCAATACTTCCTCCCGCCAAGGTAAAGCCTGCGTATAAGCAACTTCCGTCGCATACAAGCCTAAGATATTAGCCGGCTGAATACCGGAGGCCGCCAGTTCGTTTTGGAACTTTTCCCGCAAATCCGAGCGGGGGATAAAAATATTGGAAGTCTGTAAACCGGGAATATTAAAAGCTTTGGCTGCCGACGTGCAAACCATCGCCGCCTCCGTAAAATCCGTCAAAGCCTTAAAATACATGGTATGCGCAATATCCGGATAGGTTAAATCGGCATGGATTTCATCACTGATTACCATACAATTATTCTCCTGCGCCAACTTCGCCAAGCGGCTTAAATCCGTTGCTGTCCAGACTCTGCCGGCGGGATTATGGGGATTGCAGACAAATAACAACTTAATATTTTCCCGACTGAGCAAAGATTCCAAATTGGCAAAATCCATATGATACATGCCGTCCTGGGCAATCACCAACGGACATTTAACCACTTCTCTTCCCTGTTCTCTGATAACACGATAAAACGGCGGATAAACGGGCGTAAAAATCAAAATTTTATCACCCTCTCTGGTAAAAGCGCGTACGGCCGCCGCTAATGCCGCCACAACGCCCGGGGTAGTAACAATCCACTCGGGATCCAAGGTAACTTGATGCTGTTTTTCAAAAAAATCGCACACCGCCTGCAAATAAGACGGCGTCGGGGCTGTATATCCTAAAATATTATGACCTACAAAGGACTGTAAAGCTGTTTTGATTTCAGGTACAGGTGCAAAATCCATATCCGCAATCGTCAATGGATACATCTTATCATTCAAAGGATCGACTTCATCCGGCACAATGCTCCACTTACGCGAACCTATAGCCCGCCTGTCATTTATGCTCGTAAAATCATATTGCATATCAATGCCCCCGTTTTAATATAAAAAGACTGGGTGCCTCCGCCGAATGCAAAAACACCTAGTCTTGATATTAAGCGTTAACTTCCGCTTTGTCCAGTCGGACAGGTTTTATTTTCCCTACTTTTTCATTACAGAGCCGGCATCAGGTCCGTAAATCATTTCACGTTAACTAATTTTGCCGTATCCTGCGCGATTCTCAACTCTTCATTAGTAGGAATAACCAAAACTTTAACTCGACTGGTCGGTAAGCTGATTTCAGCCAAACCGTGCGTTTTCGCATTTTTCGCCGAATCGAATTGCACACCGAAGTTTTCCAAACCCAAGCAAACCATTTCCCGGACATCCGCATCATGCTCACCGACACCGGCTGTAAAGACGATGCAATCCAAACCGCCCATAGCGAAGGCATAAGCGCCGATATATTTTCTCACTGCATAAGCAAACATAGCCAAAGCCAATGTCGCTCTCTTGTCGCCTTTATCTTTGGCCGTGCCCAAGTCGCGGAAATCCGAGCCGATACCGGAAATGCCCAACATACCGCTTTCTTTGTTCAAAATACGGTCGACATCCTTAATACTCAAATCCGGTTCACAATCCATCATATATTTAATGACAGCCGGATCAATATCACCGGAACGAGTTCCCATCGGCACACCGGCTAACGGGGTCAAGCCCATGCTTGTATCGACACATACACCGTTTTTCACAGCTGCCAAAGAAGAACCGTTACCCAGATGGCAAGTTACAATCTTCAAGTCCTTCGGGGACTTATGCAAATATTCAGCCGCCTGTTCGCTGACAAACTGATGGGACGTACCATGGAAGCCGTAACGACGTACACCGTATTTCTCATAATATTTGTAAGGAACGCCGTACATATAAGCACAGGCGGGCATCGTCTGATGGAATGCCGTATCAAAAACTGCAACTTGCGGCACATTAGGCAAAATCTTGCGGCAAGCCTTGATACCGAGCAAATTGGCCGGATTATGCAAAGGTGCCAACGGAATACAATCTTCGATTGCTTTCAGCACTTCCTGATCAATCAAAACCGACTTGTTGAATTTTTCTCCGCCGTGCACCACTCGATGACCGATAGCATCAATTTCCTGCAAGCTTTTAACTACACCGTGCTCAGCCGATTGCAAAGCGTCCAAAACTGCCTGCATAGCTTCCGCGTGAGTCGGCATCGGCATATCTTGAGTAAACTCTTGTCCTCGGTCATTCTTGTAAATAATTCGACTACCGTCGATACTGATCCGTTCGCACAAACCCTTCGCATAAACATGGCCGTCTTCCGAACGCATCAATTGATACTTCAAAGATGAACTGCCGGCATTAATAACCAAAATCTTCATTATTCATTTCCTCGTTTCACAATACGCTAAAAATCGAAGAAGCTGTAAGAAACAGCTTCTCCGGCAAATACATCATTATTTCTGAGCCTGAACAGCTGTGATGGCAACAGCACCGACAATGTCATCGGCCGAGCAGCCGCGGGACAAGTCGTTAACAGGTTTAGCGATACCTTGGGTAATAGGACCGTAAGCTTCAGCTTTGGCCAAACGTTGAGTTAATTTGTAACCGATATTACCGGCATCAAGGTCCGGGAAAATCAAAACATTGGCCTGACCGGCAACTTTGCTGCCGGGGGCTTTGGAATTGGCTACCTTCGGTACAATTGCGGCATCCAATTGCAATTCACCGTCAATTAAGTATTGCGGAGCTTTCGCTTGCGCCAACTTGGTTGCTTCAACTACTTTCTCCGTATCGCTGCTGTGAGCCGAACCTTTAGTAGAATAAGAGAGCATTGCAACTTTGGCCTGCTTACCGGTCAATTGTTCATAAGTCTTAGCCGAAGAAACGGCAATTTCCGCCAAAGCCTCGCTGTTGGGCATTTCATTCAAACCGGAATCGGCAAAAACATAAACGCCGTCGCCGAAGTCACAATTAGGCACAACCATCAGGAAAAATGCTGAAACTAAAGCTGTTCCCGGAGCTGTCTTCACAATTTGCAAAGCCGGACGCAAAGTATCGGCTGAAGAATGGGCCGCACCTGAGACCATACCGTCACAAACATCTTTTTTCACCAACATGCATGCTAAATATTGCGGATCGTGCATAAATTCAGCGGCTTTTTCTTTGGTCATTCCCTTAGCTTTGCGTAATTCGTAGAAAGCTTCAATATATTCGGGTAATTGAGCAAAATTATCCGGATCGATGATTTCCACTTTACTCAAATCCAAGTCTTTGCCGAGTTTATGGATTTTCTCAGGGTTACCGATTAAAACAATATCGGCAAATCCCATCTTGGTGACTTTGCCTGCCGCCTCCAAGACACGGTAATCATCTGATTCCGGCAAAACGATTTTTTTGCGATCCTTTGCGGCACGTTCAATCAAAGTATTGATAAAGGACATTTTTTCCACCTCATCCTAAAATTACATTTTTAGCATTTTGCCCCGGGCAGGCGTTCGGGCGTCCGGATGCGCAAACTGCATAAATCATCAGCTTTTAGTATACCTTTTATTTGACAAAAGATAAATAGTTCGATTGTCGGCTCGTCTTTTTTCTCCGGATCAGAAGCTGTAATAAAAATGCAGATACTTAAAAGCACCTGCATTTCCTTACCTCCCTTAAATCCCTTCTGAAGCTTATTTGGTGGCAGCGGCAGCTTTAGGGGTCACCCAATAATAAGAGCATTTGTTGTCCTGATCCTGCCGGAAAACGAACAGACGTTTATTTTGGATGTTCAAAGCCGAATAACTGCCGTCTTTACGTTTGTAGCCTAAATCCCAAAGGTCGTAAACGTTTTTCTCGGGGTAATAAGCGTAATATTGATAGTTTTCTTTAGAATCGTCCTTGACGGTTTTACGCATTAACAACGGTTCCGTAGCACTTTGCCGCGGTTCAAATGGAATATTGTCAATTTGCATGGACTTTGTGTCTTGCAGTTGATAATCATCTCCCACTTTACGCAATATAGCAACCGCCGGCAATTTCCGGCCCAAGCTTTTAGCCATTCCTTCAAATTGTACGAACAGCATATCTTTGTCCATCAGCATATCAAAAGCTAATTGCTCCGGTGATTCATACATGCTTAAAGCGTTCAAAGGTTTTTCCTCAATTTGTTTGCCGTATTTATCCATGCAGCGTAAAAAAGAGTGTAATTTACCTTCCTGAATTTGGTGCATCAACAAATAAATTTTACCGTCCGTGCAAGTAAAGGCAAAAATGTCTTTAGATTTCTCGCTCATTACCTCTCCTTGATAAATTTCCGTCAACTTATTTTCTTTGCAATTGTACTTGAGCATTATTTGTTTAGTTTCATCTTTTTTCTGATTCGTCTCTACAGTCAGGAATAAAACAACTTCTTCATCGTTTAATTTTTTTATTGTACTTAGAGCGTTAAAAGTCTCATATTCACCCAAAGTTGTTTGGGTCTTTTGCACAAAATCCAATAATGCGACCTTGCTGTGTATACCTTTGCTTTTGCTCTCGTTCACCACATAAACAAGCAACATCCGATTATCCGGCAAAATATAAGTAGCGTAATTCATGCTCATCATATGCCAATCTTTAACGGGCATTTCAAATTTTTCTTTACTCTTATAATCATAATAACCGAAATGGTTGATTTCAGGTCCGATTTGCTTATTCTTATGCGCCTCATCCATCTCTTTTTTACTCATACCTTCCGGTACTTTATAACTCATGTAAAAAAGTTGGTCATTCTTATAGGCCAAAGGTACAGGCAAAGTATGCGGGAAAGTTTTGCGTATACCGAGGTAGGAAGTATACTCCAGTGCGTGAGCGTCGATACTCTTGTACTCTGTGCTTAAAGTTTGTCTAAGTTGCGGCGCTTTGAGCAAGTTGGCAGCATTATTGGCGTTCGTCGGCTGTTTTTTCTCTGTTGCTTTGCTGACGCCGGCACTTGGATGAGAACTTTCATTATTAACGGTTGCCCGATTACAGGCGCAAGTTACCGACAGCATACCGATTAAAATAAAAGATAGTATCTTTTTCACAATTTATCTCCTTTACCAATTTACACGTCTAGTTACTTTTTCCGCTTCCCAAGACGTCACTGTATATTTTCCGTCACTTATACGGCTAACGTTGTATTTAGCTTTATGGGCATAAGGATCTGTTACGTGTATAGTACTTCCGCCATCGGAGTAACCGTTATATGTTAAATAATGTCCGGTCGTATAGTTAGGCCATGAATCTATAGAATTCTTGGTAGGTATTTCAATATAAGCAACAATTGGCTGATCATTATGATCTGTACCATATACAACCATATGTTCCAAAACGCTCTTATCTTTCCACCACCATCGTGCTTCATATACTTTATTGGTATGAGCATTAAGATAATCTACGATTTGAGCATTATCTGTTCCATATTCACTGGTAGTATTCATTTCTGATGCCAATTCATCTTGCGATGGAGCATATCCGTTAAGATAATACAAAATTTGCTGAACTGTTGCCGGACCACAATAATAATTAGTTTCTTGTTGGCACCACGGTACATTCATAACATTAGAGCCATATTCACTTCTTTCTCTATAAAAAGATCCTTTGCTCATCATATTACCTAACAAATACTTTTCATAGGCAGCATCCTTTTTTTCTTTACTAAACGAATTATTGTTCAGTATCTTGGATAATTGTTCCTCAGGAGAAATATACACACTTCTGTCCTTAACCTTAGGTCCCGGTTGATCATCTTTTTGTGCATAAACAATTAAATTAAAGGATAAAATCCCCACCAATGTCACTGCTATAGCAGCAAACCCCAAACTTCTGTACTGTTTCATAATACAGACCTCCTAATGTGAAATTAGAGAAATTTTTCTCTACTAACAATATACCTGATACTTTCTCAGAAGGGCAATTAAGCAAAAGTACAGTATATAGATAATATTGCTCTAATTATTCAATATTATCTATATGTTGTGTAGCTCCGTATTGCGTATTGTTTTTTTTTTGCATTTTTTTATCAGGCTGCGAAAATTAAGGCATAAAATGTATAATATAAAAGATTTAAGAACAATATTTCATCACTGAACATTATGTAATTGGAGTAAAAATGAAAATTGCCGCGCTTATTGTTGAATACAACCCTTTTCATAACGGTCATCTCAGGCAAATAAAATCTGTCCGCAAGCTTGTAGGTGCAAGCGGAGCTATAATTGCTTTAATGTCCGGCAATTTCACCCAAAGAGGCGAAATATCCTGCTTAGATAAATTCACCAAGGCTAAATTAGCTGTTAATCTGGGCGTAGACTTAGTATTGGAATTACCGGTACAAGGAGTTTTAAGTTCGGCGGATTATTTTGCCGAAACGGCCATAAGCCTGATACAAGCCCTGAAATTTTGCGATTATATTGTCTGCGGCGCAGAATGCGAAGATGTCCAACTGTTACAGGGAATCGCCCACGCCTTTTATTTATTTCAACCGCTCATCGGTGCAAGCTTGACCGACTTGGAAAATAACACCATGCAGAAATATCAGCTGCCGGCTGCGGCAACTTTGTCGATTTTACGCAAACAATTTCAGACAGATTTACAGGCAGCGCTGAAAAGCGGTATAAATTACGCCGAAGCCAATTGCAATTTATTATTTTCTCCGACTTTTTGGCCTTATATTGCCCCGCTTTTCCCTAAGCAGGAGCTTGCAACAACAGAACTGCAAGCAGCCGTCCGCTACGCCTTGCAACAGCCTAATAACATTTTGGCTATTGCTTATTATAAAGCAGCTTTAGCCGCCGAGGTTAGCGGCACTCTTGCTGCAAAAATTCGGATTTTACCCCGAGAAACCGGACCTGATTTGCAATCTGCCCATGCTTTGAGGCAATTAATTACTGCTGCAGAAAATTCTCCTCACCGCTTGCTTAACAGTTTGATAGACTATCTGCCGCCTATAAGCTTGGCTACATTAATTAAAGCGGCCCAAAAAGGTACGCTGATGACCTGCGAAAAGCTGCAACCGGCGTTGTCCTTAGCCATCGCTGCCGCCGGCCTGCTCAAAGATTTCCCCGATTCTGCAAACTTGCTGCCGACTACCGATTTCTACCGCAAGCTGTCCGCAATTCTACCGGATTTAATAGCGCAAAAAGGCTCATTTGAATTTGCCGCCAAAAGTTTAAGCCACAAGGGTTTAACGGTTGCCAATTGCCGGCGTAAACTTCTGCGCCAACTGCTGAATCTGCCGGAACCTGATAAAGTGACATTAAATCGTTTGTGCAGCAACGCTCAATATTTGCGTGTTCTGGCATACAGCAGCTATCCCGGGAAATCACTGCTTAAACATCTCAGCAAGTCAATAGACACCCCGTTAATTATGCGTTTCAGCGATTTGGTCCAAAAACAAAATTATATTACCGGCGCTGCCGACTTTGCCTATCAAAGTTCGTCCGACTATCGTGCTGCCAATTATTACGCTTTGCTCAGTCAAAATGCAGCGGCTCTGGAACAAAACAACTACCCGGCGCCGATCAAACGTGCGACCAAGCGCAAAAAATCCGCCTGTTCCGAGTAAACGCAACAAGCGGATCAACAGATGCGGAAGTAAGAATTATTTCTTTTGCAACAATTTAGCACCGCAACCGAACAGGAGCGCAGCTGTAGCCAAAGCTGTCACGAGATAATACACAGCGAAAATCGCAGGTAAATAGCACTTTGTCAGCCCGGAAGCGGCATCATCGAAGCCTAAGCTTTTGCCGAAATTAAGGAACACCGCCAACGCCGGAACGGCAAGTATAAGCAATTCCGTAACAATGTTATTCAGCATGGGCATGAAGCCTTTCAACTTACGCACCAAATCCGTTTCAATATCAAAATCGAAGTTGACCCTTATAATACTGAAAAACAGACTCAATTGTATAAATGTGACATACAAACCTACAATCAGGCAAATCAGCATGACCGCCGTAAGCACCGGCAAAGATGCGAAAATTGTCAGCAATAATATTAAAAGCAGCATGAAAGCGACAACAAATACCGAACTGCCATGTTTCAAAGCGAACTGATATTTTACGGCTATATAGGTTGTAAGCGGCAACGGTAAACTTTGATAAAATCTGAAATCTTTACCGTCCCGCATAAATTGGTTCGCCGTCGCCGTATCCGACCAGAACAGGAAAACCAGAACAATAGTCAGGACAAAGGCAACCGGATAATTAGCCATGGAATCCCAATGAAGCGTACGCATGAAATTGCGCAATGCTTCCAAATAGATACTGCTGTTTTGCAACATCTCAAGCACTTTGCTGCCGCCGACTTTGAAGAATCCACCTATAACTATGCATGCCAGAATATAAACCGGCATTAGAATCGGCGTAAGCAGGAAATAAGTGTACAATTGCGGATTGCGCTTCAGCAGAAAATAATCGATTTTCCGATAACTTTTATATACCGATAACGGCGCTAAAGCTTTGGCCGCCTGGGTCCGATTCAGACGTTTGGCGCCGGTGCCGGCCGAGCCGTTCAGACAACTTATTAATACTAAATATTTCTTATTAGCATACAGCAATACCAAAGATGTACCGAGAGCTACTAAAATTAAAGAAAACAGTAAAGAAGCATAGGAACGTAGATTATTATCAGCTAAAATTCCTTCTAAGAAAATATTCGGCCACAGGAAAAGGTCTTTAACGACAGTCCAAGGCGAGAGGCCTTTATGAGTAGCGATCTTTTGCATAACATTTCCCAGCGAGCCGGCGTTACTACCCATAACATTGCCCAACACGCCTAAAGAAATAGCCACAAACATATAAAATATATTAACAACTTTAAGGAAGCGATCCTTGTTTTTGAAAAGTTTAACTCGCCCGACCAGAAGTAACATCAGCAATAAAAGCAGCATTTTACTGGAAAGCGACGCTAAAACGATATAAATTCCGACTTTGGCCATGGCATTCAGGCCCAGCTTATAAGCGCAGGCTAAAGCTGTCGGCAAAATGACGCAACCGTCCATCAACACGCAATTACTGTACAGATAATCAAGGATTTTGCCCATGGTCAACGTCCTCGATGGCAGCGGCAAAGTTGCATAGAAAAGAATATCTTTGCTCATAAACAGGCTGGAAATCGAGTACATGAAGCTGAATAAAATCGTAAAGAATAGAATGCTGAATCCGGCCATGTTTATCAGTGTCGGATAATCAATTTTAGCATTATATCCCATGTATGCGAGAAAAAAGATAAAGGCCAGCGAGATGACTTTAGAAAACACACTGCGGGCCAGACGTTTCACGCTCGGCGAGATATTCAAATTATGTTTGAATAGACTTATTTTGCTCTTTTTCTCCATAGATTGCGCTAACATGGCGTTCATTTCACCGCCGTGCATCGTCTTCAACAAGGCGAAAAAGGGACTGCGTTTTTTTAATTTTTTCAGCATAAGTCGCACCTCAAGCTTTCACAGCATCGGCTTCATCAGGATCTGTTAATTCTAAGAACAAGTCTTCCAAGGAAGCGTTGTTGTTTAATTTTTCTCTTAATTCTTCTACCGTACCGACAAATGCAATTTTACCTTGATTAATAACACAAATACGGTCAACAAGTTTTTCCGCCACTTCCAAGACATGGGTCGAAAACAGAACGATATGGCCTTTATCCGCATGCGCCCGCATTTTCTGTTTCATCGTTGCCGCCGCTTTGGGATCCAATCCGACCAGCGGTTCATCCAGAATCCAAACATTCGGGTCAACCAACAAAGCTCCGATAACCATTAATTTCTGGCGCATACCGTGAGAGAAAGAATTGATTTGTTCATTCAATTTGTCCAAGATCCCGAAATCTCCGGCCAACTCCGTCACTCGCGCTAAGCGGATATTTTCCGGGACTTCATAAACATCGGCAATGAAGCGCAAAAACTCATAACCGGTTAAACGTAACAAATTGTCCGGATTATCGCTGACATAGGCAAACTCTCTTTTATAATTTTCTTTATCATGCGCTAAAGTCTTGCCGTTAATTGTAATCTGTCCCCGGTCGGGTGATAAAATGCCGACAATCCCTTTTAATAAAGTGCTTTTACCGGCACCGTTAGGTCCCAAAAGTCCCAGAATCTCCCCATCTCTGATTTCCAAATTCAAATGGTCGTTTGCGAGTTTCTTGCCGTCGTAAGACTTACAAACATCTTTAATTTCAATCATAATCTATCTCCTTGTACGGTTTTTCCTTTTTTATCGCCTTCTTTGCAGCTGATATCAGGATTATATCACTACTATATTTTATTTACAATGAATTTCTATCCGGTGCCGAACAACAAAAAAAGTCGCCGAAACAGTAAAGCCGTTCGGCGACTTGAACAAATCATAACAATCGAACTTACTCCGATTCTTGCATTTGCGCTCTTTGCTGCCTAATTGCAGCTTCGACAATCATATCTTTAACCTTCATCAAGCGGGTCTGATTCGCCAACTCATTTTCAGAAAGCTTACTTTGAATTTCTTTAATCATCGCCTGCAATTCAGGAATCATCACGTGTTCCAAAGAATTAACCCGCCGGCGCGTACGCTCGATTTCAGCGGCCATTAATTCCAGGCTCTTTTCCTTTTCCGCCAACTTAATCATCGAAGGCAAAGCCTCCGCCAACTTATTAACGGCGTCATCCAACTCGCTGCTTGTCCCGGCCAAGCTATAAGGCAACTGCCGCCCGCTGACGGTAGTTTCCAAACTCACCAAAGGCTCAAAAACCGGCGTTTCAACGGCCATAATCCGCTTGACGCTGACATTAAACTGCAACTTGGAACCTTTCTGCAAACTTGCTTCCTGTAATTGCTTAGCTCCCATTGTAGCTCGAGCCAAACCCATAGCGGAAGTAGCCTGAGCGAGCAAACTGTCTGTCGCTTTGCGCAAAGCTAAAGTTTCATCAACCAATGCCAAAAAATTCTTCATTAAGCCGTCTCGCTTGTCTTTCAGCATACTATGACCTTTACAGGCGGTCATAAGCTGTCGTTTCAGCTTCATCAGCTCCATGCGATTGGGACTAACTCTTTTTCTCGCCATATGCGCTCCTTTTCAAATTATTCCGCTTTTTCCTTATAGTACTTATCAATGTATTCCTGGTGCACACGTTTCAACTCTTCTTTCGGCAGAATACTCAATAATTCCCAACCGATATTCAAAGTTTCTTCGATGCTCCGATCCGTTGTATTGCCCTGATTCAGATATTTCTGCTCAAATTCCTGCGAGAACTTTGCAAACAGTTTATCAGTGTCGGACAAAGCGCTTTCACCCAGAATAGTAGCCAATTCCAAAGCTTCCTTACCGCGGGAATAAGCGGCAAACAATTGGTTCATAGTATCCGCATGATCTTCTCTGGTCTTGCCTTTACCGATACCTTTATCTTTCAAACGGGACAGTGAGGGCAAAACATCAATCGGCGGGGTAATATTGGAATTATAAAGAGCACGATCAAGAATAATCTGACCCTCGGTAATGTAACCTGTTAAGTCGGGCACCGGGTGAGTTTTATCATCATCAGGCATCGTCAAAATCGGCATCATCGTAATTGAACCTTTATTGCCGCGCAAACGACCGGCACGTTCATACAAACTCGCCAAGTCCGTATACAGATAACCGGGGTAACCTCTACGTCCCGGAACTTCCTTACGGGCTGCCGAAACTTCACGCAAAGCATCAGCATAATAAGTCATATCTGTCATAATAACCAAAACCTGCATTCCCAAGTCGAAAGCCAAATATTCCGCCGTAGTTAAAGCCAAACGCGGGGTAGAAATACGTTCGATAGCCGGTTGATCCGCCAAATTCAGGAACAAAACCGTTCTTTCGATTGCGCCCGTTTTCTTAAAATCGGAAATAAAGAAATCGGCCTCTTCAAAAGTAATACCCATGGCGGCGAAAACAACGGCAAACTGCTCATCTTTACCCAAAACTTTCGCCTGTCTGGCAATTTGCGCGGCCAATGCGGCATGCGGCAAGCCGGAAGCTGAGAAAATAGGCAACTTCTGACCTCTGACCAAGGTATTCAAACCGTCAATAGCTGAAACCCCGGTCTGAATAAACTCGTTCGGATAATCACGCGCTGCCGGATTCATCGGGCTGCCGTTAATATCCAACATCTTTTCCGGCACAGGTTCCGGAATATTATCAATAGCCTGACCTGAACCGTTGAAAACACGTCCCAACATATCGCGCGACACGCCCAATTGTTGACCGTGGCCCAAGAAACGGACCTGGCTGTCTTCAATATTCAGACCGATAGCACTTTCAAACAGCTGTACCAAGGCATTTTCACCGTTAATTTCCAAAACACGGCAACGGCGAATTTCACCATTAGCTAACTTAATTTCACCTAATTCATCATACTTTACACCGGAAACGCCTTTAACCAACATTAAAGGACCGGCAACCTCTGCAATTGTGCGATAATCTTTAGCCATAATTTCTCCTTAATACTTGCTGTGCAAAGAGGCGATACTTTGTTTAAGCTCCTCTTTCAGCTTGCTGTAAGCTTCTTTAATTTCATCTTCTTTGATGAATTTGAAACGACCGATAGGCTCTACTTCCGGCAAATTCTGTAAGCTCTTCAAATCAACACCGCGTTTCAGAGCCTCCAATCCCTCTTTGTACAGGCTGATAATCAAATCCAACATATAGAATTGTTTGGTCAGCGAAGTATAGGTATCAACTTCATCGAATGAGTTCTGATGCAGGAAGTCTTCTCTTATCATCCGGCAAATCTGCATCTTGTACTGATCGCTCAAAGGCAAAGAATCGGCACCGACCAATTTAACAATTTCTTCCAACTTGGCTTCATCCTGCAACAGCTGCATGGCCAAACGTCTGTTAGCCGACCAGGCACCGGCAACATTTTCGTCCATCCAACCCAAAACTTTGGCATCATACAAAGAATAAGACTGCAACCAGTTGATAGCCGGGAAATGCCGTCTGTACGCCAAAGCTGAATCCAAGCGCCAGAAAACTTTAACAATACGCAATGTCGCCTGCACAACAGGATCGGACATATCGCCGCCCGGAGGAGATACAGCGCCGATAGCCGTCAGAACGCCCTCTTTCTCCTTACTGCCCAAGCATTTGACCATACCAGCACGCTCATAGAACTGAGCCAGACGGGAACCTAAGTAAGCAGGATAGCCTTCTTCACCCGGCATTTCTTCCAAACGACCGGACATTTCACGCAAAGCCTCAGCCCAACGGGATGTCGAGTCGGCCATAATAGATACGGAATAGCCCATGTCACGATAATACTCGGCGATGGTAATACCGGTATAAATAGAAGCTTCACGCGCAGCCACCGGCATATCGGAAGTATTGGCAATCAATATTGTCCGTTCCATCAAACTTTTGCCTGTCTTAGGGTCAACCAATTCCGGGAACTCGTTCAAAACATCCGTCATCTCGTTACCGCGCTCACCGCAACCGATATAGACAACAACATCGCTCGCCGCCCACTTGGCCAACTGGTGCTGCGTCACGGTTTTACCTGAACCGAAAGGTCCGGGGATAGCAGCTGTACCGCCTTTAGTAATCGGGAAGAAAGCGTCGATAACTCTCTGACCGGTAATTAAAGGTTCCGCCGGAGCCAACTTCTGCGCATAAGGACGCGGTCTACGCACCGGCCAGCGTTGCAGCATCTGAATTTGCCGCTCCGTATTATTCTCATCGCTGACAGTAGCCAAATCTTCCACAATTGTATATTCACCGGCCGGGACAATCTGCTTAAGCAATAAACTGCCTTTGATTGTCGGCGGCACCATAATATAGTGCTTAATTAATGAAGTTTCCTGCACTACACCGATAGGATCACCGGCTTGCAATTTATCTCCCGCTTTTACCAACGGCGTGAAAGGCCACTTCTTTTCCCGATCCAATTTATCAACTTTAACACCGCGACGGATATTATTGCCGAACTTTTGGTGCATAACTTCAAGCGGTCTTTGAATACCGTCGAACATATTACCCATCAAGCCCGGGGCCAAATCACAGGCCAAAGGATAACTGGTAGAAACGACAGGTTCGCCCGGTCCCAAGCCGGCTGTCTCTTCGTAGACCTGAATAGAAGCCAAATCTCCGTGAATTTCAATGACCTCACCAATTAATTTTTTATCGGATACCTCAACCACATCGAACATTTCCGCATCACGCATGCCGGAAGCGACAACCAGCGGTCCGGAAACTTTGAGGATCTTACCTTGACTTACTTTCTTTGCCATAATTTCTCCTTATAACTCCAAGTGGTCACTACTCTTTTTTGTTAATGTCAAAGCCAATAGCACGTCTTACAGCCTCCTGCAATTTCTTGCCGGCAAAGCTGTCACTGCCGCTTGCTTTCGGAATCGGTACGATTACAGGTAAGGGCTGATCTTTATAATGATCAATTACCGCCTTACATTGAGGTACCAAATCTTCCGTCAAATAAATCGCAGCGTACTGCTCGCTTTCACAAGCTTCCTGCAACAATTTTTCCGCCTTAACTTCGGCAACCAGCGGCAAGACATCCAGCCCGATACCGGCAAAGCCTGAAATAACACTCGGATCACCCAAAACTGCCATTTTTCTGATATTTTCCTGTTTCATGCTTTAATCCGCCTTTCGCAATAGCTCCAAGCACTTGTCTCCGGAGTGTTCGCCGGTACGCAAAGCCAACATCAAATGAATATTCTTGATTTCCAGGCAATTTTCCAAATATTGTCCGGCAACCGCATCGCAACCATATGTGTTTTGGCGTCCTTTAATTGCCAGTCGCAGCAACAGTTCATCCGCCTTTTTGCTGAATTTAAAGCGTGTTTCGGCATCGTTCCAAGTACTTATCGTTTCCAGCAATTCTGCCGACTGTGTCTTGGAATATACCGGGCGCAGGGCTTTCATTACAGCCGTCATATCCAAATCTCCGGCCTTAGCATTGACCGACAATTTTTCATATATTTGCAGCAAGGTCTGCACCGTTACTTCGCCACCGTTAACTAAAGATTTCTCCACATAGTCCAACGGCAATTTTATCTGTAAAGCACGCAAAAACGCCTGCATATTAACTTTATCCGCCTGCAATGCCAGATAATCCAGTTCAAATGTTCTCTCCGACTCGCTCTCAGCCTGCATCGCCAAACTGTAAACACTGTTGTAGTACAATCTGTCAATTGCCGCCGCAACCGAACCGATATCCTGATTTACATAATAGCTTTGCAAGGCGTGCAACAATTCTGCGGCAATATACGGCGAAAGTTCCCGACAATTACTGCTCTTATTGACCAGTTTCAATAAATCGTGCCATAATCCCGCTACTTTATAATTTCCGTAATTCAAAAGATTATCAGCCAACCGTGCAGGTATTGTCTGCTCCTGCAAAATCGCCGCCGGACTGTTATCACTGTTTTTATTCTGTTCAGCCTGACACAACAAAAGATTTTTCAGCAACCATTTCAAATTATGAAAATCGGCTGTTAAAGCCATAACTTGCGGCAAAGTGTTACGATTGCACACATAACGTAATAATGTCATATCTTGTTGTTGCTTCAAATCCAAACGTTCTTCCAAAGTATTTGCCGGCGGATAAGCTGCATGATCCAAAAGTTCATGCAGGCGTTTCGACGGCACTTTCTTATCGGCGAACAGCAACAGGTTTTCCCGCGACAAACGCACATTGGCTAAAGCGCGTAAGCGACCGGTGGCATGCGCAAAACTGATTTCATTCTCAGATTTACGTTCCCACGTTTTTCGCACGTTCGCACTCGTAACAGTCGGCAAATACTCTACTTTTGATACGCCTTTTGCACTTGTCATCTTTTTTTCTCCACTTCCTGCATCAGCTCAATACAGTCTTTTTTATCAGCTGTAAAAGCTCATAATTACAGGTATGCAACAATTCTTCAAAGCTGTAATCATCGCAAATATTTCCTTGCTTCAGTTTTACTCCGCCTTGAAAATCATCTTGCAAATTACATTCTATATTACTATATGCCTGATCTTCAGCGCTCAAACGCTGCAGCAAATCGTTAAGTAAATCCGAGTCGTTCCGGGATAAGAGTAAAATACCTTTCGCGGGAGCTTTCTCGGGTAATAACTGCACATAATAATCAAGTTTCTGTTCTCGTGGCATTGCCACCAGTTTTTGCAACAAATCAGCTAACAATTTGTCGATTATCTCCTGCTCGGATTCCAACTTGAGGCGACGTTGTTCAAGATTTATTCTGGCTTGCAGGCGTTTAGCTTCCTGTTCTTTGTATTGTTCCTGCCATTTAGCTTCAGCCGCTTGGGCCGCTAAGATTTCCTTAGCATACTTCTCTTGTATCTTGACAATCTCCGCTTCCGTCTGCTCGTCGATTTCCTGCTTCTTGACTTGCAAATCATCTGCCAATTTTTGCTTTAATTTGTCAATTCCCTGTATCATTCTGACCTCTTTCACCATGCACTTTATCCGAATTTATCGGATACAGCCTGCAGCCGGCAGTTTGAAAATACCGGCTATTTGACGCTGTTAAATCATAAACATTGTGAAGACGCTGACCAACAAGGCGAAAATTGCGTATGTTTCAACCATAGCGGCCAAAACGATAGCCTTAGACTGTGTTTCGGGACGGGCGGAAACCAAGCTGACACCGTCAGCGGCAACATTAGCCTGAGCAATAGCGGAATAATAACCTACGAAAGCCATCGGCAGGCAGGCAGCAAACATCAGAGCACCACGCTCCAAGCTGACATTCAAACCACCTGTAAAGACTCCGGCACGGAACAAAGAAATGAACCAAACAATCAATCCGTAAATACCTTGTGAACCGGGGATAGCCTGCAAAATAATCAGCTTACCGTAACGACCCGGCTCTTCAGCTAATGAACCGCTGACTACAGAACCGACAAGTCCTACGCCCTTGGCTGAACCGATACCGGCTCCTAAAGCAGCGAGAGCGCCGCCCAAGATTGCTAAAGTGTTACCATTAAGCAATGTGCTCAAATACTCTGTAAATGTATGCATTTTTTCCTCCTATTTTAAGCTTGTGCTTAAACATTCTTTTATATTAACCGAGTTACCCCGGTTAGTTAACCAATTAATTTTTACTGACGGCACAACGCAAGCGTTCTACCAAAGATTTTGTTACCTGCTTTTCCCGGGTATATTTCGTATGGATGCTTAAAGGACGGAACAGATCACCGCCGCCGTCATAAAAGCGCCCGAAAAATTCCACATAATGCAGACGGGTCGTATGAACATAAGCCGACAAACCGGACAAAGCGATATTCATCGTATGACCCAGTAACAAAATCAGTAAAGTCACAATAATGTTCGGGAAACCGAAACCGATCATTTTAGCGAACATGTTGACAACCATAGCGATAACACTGGTGGAAAGTACCAACGCCGTTATACGTGTATACGAAAGAATATCACCGACAAATCCCGTGATATCATACAATTTCAAAATACCGGTTATCAGCTGTACTATCGGATTTTTGCTGTTTTTCTTTGATAAGAAAACGATGACGCAAACTGCTATCAGGCTCATCCACTTGCCCCAACTGATGCCGGCAACCGATACGCCGATACCGCCGAAAATGAAAAACCAAGGAGCTATTTCCGTGAATGCCGCACGCGGATCGCCGTTACGACACAACTTATACATATTCAGCAACATGCCGCAGGCGATATGTGCCATACCCAAAACTACGGACGAACCCATGACAATCATCGGCTCTTTGAAAGGATCGGCAAATAACGGTTTCAGTGTAAAAGCGCCATTAGTAATAGCGGAAGGCAAATCCCCGAAGAACGAACCGAAGGCCAAGCCCCACAGAATGGCGAAGAAACCGCCGCCGGCAAAAATCCACATGAAGCGTCGGGCGTTACCCTCGACTTTATTTTTCAGCAATAAATACATCGCCGCAATGAAGAAAATCAAACCGTAACCGATATCCGACAGCATCGCGCCGAAGAAAAAGGCGTAACACGGGGCCAGAATCCAGGTAGGATCAATATCGTTGTGATAATCGGGCATGGAAAACTCTTCAATCACGCTCTCGTAAGGTCGAATTTGCCGACAGTTCGACAGCATCACCGGCACTTTCTCATCCTCGCCAATCGCACAATCATTGCAAGTTACGCAATAATTAGCTTCCAATTCGTTATATAAATCAGCCTTGAGCTTGGAAGGTACAAAAGCCTCCAGCACGAAAATTTTCTCACTGCTGCTTAATTTGCACAAAGCTTGCAGGCGTTCCTGCTGTACCCGATAAAAGTCGGCTAAAATCCGCCAATCCTGCGTATGCACGGTTAAATCCCGCAGTTGTTGCATCAACGCGTTTATTTGCGCCGTCAATTTCTCGGCCGTCTGCAAAGTTTCCTGATAAGTTTGTCCTAAATCTACGCCTGCATGCGGAACAAGCAAGTTAAGTGTCGGCAAAGCTTTGAAAGCGAACGCGCTTAAAAGTTTTTCCAATTCCGGCAAGCCGTCTTTTTCGACAGCCAGCAAAAGCACTACCTGTTCCTGCGGTTCCGCCAATTCAAGTTCTTCATAAACACAAGGAGTGCTCAAATTGTCCAGTTGCGGCTGTAAGTCGAGGAAATGCTCACGATTGCGTAAAGATCCCAGCAAAAAAGCAAAGTGTTCCGCTTCCCGCCGTTCCGCTTCCTGTCTCTGAGATACATGCAAATTGCGGAAGGGCTTAAGCTGTTCCGCCAAACCGTTTTCTTTGTTTAATGTCAGCTGCAACTGCTCTTTTTGCATATACAGCTCGGCGAAATCCTTGGCCGATTGCAAAAGTTCCTCTTGCCTTGTGCGCATCGACAGATAAACTTCTTTATCCACTTCATCGCGCAATTTGAACATCGGCGATTTTACCGGCTTAACGACACCGGAAAGCGCTATCTGCTTGTCCAAAAATTCAATCCGTTGCGTACATTCGGTTAAAAAAGCGGCGTAATTATCCGCCGGCAAATCAAAAACATCTACTTTTTGGGTTTGGGGAAGCGCCAAGTTATTAATTTGTTTAATAAAAGCTTCTTTAAAAGCATGACTCTCAGGCACAACATGTCCTGCCCGATTCTCCTGCTTATGGGCCTCCAAAGCTGCAGCCAACTCCGTATTTTCGCGAATCTCGCTGCAACCTTGTTTACTCAAAAAATTGATAACTGCAGCTAAATTGCTTTTCAAACCGATCAGCTGCATTTTTTCAAGCTTAACAATTGCCATGCTCCAGGCACCTCCTGTAAAGCTGCTCCAAAACTGCGGCAAATTTGGTTTCAGCCTGCTCCCTGTCGGCTTTATTTTTCTTATCGGCTTCTTTGCAGGCTGCTGCCAGAACCGTCTCGCCTTCAAGTTTCAGGTGTTCTATAAAAGCTTGTCGCTTATTGCGCAAATCCGCATGTGTCTGTTCCAATTTGGCCCGCGCCGCTTTTTCTGCCGTCTTTATTTTTTCTTTGGCTGCATTATTAGCCGCCAGCAAAGACTGATCAACGTCGTCTTCAATATCCGTAATTTGCTTTACCAAATCAAGATTATCCATCGTTCAACCTCTTTCGTCCGGATCTTCGACTAAAGTTATAAAAAACCCGCCAAATTCTCTTTTTACTTGTCTATTTTAACAAAATTCCGATGTAAGTACAAAATAAATCTTTGCATTCCGACAAAATGACAACGTAAAGCGGCGAAAAGCAGTTGTAAATACCTGTTTACACCGAAATTTCCGCTTTCTTGCAAAATTAAAATTAACCAAAAGTCTCAAATCGTCATTTTTGTCCGTCGCCCGTTCTAATTGCCGAAAATCCTGCAGCTCCAAGGTCGCACCGACAATTTTAAGCGTGTTGCAGGAATTTCCTGCGGCAAAGGCAAATCGGTAAAATACTCTGTTATTTTGCCGCCCGCCGCCGGTAAAACGCTTGAGAAATCAATTGTCCTTTCCTGTACCTCTCCCGACATATTTACCAAAACAATAAAGCCGTGATTATTGTCGGCTGCTCCGTAAACAAACGTTTCTTTATCTCTTGTATAAATACGATAAGCGGCCAAAATCTGCGGCAAATAGCGGCGACGCAATTTAATCGCCTGCCGATAAAAATTCTCCAAGTCCGCATCAACCGTGTTCCACGGCATCGGTCGGCGATATTCTTTTTCCGTCCAACCGCACACACCTTTTTCATCACCGTAAAAAATCATCGGTGCCCCGACATGCGTCAGCAGGAATAAGACGGCGGATTTGAATTTGTCTCTGTCGCCGGAAACTCGCGACAAAAAGCGAGGTATGTCGTGACTGTCGAGCAAATTCATCTGCCCCTGCTGCACAGCTTCCGGATAACGCATCAGAAGATAGGATACCCGATCGGCAAATTGTTCGGCATTAATTTTCCGCTCCGCCCACGCATCGGCAATTGCGAAAGTCAGATTATAATTCATCGCCGAATCAAACTGATCAAAGCCTAAAAATGAACGGGCATCATCCCAAATTTCGGCAAGCAGAACCGCATCTTTTTTCACGGCTTTCACCGCCTGTCTGAACTTCTGCCAGAACGGATGATCTATTTCATTGGCAACATCCAGTCTCCAGCCGTCAATATCGAATTCTTTAAGCCAATAACATGCGACATTCTGCAAATAAGCGATAACTTCCGGATTGCCCGTATTCAATTTCGGCATAAAATCGTAATAGGCGAAACACTCATAGTTAGGATGCTCCCCCCTTTGCAAAGGAAAATTTTTAATAAAAAACCAATCACGATAAGGTGACTTTTCCCCGTGCAGCACAACATCACGGAAAGCGAAAAAATTCGGCCCGCAATGGTTAAAAACGCCGTCCAGAATAACCTTGATTCCTTTGGCATGACACGCCTGCACCAATTCGGCAAATCCTTTTTTGTCGCCGAAGCAGGGGTCAATTTCCAAGTAATCCGCCGTGTCGTATTTATGCCAGCTGTCGGCTGCAAAAATCGGCGTCAAATAAAGACAGTTAATTCCCAAATTCTGCAAATAATCCAAGTTGCCCCGAATACCGGCCAATGTACCGCCGTTTTGCGTGCAATATTTAATACCGTTACGTTCAACTTTCCCGGCTCTGCCGCTTATATGAGCAGGAGCGTCGGCAAAGCTGTCGGGATAAATCTGGTAAATCACCGCTTCTTTCAGCCACGCCGGAACAGCGGCCATATCTTCTCGCCGAATATAGTGAAAATTGTAATAAAGCTGACGATTGGCATCCGGCTCGCTGAAAAAGCCGTCATTATAGTAATAAAGTCGTTCGCCGGCGCAGTGCAATTCAAAGTAATAGCACAAACGGGTAACGCCCGGATCGAAGGATATTTCATAATAATCAAACAATCCATCCTGCTGTCTTACCTGCATTTGCCTGCGAGTTATAGAAATGGGATCAGTCCGATCCATACGATCACCGTAACAAACATAACACGCATCCAAATCATTCAAAGCTGTTCTGAGTCTTAAAACCACACGGTCGGGGGCCGTAGCGAAGCTGTATTCCGAATAGGTTCGATGAAAAATTGCCCACCTGTTCATAAGCTTCCTCCTGTCACTTAAAAACGAAAAGGCCGCTACAAGTGATATGTACCCAGAATACTGGACACATATTTATGAACTAGGATGAACACATGGATGCTATCCTGTATTGTACAGGAGGCATCCATTTTGTTTTTGCCTGAATTCTTTTATTATTATAGTAATCT
>CABKML010000017.1 GCA_902373515.1 uncultured Eubacteriales bacterium | reverse complement strand
AAATAAATGCTTTAGTATTAAATATATATCATAGAATAAATGATATTTAACGTTATATTCTCAAGGAGGTGTATTTATTGTATGAAGAATTATGCAATGTTGTCAGAAAGTGAAGTAAAATTATTTGCTTCGGAATTGAGAGCTTTAAGAGTCAGAAGGGGGTTAACGCAGAAACAGTTAGCTTTGATTATCGGCACAACGCAAGTAGAAATAAGTAATTGGGAGAATGCGCGTAATATTCCCAGTATCGGTTATATAATTCTTTTGGGAGCTGTATTCGAACTGAATTTCAGCAAAATATTAATACAATTATCTTGGGAAAGAGTGAAAAGAGGAGAAATTCCGGTCTACAAATGTCTACTTGGAGAACCGCAACAGAATCCGCAAGGGTAAAGCTGCTGAAGAATTATCTTTATTGTGAATTGACTAATTGCTGACAATAATTTCCCCCTTCATCCTAAATGAAGGGGGTTCTATCTGCTTGAAGCTTTATAAATTAATACGTCGGTTAAGTGTTGCCCGTTTACCCGACTGCAATTGTACAGAACTGATGTCAAGCACAAATTGCCGTTGACCACTTGACAAATTAAATTATTTTCACTATATTAACATAGCTATAGGGGAGTGGCTCAACGGTAGAGCAACGGTCTCCAAAACCGTCGGTTGCGGGTTCAAATCCTGTCTCCCCTGTTTCATTGCTTACTTTTCAGTAAGCTTTTTTTATAATAGAAACCGGAAGAGGGCTGAATTGGAAGATCAATTGACGCAACGAAGTTTGAGTGATTTACACGCGCGAAATCGCATGAATTCTCAGCCTTTTCGTTTACAGAGTAAGTTTGCCCCGACAGGAGATCAACCTGAAGCTATCGCCGCTTTAACGGCTTCGATTAAAGCCGGTAATCGTTTTCAAAGTCTGTTAGGTGTTACAGGATCCGGTAAAACTTTTACCATGGCTAATGTTATAGCCAATGTGCAACGCCCGACTTTAGTTATTGCTCATACTAAAACTTTGGCTGCCCAATTATGCGCCGAATTTAAAGCGATGTTTCCTACCAATGCAGTGGAATATTACGTTTCGTATTATGACTATTACCAGCCTGAATCTTATGTGGCCCAAACTGACACTTACATTGAAAAAGATGCATCCATAAATGAAGAAATTGATCGTTTAAGTCACTTGGCAATCAGCAGTGTTCTGGAACGGCGGGATGTTATTATTGTAGCTACCGTTTCCTGTATATACGGTTTAATTTCGCCTCTTGATTATATTAATCTGACATTATCATTACGGGTCGGGCAGCAAAAAAGTATTAAAGATGTTATTGCTAAATTGGTCAGTATACAGTACGAAAGAAATGATTTCGACTTTCAAAGGGGCAAATTTCGTCTGCATGGCGACGTTTTGGATATTTTTCCGATAGAATCAGAAAACATTTATATTAGAGTTAATTTTTTTGATACGGAAATTGAAAGCATTTACGAAATGCAGGCGCTGAATAATACACCTATGGCCAAGCGTTCTTTTGTCAGTATCAATCCTGCCAGCAGATATTTAGTACGCAAAGAAGCTATTAATTCTGCTCTGGATAATATCAGAAGCGAATTACGGGAACGGTTGCAGGAATTGCAGGCAGCCGGAAAAGTTGTAGAAGCGTATCGTTTGGAACAAAGAACAAATTATGATTTGGCAATGATGCAGGAAACCGGTTTTTGCAAGGGAATTGAAAATTATTCGCGGCATTTGAGTCATCGTGCCCCCGCTTCAGCACCGTATACAATAATTGACTTTTTCCCTGATGATTTTCTGTTGATGGTAGATGAGTCCCATATGACAATCCCGCAAATCGGTGCAATGTATTTAGGTGATCGCTCACGCAAACAATCTTTGGTTGATTACGGTTTTAGATTACCTTCCTGTTTCGATAACCGACCTTTGAAATTTGAGGAATTTATCGCCAAAATACCGCAGGCTTTATTTGTTTCGGCGACATTGGGGCCGTATGAACGCCAAGTTTCTCTTTGTCAGGCGGAACAAATTATACGTCCTACCGGTTTACTTGATCCGGAAATAGAAATACACAAACAGGAAGACCAGATAGCGTACGCTTTGGAACAGGTTAATTTGCGTATCCGCCGGGATGAACGTTCACTTCTTTTGACAACTACCAAAAAATTAGCGGAAGAAATCAGTGAACATTTGCAAAAAAACGGTATAAAATCGGCTTATATTCACGCCGATGTACCGAATCAGACGAGAAGTGAAATATTACGGGATTTGCGTTTGGGGAAATATGATGTACTTGTCGGTATTAATCTTTTGCGCGAAGGGATTGATTTGCCTGAAGTTTCGCTGATTTGTATTTTTGATGCCGATAAGCAGGGGTTGGCGCGTTCTACAACTTCATTAATTCAAATTATCGGTAGAGCTTCCCGTAACAGTAACGGTCACGTGATAATGTTTGCCGATACTGTTTCACCGGCGATGTTGGAAGCTATAAGTGAGACTAATAGACGCCGTAAAATACAAACGGAGTACAATGAAAAACATCATATAGTTCCGCAGACCGTGAAAAAGGATATTCGGGAATTATTAAATACCAAGTTGGCTATGCGGGAGGAAGAACGGAAATATCAGGTGGATAAACGAAAAAAATCCAAGAAAAAATCCGAGCCTGCAGAGTCGTTTACAGAAATTGCTGCAGAAAATGCGAATAATTTTATGTCTAAAGCTGAAATTAAAGAACATTATGCTGAGCTTATTAAAGTTTATCAATCTGCAACTGATGCCGAAAAAAGCGATATTAAAGCGCAATTACAATCAAGTATGCAAGCTGCCGTGAAGGAGTTGGATTTTGAAACGGCGGCAAAATTGCGTGATTTGAATACTTTGCTTGATGTTGCTTTCTAGATTAATGTTATAATGTAACTTGTTTATTTACTTACAGCGTGTAATGGAGGCGCAATTATGGGAGAGAAATGTAAACCTGACAGTCAGGAACTGTATAAATTATGGTCGACTGATGACTTTTTTGACTGCGATACCCGCAATGAATTGAAAAAAATTGCCGGGGATGCTGCGGAAATAGAAGAGCGTTTCTATAAATATTTGGAATTCGGTACTGCAGGTTTACGCGGAATCATGGGCGCCGGAACCAATCGTATGAATATTTATACAGTCAGTTTGGCAAGTGAGGCTTTTGCCCGTTATATTGACAGTTTGTCAGCCGAACAGAAACAAAGAGGCTTGGTAATTTCTTATGATTCCAGACATAATTCTTTGGATTTTGCCAAAAAGTCAGCTTTGGTTTTTGCCAAGCACGGTATACCGGTACGTCTGGTTGATGAATTGCGGCCGACACCGATGCTTTCTTTTGCAGTACGATATTACAATTGTATCGGCGGTGTTATGATTACCGCCAGCCATAACCCGGCTAAATACAACGGCTATAAAGCTTATGGGGAAGACGGGGGACAGATGCCTCCGGAAGCGGCCGACGTTATTATGCGTGAAATGGCGGGGATTGAAGATGTCAGAACTTTGCAGTGGTTGGATGAAACAACGGCTGTTGCACAGGGCTTATTGACTTATGTGGGCCGGGAACTTGATACAGCTTTCCAAAACATGCTCCTGCAGGTACAAATTGATAAGGATGTTGTCAAACGGCACAAAGATTTGAAAATAGTTTATACGCCTTTATGCGGTTGCGGTAATAAACCTGTTAATCGCATTCTTAAAGCTATCGGTTTTGAAAATGTCATTACCGTACCCGAAGAAGAAAAACCGGATGGTGATTTTGCTTCTATTCCTTATCCCAATCCCGAAGAAGCGTGTGCTTGGGTAAGAGCCATTAAGTTGGCCAATAAAGTTGATGCCGATTTGGTTATAGCTACAGATCCCGACAGCGATCGCACCGGTCTTTTAGTGAAGAAAACTGACGGCACTTATCAGATTTTAAGCGGTAATCAGATCGGTTTGCTGTTGATGGAATATATCTTGTCGGCTAAAGTTGCAACTAAAAGTCTGGCACCGGATTCTTTTGTCGTAACCACTATTGTTTCTACCGCTTTAGCTGAAAAAATAGCAGCTTCATATGGCGTGAAATGCTTTTTGACTCTTACAGGTTTTAAGTATATAGGAGAAAAAATTAAGCAATATCATGAGACCGGATTGGCTCATTTTGTTTTCGGTTTTGAGGAAAGTTTCGGTTTCTTAGCTGAAACGGAAGTAAGAGATAAAGATGCCGTTGTCGCCTGCATGTTAATCAGCGAAATGGCTGCTAAAGCTGCAGATTCCCATAAAACCGTCAATGACCTTCTGCAGGATTTATTCCGAAAATACGGCTATGGAACCGAGAAAGTATTTTCATTGGTACGTGAAGGTATTCAAGGGCAAAAACAAATTGCCGGGGCGATGGCAGCTTTACGTGCCGATGAAACAAAGTTGAAATTCCCTGATTTGCAGATTGTAGCGGTGGAAGATTATCTTAGCGGTACAGTTAAAAATTGTCTTACCGGAGAAGTTAAAGCGCTGGATATGCCGGTTAAATCGGATGTGTTGCGTTTTAAGTTCGCTAATAATACCGATTTTGTCGCTATCCGTCCTTCAGGTACCGAACCTAAATTAAAAGTTTATTGTGCAGCTTATGCCGAGTCTGAAAGCGATTCACGTGCCAAAGCTGAATTAATGGCTGAAGTTATGCATAAAACCTTAGACGGCATAATGTAAGAGGAAAACAGTTTGGCGGAGAAATTTGTACATTTACATGTTCACAGTGAATACTCGCTTTTAGACGGAACAATCAGGTTGACCCAACTGCCTGATTATTTGAAAAAAGCGGGTATGTCCGCCTGCGCCGTGACCGATCATAACAATATGTTCGGAGCTGTTGAATTTTATCAGAAAATGCAAGCTGCCGGTTTACAGGCTATTATCGGCGTAGAATTAACTGTCGATGAACTTTATCATTTAGTTCTGTTGGCCGAAAATAACGAGGGATTGCATAATTTAAATCTTTTAGTTTCGCATGCCTGTCTGGATTTTGCCTCCAAGCCGCAAGTTAACCATGAACTGTTGCAACAGTATCACAAAGGGCTGATAGCCTTGTCCGCCTGCTGCCAAGGCGAAATACCGCAGGCAATCTTACGCAATGACTATAAAGTTGCACAGGAAATTGCCGTTAAATATAAAAATTTGTTCGGAGAAAATAACTTTTTTATTGAATTGCCGGCCAATAACGTGCCGGGATTTAATCTTTGTCGGCAACAGTTAATTAAATTGGCGCAAGAATTAAACTTGGGGTTGGTAGCGACTTGTGACGCTCATTATCTATTACCGGAGGATCGGGAAGCGGAAGATATTCTGCTTTGTTTACAAACAAACAGTTTGGCAGATGATCCGGCCCGCTTTCGTTTACCGGCGAATGATTTTTATTTGCGCTCGCCGGAAAAAATGATCGAACTTTATCGTGACTGTCCTGAAGCAATTGAAAATACTTTGCTTATAGCCAAGCGCTGTCAGGCTCTTAAATTAACTTTCGGCAAATTATATTTACCTGAATTTCAACCGCCTGCAGCTTTTACTTCAACTACATATTTACAGGAATTGGCGATCAAAGGTTTAAATAGAAGATTGCAGCACTATTCTTCACCGGCACATTCCAAGTCTGATTATCTGGAAAGATTAAATATGGAACTTGGTGTGATTAATTCTATGGGTTATACCGATTATTATCTCATCGTGCAGGACTTTGTTAATTATGCTAAAAGTCGAGGAATTCCTGTAGGCCCCGGTAGAGGATCGGGCGCAGCGTCTTTGGTAGCCTATGCTCTGAACATTACTGATATTGATCCTTTGGAATACAACTTGCTGTTTGAACGTTTCCTAAATCCCGAGCGTGTCAGTATGCCGGATTTTGATATTGATTTCTGCTATGAAAGAAGACAGGAAGTAATTGATTACGTAACAAATAAATACGGCAAGGATCACGTTTGTCAAGTTATAGCTTTCGGAACTTTAGCCGCTAAAGCTTGTCTGAAAGATATTTTACGTGTTTTCGGGAAAACTCCGAAAGAAGCTGATACGTACTTAAAATTGATACCCAATCGTTTGAATATAACTCTTAAAGAAGCTTTGAGCGCAAGTAGAGAATTAAAAATGTTATACGAGCAGAAAGCCGATTTCAAACGAGCTTATGATATTGCCCTAAAATTGGAAGGATTGCCTAGACATACCAGCACTCATGCTGCAGGCGTTATAATTTGCGGAAAAAGAATTGCCGATATTGCACCTTTAACGCAAAACGACGGAACAGCGGTAGTTCAATACAACAAGGATTTAATTGAAGATGTCGGTTTGCTGAAGTTTGATTTTTTAGGATTAAGAACTTTAACTGTAATTGCCGAAGCTTGTAGGAAGGCTGAGGAAAAGACAGGCACGGAAATTAATTTTTCTAAGTTGGGATACGCTGATCCGGCAATATATGAAGATTTAAGTTCAGGCAAAACGGCCGGTGTTTTTCAATTGGAAAGTTCCGGTATGACTGCTTTTATGCAAACGCTTAAACCGGAGAAGCTGGAGGATATTATCGCCGGTATTTCTCTGTACCGTCCGGGTCCGATGCAGCAAATACCTGACTATGTTAAGGCCAGACATGATTCGAGCCAAATTAAATATTTACATCCTTTGTTGAAAAAGAGCTTGAGTTTAACTTACGGAGCTATAGTTTACCAAGAACAGGTAATGCAAATAGTGCGTGATTTAGCAGGCTTTTCTTTGGGACAGTCCGATATTATTCGGCGGGCAATGGCTAAGAAAAAACCGGAACTTTTACAACGTTATGAAAAGTTATTTATTTACGGCGGTAAATTGGAAGATAGTGATGCTGCCGCTGTTCCGGGCGCCATTAATAACGGGGTACCGGAAGAAATAGCCAGAAAAATTTATACTTATATTTTATCTTTTGCCGGATATGCTTTTAATAAGGCTCATGCTGCCGGTTACGCTGTATTAGCATATCAAACGGCCTGGCTGAAGCATTATTATCCTTGTGAATTTATGACGGCGTTGCTTAACAGTTATATTAATACTCCGGGACAATTAGCCCGTTATATAGCTGTATGCCGGACAGAAGGAATAAAAGTATCGGCACCGGATTTACAACTTTCGGCTGCGAAGTTCCAAGCTGATTCCGAAAAACGGACAATTCGTTTTGCGTTGGCGGCAATTAAAAATGTCGGTATGTCGGCGGCTGAAGATATAGTAAAGCTGAGAAAACGCTGTAAATTCGTTAATTTGCCCGATACTTTGCGTAATTTACAGGCTGAAAATATCAATCGCAATAAGATTGAGTCATTGATTTATGCCGGAGCATTGGATTTCCTTCCGGGTAATCGTTTGCAAAAAATTATGTATGTAGCTGAATTTTTGCCAACACTCAACACGAGCAAAGATAAATTCGCCGAGCAACAGGTATCTTTATTTAATTTGTCTGATAATTCGGATTATCAGCAGGAGAATGCAATTAAATTCCCGACTGATAAAGCATTTACATTTACGGAAGAATTGAATTATGAAAAAGAATATGCTTATGTCTATTTTCAAGGTCATCCTTTAGACAAGTATCCGGAATTAATAAAGTCCCCCTTATGTACCTCAAGTTATGTTTTAACGACGGAAAATGATACGATAGCCGGTAAACAATTACTCATGTACGGTTGGATAAATAAAATTAAACGTCGTTCCGGTAAACAGCAGGCAGATTGGGCTATTTTGCAGGTAGAAGATTATTACGGCGATTATGATGTTCTGTGTTTTGCCAAGACTTGGCAAAAATTACATAATTTGATTAAAGAAAATGAAGTATATCTTTTCAGCGGAAAAATAAGCGGCAAAAATGATTTTAAGCCTTCCCTTATTTTGCAGAATTGTGAAGCGTATACACCGGCAGCGCTTATGCAAATGTATCATTCTACAGCAAATAATGATGTTTCACTAACGGATTCTGACCAAGTTGCCTTATTTATAAATTTACCTGTTGATAAAGCGGGTGAATTAGTCAAAATAGCAAGATTATGCAAGCGTTATCCCGGAAAGATCCCGGTATATTTGTATGATGAGTCGGTTAAACATATAATCAGCAGTAAAGACGGTCAGGGAATTAATTTAGTTGGAGAACTTTTAGAAAACATTATTGATATTGTCGGCCTGAAAAATTTGTCGTTGCGCAGTTTGATAAAAAAGAAGGAGATAAAGAATTAAAATGACCGACTTACCGACAAATAAAATTTTTCGGGTGATTTTAACAGTTTTATGTTTTGTTTTAGTATTGACGAGCCGTTATTTACCCTTGATTGCTGCCTTTAACCGATCTGCTTCACAAGTTATTTATCAATTTGCGGCTGTTTTGCTTTTGTGGCTGTTTGTCGCAATAGACTGGCCTTCATTGTTATTATTGTTTGCTTTCAGTCTGTTACCTGAGGTATCATTCAATCGAATTTTGCAGGCTGCTTTCGGCAATCAGATATTTGCTTTTTTGTTGTTTACATTCAGTTTAACTTATGCGGCGGCCCAAGCCGGATTATTGCGTCGAATCGCTTATACATTTATTAACAGTAAATTAGCTTCCGCCGGTAAATGGTATTTTGTCTGTACTTATTTTGCTTCGATATTATTCATCGGTTCGGTCGTTTCGCCCACTGTTTTATTTTTCGTTTACTTGGCTATTTTGGAAGAATTATTCGTAATCTTACATATACCGCCTAAACATAAATTAGCTAATATGTTGATGATGGGCACAGTTTTTATGTGCGGTATCAGTAGCGGTATGACAACTGTCTCCCACGTTTTTCCTGTTATTGCACTGGGTTTGGCACAGGATATGCTTAATTTATCCATAAGTCATCTGACTTATTCCATGTTGGCAGTTCCCACAGGTTGCCTGAGCGCATTATTGGTAATATTGATTTTCAGATTTGTAATGCGACCGGATTTAACTCTTATAAGCTCCGATAATTTGAATAAATATAAAATCGAACTGAGCCGACTGAATATGAAGCGACAGTTAGCAAAAAAGGAAAAAATTATACTAATAGTAACTGTTTCTGTGATTGCTGCCTGGATTTTGCCTGATCTGTTAATTAAGTTTATAGCACCTGATTGCCAGCAAAATTTATTGAAGGTGATCATTCATTATTTCCGAAATTCCGGCTTGAGTTTGCCACCGTTAGCAGGAGTTATGCTTTTATCTTGTATTAAAATAGAGGATAAACCGATTCTGAGTATTACAGAAGCTTTTACTAAAGGCGTTAACTGGGCAAGTTTACTTATGTGTGCATCTACTTTAGCTTTGGGTACAATTTTAACACTTCCGGAATTGGAATTTAATACGACATTAGCTGCTATGTTAAAAAACAATTTGCCTTTGCACAGCTCTATTTTACCGGTCTTTATTTTTTGTTTGTGGGCCGGTATTCAAACTAATTTCAGCAGTAATATGGTAACAGCGACTTTAGTTACCGGGACGGTCCTTTCACTTGCACCTTTAATGCAAAATGTCAATTTACCGTTGTTGGTTATATTTATCGGGATGCTGTCAGCTTATGCCTTTGCCGCACCGTCGGCCATGCCTTGCGTAGCTGTAGCGGCAAGCAGCCCTTACAGCAGCAGTAAATATCTGCTAAAATATGGTTTGTTGTTAATTATTTTAATTGTACTGCTTATCAGTTTCGGACTTTATCCTTTGCTGGCATCTGTGGTATAATTATCTCAATTGCTAGATGCTTAACGATTGGAGTGGGGAGCATATGAATAATACCTCAAATTTATCTACGCCGGCTGCAGTAACACCGGCAACAACAAACACAAAAACAAACAACGATTCGGCGGAAGAATTGAAAGTCCCACCGTTATCAGGTTGGTTGACCGATTTACATCGTCATCATCATAAAGATGGTGATACTCCTAATAAACAAGTCCGGACAATCGGTGTTTTGACAAGCGGCGGCGATGCGCCGGGTATGAACGCATGTATTCGTGCAGTTGTCCGTGCCGGTAGATATTACGGCTATCGTATGGTCGGTGTCAACCGCGGTTATCACGGATTGTTAAGAGGAGAAATTAACGAACTGACAGCCGGTAAAGTTTCCGGTATTCTGTCGCGCGGCGGTACATTCCTGATGACGGCGCGTTCCAAAACTTTCCCGACAGAAGAAGGCATAAAATCTGCTGCCAGAATGGCCAAAGTTTTCGGAATCGATGTATTGGTGGTTATCGGCGGCGACGGTTCATTTAAAGGTGCCCAAAAGTTGGCTCATGTCGGTTTGCCTGTAATAGGTATTCCCGGAACTATCGATAACGATGTTGCTTCAACCGAATATACTATCGGTTATGATACAGCTATGAATACTGCTATGGAGTGCATCGATAAAATTCGTGATACGGCATCTTCACATGAGCGTTGCTCGGTTATTGAGGTTATGGGCAGAGAAGCCGGATATTTGGCGTTGAATGTCGGTATGAGCAGCGGTGCGGAAGTTATTCTTTTACCTGAAATAGAAACCGATTTTGATCGTGATGTCATTAAGGTTATTTTGGAATGCCGCAATATGGGGAAAAATCACTATGTGGTAGTAGTTGCCGAAGGTGTAGGAAATTCCGTCCAAATTGCCAAACGAATCGAAGAAATTACCGGTATTGAATCAAGAGCAACAATTCTCGGTCACTTACAACGCGGCGGTTCACCGTCTATAAGAGACAGACAGACAGCCTGCTTCATGGGTATGAAAGCTGTCGAGTGTGTCAATGAAGGTCGTTTAAATCGTATTATTGCCGAGCGTGGCGGTAAGTGCGTCGACCTGGATATTGATGAAGCTCTGAATATGAAAAAATCTATTGCCCGTGATGAAATCTTGGGCGCTAAGATCATTGCGTTTTAATCGGCAGGTAAATCGTGGTTATTAGTGAACATGCTTTGGAAATATTGGAATTTCCCAAAATATTGGCCGATCTCGCTGAATTTTGTCATTATCCTGATAACAGGCGATTTGCCTTACAAATTCGTCCTCTGGGAGAAAGAGAAAAAGCGAATTTTGCTCAACGTTTAACAGGTGATGCCTTGTCTCTGATTAATAAATGGGGCGAGGCACCCTTATATGGTCTTTCCAATCTGGAACCTTATCTCAAGCGCGTTTCTTTGGATGCCGCACTCAGTTGTGCGGAATTATTACAGGTAGCGGTTTTTTTGCGCGCATTACACCGATTACAGGATTATATTCAACCGGCTTTAGCTGAAGATTTGTCCCTTAATCCTTTGATTCCGCAATTTGCCGATTACTTCAGGGATGCGAAGAATGTTTTGCAATGTGCCGAATTTTTAAATTTGCCAAGTACGCTGAACGCTTTAACTTTGTTGTTGGCTACTTTACCGCAAATGCCGATTTTGCTGAAAGAATTGGATCGTTGTATTCTGGATGAAGATAATTTGCAGGATAATGCCAGTAAAGAATTGGCGAATTTAAGGCAAAAAATTCAGGAACAGCAAAATAAAGTCAGATTAACTTTAGAAAAAATAATCAAAAGTAACAACATCGCTTTACAGGATAACGTCATAACGCAACGTAACAATCGCTTCGTTGTACCGGTAAAAGCTTCTTATAAACAGCAAGTTCCCGGTCTGGTTCATGACAGTTCAGCCAGTGAGCAGACTTTATTTATTGAGCCTATGGCTGTTGTTGAACTTAACAATACAATAAGGGAATTGCAATTGGCGGAAGCTAAAGAAGTTCAAAGAATATTGTTGAATTTGAGTTTACAAGTTAAATCTTTAATTCCCGAACTCAAGTTATCTCTGAACATGATAAAATTGCTTGATTTTTCCTTTGCTAAGGGGAAGCTGGCCAAAACAATGCAGGCGGAAACAATCAATTTTTTGCCGCAGGCTGATTTACATTTGCTTAAAGCGCGTCATCCTTTATTGGATAAAACCAAGGTTGTACCTTTGGATCTGACTTTAAGTGCAGATATCAGACAATTGTTAATTACAGGTCCTAATACCGGAGGTAAAACCGTATGTTTGAAAACTATAGCCTTGTTGCAGGTTATGGCCCAAAGCGGTCTAGCAGTTCCGGTTAACAGCGGTTCTACTTTTCCTTTTTATCAGCATATATTTGTCGATATCGGTGATGAGCAGTCGGTTAAATTGAACTTATCGACATTTTCAGCTCATATGCGCAATATTATTACGATTTTACATAAAGCGGACAGCGACAGCTTAGTTTTGCTGGATGAATTGGGCTCCGGGACTGATCCTTCGGAAGGCGCCGCTTTAGCACGGGCAATTTTGGAGAGCTTTCTGCAAAAACAAGCTATGACTTTTGCTTCCACTCATTATCGGGAATTAAAAATTTATGCTTTGAATACTGAACATGTTCTGAATGCCGCTTGTGAATTCGATTCACAGACCATGCAGCCGACATATCGTCTGCTTTTGGGAGCGGCAGGTGTTTCCAATGCTTTTACGATTGCGCGCAATTTAGGTTTGGCCCCTGAAATAATTAATTCAGCTAAAAAATATCTTTCTACTGCGGATGTGAATTTTGCTGAAGCTTTGAGCAATGTTGAAAAAGAAAACGGTCAAGTTAAAAAGTTGCAAGCAGAATTGCATGATAAACTACGTGATGCCGAAATATATAAGTTGCAGGCACAAAGAGAAAAGGAAAAGATTCAGACAGAACGGGAAAAGTTGAAATCAACTTTGTTACAGGAAAATCAAAGAGAATACAAACAGAAATTAGCTGAAGTTGACAGTTTATTGGCGGAATTGAAAGATTTTGCCGTTAAATATAAAAGTCAAAATAAAAATGTGTCTTCTTTACCCGACAATTTGGAATTGGGTACATTGTTGCGGAAAGAAGTTAAAACCGAATTACATAATTTACAAGGTGAAATCCATCAGCAGACAATTAATGAACTGTTTTCAGCTTCAGATACGAATAAGGTGATAAATAACGCTGCCGATATTGTTCTGAATGCTTACTATAAAGCACCTAAGTTGCATCTGCAGGGACAGGCTGTCAGTGTTGATTTTAGTAAACAAGAAGTTGTTCTGAAAAATAAAAATTTACAGATAAAAGTACCTGTTGTCGGTTTGATATTATTAAGCAATTCGGATTATGCGGATGAAGATTCTTCTGCTGATAAAGACTTAAAGAGTAAATATGCAATTAAAGCAAAAAATAAAGAAAAGAGTTACCATAAATTAATATCTCAAACAGCTCGAAGTTTACCGTCGGAACTGAATATCATCGGGCAGCGTTACAACGATGCTGAAATATTACTGTCGCAGTATATTGATCAGGCCGTTTTGAGCGGTGTGGACAGTGTCCGGATTGTACACGGTAAAGGTTCCGGAATATTAAGAAAAATGGTGGAAAATTTTGCTCGTAATGACAAAAGAATTAAAGCCTGTCGCTTGGGTGAATTCGGTGAAGGAGATACGGGTGTCAGTATATTGACGTTAAAATGAGGTAAATAATGAAAGTTCATGTTTTTAATAATGAAGATGCCGCTTCTTTGGCTGCTGCAATGATGGTTTGTGCACAGGTTTTAGCCAAACCCGATGCCTTGATAGCCTTGGAAAAAGCTGAAGATTTACAGTCAACTTATCAAAAATTATTAGCTTTATATAAAGCCGGTTCGTTGGCTTTGCATGACACGAAATTTTTCAATGCCGTTGAGTATTGTCAAATAGAGCCGGAAAAATCGCAAGGAGAATTATTGCAGGCCGACTTTTTAAGACAAACTGATTGTCCGCAGGAAAATTTTTATAATTTTGCTTACCGGGAAAACGATTTTATTCGTGCAGCAGCTGATTATGAACAAAAAATACAGGAATCAGGTTCGCTTGATTTGGCAATTATTACTGTTGCTGATGATGGAAGCATACTGTTAAATCAGCCGGCACCGTATATACTGAACGATTGTCATTTTACTAAGGCTTTGCGCAATTCGAGTATTCAACCGACAATTAATCCGGCTATAGAACAAATACCTGGTCTGACAATGGGTATGGGAACTTTGATGCGTGCGCATATGATTATTTTGCCTGCTTACGGCAAAGATAAAGCTCCGGCCGTTGCCAACTTGGTACGCGGACAAATTGATCCTTCCTGTCCGGCGTCATTTTTACAATTGCATTCCTGCGTTATACTTTTGTTGGATGAAGCTGCTGCTGCCTTGATTTAATTTATTTAATATGAGGATTGTCAAAAGCAGTTTTTTTTAGTAAAATTATGCAGTACGGGGTGTAGCTCAGGTGGCTAGAGTGCGTGCTTGGGGTGCACGAGGTCGCAAGTTCAAGTCTTGTCACTCCGATTTAGCGCCGGCTTTGTGTTGGCGCTATTTTTGCATTAAGTTTATAAGACTTTGGAATATCGCTTTAATATCGGAGGTTTATTAAAATGGCTAATATAAAAATCGTGTTTTGGACAGGTACCGGTAATACTGAAACTATGGCTGAGGCTATAGCTGAAGGTATTGAATCTGCAGGTTCCGTTGCTGAAGTAGTTAATGTAGCTGATACGACAGCTGATGAATGCAAAGATTTGCCATATATTATTCTCGGTTGCCCGGCAATGGGAAATGAAGAATTGGAAGAGAGCGAATTTGCTCCTTTCTTTGAAGAACTGTTGCCGAGCCTGGCAGGTAAAAAAGTTGCTCTTTTCGGTTCCTACTCCTGGGCGGAAGGGGAATGGATGGATACATGGTCTCAGACATGTCTGGATAACAACGTTGATCTTTTTGACGGTCACGGTTTAATTGCTTTTGATGATCCTGAAGAAGAGGATTTGGCTAAATGCCGTGATTTGGGAAAACGTTTCGCGCAAGCGGTAGCGTAAGCATCATATTTTTGTGCGGCAAGGATTTACTGAAATTTTTTGACAATTTTAGTTAAAACACTTGACAAACAGTCGAATAAAAGATAATATCTTTTGTGTCGATTGCCGAATGGTGTAAAGGTAGCACAGCTGCCTCTGGAGCAGTATGTGAGGGTTCGAATCCTTCTTCGGCAGTGTACAAAGAGGTTCAACCGCAAGTTGAACCTTTTTTTATTATAAGAAAGAGGTAAATATGGTTATCATTTTAAAAGTTTTGGCATACATTTTATTAGCTATATGCTTGATTTCCATGTTATGTGTTTATTTTGCAGGGTATATACGTAAGCATTTTCACTTGCAGTTTAAGTTGAACAGTCGGGAAAGCCAACGCTTGGCCGCTTTGGATGCTGAAAAAAAAGAATATTACGAGAAATTGATATTGGATTTGAAATTAAAGAGAAATTTGTTACTTTTTGCAGCTGCAACCGGTGCTGTCAGTTGGATTTTCTTTTTAATTTTGCACTATGTGTATCAAATTTAAGATGGGAGAGTTGAAAATGCCGAACTTTGAGGAAATGCCGAAACATTTCGAGCCGAAGGAAAGAGAACGTGAAATTTATCAAAGATGGGAACAGAACGGCTATTTTAAGGCACATGTTAATCCTGCGAAAAAATCGTTTACGATTGTAATGCCGCCGCCTAATATAACTTCACAGTTACATATCGGTCATGCTTTGGATAATACCTTCCAGGATGCTTTTATTCGTTATCATCGGATGTTGGGAGAAGAGGCTCTGTGGATTCCGGGTGTTGACCATGCAGCAATTGCGACGGAAGCTAAAATAGTTGAGCAATTGCGCAGTGAAGGTTTGACTAAACAGGATATCGGTTATGATGCTTATATGAAGCGTGCTTATGCCTGGAAAGAAAAATATGCCGGCAGAATTATAGAGCAATTACGCTATTTAGGCAGCTCCTGCGATTGGGATCGTTGCCGTTTTACGATGGATGAGGGCTTTTCTCAAGCTGTTTTAGCTGTTTTCGTTAAATATTACGAAAAAGGTTATATTTATCGTGGCAAGCGGATTATTAACTGGTGTCCTAATTGTCGTACATCTATCTCCGATGCTGAAGTTAATTTTTCCGAACAGGAAGGTAATTTATGGTATATTCGCTACGAAATCGAAAATGAGCCGGGGCGTTATATTACAGTTGCGACAACCAGACCGGAAACTATATTAGGTGATACAGCTGTTGCCGTTAATCCTGCCGATGCCCGTTTTTCCGATTTGGTTAATAAGCGTTGTCGCTTACCGTTACTCAATCGTTGGATTCCGATAGTTGCCGACGACTATGTAGAACAGGAATTCGGTACAGGTTGTGTTAAAATCACGCCGGCGCATGATCCGAACGATTATGAAGTGGGTCTGCGTCATAATTTGCCTGTTATCAATATTATGGATGATTCAGCTAACATAAATAGCAACGGCGGTATTTACGCCGGTTTGAATCGGGACGAAGCTCGGCGCCGAATTGTAGATGATTTGGAGAAAAGCGGTAATTTAGTCAAAATTGAAGCTTATAAACATAATGTAGGAAGTTGTTATCGTTGTCATAAAACTATTGAACCGCGCTTGTCCGAACAATGGTTTGTTAAAATGAAGGATTTGGCGGATAAAGCTTTAAAAGCGGCAGCAGACGGAGATGTCACTTTTGTACCGTCACGTTTTAAGGGAATTTATGATAACTGGATGAACAATATTCGGGATTGGTGCATTTCCAGACAATTATGGTGGGGGCACAGGATACCTGCGTGGTATTGTCAGGATTGCGGGGAAATTAATGTTTCTTTGACCGTGCCGACAATTTGTTCCAAGTGTCAAAGTAAAAATTTGCTCCGCGATAATGATACTCTGGATACTTGGTTCAGCTCCGCTTTGTGGCCCTTCGGTGTTTTCGGTTGGCCCAACTTCAGTGCACCCGGCAGTAAAGAAGAATTTTCTTACTTCTATCCGACGGATATTTTGGTTACCGGCTATGATATTATTTTCTTCTGGGTTGCCAGAATGATTTTCCAAAGCTTGGAATTAACGGGTAAAGCACCGTTCCATCATGTGCTGTTACACGGATTGATGCGTGACGCCAACGGTATCAAGATGAGTAAATCTTTGAATAACGGTGTTGATCCTTTGAAGATAATTGATGAGTACGGAGCCGACGCTTTACGTTATGCTATCGTTTCCGGGACAGCGTCAGGTAATGATCAGCGTTATTCCAAAGAAAAATTGGAAACGGCACGTGCTTTTATCAACAAACTGTGGAATGCTCTCAGATTTATTTTAGGCCATCTGGATGCTGCTTCTACTTATCCGACACAAGCGGATTTGCAAAATTTGCTTGCTTCTCCGGCTTTGAAGTTAGAAGATCGTTGGATCTTACAACGTGTTAACAGTTTAATAGATAATGTCAACAATAATTTCTGCAATTATGAAATCGGGACGGCGTTGGATAATATTTATTCTTTCTTCTGGAATGAGTATTGTGATTGGTATGTTGAAATTGTGAAATCACGTTTGTTTGATACTGCCGACAGCAGTCATCAGACAGCTTTGCAGTGTTTACGTTATGTTTTAGAATCAGTTGTTCGTCTTTTACATCCGTTTATGCCTTTCGTGACTGAGGAAATTTATCAATATTTACCTAACCACGGCGAAACCATTATGTTGGAATCCTGGCCGCAAGCAATTGAAACATTGAATGCTGAAACGGCAGTTGCCGATATGAATATGCTGATTCAGGGCATTCGTGAAATTCGTAATCTCAGAGCTGAGAAGAAGTTGAAACCTTCCTTACGTTTCAAGGTTTCCGCTTATACCGATAATGAACATATTTCTCAATTATTGCACGCAGCCGTGCCTTATTTTGAAAGATTATGCGGCGTCAGTTCTATTGAATTCTTAAGTTCACAAAGTCAGGCACCGAAGTTGGCAGTTACTATAGTCTTACCGCAAACTCATATTTATATTCCTTTAAGTGAATTAATTGATCTGGAGGAAGAGAAACAACGCTTGGCGACCGAACGGGAGCAGCTGGAAAAGGAAAAGCAGCGTCTGGAAAATAAGTTGGCCAACAGTGAGTTTGTTAACAAAGCTCCGGCAAAGGTAGTAGAGAACGAACGCGCTAAATTAACTGTTGTTTGTCAAAAATTAACAGCAGTTAATGCCCGAATAGTCGAATTAGGTTAAATTGATTCAGAAAAGAGATCAAAATTTATGGCCCTATTTTAATAATAGGGCTTTATTTTAATAAAAGAGGAGAAAAATTTGGCAGTTGATAAACCAAGATGCAGTTGGGTTAATGCTAATAACGAAGCATATATTTATTATCATGACAATGAGTGGGGAAGAGCAGTAAAAGAAGAAAAGAAATTGTTGGAAATGTTGATTTTAGAATTATTTCAAGGTGGTTTGTCCTTTGAATGTGTTCTCAATAAACGAGCGGCATTCAAAAGTGCTTTTTCCGACTACAACGAGTTTTCTATTATCAATTTTACCGAAAACAAAATTGAACAGCTTTTTGGCGATAGTTCTATTATCAGAAATAAAGCCAAAATTAAAGCTGCAATTAATAATACCGGTGTTTTTGCCGAAATTCAGAAAGAGTACGGTAGTTTTGCCGCTTATCTTAATTGTTTTACGCAGGGAAAAATTATTTATGAGCAAGGGAAAATAAGCAACAAATTATCAGATGATATAGCCGGCGATTTGCGAAAACGAGGTATGAAATTTATTGGAAGCAAAATGATATATGCCTATTTGCAAGCTATAGGAATAATTTATGCCCATGAAGAAAATTGCTTTTTAGCATATGTAGGCAACAAAAAGGATGCCGATTATTATAATTGACATCCTTTTGCAATTTTTACCCAATTATATCGGATTACTTAGAAATCGAACTCTTTACCGTCAATCCAAACTCGCTTAATTTCCAAATCGTGGGTTACTGCAAAGAAATCCGCGCGCTTGGATTTTTTCAGGCTACCGATTTGATTGTCAAATCCTAAATATGTTGCCGGAGTCAAAGACGCCATTCTGACAGCATCCTGCAACGGTATACCATAGGAAGTGATTCTTTTGACATTATCCCAAATATTGGAAATACCGCCGGCGATCGCGCCGTTGGCGATTCTGGCTACACCTTTACTGACTGTGACAGTTTGACCGCCTAAATCGTATTCTCCGTCCTGTAAACCGGCGGCTCTCATAGCGTCTGAAACCAAAATCAAATGATCAGCGCCGAACATTTTATAAGCGGCATAAACGGTAGCCGGACTATTATGAACACCGTCGGCAATAATTTCTGCATAAGTATGATTAAGGCAGCCGGCTCCGACTGTACCGGGCGCTCTATGCATTAACTCCGGCATAGCGTTGAACAAATGACACAAGCCTTTAGCTCCGTAATTAAAAGCTAAATTAGCAGTTGTATCATCAGCTAAAGTATGTCCTAACTGACAGACAACTTCTTCGCCGGCCTGACGGATAAATTTAAGTGCACCTTCAGTTTCCGGTGCTAAAGAGATTAATTTTATTTTTTCACGATGATGATAATTTTTATATTCCTCATAAGTGGCATTCCTGATATAGGCAGGATTTTGAGCTCCCTTTTTGTTCATGTTAATGAATGGACCTTCCATATGATAACCTAACAATTTCGCACCGCTCAAATTTGTCTCCAAATCAAATACTTTATTGAGTGCAGTAACGGGCATGGACATAGTTGTAGCTAAAAATGAAGTAATACCGTGGCCGGCCAGGAAACGACTGATTTTATCCAAACCTTCATTACTGGCATCCATCGTATCATAATTAACAGCGCCGTGAATATGCTCATCCAACAGTCCCGGTAAAAGATAAAGACCGGTACCATCGACAAAATCGTTGATAGCATTATTTTCGCTGTTATTCAATAAATTCGGCAAAGCTATTTGGGTAATTACGCCATTTTCCACAATTAAATCTTTGGCCACCAAATTGAAATTTTCATCCAAAATCGTAAAATTCTTAAAGAGCATAACGTTCTCCTTGTGTAATATGTACATCTGTATTATAAAACTTGAAAATTGGCTAAATTGATAATTCTTTTGTCAACTAAGCAAATTTGGGCTATAATGCTTGAGAATATATTTTAGAAGAGGTTGTAGTATGCCTAAGAAATCGGAAAACACCGCTGCTAAAGCACCGGCTAAAGAATTGAAATTTGAAATTAAGAAAAATATTGATGTTATTTCGGATAGTAAAAACGGTAATTGGCATTTGGAATTGAATGTTATTTCCTGGAATGACGCCAAACCTAAATATGATTTAAGAAGTTGGAATGCCGACCATACCAGAATGACTAAAGGTATTACCTTAAATTCGGAAGAACTGGCAGTATTAAAAGAAGTCCTGAATGAATTGGATCCTTATGAGATTGACGAGTAAATATGGAATCTAATCTCAACTCTTATTTTGCAGCCTATCCTTTGATTGCGAATTTATATCGCCAAAAACAGGTACCGAGCAGTGACTTAATTCAGAACGTATTTTCAGATAAAGCAGCTACAACTTATTTTTATCGTGATTTAGCTGCTGTTATGCAAAAGTATGCTGTTGCTTACTATGAAGAAGGAAATTCTTCTTTACCTGATTGGGATTATGATTTTGCTTACCGTTTACTTGAAACTTTAAGTGAAATATATCCGGAATTGAAGCAATACAGTAAATTAACGGAAACTGTCGGCTCGGGTGATCAACTGAGTTTTTTTACTCAAACCGATAAATCAAAGCAGCCGAATCATACTAAAGTAAAAAAATCAAATTTTACCAAAGAAGCTCATCAAGTTAAAATGGAATCGCTGAAAGACCTTTTCAGTAAAGAAGAGTTATTTGCCGCCTTGGACAACATGCGTAACGAATTGGTTAATTTGGGTGTAAAAAAGGAAGAAGCGGCGGAACTGAAGTTTACGGTTGAAGAAAAAATTGACGGATTATCATTGGCTGTTTTGTATGAACACGGTCAACTTACGCGTGCTTTAACTCGTGGTAACGGTCTGATAGGTGATAATGTTACCGCCAATGCTTTAATGATTAAAAATTTGCCTGCTGTTGTCCCGTCGGATTGGCCTATTTTAGAATTTCGCGGCGAAGTTTATATGCCTAAGAAATCTTTTCAGGAATTAAATAATTCTCTCTATGAGAAAGTACTGCAAAACGGCGGTGACAGTGAAACTGCGGAAAGTAAATTGTTTGCCAATGCCAGAAACGCCTGTGTCGGCTCATTAAAGCAAAAAGATCCGCAAGTTACCCGGCAACGAAATTTAGCTATTTTTGCTTTTAATTTGCAACGCCCTGTACCGGCAAGTATTGACAGTCATCAAGAATCATTGAGTTATTTGCAAAGTTTAGGATTGCCTGTTGTTTACGAGAGCAGATTATATAGCCGGAATGAGGATATTTATGCCGCCTGTTCGGCAATCATGCAGAAGCGTGACAGTTTGCCTTATGGTATTGACGGTGCAGTTATTAAACTGGATAAATTGTCTTATCGTCTGTTGTTGGGGTCGACAAGTAAAACTCCGCGTTGGGCTTTTGCTTATAAATTTCCGCCGGAGCAGGTGAAAACCAAGTTGCTGGATATTGCCGTTCAAGTCGGTCGCAGCGGTAAATTGACTCCTTTGGCGATTTTAGCGCCGGTATATATTCAAGGTTCAACTGTCCGTAAGGCCAGTTTGCACAACTTTTCTTATCCGCAAAAGCTGGATTTACGGATCGGCGATGAAGTGTTCGTGCATAAGGCCGGTGATATTATCCCTGAAATTACCGGACCGGATCTAAGTTCCCGTCCGCCTGAAGCTAGAGCGTATGTCAGACCTGATAGATGCCCTGTATGTCAGAGTGAATTGTTGGTAGCGGATCAGGACTCATATTGTTTGAATGTTTCCTGTCCCAAACAAATTTTGTTACGATTCGCCTATTTTACCGGGAAAGAAGCTATGAATATAGCTAATTTAGGCGAGAAAACTTTGGAACAGTTCATATCTGCCGGTTTTTTACACACTTTACCCGATATTTATCGCTTGCAACGTTATTATGCCGAGGTAGCTGATATTAGAGGCTTTGCCGTAAATACTGTTTACAATGCCAAAGGTGAAAAAACTCTTGTTATTCCGAAATTCGATGAAATATTACAGGCGATTTCCCGTAGTAAAAACAATTCACCGACAAATTTTTTGATAGCCTTGGGCTTGCCGGAATTAGGCGTAACAATGTCAACGAAATTACAGCATTATTTTCCCAATCTGCAAGCTTTATTTAATGCTTCTTCTGCGGATTTGCTGGCAGTTCCGGATATCGGGGAAAAGATAGCCGGTAATTTGCTGACTATTTTTCAATCCGATAATTTTCATAAACTTTTACAGGACTTTTCTACGTTGGAGTGGGATATTCTTACGCGTCCCTGGAGTGATCAACAAAGTAATTCCGTTTCACCTGCCGATTTTTGGTATCCTTGGTTAAAGGATCGAGATTATCTGGATCAGAATGACAGATTGCAAATTAAGCCGGAAGAAAATTTCTGGAACGGGAAAAAAATTGTTTTTACCGGAACATTCAGGCATAATAAGCGCAGTGAACTGGCATTGCTTTTACAGTATTTCGGATCTGTTATACAAAATTCTTTGACGAAGCAAACAAATTATCTAATAATAGGAGAAGAGGCCGGCAGCAAACAGCAAAAAGCTGCAAAAATGCAAATACCTTGCTTGACTGAAGCAGAATTTTGGCAAAAATTCCGCAAATAATTTATAATTATAGCTTGCAAGTAAATTTAGGAAAGAGCAATAGAATATGAAACGCAAAAATCGAAAATTAATTGTGCTGATATCGGGACTGATTGTCGCAAACATTGTATTAATAGCCGTTATATGCGCACTTTTTTACAGCAAACAGCAAAAAGCTCAGTCTCTGATTGCCAAAGCTCAGTCCGCTTATAAACAGGCTGACTATCAAGGTGCCTTGGATTGCCTTGACAAGTTATCGGATGCTGAAAAGAAGAAACCGGAAAATCTGCTTTTACTGGCAAAAATTGAAGCAATTACCAAAAATGAACATTTAGCCGATACTTTAGCCGAGTTTCATAATCTTAATTTAACGACTAAACAAAAAGCTCTCTATGCAAATGAGTTGGCGCAAATTAACTTAACGGTTGCTTTGAACAAAGATGACTATACTCAGGCTGACAGTATTTTTGCGGAACAGGCTGTTGTACCTTTAGATCCGCAGTTGGCATTAAAATTGATCAAACATGATACGGAAAATAATAATAATCCGGCAGCTTTGAAAATGTTCAAGTTGTTGGAGAATATGTTTGAATTTGATGAAAATCTTAACAAATATTATTTGTTAACCGCTGCTAAAGCGGGAGAGGCTCAGTTGGCAACTGAATTGTTCCACAAAAACAAAGATTTGTATCTGAAAGACAATCAATATATGCTGAATTTGGAAGAGAGTCTTTTATCGCAAAAAGCGACAACTTTATTAGGTGAAATCTATCAAAGCTATTTGGATAAGAAAACGCTTAATAAATCCAACTTCTTACGTCTGCAAAAGTTCTTCAAGAGCCAAAATGACACAACTTCTTTGGAAAAACTGAAAGAATTGGCGAAGGAGCTGAATATTGTAACGAGTGACAATGACTCTGTCGGTAACACTCAGGGTAATATATTGAACAGCGGTATTATCGCCAAATATAAAAACACTTTGTATTTCCCGGATTTCAGTAATTTTTATTTAACGAAGACAGACGATGATTTCGCGAATAAAACAGTTTTATTGCAGACGGCTGTGAATTACTTGAATGTAACTGCCGACAATATCTATTTCGTTAATCGTTTGCCGAAAGCCAATGCCAGCGGTAAACAGGATAAATGGCAGGAAGTCGGTCCTATTAAACGCGTTGATCTTGAAGGTCAAAATCTCCAAATGATTTATGATACGGAAGCGAGTCATTTACTTTTGGAAAAAGGATATTTATACTTCATTGATCATAAAGACGGCAAAAAGTTGAAACGTATTGCAGTTTCATCCATAGATATGGGTGAGGTGGAAGTTGAAACTGTGGTCAATGATGCTGTGACGGAATATGCTTTGAATCACGATAAAGTCGTCTATGCCCATGATAAAGACCATAAGTTGCATTTATATGATATTTCGCAGAAACAGGATAAAATACTGGTTAATAATCGTGTAAGCTATGTTAATATGGCGCAAGATCGTATCTATTACATCAATATGGACAAGAGTTCTCATATTGAGTGCTACAGTTTGGCAGATAACAAGACTAAGACGGTTTTCAACAAGAGTCAGTGCAGTCAATTGAATGTTATTCCCGGTTCTTCTCAGAGCAAGGATATGTTGCTTTTTGAAAAACTGAATCTTGCTCGCATGCGCGGTGACGGTAATGACTATTTGGATTTAACTTCCGATTTGATTACTCATATAAATTTCGTGGATAAATATATTTACTATTATCTTGAAGATCCGAATTCCGCTTGGGAAATGTATCGTCAGGAAATTAATGGCGGTAAGCGTATGAAAGTGGTTGGCAATAAATAATGGCAATAAAACTGGTAGTTTCAGATTTGGATGGAACCTTGTTGAATCGTACAAGTCGCTTGGACAGCAATACTGTCCGAGCGGTTAAGTCTTTGAACGAAGAAGGAATCTTATTTACTTTTGCAACGGGCAGAATAGATTTGAATACTTGGCATTTTGCCAAGCAATTGAATTTGCAGTTACCGATTATTTCCTGTAACGGCGCTTTGATACGTTATCCGTTTACCGGAGAGCCTGTTTATGAAGCATATTTGCCTGATGCGCCGGTTGATGCGATTTTACGGCTTTTTCAATCAGAAAAGAGAGATTTTTTCGTCTATACGCCGACTTCGATTTATTATCCCGATTACAGCCTGGCGGTAGAACGTTTCCGCTATTATAATTTATTGGCTGCGTCCAATGATTTACCGCAAATTGAGATGATAAATTATACAGACTGGCAAAAAAATAAAAGTAACTTGTGTCCGCCGGGAACTGTCAAGTTATATTGTCACGCTAAAGATCGTGAGCAAGTTAGTAAGCTGGGTGCTTTGGTGGATTCCTATCCGGAACTTACAGCTTTAAAGTGTGCCAAAGAAGCGGTGGATATTATGGTTAAAGGCTCCGATAAGTCTAAAGGTTTATTAAAGGTTGCAGACTTGTTCCATATCGGTATTGACGAAATTGCGGCATTCGGAGACGAAGAAAATGATCTGAAAATGTTGCAGACAGTCGGTTATCCTTTTCTTATGAAGAATGCCGTTAAAACTCTGCGAAATAGACTGCAATCTTATCATTTGGCGGAAAATCATAATTGTGCCGGATTTGCACGGGCAGTAAGACAATATATTTTGTAATCACATTTTGCAAAATAGGCAATTTGTATTATTATTAATTAGAGCTTTTTGTGTGTTTGTAGCAAATTCAATTTCACAAGGAGTTTTTTATGTCCGTTTATTTCAATTCCGAGCGCAACAATCATTATTGTTCGCCTTATTTTGTCGTTGTTGCCAATGACAAAGAATTACTGGATCTGCTCAGCCGGCAGTTGAAGCAACAGGGTTATCTCGCCATTACCGACAGTTCCAATCGTGTTGAGTATTACATTGATGCCCGTGTTTCCAATCGAAATTCAGGCTCTCTTTCTCTCAGCAGCAGGATATTGCATATTTTACAAACAACGAATTTCAATTATCCGCAGAAAACAGCCGATTATCCGCATTTCTGTCTGGCTCGTAATACTCTGGTCCGACTTTTATTTCGTGTTTGGCATTTTGATGCGCAACTTATAGGTTACAGTGTCCTTAAATTTATTGCTGAACATTCCGATTGTGACGCTTGTGAATTAAAACCTTACAATCGTAAAATTTATCCTCAAGCCGCCTGTTACTTCGGTTGTTCCGTCAAGCAGATTAATCGAGCCATAAATTATACTTTGCGAAAGGCTGAATTTAACGGTAATCTTTCCGATTTACTGGCAACCTTGCGTCGTTATCTTACAGCTTTGGCGCAGTTGCCCGATTTAGTTGAATATTTAGCCAAACATGAACCTGATTTTTCACCGACGGAAACAGCTGCCATTAAGCGGACCTTAGATGACAAATTACAAACTTTTCAAACTTTAGCCCGCTTACAGATGCCGCATAAATCGGCATAAAAATGTCAATAAGAGTTTTTTCACATATTTAGGGCAATTTTATGGCTGAAGTGCTTGACAAACATGCGAAAAGTCTTAATAATACCTACTGTAAGTTTAAGGAGGAATCATATGTCTAAGAACAGTTTAATTGAAATGATTGCTGAGAACAGCGGTTTTACAAAGAAAGATTCTGAAGTTGCTTTAAAGGCCGTTTTGGCTGCTTTCAGCAGTGCTTTAGAGCAAGGTGAGAAGGTTTCGATTGTCGGCTTCGGTACTTTCGAAGTTAAAGAGCGTAAAGCACGTGTAGGTCATAATCCTGTAACTCGTGAAGAAATTCAAATTCCTGCAAGCAAGGCTGTTACTTTTAAAGTATCCAAGAATTTGAAAGATCGCGTAAATAAGTAATTTACTGTTGTTCCCTAAGAACACTTTTCCGGCAGAAATATTCAGCTTCCGGAAAGTGTTTTTTTATTAGTTGAGTATTAAAGAAGGCATAAAATGAAAATAACACCTGATATGATTGTCAGTGATATCATGAATATGGATCCGGGAGTGATTCCTATTTTTATGGAGCATGGACTTTACTGTATGGGTTGCTTCATGTCCGGAGATGAATCTTTGGAAGAAGCTGCTCAGGTTGATATGGTTGATTTGGACCATTTAATTCTTTCTCTTAATCAGTATTTCGGGTTTGACACGGGAGATTACGACATGAACGGCAATGAAGCTCACAGTGAAGAATATGATCCTGAAGCTAAACCTAAAACGGCAACCGAAAGAGATAAAGAAAAACAGGACAAGACGGAACAGAATAAGACTGAAGATGACGATAAAAATGCTCAGTGAATTATTCACAATTATTTAATTGACAGCTATAGGTAAGTGTGAGATAATTCTCGCTGTTGACGCTGGTGTAGCTCAGCAGGTAGAGCAGCTGATTTGTAATCAGCAGGTCAGGGGTTCGAATCCGTTCACCAGCTTAGCCGTAACGATTGGTTACGGCTTTTTTATTACCCTGAAAACAAGAAAAACGGCAGGTCAAGGCATGATAGAAAAAACAAAATCAACTAAGTGGGCGTTAATCACAGGTGCATCAGGCAGCTTGGGCAGGGAATTGGCATTGTTATTGGCACAAGAAAATTACAGCCTTATTCTCCATTATCAAAGCAATATTTCAGCTTGTTGTAAATTGCTTGAAGATTGTCAGTCAATAAGCGGTAAAAGTGCCGATAATTATTTATTGTGGCAAGCTGATTTCAGCGATCCTGCTCAGTTGGAGGCTGCGCTTGCCTCCGTATTAAAAAAGATTCCTTATCTCAATGTTTTAATAAACAATGCTGCTGTAGACAGCTACGAAATGGTTAATGATATTGAATGGCAAAGTTTGCAGAAACTTTTACAGGTAAATATCGCCGCTCCGATCTTATTAACTAAAGCTTGTCTGCCACAATTAAAAGCAGCTGCTGCAGTTTCTGCTGCTCAAATAATTAATATCAGTTCCATTTGGGGGATATATGGTGCTGCGATGGAAACTGCTTATGCCGCCAGCAAAGGTGCAATTAACGCCTTAACGAAATCTTTGGCCAAAGAATTATACGATTTTCCTATTAGAGTAAATGCAATTGCCCCCGGTTTATTTACAAGTAAAATGAACGATCGTTTTTCCAACGCTGAAATTACCGCTTTTGTTAAAGAACACAGTTTATTACAAAGAGCTGCAGATGCCCGGGAAATTGCCCAAACGGCACAGTTTCTTTTAAGTGACCGGGCGACGTATATTAACGGTCAAATACTTGAAGTAAGCGGTGCGTACATTTAGAATTAAACTAATAGCTGGAACGAGGTAGAAGATTTGCTTAAATTCAAACAGGTCAGTGAAGAAGAGTTACAAAGACAAAGAGATTTGTGTGTAGAAAACAAGGCTCTCTGGGGGAATGAAAAAAAGTATTTTATTATGACATTCGGTTGTCAACTGAATGATAACGATTCTGAAAAAGTAGCGGGTTTGTTACGAAAAATGGGATTGAGTCGAGCTGAAAATAAAGAAACTGCCGATATAATTCTAATAAACACATGTAGTGTCCGGGAAAATGCCTCCGGCCGTTTTTATGGTAATTTAGGAGAACTTAAAGCTTTAAAACGCGCTAATCCCAATTTGATTGTCGGCGTTTGCGGCTGCATGATGAAACAGGATGTTTATGTGGAAAAGGTCAAGCACAGTTACAGCTTTGTCGATATTATGTTCGGACCGGCCGATATTTGGCGTCTGCCTGAAATTCTTAATCGTCGTTTAAGAGGCAGCAGAAGAGTTTATGATATCAGCAATGAAGAATTGATTGCGGAGGACCAGCCGGTTTTAAGAGAAAGAAAATATCGGGCACTTGTCAGTATTATGTTCGGCTGCAATAATTTCTGTACTTTTTGTGTTGTTCCTTATACAAGAGGACGTGAACGTTCCCGTAATATGGATGACATTGTAAAGGAAGTAAAGACTTTGGCTGCCGACGGATACAGTGAAGTTATGTTACTGGGTCAGAATGTAGATTCTTACGGTAAAGAAATTAGAGAATATCGTAAAGCTTATAATAACGTATTTGCGGAACTTTTGAGACGTTGTGCTCAAACCGGTATTAAACGCCTGCGTTTCATGACTTCTCATCCTAAAGATATATCACTGGAATTATTGGATGTAATGGCAGAATATCCTAATATTGAAAGGCATTTACATTTACCGTTGCAATCAGGCAGCAATCAGGTATTACATGATATGAACCGACATTATACTATTGAAAGATATTTGAATATTGTCGCAGAAGCTAAAAAAAGAATGCCGGATTTGCAATTCAGTACTGATATTATTGTAGGCTTCCCCGGGGAAACTGAGGCCGATTTTGAGCAAACTTTGTTAATTATGGATAAAGTAAGGTATGCTTCAAGTTATACTTTTCAATATTCTCCTCGTCCCGGAACACCGGCAGCTTTAGCAGCTCAGGTGCCGCAGGATGTTGTCGATGCCCGTTTCCAGCGTTTGGTGGAATTACAAAACAGCCACAGTCTGGAAATTGCGCAAGCGCAAATCGGTAGAGTTTGTGAAGTGCTGATTGAAGGTTTGTCCGACCATGTTGATGATCGTTATACAGGTAGAAGTTCGGATAATTTCTTGATTAATTTTTCTGTTCCGAAAACGGCTTTTCCCGGACGACTCAGAGAGCAAACACCGCAGGCGAAGGGAGACTATCTTGAAGGTAAGTTTTGTCGGGTAGTGATTACTGAAGCTAAAACATTTTCGTTAACAGGAGAATACGTCGACGGTTTGCCGGATAATTTTACCGAATAAAAACTGCTAATAATGGTGAGAGTAAATGAAAAAGTATCAAGCAGCCATGGCTGAAGCTAATTTAAGTCCTATGATGCGCCAATATTGTGAAACTCATGCGGCGTATGATGATTATCTTTTGCTTTATCGTTTAGGTGATTTTTACGAACTCTTTTTCGATGATGCGGAAATTGTAGCTCGGGAATTGGAACTTGTTTTGACCGGCAGAGATGCAGGGTTGAAAGAACGGGTACCTATGTGCGGTATGCCTTATCACGCCGTGGACAATTATATTAATCGTTTGTTAGCTAAAGGCTATAAACTGGCTGTATGTGATCAGATGGAAGATCCGGCTTTAGCTAAAGGTTTGGTGAAAAGGGAGATTACTCGCCTGGTTACGCCCGGTACGCAAACTGACAGCGAAACTATGGCTGCTGATAGAAATAACTGGCTTTTAGCTTGTTATCAACAGCAAAAATATTACGGCCTTGCCGTTTTGGAATTGGTTTCCGGTCGCTTTATGGCTTGCCAAATCAATTTCGGCTGTACAGAAACAGGCATTATCAACGAGTTGATAAATTATCATGCCGGTGAATATCTTTTGCCCGAAAAAATGCAAAATTCAACAATTGCACAACTGTTGCTGCAAAACGGCGCTACAGTTAATTATTGTGCTGCCGGCGATTATAATGCCTTAAAAAAAGATTATTTACCGGCAAATTTCAACTTGACCGCTTTAAGTGACAACTTGATAAGCTCGGCACCTTTGGCTTATAAAGCCGTTATTGCTCTGCTTAACTACATTTTGCAAACCAGACATACTTTGCCGCCACATTTGCAGAAAATAGAATATTATCAGCCGCAAAATTACTTGCAAATCGATGCCGATTCGCAAAATAATCTGGAATTATTCCGTACTTTGCGAGAACAAAAGCAAAGAGGCAGTTTAATTTGGGCTATTAATCAAACAAAAAGCAGTATGGGTTTGAGATTGCTGAAATTATGGCTGCAAAGACCTTTAATTGATGTTGAAAGTATTGTCCGAAGACAGGAAGCTGTCACGGAATTATTGGCCGATTATCGTCGTCGACAAAAATTAAGAGAATTAATCGGACAGATATACGACATAGAAAGATTGGCCGGTAAATTGGGAAACGGTAATTTACAAGCTAAGGATCTATTGGCAATCAAGGACAGTTTGTTACTTTTGCAACCGATTAAAGATTTACTGCAAAACTGTAAATGTGAATTACTGCAGAAGTTGGTCGGTAATTTAAGGATTTTACCGCAAATCACTTCTTTGTTGGAGCGGGCGATCAATCCTGACTGTTCCAACAACCTGAAAGAAGGAAATATTATTGCTGCCGGTTATAATCAGGAGATTGATTATTTGCGTGATTTGCAAAGCAACAGCCAAAAATGGTTCGACGACTATGTAATAACGGAAAAGCAGAAAAACGGTATTAAAAACCTGAAAATAGGATTTAATCGCTTATACGGTTATTATCTGGAAGTTTCCAAATTAAATTCGGCAGCTGTACCGGATTATTACATCCGTAAACAGACATTAGTTAATTATGAACGTTTTATCACGCCCGAACTGAAAGATAAGGAGAACGAAATATTAGGAGCACAAGCCAAATTGTACACATTGGAAAGTGCTTTGTTTCAAGATATAAGATCACAAGTCCGAGCTGAATTGGCAGCTTATCAGGTGGATGCCGATATTATCAGTACCTTGGATGTTCTTCAAAGTTTAGCTGAGCAGGCACAGCTGGCCAATTATTGTCAACCTCATTTTCAAAAAGGTAAAACGTTGGAACTCAAAGATTCCAGACATCCGGTTTTGGAGAAGCTGGCCGGACAGGGGAATTTTGTCGCCAACGATTGTCAAATGGATTGTAATAATACTTTCTGTCTGATAACCGGTCCGAATATGGCCGGTAAATCAACTTATATGCGACAGGTAGCTCTAATTTGTCTACTTGCGCAAATAGGTTCCTATGTACCGGCCGCAGCGTGTATACTCAGCCCCGTAGACCGCATATTTACGCGTATAGGAGCGTCGGACGACTTGGGATTGGGTAAATCCACTTTCATGGTAGAAATGCAGGAAACGGCCCGAATAATGCTTAATTTGACAAGCGCATCTTTATTGATATTAGATGAAATCGGACGCGGAACAGGTACAGCCGACGGCTTAGCTTTAGCCTGGTCCATTTGTGAAGCCTTGAACGACACGGAAGGAGCACAACCGCGAACCTTATTTGCAACCCATTATCATGAATTGATAAATTTGGCCAAACATTTCAGTACTATCAGGAATTATCACGTAACTGTAGCTGAAAATGCCGACAGCATAGAATTTTTGCACAAATTAAAAGCAGGCGGCACGGACCAGTCTTACGGTATTGAAGTGGCAAAATTGGCGGGCTTGCCGGATCGAATTATTGAACGGGCTAACGACATTATGTTGGAATTAATCAAACAAAATTATCATGCCGGTAAATTAAGTATACCGAAATATCGTGCGCCTTTAGAGAAGCAATTACAAATGTTCTCGCCTCAAAGTGAAGCAAAAGATGCCTTGCTGCAAACCTTAAGAGATACGGATATTAATACTTTGAGCCCTCTGGACGCTTTGCACACTTTGAATGAATTAATTGAAAAAGCCAAAGAGCTTAAGGCTTGATGATTGAGGTTATTATGGCACATATTAAACAGTTAGATGAACAGACGATTAAACAGATTGCTGCCGGTGAAGTGATTGAAAGACCGGCTTCAGTTGTGAAAGAATTGGTAGAAAACGCTATTGACGCCGGTGCAAGCAGAATAGATGTTGCCGTCAAACAGGGGGGAATTGCTGAAATCAGAGTGCAGGATAACGGTTCAGGTATACCGCAAAATGAGTGCTTATTGGCTTTTCAAAATCATGCTACCAGTAAATTAAGCAGAATTGATGACCTTAATAATTTGCTCAGCATGGGTTTCCGCGGTGAAGCTTTAGCATCTATAGCTGCCGTCAGTCATGTAACTTTAATTAGTAAACCGTCTACGCAGGAAAATGCTTACATGGTGGAACTACAGGGGTCTGAAGTTTTGAAGCAACAAGTTTGTGCGGCTAATAACGGTACACAGTTTATTGTTCGTAATTTATTTTATAATGTGCCGGCAAGATACAAGTTTCTAAAAAAAGATAATAGCGAAATTCAGGCTATTACGCGCATTATAACCGAAGAAGCTCTAGCTGCTGCGAATATCGCTTTTACTTTAAGTAATAATGATAAGATAATTCTTCAAACTCCCGGCAACAATGACCGCTTAAGTGTTATTCAATCTTTATTCGGCACTGAAGTAGCCGATAAATTACTTCCTATAGAGAGTGATCCGAATTTTACTTTAACCTGCAGCGGCTACATCGGACGTGCCGACTTAACACGAAAAAGCAGAAGAATGGAATATTTTTTCGTCAATAATCGTTCCTTTGCCTCAAATATAATTTTGAAAGCCGTGGAAGCTGCCGTTCAGGATTATTTAATGACCCGAACTTTTCCGGTAGCTTTTTTGTTTTTGGATTTGCCGGCAAATCTCGTTGATGTTAACGTACATCCGCGTAAATTGGAAGTCCGTTTCTGGAATGATAATGAAGTTTATCGTGCCGTATATCACCAGGTAAAAAACAGTTTTTCCGCTTATTTGCAAGCGCAGGCAACTAATTACCCGCTAAATAATTCACCGGTTATAAACACCGAAGAGCTAAAGTCAGAGAAAATTGAAATGCCTGCATTTAAAGCAATCGAGCCGTTTACTGCGTCAATTCCGAACGAACAGGATAATTCCTCTAATCCGGCAACAGCTGATACTACACTTACTCAGTCTGAATTTATGATACCTGCTGTAAATAACCTAATTCGGACCCCAGAATTAAAGGAAAATGTCACTATCTACAACGATATTTCCGCTGTTGCTTCAAATATAGATGCGGGCGAAACAGGTCCGACGACAGTTAGCGCAGAAAAGAGGACAATAGAACGTCTGTTTAATGCCAGCTTAGAAAGAGTCGACGGGAAAGCGGATGAATTACATAAATTACCGTCAGCTGAGTATCTTGGCCAATTATTCTTAACTTATCTGCTTTTTGCCTGCGACAATGCTTTGTATTTTGTTGATCAGCATGCTATGCACGAACGCACTATTTATGAAAATTTATGTAATGCTGCTAAGCGACAGGAGAAAATAATAAGCAAAACACAGGATTTGTTGGTTCCTTATTCTTTTACATTATATCCGGCAGACAGCTTGATTATATCGGAAAATTTAGCGGAATTATCTGAACAGGGATATAAATTGCAACAGACAGCCGACGGCTCTTTTGTTCTATCGGCGATTCCTGCAGATCAGATCGGCAATAACCTTAAACAATTGGTGGAAGATCTTTTACAGGCTTTAGACGTCAAACAAGGCGGTTTTGCCGCCGAACTTTCCAAAACCCAACGCCTTTTAGCGACTAAAGCCTGCAGAAGTGCTATCATGGCGCATGATTTTGTCGAACGAACGCGCGTCCCGGCTTTACTGGACGCTTGGCTTAAATGTCTTAATCCTTTTCAATGTCCTCACGGCAGACCGGTTTGCTTGAAATTGGAACGGGATGAATTAGAAAAAGCGTGTAAACGTAAAGTATAAAATAGTGAAGGAGAACATAAAGTGTCAACTATTCCGGTAATTATCGGACCGACAGCCAGCGGTAAAAGTAATTTAGCTCTGGCTTTAGCGATGTGTACAGATAGTGATATTATTTCCCTTGATTCAATGCAAATTTATCAGGGATTGGATATCGGAACTGCTAAAGTTACTCCGGCGGAGAGAAAAGCGGTAAAGCATCATTTAATAGATATAATTCCCCCGACGAAAAATTATTCGATTGCCGATTTCCTTAGCGATTATAATAAATTAATCACTCAACTGCAGAAATCAAAACGGAAATATCTCTTAGTCGGCGGATCTTTACAATATTTATCGGCAATTTGGTACAATGACAGCTACACTGAAATTAGCGGGGTTAATCCTGATTATCGGGAAAAATTACAAAAAGAATATTTGCAATATGCTGCTAATCATCCGGACAATAAGCAAAATCCTGTATATTTACAATTATGTGCCCTCGATCCGGAAAGAGCAGCTGTTCTGCATCCTAACGATTGCAAACGCATTGTCAGAGCCTTGGAAATTATTGCTGCAACTGCCAATCCGGCTTCCGCTTATCGCTTTGAACATAAAAGTAATCAATCACATCTTTATACTTTGTTTGCCTATGACCGTCCGCGGGAAGAGATATATCGCCGGATTAACGAAAGAGTATTAATGATGGTAAAAGCGGGATTACTGCAGGAAGCACGCAAAGTTTATGAACATCGCAATGAATATAGTCAATCCTGCTTACAGGCAATTGCGTACAAAGAATTTTTTCCTTATTTTGAGGGTAAAATGGGACTTGACGCCGCAATTTCAAGCTTACAGCTTAATTCACGCCATTATGCTAAACGGCAATTATCGATTATGCGAAAATTACCGATCAATTATTTGCCTGTAAATGCAGAAATTTCTACTATTATCACCAATATTAAAAATAAATGTTCACTGTACTGAAAATTAAAATATAATAAAGTTAATATATTTTTATAC
>CABKML010000016.1 GCA_902373515.1 uncultured Eubacteriales bacterium | reverse complement strand
CAGGACGGATTGCTGTGGCTTTTAGGTTCCGGCGAGAGAAGTTCTTTTACCAAATTCATTACACCGGAATTTTTAGAAGCAATACGCGGACGTTTAGAAGTTGCGGATGATGATATGATATTTATTGTCGCCGGGAACAATAGAAAAGTTGTTAACGATTCTTTGGGCCATTTGCGTTGTGAATTGGCAGTTCAAAGAGGCTTAATCGATCCTGAATGTGTCTCTGTTCATTGGGTTGTCGACTTCCCGTTGCTGGACTATGATGAGCAGGCGGGACGTTATGTTGCAGAACATCATCCGTTTACCATGTTGAAAGATGAAGATTTACCGTTGTTGCAGACTGATCCGCTCAAAGTCCGTTCCAAAGCTTATGATATGGTTATTAACGGCTATGAAGCAGGCGGCGGTTCAATTCGTATCCATGAACAGGATATTCAGAAGCAGGTTCTGCAGCTGTTGGGATTCAGTCCGGAGCAGGCTCAGGCATCGTTCGGATTCTTGCTTGATGCCTTTAAGTACGGCGTACCTCCTCACGGCGGTTTAGCTTTCGGTATGGATCGTCTTGTTATGTTGTTAACCGGAACTGAAAATATTAGAGATGTTATTGCTTTCCCGAAAGTTCAAACATCTGCCTGTTTGATGACGCAGGCACCGTCTGAAGTCAGTAAGGGACAGTTACAGGAATTGGGAATTTGTACGGCAGCGGAGAAAGAAACTGCTGCGAATGAGTCGAAATAAGAGAGCGAGGCCGAAATTGAAGTATCGTCAGGGAAGACCTGCTAATGCTGATAAAATTGCAGAGCAGAAAAAAGAGCCGTCTATTACCGCTACTGATAACGGCGGTGTCCGACAGGCTGAATTTGATGCGGGACAACTGGATAAAAATGTGCGCATTTCTTATCTGAGAAATATGTTGATGGCCAAGGCCCAACGTAAAGACCGTATCAAATCGGGGGAGATTACAACTGACGATATGCAACAGCCTATAGATAAGGAAAAAATGAATGATTTACCTGCTGCGGATGAAACTGTTTTACAGACGGCAGTCCCACTGCGACAGGAGAAGTTGCCCAAAAATGGCAGCAGTGTTCTGAATTACGATTTTGCGCGTCAAAGACACGCTGCCGACATACCGCTTGAGAGGTTAGAGATGCCTGATTCACCGATATATAACTTAGCAGAAGATAAGATGGATTTTGATCCGGAACACGTAGCGGTTCCCAGTAGAGTTGATATCCATGAGAAGAAAAGAAGCAATTATATTTTGACGGAAATATTTTCCTGGCTTAAAGTCGTTTTTTTAGCTATTGTAATTGCTTATGTTTTCGTTACTTTTATTGCGCAGCGCAATATAGTGGACGGTAATTCCATGTTTCCGACTTTACATAACGGTGATAATTTAATTGTTGAAAAGATGACTAAATATTTTACTTTACCGCCGCACGATACAATTATCACTTTTATTAAACCTAAAGTTGATGTGCGTTATATTGAAGGTGAAGACGGTAAAGCTGAAGTTGCTATAGTTCCTAATCCCGATTTACCGGATGTCCACTTAGTTAAAAGAGTTATCGGTTTGCCGGGAGATGAAATAGAGATTAAAGACGGTCATGTTTATCGCAACGGTGTTAAATTGACGGAAAATTATTTGCCGGCTAATCTGTTGACCGGAACATTTAATGATAAATTTTCTAAGGTTAAATTGGCTGATGATGAGCTTTATGTTATGGGTGATAACCGTAATCACAGTTTGGACAGTAGAACTTTCGGTCCGATTAAAAGCAAAACTGTTGTCGGTCGTAGCCTCTTGCGTTTTTATCCGTTTAATCGTTTCAGCTTAACCAAATAAAAGGAGTTATAACTGATGTCCAAAAGCCGATTGGAGTTAATTCGTAATTTTAGTATTATTGCTCATATTGACCATGGTAAATCAACAGTTGCAGATCGTTTGATTCAAGATACCGGCGTTTTAACTGCCAGAGAAATGCAGGAACAGGTGCTTGATAATATGGATATTGAGCGGGAACGCGGTATTACCATTAAAGCACAAGCCAGTAAAATGTTGTATAAAGCCAAATCAGGTGATACTTATACTTTGAATTTAATTGATACTCCGGGGCATGTCGATTTCAATTATGAAGTTTCCCGTTCGTTGGCTGCCTGTGAAGGTGCTGTACTTGTTGTTGATGCTGCTCAGGGAGTGGAAGCACAGACTTTGGCCAATTGTTATCTGGCGGTTGATGCCAACTTGGAAATTTTACCTGTTATCAATAAAATTGATTTGCCTTCAGCCAGACCGGAAGAAGTTCGAGAAGAGATTGAAGAAGCTATAGGTATCGATGCTTCTTATGCTCCGCTTATTTCTGCTAAAAACAATGTAGGAATAGATGAACTGTTGGAAGCAATAGTTAAATATCTGCCGCCACCTACAGGCGATGAGAAAGCCCCGTTACAAGCTTTGGTCTTTGACAGTAAATTTGATGCTTATCAGGGTGTAATTGTTCATGTTCGGGTCAAAAACGGTTCCTGTAAAAAGGGTGACAAAATTCGTTTTATGCATAGCGGTAATGAATACGAGATAACTGAAACAGGATTTTTCAAAGCCGGTAAATTGCAACCGTGTGAGATGTTGAATACAGGTGATGTCGGGTATTTTACCGCATCAATTAAAGATATTCGCGAATCTGAAGTCGGTGATACAGTTACTTTGGCCGATAATCCGGCGAAAGAAGCATTACCGGGGTATAAGCCGGCTAATCAGATGGTGTATTGCGGTATTTATCCTGCCGACAGCGCCAGATATGAAGACCTGAAAGACGCTTTGGGCAAGTTGGTAATGAATGACGGAGGTATTTCCTTTGAGCCGGAAACTTCACTGGCTTTAGGCTTCGGTTTCCGTTGCGGTTTTTTAGGATTGCTGCATTATGAAATCAGTTTGGAGCGCTTGGAACGCGAGTTCAATTTGGATTTGATTTCTACAATTCCTTCCGTTATGTATAAACTGACTTTAACCAACGGTGAATCAATGATGCTGGATAATCCGACCAATATGCCCGATTTATCTAAAGTCAGTCAAATGAGCGAGCCGATTGTCAAGGCCGATATTATGGCCCCTAAAGATTACGTCGGTAATATAATGGAGTTATGTCAGGAACGGCGCGGAACTTTCATTGATATGAGTTATGTTGACCGTTTCCGTGTTAATATTTGCTATCATTTACCGTTCAATGAAATTATCTATGACTTTTTCGATGCTTTGAAATCGAGAACCAGAGGATACGCTTCTTTGGACTATGAATTTTTAGATTATGAACCGGCTAAATTAGTTAAACTTGATATTTTAATTAACGGTGACGTTGTTGATGCTCTTTCATTTATTGTCCATGAAGATAAGGCTTATGCCCGTGCTCGTAAAATGTGTGAAAAATTGAAGGACACTATACCGAGACAAATGTTTGAAATTCCTATTCAGGCAGCTATCGGCGGCAAAGTTATTGCAAGAGAAACGGTACGCGCTTATCGTAAAGATGTCTTGGCTAAATGCTACGGCGGCGATATTTCACGTAAGAAAAAGCTGTTGGAAAAGCAAAAGGAAGGTAAGAAGAAAATGCGGCAAATCGGCAGCATAGAGATTCCGCAGGATGCTTTTATGGCTGTATTAAAGTTGGATGATGAGTAAAGCGTTGATTAAACATTGCAGTATACAAGCTGAAAAACAATAAGTGACAAAAGGATAAGTCGTTGCCGCCAATTGACGGTGGCGACTTTTTTTTGAGCGAAAAAGATAACTGCCATAATTGACAATTATAATCAGCAGGCAAGTGATTAATAACAGTAATACAAATTCGGACGGTGACAAATAAAAAAACAGGAAAATAATTAAGCGCATATCCGCCGTCCCAAAAGAAAAATTTTCTAAAATCTTGTGAAAGCAGGCAATTTGCAAGATAAGACACAGTAAAACGTTGATTAATGCCGTTTGAAAATTATTGATATAAAATTGGTAAAAAAGGACGAGTAAAAACAAAGGTATCCAGGAATATAGCGGTAATAGACGCTTTTTATAATCGCAGATGGCCGGTTGCAGTAAGACTGAGGTCAAGCATAAATATTGCACCAACAGGAACATATCAACTAATTCTCCCGGAAATAATTCTGCATTTCAGCTGCAGCCGCCAGAGATTCACTATTATCATACTTTTTATCTTTGGCTGCTTTGTATAAGCTTAAAACAGCTTTCAGAGCCGCAGTAGCGGAAACGACATCAGCTGTACAGGGGGAAGAAGTACCTATTTTACTGATGATATCGTAATAAATAGCCTGATGCGGATTGAACCAGCTGTGCCAAAAAGCGGGCATAGAGAAATTACAAAGATTTTTCAGTAAACTCAGAAGCAATTTCAGGGTGCAGTTTTTCCCGGTAGCATTATGATAACTCAGATATAAACGATGATTATGCATTCCGATTGTCAAATCACCTTTTTTACCTACCAGGCTGAACATAGCTTTATGCTGTTCCGGCAGTGTGGCTGTGCTGCAAATTAAATTGATTTGACGCAGACGGGAATCTTCAATTAGACAGGCGGCATAATCTTCCGCTTCCATCTGATGATTAAGTTGGGCTAAATAACAAGTTCCGTGCGCAAACTCACTATTAAGCAGATAAAATAATAAATCCAGGGCATGAATACTCTGATTTAACAGCACGCCGCCGTCACTACGGTAACGTCCTCGCCAGGCAGCCTGATCGTAATAAGTTTGCGGATGACCCCAATCAAGCCGAAGCTGAGCGCTTATTATTTCACCGATTAAACCCTGCTCCAATTTTTCATGCAGCTGTCGCACGAACGGAAAATAACGATAGATATGACCGACAGCTACCTGACAGCCGGAAGAGTGACTGAGATTTATTAATTCCTCCGCCTCCTTTATATTCAGTGTCAGAGGCTTTTCGATTAAACAGTGGCAGTGATGGGTCAAAGCGATTTCAGCTTGCGTAAAATGCAGATTGGAGGGTGTAGTAATACCAACGATGACTCGTCGTTCCGCGGTTAATTGGCGCATGGCAGCGGTTTGTAAATAAGATTCGAGATCAACAGCAAAATTATAAGCGGCAGGTAAAAAAGATTTGTTGCGTTCAGCAAAAGCGGCACAACTGTCTTCGTTCAAATCTATTAAGGTGACGCCGGAAAAATAACGCTGCAAATGGTAAAAAGCTTTGATATGTTTATCGGCAACTCTACCTAATCCTACTAAAATCAAGTGATATTTTTTATTTGTCAATTGTCTGCTACCATCCTTTCGGTGTTAAAGTGAATTATATTATAAATTTGGAGATAAAATCTCGATACATACTTTAAATTTAGATTTTACTCTTATATAATTAGTGCTAATAAACCTTAAATAAAGTATAAACTATGAGGTGAAGAATGACCAAATCAAAAGTACAAGCATTTTTGCAAAAATATGATTTAGATGCCGATAAAGTAGATTTAAGTGCCGAGTTGGAACACTTTCTCTTGTCTATGTCACTCGGATTGCTGCCGGAGCAAGAAGCCGATCAAAAGGCGCAGGAACGAGGGGTGATGCCGTTAGCAATGTTACCGACGTTTATCGACATAGAAAATAAAGTACCTTTTGAAAAGCCCTGTATTGTTCTAGATGCCGGAGGTACTAATTTTCGGGTAGCGGTATTAACTATGCATAGTGATCGTGAACCGGAAATTACCAATTATGAAGTTTATCCGATGCCCGGTTCCGACGGTGAATTAAGTAAACTTGAATTTTACGATAAGATTGTTGAATTTTTGCGACCGGTCATAAATTTAAGTGATAATATAGGTTTTTGTTTCAGTTATCCGGCAGAAATTACGGCAAATAGAGACGGTAGAGTTTTGAGCTTCACCAAAGAAGTCAGAGCGCCGGAGGTAGTCGGAAGTTTGATCGGGGTAGATTTGAAAGAGGCTCTTAAACGGCACAATTTACCTTTTGACAAAAATATTTGTATTTTGAACGATACGGTTGCGGCTCTGTTAGGCGGTAGAGCTTTCTTGAGTGAAGAAGTTTATGATTCATTCATCGGTTATATTTTAGGAACCGGTATTAATTTGGCTTATGTTGAAACTTCAAATGATATAGTAAAAATAAGAAAGTCCGTCAGCCCGGAAGTCTTAAGCGGTCGGATGATTATCAATACTGAAAGCGGTTATTATTGTCCATTACAAACTTCCGCAATTGAGCAGGAGATGGATGAAGGAACAAGCGATCCGGGACATTCTTTATTTGAAAAACGCATTTCCGGGCGCTATTTGGGTTTATTAAGCCTGTATATAATTCGCCGGGCAATTGAAGAACATTTATTCAGTACTTTTTTTGTAACTAATTTTGAACATATATCTCAAGTTACAACGAAAGATTTGGATGATTATATGCGTTCTCCTTTCGGCCAGGGCAAATTAAGTCAGGCATGTGCCAATGATATTGATCGAAGCATCTTATATTATCTGATTGACAATGTTTTCGAAAGAGCCTCCAAATATGCGGTTGTGGCGTTGGCTGCAGCTTTAGTTAAAGCTGATACCGGCAAAAATCCGCTCAAACCTACAGTAGTTACTATAGACGGTTCTACATATTATAAGTCTTTATTAATTCAAAGTAAGATGGCTTATTATATTAGAAGTTTCATCAATAATGAATTACATTTATATGTTAAACTTAACAAGACAGAAAACGGTAATTTAGTAGGAGCGGCTATTGCTGCTTTAACAAATAAGAAGGATTGATATGGCTTTTGGTTTTAGAAGGCAACGCCCGGACGGATATTTAGTTAACGACGGTGATCCGATGAATCTGATCATTCCGTATATGATGCGCTCAAGAATAGAATCACAAATTTTTTATAAGTATCATATACCTTACGAAGCGATCGGTGATTATATAAAAAGTAAAAGACGCCAGGGAATTAAAATAACTTTTTTCAATGTCTTAGTTGCCGCGATTCAACGCACCATGTCCGAAAGGCCTAAAATGAATCGCTTCGTCGCCGGACGTCGCCTTTATCAACGTAACAGTTTTGAAATTCTCTATGTGGTAAAAGACAGTTTAACTGACGAGGGGAATGAGTCGGTTGCCCGACTGAAATTCGATGACCATGATGATTTATTTACTATTGCCGAAAAAATGGATACAACAAATAAATTGTTGCGCAGCGGCAAAGAGAATTTGGACGATAAAGCGATTTTGTGGCTTTTGAAAATGCCACGCTGTATTATCAGTACGGTTTTTGCCATTTATAGGTGCCTGGACTATTACGGATTGGCTCCTAAGGCGGCAATTCAGCAATTTCCTTTTTATTCTTCCGTATTTATTTCTCATTTAGGTACAATAGGCGGCGATGCCGTTTTCCATCATTTATATGAAATGGGAACGTGCAGTATCTTTTTAACCGTGGGCAGACTGAAAAAATATCCTTTCTATGAGAACGGCGAACTTGATTGGCGCAAATCACTGGAATTGGCTTTTACCATTGATGAACGTATATGTGACGGTTATTATTTGGTGAAAAGCTTGAAACACTTGAATAAATATCTTCTTAATCCGGAGTTATTGGAAACACCGTTGAAGAATAAAGACGAAAAATTTGATGAGGATGCCAAAGCTCGATTCTTAAGCATTTTACCGATTACCAAGTCGCAAGCTTTAAGAAGATTACGCGGTTATTTGACGAAGCATAAAATTCGTAGAAATAACGAGGAAAAGGAAGACAAGTAATGAACTTGATCTTTTTCTTGGAGTAGCAGCGAGTAGCAACCGGAGCTTTTTTCGTCCTTGCAGAAAGACGTTGGCGGCTTATGTCGTCAGAAAAAGTGACATAAAAAAGTGCTCGATCATACCGAATCGAGCACAACTCTTAGGGGGTTAAGAGAGGGTATGAATAACATTTAAGGGGGGTGTTATTCATTTCTGTTTATATGGTATGCTTATATGTTAAGAGACAAAGTTAGATAAAGGTTGTCATTCTTATTAAGATACTGTAAATTTAACTTTACAGTAATTAGAAAAGGGAAAAGAGATAGAACATGACGGATAAATTTAACGATAGATTACAAAAAGCGAAATTTCCGCCTATTATTGCCTCTGATAAAGGAGTTGCCTGGTTGAACGGAGGTCATCTCTGGTTGTATCGCAATGACTTATCCGATTCATTGAACGGCGATTTCCAATCAGCTTGGAGCAGCGGAGATATAGTTGATGTTTTCAGCAGAAAAGGTACCTACCTCGGCAGCGGCTTTTATAATGCCGCCGGGCAAATTGCAGTACGTCTATTGAGCAATAATCGTAATGAAACATTTGACAGTGCTTTTTGGTTAAGGCGCTTGCGTTATGCTGTTGAGTATCGCAAACAATTAAAATTACTGAACGCAGAAGGAGCTTGTCGCTTGATTTACGGTGAAGCTGACGGATTTCCGGGATTAACATGTGATCGCTTCAACGATGTTTTAGTTATTGAGATTTTTTCCTTAGGAATTGCTAAAATCTGGCCGGAATTACAAGCTCAATTATTACAACTGTTACGAGAAGAATATTCTATCCGTATACGTTTGGTATACGAAAAAAGCCTCGGACCTTTACGGGCCAAAGAAGGTTTGGAAACTTTTGCCGGTTTGCGTTATTGCGCTGCAGCTTCCGCCGATAAAGAAAAAGAGTTACTTCCGGTCGGAATTGTTGAAAATGGTATTAATTTCAGCGTTGATTTTGTTAACGGCCAAAAAACCGGCTATTTTTTAGATCAAAGGGAAAATCGCCTGTTTTTGCAAAGAATTGCCGCCGGTAAAAATGTGCTGGAATGCTTTACACATACAGGTTCATTTGCTTTAAATGCTCTGAAAGGCGGCGCTGAACATGTTTTAGCAGTTGATATCAGCACTACTGCTCTGAATCAGGCTAAAATTAATGCTGCGTTGAATCCGGCGTTGGACAGTCGGAAAATAACTTGGATGAAAGCGGATGTTTTTAACCTGCTTACCGCTTTGAATGAACATCGCACGGGTGAAGATTGGGATAAAGCGGCAGCATTGGGCAAGTTTGATATGATACTTTTGGATCCGCCGGCTTTTGCTAAAACGCGTGAAGTTAAGAATTCCGCATACAAGGGATACCTGAATATTAATTATCAGGCAATGCGCCTTTTACCGCGCGGAGGATACCTTGTGACGACGTCCTGCAGCCATTTTATGCCGGAAGCAGATTTTAGCAAAATGTTGGCTGAAGCGGCACGGATGGCTGATGTAAAACTTAAATTGCTGGCTCGCAAAGAACAGGCCCCGGACCATCCTATATTGCTGTCAATGCCGGAAACAGCCTATCTTAAGACTTATTTTTTGCAAATTATTTGATTTATAAATTACTGCTATTATGAAAGAACTTAGGCGTGTTACAAAAATATAATAAACTTGAAGTTATTATGACAATTAAAATACTGTAAAATATACGCAGCTTATGGTAATGGCGTATATTTTATTGAGAAAAGGGAGTTATTACAATGCGAAAGATTAAAGTGTTATCACTTCTTGTTGCCGGAACAATGTTGTTGCCGTTAGCAGCTTGTAGCGGTAAGGGCAAGACAAAGCCTACGGATAAAAAAATTGTACTGAGTAATTTGCCGACAGATCCGAAAACGACAGAACAGAAAGAGACGAAACCTTATGATTTTAAGCCGTTAAAATACAGCTTGATTCGTAATTATGTCAAAGACCAGGACGGAGATAATTTCCCCTTCCTGCAAACAAAAATGCTTAAGGATAGCGATGTGTATCAATATCCGGAAGAGCATACTAAAGTTTTGGCAAAAGTGAAAAAGGATGATAAGATTTATCTCATTCAAAACTTGGCTAACGGTTGGTCTTTTATTCATCACGGTAAAGATTCCGGCTATGTGAAAACTGATGTTACCGATCAGGAGCCGATTAAGGGCCTGAAGGCTAAAAATCCGAAAACTGTTTTGGAAGGCGAAATGAAAGTTAAACAACCTTGTGATCAGGTTATCAACAAGGATAACTTCAAATCAACAGGTAAACGTGAACCGAATATGGTTTATTGGAAAAACTTTAAGTTCCCGTTTGAAAAAGTCAGCGATTTCAGCTTGTACTCTAATGATATTTTCTATAAAGAGCCGGCCAGCGATATGATTTACAAAATGGTAGGTCCGGAATTCAGTCCTTATGACGGCAAATTGACCTATCTTGACGGTCACAGACATAGAGTGGCTTACAATATGTGGGTTAATAAGTTCGGCAAAGGCGATGTCTTTGAAATTACAGATAAAGACGGTAATGCTTACAAGTATAAGGTTGTTGATGCCAAACAGGAACAATATAGTAAGTACAATGCCTATATCGGCGCCTGCTTCGATAACGGTACCAGTGTCGTCGACGCTTTGTATTTCGGTACTAATTATGAAGGTGTTGTTATTCAATATTGTAACGATGCAACCACAGATCCTGTGATTAACTTCTTCCTTTGCTTACCTGTTTTGGAAGAAAAGCCGGCTGCTACTACTAAGTAATGACATTTTGGCGAAATTATCAGCCGCTGCCTGCTGCAGCGGCTTTTTTAATAGTTAAAATGCGAAATCAAAAATAAGATATTTTACCGGACAGTATTTGTAACGAATTAATTTGAATTTTTGTATTAAAATAACCTATGTGGTTATTTTAGATGTGATATAATGTGCTTATATCGGAACTAAAGTTCCAGTAAAACGGGGAAATAATTAATTAAGAACGCTAAAAGGAGTAATATGGCTAAATTAAGTAAAAATGCTAAATCCAATCAAACGGTAACAAGAGTTGATAACGAAGAACGTGATGAAGCTTTGAAAGCGGCTTTGGCTGCAATTGACAAAAAATTCGGCGCAGGTTCAATTATGTTTTTAGGAAAAGCGCCGGAACAGAATATTACAGTTATTCCGACCGGAATATTTTCAATTGATTTGGCTTTAGGCGTAGGTGGATTACCGCGAGGCAGAATTATCGAAATTTACGGACCTGAATCATCCGGTAAAACAACAGTAGCTTTACATTGTATTGCCAGTGCACAAAAGGCAGGTGGTATAGCTGCCATTATTGACGCCGAGCATGCGCTTTCACCTGAATACGCCCAAGCTTTAGGTGTTAATATTGCTGATCTTGTCTTATCTCAGCCTAATAATGGTGAAGAAGCTTTGGAAATTGTCGATCATCTGGTTCGATCCGGTTCAGTTGATATAGTTGTTGTCGACTCTGTTGCCGCCTTGGTACCTCGAGCTGAAATTGAAGGTGAAATGGGCGATTCTTCTGTCGGCTTGCAGGCCAGATTAATGTCACAGGCTTTGAGAAAATTAACTGCCAGCATTTCGCAGTCTAAAACTATTGTTATTTTTATCAATCAATTGCGTGAAAAAATCGGTGTTATGTTCGGTAATCCTGAAACTACAACCGGCGGTCGTGCTTTGAAATTTTACAGCTCAGTAAGAATGGATATTAGAAAAGGCGAAGTTCTGAAAGAGGGCGATACACCGATAGGAGCCAGAACCCGGTGTAAAATTACTAAGAATAAGGTTGCACCTCCGTTCAAGGAAGCTACATTCGACGTTATTTACGGTAAAGGTGTCATCAACGAAAGCTGTGTTGTCGATGTTGCAGTCGAACATAATATCATCAATAAATCAGGCGCCTGGTTCTCCTATAAAGAAGAACGTTTGGGTCAAGGCAGGGATAAAGCTGTTAAATATTTAATTGACAATCCCGCTGTTTGTGAAGAGATAATGGCTGAAGTTAAAGCTAAAATTGCCGAAGATAATGCCAGACTTAACGAAAAATTGAGTCGTAGCAACCAAACTGCAGCTTCTGCTGCCGGCGATGCAGCAAAGAGTGAACAGGCAACTGAAAAATCCGAGAGTAATATATTGGATGATATTTTAGAATTAGATGAGTTATGAGTTGCGAGTCGAAAAATAACCCCGGGCAAATGCGGCAAGTCGCATTTGCCTATTTAACTAAATATCATCCGACAAGCGGTAAGCTGCGACAATATCTGTTACGGAAAAATTATCAATCAAACGAGATTAATACGCTTATCAATGAATTGTGTGAGCTGAAATATCTTGACGATTATGCGGCGGCAGAAAGAATTTTACATTTGTGTCGTCGTTCCGGAGCTTATGGGAAAATCGGCTTGCAAGCTTTGTTGTTGCGTAAAGGGGTGGAATATAATTGTGCTCAAGTTGCTTTACGGGATTTTTTTCAAACTGTGGATGAGCATTCTTTGCTGGAGGATTATTTATCATCTACTTCAAGCGACTTATTGCGGACAATTAAAAGTGACACTTGTGATTATGCTGCTAAGCAGAAAATTTTACGAATTTTACTTAGAAGAGCGACAGCGCATGGATTCAGTGTCGCTACATTAAGGAATTATTTACGCGATTATATGAGCTAGTTAGTTGTTTAGTGTATAATTAGTGTAGTTTGGTGACAGGTGGTTGTTATATGAATTTGCCTAATAAATTATCGTGTTTACGAGTAGTATTGATACCTTTTGTTATGGGGTTTGCCTATCTTGCCGACAGTTCAGCTTTTTCCGACAGGAAAATAACTGCGGTTATTACGATTGTTATTTCTTTAATTCTTTTTTGGTTGGCAGCTTATACCGATTATCTTGACGGTAATTTAGCCCGTAAATTTAATCATGTCAGTAATTTCGGTAAACTAGTCGATTCAATAGCTGATAAGGTCTTGATTTTGGCGACGATGATTATGCTGGTTGATTTAGGTTACATAAGTGTCTGGATACCGGTTATCACTTTGGCACGAGAGTTTCTTGTAACCGCTATAAGATTGATTGCACTTGAACAGACCGGTACTGTTATTGCAGCTAATTTTTGGGGAAAGCTGAAAACTTTGGTGCAGATGGTAGCTGTAACTGTCAGTTTTATCTACGGTGCTTATGCTTATTGGTCGGCCGAACCGACAGATTTGTTGTATTTGCACCATGCAGGAGCGATGATCGACAGATATTTTGTTTCAGATTACAGTTCATTACTGCAATTTTATTATTTTAACAACGCATTAGCGTGGATTTCTGTTATTATTACTGTATTATCAGGTTTGACGTATTGGTATGCTAATCGTAAACTTCTTAAAGCCGATTAGGACTGACCTGAGGCTGATATTGCTCTTAGTTTAAGGGCGAGAGGCGTAAATATAATTAATTTTAGAGAGGAAAATTAAGATGAGTGAAAAAGAAATATTGGATAAGGTTACTAAAATTTTAGTAGATCAACTGGATGTTAAGCCGGAAGAAGTAGTACCGGATGCTAATTTCCTGGAAGATTTGAATGCCGACTCGTTGGATATTGTGGAATTGATTTTGGTAATGGAAGAAGAGTTTAATTTCCAAATTCCGGATGAAGATGCTGAAAAAATTCAAACGGTCGGAGATGCGGTTAAATATATCAAGGAACATATTTAATTTCTGCGAGTGTAAATTATTTCACAGAAAGAAGATAGGATTATTATGTTGACACCGGATCAAGGTTCACGTTTGTTGAAAATTATTAATTGTCAGACAGAGGCGTTAAATTTCGTTAAGCAAAATAATGATGTTAAATTTCCTGTTAACATCATTTGTTTGGAACGCGGTCAGCGCTTAGGTTTACATATTGATGAAACCGAAGGGGAAGCTGACGACTTTTCCTTTGTTGACTTACGTAAATCATCATTGCTGTATTTTTACTATGGCGTTGATATGGATCAGTTTGCACCTGCATATGAATGGGAAGTTCTGCGTAATTTATACACATTGAGGGACAAAATAGATAATGAATTAAGTTCTTTGGAGCCTTTGATGGATGATTATGTCCTTATGTTGCAGGAACAAACTTTTGCCGGGGACAAGTTTAAGGCTGAAGCTGAGAAGAAATTTTACGAATTCTGGTTGCTTTATCGACGAGTAGTCAGTATTGTCGGCGGCTTTTTGATGTTGGAACATTTTGATGACTGTTTGCCTGTAATGATTAAAAAATATCATATTTGTCTTAAACGACGCAAACTTTATGATGAACTGTCAAAAGTCAATGATCAAATGTTGCAAGAACATAAGTTCGGTACGGATTCTAATGCTAAAACCAAAAAAGTTCAGCAATTGGAGCAAAAAGTTGATCAAATCCAAAGTGCGATTATTCAATGTGATCGTTCAGTGCAGGAAATTGATATTCATTTAGATGAATTGAGACAGTTGTACAGTAATGATCAAAGCTTTCAAATGCATGAGAAGTATCGTGATAAGGGCTTGTGCCTGAATTTTTTAACGCCGAAAGAGAGACAAAGTTTGGCAGCGGAAATTGTTGAGGTTAATCCTTGTGATTTTCATTTTAATAATATAGTTACGATTTCCGATTTACAGCAGGAACTTACCGCTTTGGCTGAAGGAGAAAGTCAAGTTAACCAGCAAACTGAAATTCAGCATTTGTATAATTTACTGAATGAATTTATTCATTTAAGTACGTCTACTGTCAGTTCCTGTTTGAGCAATCCTTTGTTATTGGTTGGAAGTACATGGAGAAGTAAATATGGGGATTCTTTAATTAAAAGAAGACCTAAGCTTATTATTTGGGAAAATGTTGTTGATACTATTGAAAAAGCCGGTTTAACTAATGCTTGGAACAGTCTTTTGAATATATTAGCTGAACATGAGAAGATAACTAATATTCTTTTGAGTGATGATTTTTCAGCTGCTCCTTTTTCCGACATTTGCGAGACTGAGATACGTAATAATGAATTGCTGTCTGTTTCGGAAGTACAAGAGAAACATGATGAGTGCGGAAATGAAGAAGCTAACAAAGATAAAGTTGTAACGGAAGAGACGGAAAAACTTTCGTCTGTAAAAGAAAAAAATGAAGATATTATTGTCGACGCTGCTGCAGTTGAAGTTAATAACGAAATTTCAGCTGATGCGAATATTGAGCAGAAAGCTGAGACTGTGACCGACTCTGCCGATGATAATATTGTTTTGAATAAGCAAGATGAGTAGAAGGCTAACAAAATGGAAGTAAAAGCGGAAAATTTTAAGAAATTGGTAGATGAAGGGGTTTTTGAAAAATACCGTAGGTTTTTACGCCCGTCTTATGCTGACTTTTATAAAAAAATCGCCTATGAATTTCAGGACCCGAGTAATTTAGTCATAAGTTTCACGCATTCGAGTTTTTCCTATGAACAAATAGGTAAAGCTTTAATTCACAATGAGAGAATGGAATTTCTGGGTGATGCTATATTGGAATTTATTGTCAGTACTTACCTGTTCCATTATCAACCGCGTTTGAATGAAGGAAAAATGACGAGTTTGCGTTCTATTACCGTGCGGGAAGAAACTTTAGCTTTAGCGGCGACTAATATTAATTTAGGTGATTATTTACTTCTCGGGCGAGGAGAAGCGCTGAACGGCGGCAGAGATAAACCGTCAAATTTAGCTAACGCTTTTGAAGCTCTATTAGCGGCAATATATCTTGACTATACAGATAGCAATCCGGATAAGAAAGTTAATGAAATTATAGCTTTGCCTAAAAAGGTTTATAATATTTGTATCAGTTTATTGGAACCATATTTATTACAGGCAATCAGCGGAAATTTAGTTTATGATTATAAGTCGAAATTGTTGGAACGAATTCAGGAAAAATACGATTTATCGGCGCTGAAATTTGAATTAGCTTCACAGGCCGGACCGGCTCATTGTCCTCATTTTACTGTCGAAATAAAATTGTTGGATAAAGTTATCGGCAAAGGAAGCGGCAAGAGTAAGAAAGAAGCGGAACAGAATGCGGCGAAAGAGGCGTTGGAGGTAAACCTTTGAAGTTAATATCGCTTGATATCCATGGCTTTAAATCGTTCCCCGAGGCTACACATATTCAATTTCATGAAGGTATAACGGCAATAGTCGGACCTAACGGTTCGGGCAAATCAAATATAGCCGATGCTTTGCTTTGGGTGTTGGGAGAGCAGAGCGTTAAAAGTTTGCGCGGCAGCAAAATGCAGGATTTAATTTTTTCCGGTACATCGCAGAGAAAACCTCTGGCTTATGCCGAAGTTGTTCTGACTTTGGATAATTCCGACCGGGAGTTGAAGCTTGATTTTTCTACAGTTGAAATTAAACGTCGTTTATATCGAAATGGTGATAGCGAGTATGCCATTAATCAGCAGCGTTGCCGTTTGAAAGATATTATTGATTTGTTTTTGGATTCAGGTTTAGGTAAAAACGGTTATTCTTTAGTCGGACAGGGACGAATTGATGAAATTTTAAGTGCCCGTTACGAAGACCGCCGCTTAATTTTTGATGAAGCTGCCGGAATAAGCAAATATCGTAAGCGCAAAGAGGAAGCGGAGCAGAAATTACAGCAGACTGAAGATAATTTGTTGCGAGTTCAGGATATTCAAAGAGAAATAGGACTACAATTGCATGCTTTAGAGCAGCAGGCGGAGTCGGCCGGAAAATATCTTGATTTGCAGGAGCGTTTCGGTAAATTGGATCGGCAACGTTTGTTTTATGAATTGCAGGATTATAGTTCTAAAAGTCAGGAATTAACTGCCGATATTAAAATTTTAAATGATAATATAGCTGACAAAGAAAAGGAAAAGGAAGCTTTAATTTCTGCTAATACAGCTCAACAGGAAAAATTGAATTGCTTAAGGAATCAGATCGACGTCGACAGCGACAGTTTACAGGTGACAAGTGATAAGCTGCTGCGTACCGGTCAGCAATTGGAAATTTCGCAGTTAAATATAACTAAGTTGCAGCAAAATGAGCAGGAGAAGTTGGCTGATCAACGGGATTTAGAAAAAGAAATTGCAGATTTGAATCTGGATTTAGCGCGGGAAGCGGAAGTTGAGAGTGACATTAGAAAATCTATTGATCTTTCTACTGTTGTATTCAACAATTTGCAGGCGGAGTTCGGTGATAAGTTAACTTCGGCTTTGCAACGTGAAAATGAGTGGCAGGAAAAATTCCGTTTATTGGAGCAGGATAAAAAAGCTTATTGGGAGCAGCAAAATCAATATGCAACGATCCAAGCTGAAGAAGCTGCTTATCAAAGCCGTTTGCAGGTGGAGAAGGATAATTTAAGTAAACAGACTTCTACTATCAGACAATTGCAGCAAGATTGTACGGCCGCACAGAAAAATCTGGTAAAAATGCAAACGCTTGAACAGGAGACGGAGAAATCTCTGCAAACAGCAGTAGAATGTTACAACGAGTCGAAGCATAATTTACAGGAAATTTCCAAGGTAGTAGAAACAGCGGAAGCTGAACTTAATAATTTGACTTATCGGCAGCACAGCTTACAACAAGCTGCTGATAATTATGAGGGATTTAATCAGTCGGTACGACAATTGTTGACTTATATTCAGAAGCAGAAGCTGTATGCTAAAGATTGTGTATTGGGAAGTTTAGCTGATTTGATTACTGTTCCGGCCGAGTATACCTATGCTATTGATACGGCTTTAGGTCAATCGCTCCAAAATATAGTTACTGATAACGCTAAGACTGCCGCAGAACTGATTTATTTGTTGAAAGAGAAACATTTCGGTCGCGCCAACTTTTTACCTTTGGCAAATTTAAAAACGCATTGCATTAATTTACAACAGGAGAATGAAATTAAACGTGTTCGCGGTTTTGTCGGCTTAGCAGCCGATTTGGTAGAATGTCCGCCGGAATGCAGAATTGCGGTAAATTATCGTCTCGGTAGAATTTTGATTGCTGATAATATGACGACAGCCGAAAAGTTATCGGATATCTGTGATCGGCGATATCAAATAGTTACTTTGGAAGGCGATCAGATTAATGTCGGCGGTGCTATGGCCGGCGGAGAGAAGCAGAAACATTCTCCGACTTTATTGTTGTTACAAAGGCAACGTGAAATTAGGAAGATTGCACAGGAAGCTGAGAAAAAAGCACAGGATTTAAAAGGTAAACAGCAGGAATTTCAACTAGCTGAAAACAAATTGTCTCAAGCTGAACTGGATTTAAGCAAACAAAAACAGTTGATGGAAAAAGTGCATTTACAGTTAGCGGAATCTAAGCAAATAGTGCAGCAAAAAACACTTCAATTACAAGAATTGCAAAAACAATACGATATTGCAGAAAATGATTATGAAAAAGGACAAAGTGTTTTTTATTCTACTTATAAAAATCTGGCTGAAAAGTTAAAAATACATAAAGAGAATGAGGAAAAATTAAAAGAGCGGGATCTTGCTTTACAGACTTTAAGAGAAGAACTCAATAATGCGGCACAAAATGATACGCAAATACAGCAAAAATTACACCAAGCAGAGTTGGAATTAAACGAACGACGCGGTGAGTTGAAGGTAGTTTTGGAAAAAATCAGTAATATCAGGGAACGGTCCGAAACTTTACAAAGCAAAAAAAATAATTATCAGACTTTGTTGCAATTAATTAAGCATGATCTTTCAGAAGAAGAAGATAAGGCGAAGAATTTACAAGTTGCCTATATGCAGGTTGAGAAGGATAAAAAGGCGGCAGAAACGGCTTTAGCCGAAAAGAAACGGCATTTATCCGAGTTTGAGCAGTCAAACAGCGGGGCTTTCAAACAACTGAATGAGATACATGCTCTGTTAAGTAAATTGGAAGCACAATCAGTGCGTTTACAGGGACAACAGGAAAGAGAAGAACAAAAAAGGCAACAATTACTGCAGGAATTATGGGAAAACTATCAGCTGAGCCTTAATGATGTGCCGGAAAGTAAAGATCCGACATATCAGCCGAAAAAAGTGACGGCGGAATTGGCTGATTTACGTACAAAAATTAAGGAATTGGGTACGGTTAATATTGATGCTATTAAGCAATATGAGGAATTACAGACAAGATATGATTTTATAGAGCAACAACATAATGACATTATCGCCGGGAAAAAGGAATTGGATCAACTAATTGCGCAAATTACAACGGCCATGAGAGAAAAATTCAGCGAAAGTTTCCGTTTGATAAACCGCAATTTTCAAGATATATTCGTAAAATTGTTCGGTGGCGGTCAGGGCGAGATTTGTTTGGAAACTGAAAATGATGTTCTTACAAGTAATATCGAAATTAAAGCTTGTCCTCCGGGAAAAAGAATGCAAAATATGCTCTTGCTTTCCGGCGGAGAACGCTGCTTGACAGCTATAGCATTACTGTTTGCTATTCAGGAATTAAAACCTTCGGCCTTTTGCCTTTTGGACGAAGTTGAAGCGGCCCTGGATGATGCCAATATTTTTCGTTTTACTGAATTTTTGCAAAAACAGGCTTTACAAACTCAATTCATTGTTGTTACTCATAGAAAGAGTACCATGTCGGCCTGTGCCAGAATTTACGGTGTTACTATGCAGGAACGGGGAGTATCGCAGGTTCTGACATTAGCTTTGGCGGAAGACAAGGATAAGTTCAGTAAATTAATTGAATAATATGGATGAAAATAAGGAGTTCAGCAGTGGGAATATTCGATAAATTTAAGGCAGGATTGACTAAAACACGGAATTTAATTACGGCACAGTTGCAAGGTATTAAATTGCAATTAGGCAAGTTCGATGAAGCAAAGTTGGAAGAATTGGAGTACAGTTTAATCCGTTCCGATATGGGTGCTGCCAACGTTGATGAAATTATGGCATGTCTGAAGTCCGGCATGAAAACTGCCGGTCGTGACGATGCGGAATTTATTTGCCAAAATTTACAGGAACAATTCAGTAAGATTTTGGGAGAAAAAAAGGAGTTATCCTTGCAGGAAAATAACTTAAATATTTTCTTACTTATCGGTGTTAACGGCGCCGGTAAGACTACAAGTTGCGGCAAGTTGGCTCATCAATATATGGAAAAAGGAAAGCAGGTTATGCTTTGTGCAGCTGATACTTTTAGGGCTGCAGCAATAGAACAGTTGCAAGTTTGGTCCGAACGTGCGGGAGCCAAGTTGATCAGTCAGACTATCGGTTCCGATCCGGCTGCCGTTGTTTATGATGCTATAAGTTCCGCCAAAGCCAGAAATTATGATTTGTTGATTATTGATACGGCCGGTCGTCTGCATAATAAAAAAAATCTAATGCAGGAATTGGACAAGATTAAGCGCGTAATTGCGAAAGAAGCTGCCGGTGCACGCGTATATACCTTGTTGGTTATCGATGCTTTGAACGGTCAGAATGCTTTAGCCCAAGCTGTCAATTTCAGTGAAACTTGTCCCGTTGACGGTTTGATTTTAACTAAATTGGACGGTTCGGGTAAGGGTGGAGTAGCTATAGCTTTGGCTAAAATTAATATTGCACCTATTGTTTTTGCCGGCGTAGGTGAAGGTATTGATGATTTATTGACTTTTGATCCTCAAGCCTTCGTTAAAGCTTTATTGCCGGAGAATGATTAGGGCATCGTCATATAGTAATACTTGACAGCTGCAAACGTTTTCTATATACTCACTATGTCTATGAGAGGTGCAAAGTGACAGATTTAGAGAAAACTGAGACTATTAATGAGCTGTTGGATCTATATATGCCATTATTGACTGAAAAACAACAAGTTGCTTTGAAGTTGGTTTATCAAGAAGACATGAGTATGCAGGAAGCGGCAAATTTGCAAGGAACGAGCAAACAGACTATTCATTTTAATATTCGTAACGCTTTGAAACATATGGACAATTTGGAAGCCGGTTTGCACTTGCTGGAACGCAATAGACGTTTACAGGAATTCATCGATAAGTACCGGAATATCGGTGCGGATGATTTGGATTATAAGACTTTGCAATTTGATTTGGACAAATTGCAGGCGGAATAACTGCTAGAGGAGAAGCAATGGCAATTTTTGGAAATTTGGCCGATAAATTACAAGCAATTACGCGGAAATTCGGAGGCAAAACGCGCTTAACCGAACAAGATATTGACGGTATGATGCGTGAAATTCGCTTGGCTTTGTTGGATGCCGATGTTTCAATCCAGGTGGTAAAGGATTTTATTGCTGAAGTTAAGACTAAGGCGCACGGTCAGGATGTCGCTGAAAGCTTGAGTCCCGGTCAACAGGTTGTAAAAATTGTGCGGGACAATTTAGTACAGGTTTTGGGCGGCAGCGATAATAAGTTACATTATTCTTCCTCTACTTTAACCGTAATTATGCTTTACGGTTTGCAAGGATCAGGTAAGACAAGTACGGCAGCCAAATTGGCTTTATATTTGAAAAAACATGGTAAAAATCCTTTGCTTTGCTCCGTTGATACGCACAGACCGGCGGCCGCTTTACAATTGGAGGTGCTTGCCAAAAGTATAGCTGTGCCGTGTTTTATTCAACCGGAGGAAAAGTCTGCTCAGGCTGTAGCGCGGGCAGCGTTGGCCAAGGCAGCGTATTTGATGAGTGATGTTCTCATTGTCGATACTGCCGGACGTCAGGTTGTAGATACGGAATTAATGGCTGAATTACAGGACATTGATAAAATTGTCAAGCCGACGGAGCGTTTGCTGGTAGTTGATGCTATGTTGGGACAGGAAGCTGTTAAAGTTTGGCAGGCGTTTGATGAAGCTGTCGGAGTATCCGGCTTTATAATGACCAAGTTGGATGGCGATGCTCGCGGCGGTGCTGCTTTATCTATTCATAAGTTAAGCGGAAAAGATATAAAGTTCATTACTGTCGGTGAGAAGGTAGATGCTTTACAGGAATTTCACCCGGAACGTTTAGCTGAAAGAATCTTGGGCATGGGCGATGTTTTAAGCTTGATTGATAAAGTTACGGCTAACATCGATCAGGAAAAACTTAAAACAACGATGAGTGATTTGACCAAAAATCAATTCACCTTAGTTACGATGCTGGCGCAACTGGAACAAGTTAAAAGTATGGGATCTTTGAAAGATATTGTCGGCATGCTGCCCGGTGTGAATATGGCTAAGATTGATGACAGTAAGCTGAATGATCGAATGATTGATTACAACATTGCCATTATTCGTTCCATGACGCTGAAAGAACGCTTGAATCCTTCTATTCTCGATGCTTCACGCCGTAAACGGATCGCTGCGGGATCAGGCAGGAGTGTGACGGAGATTAATCTGCTTATTAAGCAATATGAGCAAACAGCTAAATTGATGAAACAATTTTCTTTACCTAAGATGGCAAAACACAAGAAAGCTAAGAAGGCAGGATATTCCATGAATCCTTTCAAGAAGTTTTTTGCCCCCAATGCTCTTGTAGCTGATAATAAAGAGTTGGAAGCTAAAGCGAAAGAATTGCTGCGCCAAGGAAGTTTGGACAGTTCGACAAATCCTTTCAATAATAAACCAATATAAATTTGCTAAAAACAATTGATTTAAATCAATTGCAGAAAATATAAAGGAGTTAACTATGGCAGTTAAAATCAGATTAAAAAGAATTGGTATGAAGAAACAACCGCATTATCGTGTCGTTGTAGCTGATTCCCGTTTCCCGCGTGATGGCCGTTTCATTGAGGAAATCGGTTATTACAATCCGAAAGCTGAATCGTCGGCTTTACAATTGGATTTAGCTAAAGTCGAGGAATGGGTAAAAAAAGGTGCTCAACCAACTGAAACAGTTCGTTCTTTAATTCGTAAAGCTAAAGAACAACAATAAGGACAGGAAAAATGGAAAGACAAAGACGTCAAAGAATTCTGGACAATGTCAGTTATGAACAAGCTGTAGTCGAATTGAAAGATTTGCTGCATATTCTGGTGTCACCTCTAGTTGAACATCAGGATGAGATTGAGATTGTACCGGTGGAGATGGAACGCCAATTGGTGTTGAAACTCCATGTCAACAATGAAGATATGGGTCGAGTAATCGGTCGTGCTGGTAAAAGAGCACAGGCAATCAGAACTTTACTCAAGGCTAAAGCTAGCCGAGTAGGTGTAAGAATAGCTGTTGATATTGTTGATGAAATTGAAGAATAGTATTTCGGTCTGTTAATCCGTTTTTCGGTTTAACAGGCCTTTTTATAAGGAAGTAAAAATGCACGAGTTAGAACCATATCTGAAGGTTGGGAAGATTCGTACGGCTCATGGAATTCATGGAGCCTTTAAAATAGAGCTATTTTCCGATGATGTAGCGAGGTTGGCCTACCTGCAAAATGCGCGCTTGGTTAATCCGCACAATCCGCAGGATTTTATTGAAGTTAAGCTGTCTTTGCAAGGTCGCAAACCGGAAACTTTGATACTTTCGGCCTTGGGGATTGAGACTAAGGAAGCTATTATGGCATATCAAAACTGGTATGTGGAAGTTGAGCGGGCAAATGCTAAACTTTTAGCGCCGGGTGAGTATTTTGTCTGCGATTTGATAAATTGCTGTGTTGTGGATAAAACACACGGAGAAATCGGCATAGTTAAAGATGTTTTGCAGAATACCTCACAGGATGTTTTAGTAATTTCGCAAAAAGGTCAGCCGGATATACTGTTACCCAAGGTTGACGAATTTATTTTACAAATAGACTTAGCTGCCGGTAAAATTTATACAAATTTGCCTCATGGTCTCTTTGAGCTCTATCGTCCGGAGAACAGTTAAGCAATTTATGAAAATCAGTATTATTACATTGTTTCCAGAATTAATAAACTCTTATCTGTCAAGTTCTATTATCGGCCGAGCTGCAGCAAAAGGGATTTTCAGTTACCGAGTTTTTAATTTGCGTGATTTCGGTAAAGGTAAGCGTTTGCAAGTGGATGATAAGTTGTTTGCCGGGACACGAGGTATGCTTTTACAGGCGGAACCGATTTTACAAGCTTTTTTAGCTGCAATTTCTTGGCATCTGGAGAGCGAAATACCGCCGGATTCAGACGAAAGCATTCGGGATATTATCAATATTTGGCTGGAAAAGAAAGCTCAAGCTTTTTATCTTTCACCTAAGGGGCCTGTTTTTACCCAAAATACGGCTGTTTCCTGGTCTAATTCTTATGAACATTTACTCTTTTTATGCGGCCATTATGAGGGTATAGACAGCCGAGTCTTGGAATTTTTACCTTTTCAGGAAATATCTTTGGGTAATTTTGTTTTGACAGGCGGAGAATTGGCAGTATTAAGTATGGTTGACGCAACTTTAAGAATGGTAAACGGAGTTTTGCCGGAATCTGCTGCTTATACGGAAGAATCACTGTATACCGGCAGTTTGGAGTGCTGTCAATTTACTCAACCGGCAATTTGGCGCAATTATGCTGTACCTCAAGTACTTTTGCAAGGTAATCATGCTTTGCAAAACCGCTACAGAAAATTCAGTTCCTATCATGAAACTTTAGTTAAACGGCCGGATTTATTTGATAAATTAGAATTATCATTAGAAGATTTAACAGATTTTATTGCAGATGAATTGGCTAAAAAATGATTTTTTCATTTTGCTATAATTATTGCAATGTACATGATTACCGGAAAAGAGGTTTAAGATGCAAATTCAAGAAGGTAATGTTAGCAATTTTACGGAAGAACAAGCTTATTTGGCTGATTGTCTGAAATATATTCAAACATTAAGAGAGCGTCTTAATCAAAGAATTTCCCATATGAACATTGGTATGAAAAATCTTAAGCAATCTGCTTACGATGAACATATGGAATATAAGAGCGGAGCCAATGCAGCGGATAATGCGGTTGTCCAACATGAGCTATGGCAGCAGCATTTGTATTTGACAGATTTGGAGAAAGAAAGTAGAAATTTAGTCAGATTAAGTTCTGAACCTTATTTTGCCGCCTTGCAATTTCGCTTTGAAAATGAAGAAGAAATCGAAACTTACCATTTGGGTATTTGTTCTTTAATGGATGAGGATACTTATCAACAGTGGATTATCGATTGGCGCAGCCCGATTGCTTCTTTATATTACGAAGGACAAATCGGTCCGTGTACATATAGAGCTGCTGATAATGAGGTTCACGGTACTTTGTTGCAGAAACAACAAATACTTATTCGCCGCGGCCGTTTATTGGCAATTTATAATCGTTGCGATTTAATGAATGATCAGTTGTTGGAGTGGGTTTTGAGTCAACCGGCTTCCAGACATCTGCAACAAATTGTTGCTACTATTCAAGTAGAACAGAACGAATTGATTAGAGCGGCGGAACAGCAAAATCTGTTTATATCCGGAATTGCCGGATCAGGTAAAAGTTCCATTGCCTTACATCGAGTTTCTTATCTACTGTATTTGCATCGTGATTGGAATTCAGACAGTTTTCTTTTTATTTCTCCGAACGAGCAATTTGCCGAGTACATATCGGAATTATTGCCCAATTTGAATGATGAAAATATTAGCACGATTACAATGGATAATTTGTATCGCAGCCTTTTTCTGCATAAGAAATTGCCTTTCGCAAATTTTAATTATTTACCGGTTGCGGTAGAAGTAAAATCTTTGTGCAGTACGTTCGCTTTTGCCGAAGCTCTGCAAGACTTTGTGGTTGATTATGCGCACCATAATTTTTGCCCGCATGCTTTAAATTTGGATGATTTGAATGTCGAAACCTCTTTATTGCAGGACCTTTACAGCCGAGAATTTTCCTGTGAAGCTATGTTTAAACGACCGCAATTGATTTTCGATTATTTGCAAGATATTTTGCCGGGTAAGGCTTTTACTTATCAAGCGGATGAAATTAAACAAGAGTTGCAAAATATGCTGGGAGAGAGTGATTTAAGGGTAATTTTGCAAAAATTTTATCAAAGTCGGGCCTTTAATTCCTGGTTAAGTTCATTATCAGCGACAGAGCAGAAATTGATTATAAATAAGTGCGCAAGTGTAAGCGGGCGCTTGGATGAAATTGACAAAATGGTTTTAGCTTATATGGTTGTTTATTTTTACCAAGATTATGATACAACGCTGATAAAGCATCTGTTGGTGGATGAAGCGCAGGATTTGCCGGCGACAGCACATATAATTTTACAAGATTTATATAAGGTCGATAAAACAATATGTGCCGATTTTAATCAAGCTATTTCTTGGAATGTACCGCAGAACTTCATGCAGGAGTTAAAAGAATTTTATGAGAAGCAAAAGAAGCTGCTGTTCCGCCAAATTAATGTGGCATATCGTTCTACAGCAGAAATAACTGAATTTTGCCGACATTTTATTCCGCAGACGGAAGTCAAAGCTGTTCCGCGCCACGGGCAGGAAGTAGTAATAAAGAAGATTGAAAGTACAGCTGCCGATAATTACGGCCGGAATTTTATAAAATCTGAAATTGAAAAACTTTATCAGGATTTTTGTCAAGCCGGCCAAAGTTTGATGAGTGTGGCTGTAATTTTACCGAATGTACAATTAGTAGATGAATTCCGCAGTTTTTTGCAGCAAACTGATTTAAAGACTTTTTTAGTCAACAACAGCGAACTTGAAACTGATGTTACCGGTTTTGCTGTGGAAAAATTGCTTTCTTGTGCTGATGCTGCGCCGGAAGAAAATGAGTTCAAATTATATATTCTGACCCCTTTGCAAGCTAAGGGCAGAGAATTTGATACGGTTCTTGTCTATTTGGCCGACAGTAAATTCTTCCCGCCGGAACAGGCGCAAAAAGAATTATATGTAGCTTGCAGCCGTGCTCTACATAATTTAAGAGTTTATTATCTGTCGGACGCTTCTTTGCTGCCTAAATGTTCCTAAATGTTCGGAGCGTTTTTAAAATAAGCACTGTTCATCAGGCGTTATGAGCTAAAGGATATTGTGATTGCCAAAGCTTATAATATTTACCGCCGGCTGCAATTAATTCGTTATGAGAACCGCTTTCTTGAATTTTACCGTTTTCAAGCAAAATGATTCTATCGGCATGCATAATGCTGACCAGGCGATGAGCGACAACCAGCATTGATTTATCTTTGCTTAATTCCTTGATCGCCTTTTGAATTTTTATTTCACTGAAGCAATCGACAGCTGAACTTGCTTCATCTAAAAGAATAATTTTAGCCGGCTTAAGAAATAATCTGGCTAAAGCTAAAAGTTGTTGCTGACTGTATGAAAGCATCAATTCTGTTCCGATAACAGTATCAAATTGCTTAGGTAAACGACGGATAAATTCCGCGATTTCCGCCCGTTCACAAGCTGCCCAAAGTTCAGCATCGGAAGCGGCGGAATTGGCAAAAAGTAAATTTTCGCGAATACTTCCCTGAAAAATCCAACTGTCCTGCAAAACCATCGCAAAGTTATTACGCCAATCTGTCAGAGCGACAGTTGCAGCTGTTTGGTCGTTCAAACTGATTTTTCCGCTGTCAGGCTGATAAAATTGCATAAGTAAATTAATTATTGTACTTTTACCCGACCCGGAAGGACCTACGATTGCCAAAGTTTTGCCGCTTGCTAAGGAGAAATTGATTGCTTTAAGTATAGGATGCTGTTCGACGTAAGAAAAATTAACGTTTTGCACATTCAATCCCTGAGTCGGTACCGGTTCAGAGGCTTGGAGTGAGCGATTTTCGCCGCTTAAACCGAGTAAAAACTTCTTCAAGTCCTGATAAGCACCGTCGGCTTGTGAAAGTTCCGTTATTACACCGTTAAGGTCGCTGAACGGTTGACTGAATTCATTGGTATATGCCAAAAAAGCTGTCAAACTGCCAAGATCGACAGTATTGATCTGTAAGAAAACCAAGCCGAAAAAGGCTACAAGAATATAAATTAAATTATTGAGAATACGATTCAGAGGATTGGATAAAGAAGAATAGAAAATAGCTTGTTGCCAACTGAATTGCAATTTTTCATTCAAGTCGGAAAAAGTAGATTCAGCATAATTACGATTATTCTGTTGTTTGATGCGCATAATATTATTTACAGTTTCAGTTATCATAGCCGATTGTTGAGCCTGTTCATTTTGGGCGACCGTAAAATAATGAAAGGTTTTATGACTGATGTAGTTGGTCACTAAAAAGGTAAGAGGACTCAATATTACGATGATTAACATCAAATAGAGATTTAAATTCCACATGATAATAAAACTGAAAATTAAACTGCAGGCAGCTGTACAAAATTGTTTGTAGAACATTTCGATACCGTGAGCGATGTAGTCCAATTCTACCAGCAGATAATTTGACAAATTACCCGTAGGTAGGCGTTGAATTTGAGCATACTTACCATAATTTATCAATTTGAAGATATTTTGGCGCAAATTGCAAATGGAATCAATGGTGAAGTTATAAAGTAATAATTCCAGACTTATTGTGCTCAAACTGTAGATAACTATCAGCGCCAGAAAAGCAAAGCTCCAATACTTAAAAGTCGGACCGGATACTTGTAAAAGCGCAATTTCTTTAATCAACCTGCCGATTGTCAAAGGCATTAAAGAGAGACTTAAACCGTTCAGCAGACATAAAAACAGGGCCGAATAATGCAGAAACTTCTTATTTTGCTGCGTTTCCGCAGAATTATGACATATGTCGGATAATTTTTCTTGAACAGTTGATTCCAGGTCAAATAAATTAAAAATAGAAAAGTTAAGAAATTTACGCATTAGTTTGTTCTCCTTGATTGAGCGTGGGAAATTCCAAATTGTAAAGTTCGCGATAATAATTAGAATTTGCCAAAAGCTGATGATGTGAGCCGTATGTTTTTATCTGCTGGTCCTGCAGAATAAATATGCAATCACTGTTGATGAGAGGTGCTAAACGTTGAGAGAGACAAATTATCAGACAGTTTTGACTGATACGTTTGAGCGTTTTGACGACGGACAAAGCGGTACTTAAGTCCAAAGCTTGCAAAATATCATCCAGAATTAAAATTTCAGGTTTGCGGTATAGAGCAATAGCCAGAGCCAGACGTGCTAATTGACCGCCTGAAAAATTGCCTGATTTATCACTTACAGAACAATCCAGACCGCCTTTCTCCCGGACAAAAGTTGCCGCTTCGGCTTGGCTTAAAGCTTCCCATATTGCTTTTTCCGTATCTGCAGTTGCCAACAAAGCATCCGATTGGCTGTTAAAACGAAAATTTCCTCGAAGTGTACCGCTTAATAATTTAGGTGCCTGTTCTACATAGGCTACATTTTGAGCAAGAAAAGCAGTTTTGGCCGCAGCGTTCGGAAAATTCAATAATTGCCGATCGTAAAATATGTGCAGAGAATTATTATCCGGGAATATGCCGGCGATAATTTTAGCCAAAGTACTTTTGCCGCTGGCTTGCAAGCCGAAAATTCCGTAAATATTACCGCTATGCAGGCGGGGTAAATTTAATTTTTCCAAAATAGCCGGCGGTTGATAATATTGGAAATTCAAGTTTTTAATTTCCAGACCTATTTCTTTATGTTCCGGTACAGATAAGGAAAAATTTTCCTCCTTATTTGTCGGCAACTGTAGAAATCTCTTAATCAGGCGATAACTGCCGATAGCTTTACTCAAAGAAACCAATAAATTGGCGAATTTAATACTTTCAATTAAGCTTTTGCTGAAATAGCTGTAAATTGCAATGATTGTAGCGGCCTCTACCAAACCGCTTTTCAATTCTAAAGATAAACAGATTAAACAAATTAACAAAGCGATATTAATTAGAGCCTGACTTAAAGGTGCTATATAGGCATTGAGCAAACTGAAAATTCGATTGAAGGCAGCTTGTGAATTATTGTTTTTTTGAAATTTAGCAATAATTTTTGCCTCAGCAATGAAAGCTCGAATACAGCTTTGGCCGGATTTTGCTTCATTAATTTGCCGATATAAAGATTTCACTTCCTGCTGCATCTTGTAGTAGGCCTGCAAGCTTTTTCTGAGAAAATAGTTAATGAGGACAGCGATAAGAATGATGCTGATACTTAAAGTGCCTCCGGCCAGGGGATTTATAATAAAGCACATAATGATGGAACCGATGATAATAAAAGGAGAACGGATAAGTAAGCGCAAACCGAGGTTGGTGCCGCTTTGAACAGCTAAACAATCGTTAATCAGACGGGTGTTCATATCCGATTGCTGTAATTTTATTTGACTTAAAGTATCAAGACGTAAATAATGGCGCCAAATTTTTTCGCGGATGTCGGCAGTAATTGTTGTAGCAGCTTTACAGGCGAAATATTGGGCTGAAATAGCTAAAATGCCGGTTATCACCGATAAAGCTATTATTTGCAGGAATTGAGGATTAGCAAGCAAAGTCAAAATAATTTGTCGGTATCTTTTTATGCCGGATAAATCGGCCGTGTTTATCGGCTGCGACATCAAGTTAATCAAATTAATCATCAAATAAGGAATTAACAGTTCCAGCACAGTTTCGCCTAATTTACATAACGGACCGAAAACAGCGGAATTATAACGCTTGAGCAGACAAAGTCGGTGTTTCAGATTAACATTCATATGAGCCTCGTTTCTTACGTATTAAGTATAGCATTTTGTCACTTGAAAAAATTTATTTTCCGGCGGGAAAGGTAAAATATAAACTTTTTGTAAGTTTATGCCGTTAGTCATAGCTAATAATTGAGAATTAAATTATCATTTAAGCATAAATAAACTATAGGAAGAGGTAAGTGGAATGGATAAGAAGTTACAGGAAATGCTCAATGTTTATTGTGCAAATTATGGCTTGGGTTATATCAAAGTTTGCAACTTGCATTGGAATGTTAAAGGCAAGGCTTTTATTACAGCACACAAATATTTGGAAACACAATATATGAAATGGGCGGAATTATTGGACGAAGTGGCGGAACATTTGAGAATTAACGGTGTCTGCCCGCCGGCTACACTGAAATCGTATTTGCAATTAGCTACAATCGAAGAAAAAGATTCTGCTGAAGTTGAGTATAGCGATGCTTACAATATTTGGTATCATGATATGAAATTACAAAGGGATTTAGCTGTAAAAATCAGAAAATATGCCGATGAAATCGGAGCTGATGCGACAGTTGTCATGTTGGATGATGAAATTGCTTACTTTAATAAAGCTTTGTGGATGTTACATATGACTATCAGCGATTGATAGGAATTTCGGCACATTGCTTTTGAAGCTGACGTAACTGTCAGCTTTTTTTGTGTTAATATAACTGATACAGATTAATAGTCAGGGGTTCGGATTATGAAGCGAAGATTAAGAAGCAGGTTGTCAAAGCGGGTGGCAGCTTTTATATTGAGTTTAAGTTTAGTCTTTACCTTAACTTCGTGCTATCGGGTTGATGTCCCTACTTTAGGTGATAATAAGATGCGTAAAGCTCAGCAAAAGCCGGTAGAAGTTAAAGAAGAAGTGCAGGAGAAAATACCGGTAGAAATTCGTTACAGTCCGCAAGAAGTCAGTAAGAAAAACAGTCAAACGGAGACTAAAGGCGCCTGGGAGATGTGGCCGGCAGCTGCAAGTGTTCCTGTCCATATAGATGTTGATATGGCGGCGTTTAATCAGCGCAATCTGAAAAATAAGCCGTTGACCGATGCTGTCGTTTTTCTTGACCCGACACACGGCAGTACGCTTGATTTAGGTTCAAGCGGTGAAGCGGACGGTAAATCGTTTATAGAAGCAAACATAACCATTTCTTTAGCTAATAAGTTAAAAGTTGTTCTGGAAAATATGGGTGCAAAAGTTATCTTGTTAAGAGAAAATAACGATTGGCGTTCTTTACATGCCAGAATAGCTGCAGCGGGAGATTACGCAATCGAAGCGATAAAACCGCACCTGGACAAAATACAGGCTGACGGTAAATGGTTGGAAGAGTTGGCAAGCGGAACGGAAGAGATGAAGGAAAGAAATAATGACAGGCAGGATTTACCGAAAGAAAAATCCGGAATGGGGATGGCCTGGGGTTACGGTGTAAGTCCTAAAATGAGGCAATTGCTGGATTTAGAGGCTCAATTCCGCCAGGTTATTTTACTTTCCTTGAATATGAGTGCTTCGAGTCAGTTGGAAAAGTCAAATCAGGGATTCGAAACTTATTATTTAACAAGTGATTTTATTTTTGAAAAAGAGTTGAAGGATATGGGCGGCAAACCGGAAAGTAACGGTAATTTTGCTTTCGCCGCCAAAGAAAGAGCTAATCCGTCTTACTATTATAAAAATGATAAGGAAAGGCAAAGTTTGGCAGCAAATATATATGATGCTGTAGCGAGTAAGATTACTTATTTTGCCAGAACAGCCGATGCCTCTGCCCACGTAGGCCAAGCTAATTATACTTCCTTGAGGGAAACGGGTTATGTTTCCGCCGCTTTACAATGCGGTTTTATTTCCAATGAAGATGATTTGCGTTGGATTGCCGATGAAGATAATCAAAATACTTTAGTTCAGGCTATAGGTCTCGGTGTATACAATTATTATTGTATGTCATCCTGGCCTCAAATTGAGGGCTTAAGCCGAAGTAATGACGGTAATTGGAAATTGGCCAGTGATGCTTACAGAGAGAAAGCTGCGGCTAAAGCGGATAAGGTTAAGGCAAAAAATAAGAAGTCCGCTGAACCTAAAAAATAGAATTATGCTTCCGCGCAATATTTTACATAATTTCAGTCAGTTTGATATTGTCGAGCGGGAGGCGGATTGTTATAATACAGACAAATTAATTAGCAGACATTGTGTTTTCAGGGATAGGTGAAATTCCTTACCGGTGGTAATAGTCCACGAATGGTTCGCCATAGATTCGGTGTAATTCCGAAACCGACAGTTAAAGTCCGGATGGGAGAAAACGTTTAATTGCTTTCAGTTGTTAGACTTCTTTGAGGCACTTGTCTTTAAAGGAGTTTTTTATGAGTATTCGAGAAGAACGTTCTCTTGCCGTCAGCAGATTGGTATTGGCGGCTTTGTTTATAGCAATTGCGTATACAAGTGTGCTTTTTATTGAAATACCCTTGTTACCGTCAGTTCCATTTCTGAAATATGATATTAAGGATGTTTTCTTTGTCCTGGCGGCATGCATTCTTAATCCGGTTTATTCATTGGCCATGTGTTTTGCCGTGCCGTTTTTACAAATGCTGACGACTTCAAAAAGTGGAATAATAGGATTTATTATGAATTTTTTAGCTTGTATAAGCTTTGTGTTACCGGTAGCGTATACGATCCACCGCAAACGTAACTTAAAAAGATTGATCTGCGGTCTGCTTTTAGGAATAGTTACTTTAAACATTACAATGATTTTATGGAATTATATTTTTACGCCTATATTCATTCCGACGATGAGCAGAAGTACTTTACTTCCTTTTTTGCTTAATGCTATTTTGCCGTTCAATCTTCTGAAAAGTTCATTTAACTTTATTCTTTCCTTAGCTCTATACTTGAGTTTATGGCCGGTTTTGCAAAAAGTTTCGCAAGCGCATCATTTTAATTGCGTAGACAGTAATAAGAGTTCCAGACGTGTAGGTATTATCGTATTGCTTGTTTTCGCGGTGTTAACAGGTATATTATACAGTTTATTGATTCTCGGGATTATCTGATTGTTAATTTTAGCTTCGAAGTAGTGATAAATTTGCTTTGCTGGAAGCGATTATTTGCATTTATATCCCTATTTCTGCTATAATATCGTGGTTATTTCAGGGTGGTCCGCTGCGATGCGTGCAAGAACATCCGGTGTTAATTTAGAGGAGGTACGCATGAGAGATTTAGTTAAAGCAGTTGAACAAAGTCAACTACGCACCGATTTACCCAAGTTGGATATCGGTGATTTCGTCAAATTACATCTTCGTATTACTGAAGGTCAACGCGAACGTATTCAGGTTTTTGACGGTATTATCATTGCCTTGTCCGGTAAGGGCTTGAGCGAAACTGTCACAGTTCGTCGTATGTCGTTCGGTGTCGGTATTGAACGTGTTATTCCGGTTAACAGCCCGACAATTTCCAAGATTGAAGTTGTACGTAAAGGTGTCGTTCGTCGTGCTAAATTGTATTACTTACGTGAGCGTTCCGGTAAGGCTGCTCGTGTTAAGGAGCGCTTGGCAATTAAGAAGTAAGTCTTATTTGCAGTTAAACGTTCAGGCAGGGCTGTGTGCTCTGCTTTTTTGTAATTAGGAGTTGTTTATGGATGTACAAGCTCAGTGGTTTCCCGGTCATATGGCTAAAACTTTCAAGCGCCTGAATGAGGAAATTAAATTAGTTGATATTGTTTTGGAAATGACTGATGCTCGTTTGCCTTTAAGCAGTCGTAACCCGGAATTATCTAAATATTGCCGGCAAAAGTTGCATTTACTTTTATTAAATAAATCCGATTTGGCCGATCCGGCGATTAATCGTGCCTGGATTTCTTATTTTGAACGTCTTAATACGCCGGCTTTTCTCTATAGCAGTAAGGGAAAAGGCCAAATGAAGCTGTTGGAGAATTTTATTTTTGCGCATGCGACAGAATTAACTGATAAATTTACTAAACGCGGTTTAGAAAAACGGGCATTAAAAGTAATGGTGATAGGTGTACCGAATGTCGGTAAATCGACATTTATAAACGGTTTGGTCGGGAGAAAAAGCGCTTTGACTGCCGATAGACCCGGTGTTACCAGGCAAACAAAGTGGATTATTAACAGTGAACAAAAATTGGCCTGGTTGGATACTCCCGGTTTACTTTGGCCTAAAATTGAGCAAAAGGAAGCGCAGTTATTGTTGGCGCTGATCGGTTCAATTCCTGAAACTATATTGGATAAAGAAAATTTGTCATATCGGAGCTTCGCTTATTTGTGGGAAAATTACGGGAAATATCTTGCCCAACGTTATAAACTTGAAGAAAAAGCGGAATTCAGCCCTGCATTATTTGATCAAGCCGTTAAAAATTACGGTTGCTTACGCGCCGGCGGAAAATTGGATTATGAACGTTTTGCCAAGTCTTTTCTGAACGATTTTCGGAGCGGTACTTTAGGAAAAATAAGTTTGGAAAGACCGGAAATATAACTATGACCAAGGCTAAAATTGCAGAGACGGAACCATATGATTTGGCAAGCTATATAAATAATTTAAAGCCGGGAAAAGTTGCAGGCGCCGCAGAGGTCGGGATTAATCTTTCTGCAGTTTCGGCTGAGAAATTCTGGCAGCTTTTTTATCCTACAAAGTCTTTATACGAACAAAAATTATATCAAGCCGGAGCGAGATTAATTGCCGGTGTGGATGAAGTTGGGCGAGGATGTTTGGCCGGCCCTCTGGTAGTTGCCGCTGTAATTTTACCTTTAGATTTTACTTGTCCGGCTAATTTGGATGATTCCAAGAAGTTAACGGCGAAAAAAAGAGAAAATTTGGCTGCTCAAATTAAGAAAGCTGCAGTGGCTTATCATATTGAAACAGCTTCGGTAGAGGAAATTGCAACTTATAATATTTTAGAAGCCGATAAAAGAGCGATGATACGTGCTTTAAAAGCTTTATCACCTCAGCCTGATGCAGTAATAGCGGATTATGTTGATTTATCTTATAAAACGAAGTATAAATCGGAACATCCGGCCAAAGGTGACAGTTTATCTTATTCTGTTGCAGCAGCTTCTATTTTAGCCAAAGTTTACCGGGATCAGCTGATGACGGAATTGGCGCAACAATATCCGGAATATTTGTGGCAGAAAAATAAAGGCTATGGTACGAAAGAACATTACGAAGCCCTGGATCAATACGGCCCGACAATTTGGCATCGGGAGCTTTTTTTGCGTAAATGGAAAGAAAAAAAGCAGCCGGAATAATTTTGAATTTTTGTCTTAATTTTCTTGTTTTCACGCTTTCTTCCTGCAGTACTTTTAAGAGGGAGGTCAGTAAGAAAATATGAAAAAACAGGAAGTAACAACAGTTAAAGGTTTAAGAGCGGAACAAGTTGTCTGTAATTTCTTAAAAATGCGCGGTTGGAAAATTGTGCGGCATAATTGGCGGCCGCAATTACAAGGTGCCGGTCAAGTTGATATATTGGCTGAAAATCCTGCCGAATCGCAGGCGGCTGTGTATCTTTTTGAAGTTAAATTTCGCCGAAATTCAGTGGAAGATAATTTCCCTTTAAGCAGCAAACAATTACATCGTTTGTACAAGGCGGCATATTGCTGGAATCAATTGTACACGAAAAAGCTTATTCGAAACTTATATTTAGTTTTAGTTGAGCAGAGAAATAAATATTCACAGGCTGACGTTGCAAATTCTCGGACTGTACTTTGCGGTGTTAGCGGAATAAAGTTCTTTTATACAGATTATCAGCTAAGTTTTTTCAGCTTTCGTGCTATACTTGACTGACAATAACAGAGGAGATTTATATGAAAATTGCAGATATAGCGGGTGAATCCAAGAAGTTGTATTTAAGTCCTTCTCTTTTAGCTTGTAATTTTGCCGATTTACAAGCAGATTTGGCTAAGGTGGAGATGGAAGCCGATATGTATCATTTTGATGTGATGGACGGAGTTTTCGTTCCGAATATTTCTTTCGGTTTTCCTTTATTGGCAGCTGTCAGACAAGTGAGTCGAAAACCGCTCGATTTACATCTTATGATTATTGAACCGGAAAGGTATTTTCAACGTTTCAAGGATGCCGGAGCTTCGAGTATTACATTTCATCTGGAAGCGAGTAAACATCCTGATCAGGCTCTGCGTTCTTTAAGAGATTTAGGTTTAGGTGCTGCTGTAGCGCTTAATCCCGGAACCCCTGTATGCTTAATCAAAGACTTATTACCTTTATGTGATATGGTTTTGTTAATGTCAGTTAATCCCGGATATGGCGGACAAAAGTTTATTGATTACACTTTAGGAAAGATAAAAGAATTACGCCAAATGATAGACGAGCGTAATGCAGATTGTCTGATTGAAGTTGACGGTGGAGTAAAGTTGCATAATTGCAGAGAGCTTGTGGCTGCCGGGGCGGATGTGCTGGTTGCAGGGACTGAAGTTTTCCATCATAAAGATCCGGCTGCCTGTTTGCGCGAGTTTCGGCGCTTGAATTTGTAAATTAAAGCTATCTCGACGAGAATAATAAAACGTTAAATAAAATTTAACATATAAAAGGCTATAAATTACAAATAAGAGATAAATAAAATAAAATTGTATAAAATAAATGCTTTAG
>CABKML010000015.1 GCA_902373515.1 uncultured Eubacteriales bacterium | reverse complement strand
ATGCGCATCCCCCTTGAGACAACGTTTTTTACCCCTTTTTCCTTACTTTCTTTTTTCGTTGCTTTGTTTCGTGTGTTTGTAATGCCGACTATCCTCCGAAATTAAGGGGTGAAATTACATTTTACCGCTCTTGTTTTTTATTTTGATTTATTTCTCCGTTTGACAAGCTTTTTCGGCACCTTATATTTCTTTTCTTTTGTATTTCTACTCATCGGCAGCATTTTACCCATAGTTTTACCGAGAGCATCGATCGTATTCTCGCCGGTATGATAGTTAATTGCTACTCCCGGTTGGACGTTATAAACAAACACATTATATTTCACGCCTTTCCCGTTATCTTCCACCGATTCGGCCTCCATTTGCACTCCGTCCGCCAATAAATTTTCACTATTGAAATCGAAATAACCGTAATACGGTGTAACGCGATATTGCACGTGATTTCCGGTTCTTTTGATGTAATCTTTAACTATATTTTCATACGGCAGCATGCCTTCGTTATTGAACATATGTGTTCCTGTCATCAAGTTCTCCGCATTGGCATTTTCTCCGCACAATTGGTGGGCAATCAGATGGCAGCGGGCATACAGGGCCTGTTGTTCAATAAAGCTGTAAAGATTTTGGTGCCAACCGCTCGGTATGACCTGTTTTATGGAAGTTCGTTTGGCGACCGGTAATGTTTCTTTTCCCAATAAGGCATTCGCCTGTCCTACTCGCCCCAAGTAATCCAAATCTTGGAAAACGTAATAAGCTTTCAAGGGCTTTTGCAATTCGGCAAAGTTCGGCTCGTTGTTATTGACGGTTACAGAAATTTTGCCGTTATATTCCGGGATATAATACGTTTCTTCACTATAAAATGCCGGCCTTTCGGAAGCTTGCTCCGAAGGTTGGGTTGTTGCCTGTTTTGTTGTTGATACAGGTATATTGCCGCCGCTTCTGTCCGCACCGTTTCCTTGGTAAAAAAAGCTTGCCAACAGGCCTAATACGCAAAGCAGCGGGGCGAAAATCAAATTTTTCTTATGTTTGAGCATCACTTTCTCCTTTACAGCTTTCTGCTTTTTCCTAAGCATAATTCTTTTTCGCTCAATTTGCTGCCGTAATTTTTTTCAAAAATTCAAAAACGAATTTTATTCCATATTTCCGCAAACACGGCGACAGTGAGGTAAATAAAACGCCCACTGCACTTTAGCGGTGGGCGATAAGCTTTGGCGGTATAGTTATTTTTGCGTTTTGCAGTTCGATATTTAGTCCGTTTTAATTTCGCAACTTCATTTTCATTCTTATCGTTTGCAAATTAACGCTTTGTAGAATGCCTAAGCTCAGATAAGCATATAACGGCACGTTAAAGCATTGTCGGCTTCCCTGGCGCACGATGTAATACCAGAAACCGTGGCCGTATAAAAAGGTCATAACTGCAGAAGCAATAAGAACACTGGTTAAGCATTGGGTTACAGCAATTACTAATAAGAGTTGCCAATAGTTTATATGTTGAAAATCAAACTTTGTTTTTTTTCGTTGTAATATTTGCAGGAAAAATATCGGCAAAAATCCGGTTAAAGCTGAAGTCAGAGTGAAGATGGGATTAAATTGGCCGCCGGGACGAACGATGAAGGCTGCAAGATCGGTTAATCCTCCGACTAAAAAGCCGTATACGGGTCCCAAAGTTAAACCGGCCAGAATTATCGGCAAACCGCCGAAGCTGAAAAAGCCGATTCGCACACTTGTGACGATAACACCGAAAGCGATAAAAATCGCCATGGCACTCAATTCAACCGCACTGAATTTTGCTCTTGCAGTCGGCTGCCCGGCTGACGCCGCCGTTTTCCGGTCAAACGCGGATTTTTCACGACAATAAAAGTCGGCGCAAAAATAGGCAATGACAGCGGCCGCCAATACCCACAGATAGGAATAGTTCAACATTGTTTCCCGGTAATTGCCGACGGCCTGTTGAAAAGCAATTCGGGCTTTGGGCGCGACTTGAGGATATAAAGGAAAATAGTGCAGAATTGCAAGCCCGCAACTTGTACCGAAGGCCGCCAGGATACCGGCTGCAAACGGTTTTACTTTTAAGCTCAACATGATGATCCCAAGTAAAGGCAGGATCAAGCGCGTATACATATTGCTAGTGTTAGTTGAAGCAAGACTGTAAATGATTAGTAATTCACTGCAAAGCAGCCAAAGAAAAAGGCGCAGCCGAGCAGGAACACAGTTGTTTTTGTTCATTGAGAAACCTCCTTTGTTTAACTGTTCAAATAGAGCAAGTAAACATGAAAGCTTCTGCTTAAAATGGCTTACAAAAATTTGAACAGGAACGCAATTATTTACCGCGAAAGTATATGACCTTCTTCGTGTTAAGCAAACGTTCATTGCTTAACCACTTAACGCAAACAATCTACACTGCTGCCACTTATATTAGCATATTGCACTATATTTGCAATATTTTCCGGCTCAATTCCAAGGTGCTTTTATCTTGTAATTCAGAGCTTATTTCCGGGGAGTTTCAGGTCCGGCACCGAATTTGCCTGAACAGCTGCCGTCATTTTCCGAATAACGTCCGCCGCTTGCGGATATTTCGCCTGTAATTCTGAGGCATTGCTCAAATGAAAGCGGCGATAATTAAAGGCAGGCACAACCATGCAGGCGTATAGGGCATATTTTCCGCCCGCCTGCAATGCTGCCGCCTGATGTGTGTAAGGTGCAATTACCGCACTGCGGGTTTGGCCCAGGCTCGGCTCTGAACCTAAGATGATTTTTTGATAGCTGCCGTCTGTTTGCAGCAAGTGTAATTCTATCGGATCGCCCTCATAAAATTGCCATATTTCTTCCTGTTCCAATTGGTGAAAATATGATTGACTGCAAGGGACATCAGTATATAAGCCGTACATCAAAGAATATAACGGTTCACCGGCGGCATTTTTTTGTTCCGATTTGCTTATTTCGCTATAAAATGTCCCCTCTTCCGGCAACATTTTCATATTTAACGCTCGATATAGATACTCTGCTCGGCTGTTCATAAGTTCTCTCCTGTTCTTCCGTCTCCTGTTGCCAATCGACTGCCGCCATTTTAAGTTTAGAGGTCCAGATAAGCTCCGTCGGCTATATTACTTTCGTATGCTTTGCGGCAAATAAGGACGTTTTCTACAGCTCCGTTCAGGGCGTTTAATTGTTCTGTAGTTAGTTTCGGCTGCGGCGAAAGCGGGTAAAATTTCTGAAACATAGCAAGATAGCTGTCCTTCATTCCTTCCTGCATGCCGATAGTCAGACTGCTGTCAATTTCTTTGCTGCCCGATTCGTCTATGCAGGCACTGTTGAGATTGGACCAGTGGACTCTGCCGGCGCTGCAAATTGCCGTTAAATTCAGGGAATTTATTTGGCCGCTGCTGACTTCCGATACTAATAAATTCACCAAAGCGGAAGAGGCTAACTGCAAATTTATTTGTGCGATATCTTCGTTGCCGATGTTGAGCGGGACAGTTGTCGGCGTCGGTTGATCCAATAAGATTCCTTGTGGGCTGCGATATAAGACTTGGCGCCTTTTAATGAAGCGGGCGCTGACTTTATTAACTTTGTCTCCCGTCCAATATTGTACCAAGTCGATTAAATGAGATGCTATTTCACTGACCGCACGCTCATAGTTGCCTTTTTCCGGCGCGAATCTCCAGGAATAAGGGGTAGGCGGCAAATGAAAATTCTGTTCGTAAGTTCCATAAAGTAGCAGAACTTCGCCCCATTTTTTCGCCTGCAATGCTGTGCTGATCTGCCGATTGGCCGCATAATAACGGTTATTGTAACAAATTAAAATCGGCAATTGCCGCTCAACTGCCGTTTTTTGTAAATTAAGGGCCTCCTCGGGCACCAATGTTAAAGGTTTTTCGAGCACTAAAGCTTTACCGCGGTTGAGGAAATAAGTTGCTATGTCGTAATGGGCTGCCGGAGCAACACATATGTGTACCGCTTCATATTCCAGTTCGGCCGGTAATTTCTGATAATCCGTGCAAATTACAGGTTCCTGCCGACAAGCTGCAGCCAGCTTTTCGGCTGCGGCAGTATTACGGTCGACGATGGCTGCTACTTGACAACCGACTGCCTGTAATGCTGTTAAGTGGGTAGCGGCAATGAAGCCGGCCCCGATTATAACGACTTTGTTTTTACTTGTGTTTGTCATATTTCTCCGATTGTACAGCTTAAGCTGCGAGTGCAGGTTTCTCCCTTTCAACGTTTGCCTTTGTCGTAAGTTTCTCCCAAAGCGCGCGGAGCATGGTTGTATTTGGAGAAAAACAGCAACAGAAGTAAAGTCATTACATAAGGTAGGGTCATTGCCAAGTCGGAGTAGCTGGCGGGCATGGACATTTTCTGGACAATAAAATATCCGCCGGAGCGTGCAAAACCGAATAATAAGCAGGCTGCAATTGTCGGTAAAATTTTCCAGTTGCCGAAAATCATAGCGGCGATGGACAGATAACCGTAACCGACAAAGCTGGACGAGGAAAAGCTGCCGGAAATAGAGTAAGAGAAGCAAATTCCGGCTATACCGGATAAGGCTCCGGATATTAAAACGGCGATTGTTCTGACGAAAGCCACGCTTTTACCGGCAGCATCGACTGCTTGCGGGTTGTCGCCGCAGGCCCGTAATAACATACCGTAATGGGTTTTATATAGAATGTACCAAAATATCACGGCCAATAGCAGCACGATTATTTCAAAAGGATATATTTCCCGAAAGAAAGCGCCAATCAGTGGAATGTCGCTGATGTACGGAATATTGAATCTTTCGGACACCGTTAAAACGAATTTATCGGAAGCCTGCCGGAAAAGGGTTTTATTCAGAACTTTGGTTAAATATATAGTCAATGAAAGGGCCAGGATGTTCAAAACGACACCGCTGATTACCTGGTTCGCCTTAAATTTAATACTCAAGAGTGCATGGATGGCCGAGTAAACTGCGGCACCGGCGATGGCAAAAATGAAGGAAAAATACATGGCTTTGTCGGCACTCAGACCGCAACGTTGCATGAGCAGAACTGCCGCTAAAGCGCCGCTGAAAGCACCTATTCCCTGGAATCCCTCCAAAGCTAAATTAATCACGCCGCTTCTCTCGCAATATATGCCGCCGATGGCCATAATAAAGAGCGGTAAAGAAAAAGATAAGCCGTCAATTATGATTCGTTCCATTATTATTCACCTTGCATTTGTCCTTTCTGTTTTTGCGCCATTTATCGAGGCAATAATGAATGTAAACGCTGCCGGCGGAAAAAAGCAAAATAATTCCCGTTATAACGGCGGAAATTTCAGATTCCAGCCCGGACGCCGAATTCATGTAGGTACTGCCTTTAGACAATATTGTAATTAAGAATGAGAAAGCGATAATAGCTAAAGGATTGCTTTCAGCCAACAACGAAACTGCTATACAATCAAATCCCGTACTTACCAGGGTTCGCGGTTGAATGGAAGCAAAATAGCCTAAATAATAAGTTACACCCGCCAAACCGGCCAAAGCACCGGAAAGGGCCATGGCGGAAACTATTGTTGACCCGACGTTGATACCGGCATAAGCGGCAGCCGGTCGACTTAAACCTACGGCTGCCAATTCATAACCGAAAACCGTGCGTTTTAAGATAAAGCGCAAAGCTACGGCGGCAACCAAAGCCAGAATAATACCTAACGGTATGTCAACTTTTATGCCGGCGATTTTCATCTGCATTAAAGTTAATCTCGCCTGATTGTTAATTAAAATCGATTGTCTTGAAACGGGATTAACATAATAAGTGTTAATGAAAAAGCTGATGACAAACTGAGCGATATAGTTGACCATTATTGTAGAAACTACTTCATTGATATTGAAGCGATACTTGAAATAGCCGATCAGAGCGCCCAGAAGCATCCCGGTAATGATGCCGATTATAACAACTGCAGGTTTAGCAATTACTGCCGGCAGACTGCTGTAACCGATAACAATTGTGGCAACAAAGGCTGATGTCAACATTTGCCCGGCAACACCGATATTGAACAAACCGGCTTTCATGGCAACAGCAACAGCCAAAGAAGCGAAAAGCATCGGCGTCCAGGCATTAAGGAAGCTGCTGAAGTCACTGAAAATATTTTTATAAGCAGCATAGGTGCTTTTAGGCAATATACCTGATCCCTGTAAAAGGTTCATGTATACCTGCAGCGGATTTTTACCTTGACCGAGAATAATCAGTGAACCGACTATAAGGCTTAAAATAATAGCCAACAGCGGCACAAACAGATTTTGTTGTCGTTCATAGCTGAGATATGCTCTCAGTTCGCTCCACTTAGAGCTTTGTTTATTGTTCGTCATCGCTTTTTACTCCCATCATGTAACGGCCCACCTCAGCCGTTGTCATAGTGTTTGCCGCTGCGATTTTTTGCATCTGTCCGTTGTAAATAACGCCGATGGTGTCGGCACAGCTCATAATTTCATCCAATTCCAGAGAAATAAGTAATATTGCTTTGCCTTTATCCCGTTCCTGCAGCATTTGTTTATGAATGTTTTCAATGGCGCCGATGTCCAGTCCTCTTGTAGGTTGGACGAAAATCAACAATTCGGAATGCAATTCCGTTTCGCGGGCAATTATTGCTTTTTGCTGGTTTCCGCCGCTCATTTGACGGACAATTGTTGCTCCGCCTTCGCTGCTTCTGATATCGTATTCGGCAATCAATTTTCGGCTGTATTCGTTAATAGCAGCTGTCTGCAGAACGCCGTGCCGGGCAAAAGGCAAATGATAATAACTTTTCAAGATTAAATTCTGCGCTAAAGTAAAGTCCATAACCAACCCGTACTTCTGCCGATCTTCCGGAATAAAGGAAATACCCTGCGCCGTGCGCTGACGAATATTCAAATTTTTTATGTTTTTACCGTTAAGGTAGATGTTACCCGTGATATTTGTCCTCAAACCGGCTATGGCGTCGGCCAATTCCACCTGTCCGTTACCCGCTACTCCGGCTATGGCGAAGATTTCACCCGCCCGAACTGTAAATGAGACATTATTGACAACCGGAAATTTGTGCTGATTATAGACAATAAGATTTTCTACCTGCAGAATTTTCTTTCCCGGTTCGGCCGGCTTTTTCTGTAAGGTTAAAGATACTTCTCTGCCTACCATCAGATTCGCCATTTTTTGCATGGAAGTTGAGGCCACATCCAGAACGTCCACCAGGCGACCGCGATTCAATATGGCACAGCGATCAGCCACCTCTTTGATTTCCGCCAATTTATGGGTTATTAAAATTATAGTTTTTCCCGCCGCCCGCAATTTACGAATAATTTGCAGCAAAAAGCTGATTTCCTGCGGGGTCAATACGGCTGTCGGTTCATCGAAAATCAAAATTTCCGCCTCCCGATAGAGCATTTTCAGGATCTCCACCCGCTGTTGGACGGAAACGCCGATTTGACCGACGATGTCGTCAGGATTAACTTCCAAGCCGTAATTATGTGAAAGTTCAGCGATTTTCTTTGATGCCCGCCGTAAATCGACATACGGCAGAAAGCCCCATTTTTTCTCCTGTCCCACCAATCCGAGAATAATATTTTCGGTAATTGTATAATCCGAAACCAACTTAAAATGTTGGTGTACCATCCCGATGTTCAATTTTCCTGCATAAGCCGGGGAAGTGATTTTTTCTTTTTTTCCTCTAATAAATATTTCGCCTTCATCCGGTTCATACATGCCGAAAAGCATACTCATTAAAGTTGATTTGCCGGCTCCGTTTTCGCCCAATATAGCAAAGATTTCGCCTTTTTTTATTTGGATTGTAACATCATTGTTGGCCAAAATTCCCGGGAAGCGTTTGCTTATATGTTTCATTTCAACAATATATTCCACCTGCATACTCCTTTACGGTTTTCGGTGAAAAAGACCCGGCAAGCCGTTAGACTGCCGGGTTATACTTTTCGCTTATTTCAATCCCGTGAAATTATCCGGTTTCATTTTATTAAAATTAGCTGCCGGGACAATTTTCCCTTGTTTCATTAAAGCATAAGCTTCATCCATTTTTTTGATAGCTTCAGGGGTTAATTGCTGTCTGCCTTCTTTTTTTACATAACCGGTAGAGTCGGTCATGACATCGAGCAGCGCATTTTCGCCTTTGAACTTGCCGGCGACGATAGCTTCCAGCTGCTTTTCGACGTTAGTGCTCATAACTTTCAGTACCGAGGTCAAAACAATGTTTTCTTTGCCGTTGGCACCGTCGTTGTATTGGTCGACATCGCAACCGATAACTTTAACATTTTTGGCTTCTTTGGCTGCTGTGAAAACGCCGTTACCGGAACCGCCGGCTGCTACGAAAATCACATCACAACCTTTGTCTATTAAGGCTTTACCGACAACTTTACCGGTTGCAGGATCGGAGAAAGTGCCGACATAGTTACCGCCGACGTTAGCCTTGGTCACATCAGTACCGGCATAAGACGGAATTTCGACAATTTCCGCTTTCGTCCCCAATTTGGCGTTAGCGTAATTGACACCGGACATAAATCCGTATTGATAATTAACGTTGTTCGGGAAAGCTATGCCGTTAACTACCGCCACTTTATTGGTTTTGGTAGACAAGGCAGCCGCCATGCCGGCGAAGAAACCGCTTTCCTGCTCTTTGAAGATCATGGCATAGACATTATCCAATTTCACTTCCTTACCGGCAGCGTCGGAAGGATAAGTATCGACTAAAATAAATTTTGTTTTGGGATTATCTTTGGCTACTGCACCGATGCCGCCGAACTGGAAACCGCAGCAGACGATTACATCATAATCGGCTACAATTTCGCTGACAGCCTGAACTGCAGCTGTTGTATCGCCGCTTTCTTCTCGCACGGGCGTAACTTGAGCATCTTTGTGTTTTTTCAAGAACGCCAGGATACCGTTGTAATTGTCCTGGTTGAAATTACCGTCATCAACGCCGGAAGGACTTGTCACAATAGCTATTTTCAAGCCTTTTGCAGCAGGTTTTCCGCCTTGTTCCGTCGCAGCGGTCTGAGCCTTGGTATTAGCGGTTTCAGCTGCTTTTTCAGCACTTTCCGGTTTGGAACAGGCTGTCAAAATGCCGGCCACGAGAGCTAAGCTCATTAAGCTGCATAACAATTTCTTCATATAAATACCTCTTCTTTTCTCAGTTATTGCTGAACAATAACTGTATTTAGCAAAAAAAGTACCAAGTATCAGTGTTTGCAGGCATCTGCCTGCCGATCGGAGAATAACTTGGCCAAATTCTCACGATAAGGTGGATAGACAATACCTCTTTCAGTAATAATTGCGCTGATTAAGCTGTGATCGGTAACATCGAACGCCGGGTTATAGCAACGGACATTTTCCGGTGCCATCGGTTTTTGATAAAATTTAGAAGTTATTTCGCCGTCGGGTCTTAATTCGATTTTAATGTCATCACCTGTCGCACAATTAAAATCTATGGTCGAACTCGGGCCCAGAACATAGAAAGGTATCCCGTAATATTTTGCTAAAATCGCTACCCCCGATGTTCCTATTTTGTTGGCGGCATCGCCGGCGGCACTTACGCGATCGCAGCCGACCAGGCAGGCCTGAATTTTGCCGCTTTTCATAACAATTGATGCCATATTGTCGCAGATTAAAGTTACATCAACTCCCGCCTGCGCCAATTCATAGGCCGTTAAGCGGGCACCTTGGAGCAAGGGTCTTGTTTCATCGGCAAAGACATGAAAATTATACGATTTTTCCTGCCCCAAAAGTATCGGTCCCAAGGCCGTGCCGTAACGTGACGTGGCCAAAGGTCCGGCGTTGCAATGCGTTAAGATACCGCTGTCTTTTCGCAGCAGGGAAAGTCCGTACTGCGCTATTTTATAACACATGTCGGCATCTTCCGCCTGAATCTTTTCGCCTTCCGCAATTAAAGCGTCAGCCAGCGCTAAAGGCTGTTGCGTCCGCAGCGTTTCAGCATATGCGCACATTCTCTGCAAAGCCCAGCTTAAGTTCACCGCCGTCGGTCTGGCGGAATTAAGATATGCTGCCGCTTCCTGTAATTTGCTTAAAAGCAAGGTTGTATCGGTGATCGTTGCTGCCAATCTGCGAGCCTCTACCGCCAAAGCATAGGCTGCAAATATGCCGATAGCCGGGGCTCCGCGTACTTTTAACTGTAAAATCGCCTCATACGAATCTTTAAGATCGTTGATTTCCAAATACGCCGTTCTGTTCGGCAGTTGCGTTTGATCCAAAATGACTACCGCGTCCCGGTTTTCATTCAGAAAAATGTTCTTAATTTCAACATTATTTTTCATTGTTTCTATCCTCTTCATGTTCGGAAAATTCAGGAATACTTTGAGGCTGTAAGCCGGCTGCCAGGGCCAAAAGAACAATCTTGGCCGCATCTTCCGTGTATACGCTGTTGATATAGGCCGCCTGTAAATCTTCGCCGACGGCAACAACGCCGTGATTGGCCAACAGGCAGGCATTCTTAGTTTTCAGAATAGGCAAAACGGTTTGGACAATTTCTTCCGATCCGGGGGGCGCATACGGTGCTACCTCCACGCTGCCGCCGACATAAGGTATCATTTCGATTAAAACAGGCGGTATTGTATAGTGGGCCGCCGCACAAGCTGTCGCATAAGGTGAATGGGTATGTACTACTGCTGCAACCCGTGGGATATTTCTATATATACCGGCGTGCAAACGCCATTCGGACGAAGGCGGATAATGGCCCTCCAGCACATGACCGGAAAAGTCAAGCAGAACCAAATCTTCCGCTTGCATCTCATTATAATCTACAGAAGAGGGGGTAATAACAAAACAGTGTTTCTCCGGAATACAGACACTCAGATTACCGCTTGTTCCTGCCATCAGCTTCTCTTTATAAGCTTTTTTGCTGTAAGCCAACACTTGTAACTTCGCCGTCTGTACGTCCATAAAACACCTTCTAACATGTAAACTTGAGATTATGTCGGTAAATTATATACGAATTGCCTGCAATAAGACGGCGCTTAATTTTCTTGAACAATTGTATGAATATAGGTACTGTTCTCATGCCGCCTCCAAATTATCGAACTTCAATTAGGCTTCAATTTCATAAACAAAAGTATACCATAATTTTGGAAATATTTTCGGCCGGAGACACTATCTGTAAAATTTTATACTGCTTTTTTGTTGTACCCTTTGGCGGGAGCAGATTATATGGACGTCTCAATTCAAAGCCGCATCGATAATACTTTTACCGGTACTTACAAGATATTCATAAACGTCCGGGCTGCTTTTAGCCACGAGGCCGTCCGAAACCAAATAATCTATTGCCGCCAGATTGGCAATAACATAAGGACCGCCTTCCTGAAACTTCGTTTCATCCGCCAACAAGACACTGTGGTAGCAGCGTGATAAAGCCGCTTTACGTACAATAGCTTCTCCTTGAACGGAATCGGTAATGCCTGCTTGCAGGTTCACCCCGGCGCAACTGACAAAAGCGGTAGATATATAATATTCCGCCAATTGTTCCGTGACCAAATTGCCCTCAAATGCCGAACAGGAACGATTAAGCTCACCGCCGAGAATAACCAGCCGGACCTCATTACTGTAAGCAAAAACTTTTGCTATCTCCAGCGAATTGGAAATAACTGTCAGACGTTTGCCCGACTCCGCCAGGGCCTTAGCTAAATTCAAAGCCGTACTGCTGGAATCCAAAAATATAGTCTCGCGATTTTTGATCAAGGGCAAACAGCGCTGCGCAATTAAGGCTTTTTCGGCGCACAAAATACGATTGCGGACAACAAAAGGGGTTTCATTGCCGTAGCCTTCGTTCAAATAAGCCCCGCCGTGAACCCGATGTAACTGTTCCTGTTTTTCCAATTTTTTCAAATCGCTGCGAATCGTTTCTTCCGAAACATTAAGCTGTTTGCTCAGTTCCGTAACTAAAACAACCTTATCACGTTTCAAAGTCCCCAAAATAAAGTCGATACGTTCCAAAGCATGCATCTTTCCCATCTCATTCGGGCTGCTTTTATTGATTCCTTCATATTCCGCTTTAATCATACTTTTCACTTTCTAAAGGGCTCGAAAACTTTGATAAAATTCAGTGTTAGTATAGCATTTATATAGAATTTGTACAGATTACCCCTGTCAAAAGAAGGCTTATTTGTGCAATTTGCATATAATTTTCGTTATTTGGCCGTTTCCGTAATTTTAGCCTACCGGGCCAACTTGCTGTCACGCAATATTTTCCTTACATAATCAGCCCCGGCCGAATCCTGAATTTGCAAATAGGTTTCAAAGGCTTGCGGATATTGAAAGATTTTACTCTGTCCGGCAAAGACCACCTCAATATAATTATTTTTGATATTTTTAATGCGTCCGTAACCGAATCGGGGATGCTTCACCTCTTTGCCGATAAGTTCATCCACTGAAAATCTCCTCCTTCGCCGGCAAGCTCTTGCGCCAGCACCGGCAAACAATGTTGCCACAGCAGACTGTAAGGCCCTGCAGTTTGCCCGGCAGCTGCTTGCTTACGCCAAAAATCATTACTGACCCTGACCGCCAGACCGGTTAATTTACCTGCCTGTTCCATGGCCCGCCTGTAATCGCCGGTTCTTAAATAAGTGCCCCAAAATAAAGCGGCAAAGCAGTCTCCCGTGCCGCTGTAAGCTGTTACTTCTCCAATCCCGTAACGTGCAAAAGTCGAAGTATACTGCTCCCCGGTGGCCGACAGGAAATAATTACAGCCGCTGCTTTGATTTTTTTCCGCGCCTGCGCCTGCGCCCGCGCCCACGTCCGTAGCTGCAGGCCAATCTTTCAATAAAACATTTTTGGCACCCAGCTGCTGCAGCTTTTGCGCCGCCGTACGCCAATCTCCTACTTTCTCACCTAACAGCAATTGTGTTTCCGTCGCATTGGGCGTGACGAAATCTGCAATCTTTAACAGCTTGACAGCGGCTGCAAGGGCTTGCGCCGGCAAACTGCCGTACATTTTACCGTTATCTCCCAAAACAGGGTCGACACAGACAAGACAAGCCGGAAATTGCTGCTTAAATTGCTGAATTTCCTCATATAAAGCGAGATCCCTCGTATAACCTGTAAGCAGAGAACGAGGCTCAATTTGCAATTTTTGTAATTGTCGGGCCAAATCCTTAAGTAAACCGCAAGAAGAATTAGCAGCCAAACCGGGATACGCACCCGATGAAGTCATGACAGAATTAGCCAGCGGTGCGGTACGCAAGCCCATAAGTTGTAAAAGCGGCAGACTTATTTTCAGAGAGCAATCTCCTAAAGCCGTTATAGGTTGATAAATTACCGCATCAAGCATTGTTTGCCTCGATGTAGCGATAACAAATTGCTTTCAAACTCACAAAATTATCGCTGTTTCCGGCCATAATGTAGGTTTTGCCCAAATGTAAAGTATCGGCATTAATATTAACTTCTCCACCCGCTTCTTCAACAATCAATGCCCCGGCGGCATAATCCCATAAGCTGACTTTCGCTTCATAAAAAGCATGATGTTCGTTCTTGGCTAAATAGCACAAATCGGCGACACAGGAACCGCTTCTGCGAATATCCAGTCCGGCATTGAACAAATCCTTCAAGCAACTGAAAGTAGCGCCGCTGACGTCCTTGTCATAAGGTGCCGTCCCCACAGCCAGCAAGGACTGCGCCAAAGGTCTAGGTTTTATCCAAAGATGCTGCTCGTTCATATAAGCTCCCCCACCTTTAACAGCCCAGAAGAGTTCATCTCTATAAGGATTATAGCAACATGCTAAAACCGTCTGTTTTTTATAAGCCAGAGCAATGGAAACGAAAGACATTTCGCGTCCGAAAATATAATTGCTGGTCCCGTCAATCGGGTCTACAATCCAAGTGTATTCATCCGTTAAATCCGTGTTCTCCTGCTCTTCGCTGACAAAAGCCGCTTGCAGAGGTAACTGCTGCAATTGCGTTTGAATCAACTGTTGCGTTTGGCGGTCTACATTCGTTACCAAGTCGGAATTTCCGCTTTTCTCCGCAATTTTTTCAATCGCCGCCTGCTTAAAATAGCGGCCGGCCGTTACGGCACAATTCTTAACACCTGCCAAAATTTCCAACAACTTTTCCGTTTCCATCATTTTCCCGCCTTTGTTTATCAAAAGTTAAGCATTAATAATTAATGCTGTTGACCTTGGAATCCAACGCGCCTTTAATCAACGCTCTAAGAACGATAAAAGCCGCAGAATTAACACGTTTTATCAGCTGTTCCCGACTGAAAGTCTGCATTAAAGTTTTGTAATTATCATTATTGGTGCCTGAAAGTTGCCCCTTACTGTTGGCAAACAAACGACTGTCCGTTTGTTTAATTCCGGCTAAATCTTTGGCAGCATAATTCCAGCTTTCTATATACACGGTATCAATACCGGCTGCATCGAAAGCGCGATAATCCGATTCATGCGAAGTAAACTCGCGGTAAACTACATTCTCGGCGCTGTTCAACGGTGAAGCCACGGAAAAGCCCGATTGATTGGTGTAAATGGATTCATAGGGACTTTGACTGCCGCCCAATCCTTCTTCCAAAGCCAAATCGACGATTTGATAGACCGGCAGGCGATGAGCGTACTTCGTTTCGTTGTTCAGAGAATTCCACCCGGCATGCGCATAAAGGCGACTGCCACCGAATATATTGCGTAATTCGTAGGCTACAGCTATTTTATTTTCGTTCGGCTTCAAGCTCTGCAAAAGAGCGCTGCCGCCTTCGCTGTTGTTGCTGCAAATTGCCGCCAGAACTACATCATATCCGACTTTATTCTGTTTCAGCTGTTTGGCCAGTTTCAGCAAAGCCGCTACCCCGGCGGCATTGTCGCACAAACCGTCGGCCTCCGTAATTTCTTTGGCCGTCACAGTTGTATACCGGGCCATAACTACTGCAATTCCGCTGCTGTGAGCATAGCTGTCGCCGAGAGTTATATAACGGGCTTTATTTTGCAAATCACGCTGATTGTAGCGCATATTAAATCCCGGTATCCTGACTACAATGTTGGCACCGTTCATTCCGGCAACCGGCTGTTCTTCCGGCACATAGCCCAATTTTTGGAATTCGGATTTAATATATTCCGCCGCTGCCTTAGCTGCTTCACTGCCGGGAGTTCTAACCCCCTGCTCGGTTAATTTTTGACAAATTTCATCGGCATATGCATCTGTCGGATTTTCCATGTTGGAATTTCTGTGTGCCCGACAAGCTGTTAAAGCCGTAATAAGTACAGCCAACAGACAGGCGACGGCACGTTTAAGTTTTAATTTCCGTTGTAATTCAAGTGTCATTATTTTTACCTTAATACTATGCAATAACTCCGTATATTTTACTATATATTCCCGCGGCGCGCTTATCGGTCTGTAAATAAGCACTTAATTTTTCATTTATTGTGCAAATATTTCTGTAATTTTTCTCGCCAATTAACCTCAAAATAAAGCAAAGCTCGACTTAAAAGGCAGTCGACTGCCAACGCTGCAACATAAAAAGCTACTGCAAAAATGCTGAAACAAGCGGCGGCAGGCAGTGCCAAAGAAAGTCGCCGTGCAAGTAAGACGGACGGTTCAATTTTTACGAACATAGTCAAATATACAAGTGTTAAGCCGAGATAAATAGAAATAAAAAACATTTTACTTACAAGCAGGCCGAAAAACAGAGATATTTTTCGCTCGTGCAAGCGGCTTAAAATATATGTTTCGCAAAAATATTTGACAAAAGGCCAAGTCGCAACCAAGCAAATATAACTTAAACAGAAGGGAATTTGCAAAATCAGCAGGGCCAGCACGGAACTAACGACATAATACTCGCACGCCGTTTTAATGCCGAAAATTCTCAGCACCAAAGCCTGTAAGCAAAGCAACAGAAAGTAAAAGGGAATATCTTTCAGCGGACTGATTTTAATAATCAGCATTACTAACGCCGCTAATGTCGCCGTCAAAGCCGTCAGGCTCAAAGTGCGCAACCGTGCCTGCAACATATTTTTCTCCCTTATCAGCAACAAGAGCAAAGATCGCCGCCCATACACTCGCAGCAACAATCAAGACAATAAAGGGTTTCCAGCGCCTGACAGCAGCCTCCTGCCGGTAAGCAACAGCAACAAGGCGTAACTTGCGTTTGCCGATAGCGATAGTCTCTACGGGAGGGATAAGAACGACCGCTGCAAGGATCAACCACGCCGTCTTCCAAATCTTCGTAATCGTCGTCCCGGCGGTAATAATGGGTTCCTGTTCTTTTCGCAGAATCAGTTTCGGATGTGTGCGCCGAATAATTGCCCGCTCCCATCAGTTCATCATAGGCGGCGTTAATTTCCGCCAACTTCTCCTTGGCCAATGCCGCCAAAGGATTACCGACATAATTTTCCGGTTGATAGCGACGTACCAAATTGCGATAAGCTTCCCGGATTTCCTCCTTACCGGCTCCGTATTGCAAACCCAGGATATCATAAGGACTTCTGCCGTTTTCCATCGACTGTTCCTACCCTTTCATCGGTTAATTAATTCTTTAATTGTAGCACAAAGATAATACCATTTATTAAATTTCGGCCAAAGCAAGCGAAGAAATTGCCGGCAAGCGGCTTTCACCCATTTTTATTTACTTATTTTCCACTTCACAGCTTCGCTTCTCGCATTAATCAACTGCCGATAAAGTCCGTCCTGTTGCAGCAATTCCGCATGTTTCCCCCGCTGTACAATTCTGCCGTGATCGAGCACCAGAATCTGATCCGCCTGCTTAACCGTTTTCAAGCGATGCGCAATCATAATTTTTGTTTTTTCTTTGGTCAATCGGTGCAGTGCCTGCATCAAATCATTTTCATTTTCCGGATCGATATTAGCGGAAATAAACTCATGGCAGCAAGCTTTTTCAGCGGCGGCGATTACCTCCTCCATCGGCGTATCGGTGCGCCCGAAGCGAATATTATTCACATTTGTATCATGGAAAAGATAAACAGATTGAAAAACAAAACTGAAATTATTCATCAAAATCATATTCTTTAATATTATGACCGCCGAGCAGAATTTCGCCTTTGTCGACATCCCAAAAGCGAGCTAATAAATTTATTAATGTTGTTTTGCCGCGGCCTGATCAGTCCACTACATTCCGGATTGACAGAATCCGTTGCCCTCATTCTAGCACATACTTACGCAGTCGCCCGAAATTTCCGTGAAGTTAAGCGTCAAAGAAGGCAGTTCGTAACTAATATTTATGCTAATATTAGAAGGAAAGGTTTATTTATGTACGGTTATATTCGTTTTTACAAAGCCCAACTTAGTGCTCCCGATTACGAGCGCTATAAAAGTGTTTATTGCAGTTTATGTCACGCTTTAGCTGATAATTTCGGGCAATTACCGCGTTTTATGCTGTCATACGATTTAACTTTCATGGTTCTCCTGGCGGAAGCTTTGACCGTTTTCCCGCAGGCCGGCGACGCTCTTTGGCAACCTGAGCGTTGTTTGGAACATTTCGGAAAAAAAACGGCGGTCGCTCATCATTGGAGCTTTCTCGACTATGCCGCCAATATCAGTGTTTTGTTAGCGGAACAGAAGTTGCTCGATGATCAGGCGGATAAAGAGCATCTGCTGCGTACCTTCGGCGTTAAGCGTTTATTTCAGGGAACTTTTCGGCAGGCGGCGAATAATTATCCCGAGATTGCCGCTGAAATTAAGGCCGGCATGCTGAATTTCAACCGATTGGAAAGTCTTTATCGCCATAATTATAAAAACATTGAATCTCTGCTGCCGGCCGGCGTACAGGCAGCTTGTGCCGAACAAATTAAACAGGTCCTGGCGCCTTTGCTTTCCTGCTGCCCGGCCGCTTATAACTGTACTTTAGCCTTTGCCGCCGTCATCGGAAAAATTTTCCGTTGCTTACCGCTCCTGCCGCTGCAAGTTCCGCCGACGGACAGAGTTGAACTTACGACAGCCGTAAAAAAGCAGCTGCTCAGTCCCTGTCTGGAGGTAATCGGTATTTATCTCGGGGCCTGGATTTATTTAATAGATGCATTGGATGACTTGAGTGACGATTTACGCCACCAACAGTACAATATTTTGCTCCTGTCGGAAAAGGGCAATCTTATTCGGCAAAATTACGAGCGGAAATTGCTCCGCCTCCAACAACTGCCGCTGCTGCAGCGGCGGCAAAAACATCCGGCCGGGAAAACTCTTTATCGGGACAAAAGTCAGGAAGAATTGACAGAGCCGCAAAAACAGATTGCCGATTTACTGCATACAGCGCAGACAATTCTGCATAATTTACAGGCTTTACTTGACCAATCTTTAATTTTATTGCCTTGGCAGCGGGATGCCGCTTTAATTGCCGCTATTATCCAAGAGGGATTGCCGACAACACTTTTGCGCTGTAATTTCAAGCAAAGATACCAATTCGACCTGCTGCAGCTTGCTTCTGCGCCGAGCAGCGATTTGCCGTCTTAACCGTCGACCGATTGTCGGACCTCAAACAGAATGACCACAAGTAGAAGGACCGCCGGTAGGATTCGAGTTAAACATTCTGTAAAATTAAGCGTTGCAATTCTGCCGGTGTTTGCACAAGATAATCAGCTCCTGCAGCCTGTAATTCAGCTTTGTCTCTGAAACCCCACAACACTCCGGTCGCCGTGACTTTGGCATTATGCGCCGTCTGCATATCAACATTGGTATCTCCCACGTGCATAACTTCCGCCGGCGAAAGGCTGTGTTCCTTCATATAGGCCAGTAAACGGGTAACGTCCGGCTTGATGATATTTCCGGGCTTGTCCCCGTAAATTACGGGAAACTCAATTCCCGTGCCGGCATAAGCAGCCTGCAAAACCCGGGCAGCAACAGTTTCCTTTTTGTTGGTATAAACAATATAAGAAATATCAGCCTTTTTTAAGCTTTCGAGCAATTCAACCAAACCCGGATAAGGCTGCACTTTGTAAGTACCGTTGTTTTTCAACAGTTCTATATAGCGCTGCCACTGTAATTGCAAAAATTCGGCATCATACGGCGGGTAATCAACATACTTCAACAAATCGATTACATGATTTTTGGAACCGCGACCTACCAGAAACGCATAGTCGGCCGGATCTACCGGTTTTATACCCAAACCCTGCAACCACAAATTACCGACATAAGCTAAACTCGGTAAAGTGTTGACCAGCGTTCCGTCCAAATCAAAAGAAATCAATTTATACTTCATTTTCAACCTTCTTTCCGCCTTACGCCTGTAACTGTTGTAATTGGGCCCGCAGAGCCGTAAGTATATTTTCCTGCAGCGGTGGCAAGGTAAAATCGGCCGCCAATTTATACTTTTTCTGTAGTGCCGTTGTTAAAAGGTAGTCGGCAAAAGCCGGATTTTTCGGCAGAAAGCTCCCATGCGCATAAGTGCCGAAGCAATTCAGATAATGACAACCTTCATAGCCGTCTGCGCCGTTATTGCCGTTACCTTTAATTACGCGTCCGAAAGCAAGACGTGCTATCTCCTCAGTCTCTTTCTCTCCGCGCAGCATCTCGCCCCGTTCATCTAAAAAATAAGTTAAACCGCTATGGTTTTCAAAGCCGTACATAAGTCTGTCGGCTTCAGGCAGAGGTAAATCGGCGACAAACGCCAGATTGCCTATCAAGCGGCGGCTCTGAGCGAGCGTAACTAAAGGTAAAACATCTATTCCGGGAGTCAATTTGCCGTCGGCACTTTTGTAATATTTACCTAAAAGTTGATAACCGCCGCAAATAGTCAGCATCACCCCGCCGGAGCGAATATATTTACGCAACTCCGTCGCTTTATTTTCCAATAAATCCTGATGCAGGGCCTCCTGTTCCTGATCCTGACCGCCACCCATAAAAACCAGGTCGTAAGCGGCCGCCTTAAACTCGTCCTGCAAACTTATTTTGTCGACCTGCAGCGTAATGTGCCGCCATTCAGCTCGCTTTTGCAAACAAATAATATTTCCCTGATCACCGTATAAATTCAAATATTCCGGATAAAGCCACGCTAATTTCAATTTCGCCTGTTCAAGTTCCATCTGAATCTCCCGCTTCTTTTTTACCTTAACTTCAGCCACTTGGTCTAATCTTCCAGCCAAAAATCCCGTAAATTGTACTTGGCGGCTAAAGCTGCTCTTATCGCCAACATCGTTGTGTAGTTCGGCAAACAATAAAGACACTTGCCTGCCGGTGTTGCGGCTATGGCCCGATCCAACAAAGTATTATAATCTTTTTCCACCTGCAAATGCTCGGCCGGGAAACCGGCATAGTAAAAGCGGCAAGCTAAATCCAAAGCCCGCTCTCCGCCCAGGAAAATCCGATAGTTATCGCCGGCAATTTCGGCAAAATCAGCCGCCTGTAAGCCTTGGGTCTCCAAAGAAATATCCCAAATCCAGGAAACATCCTTGCCGTCATTAACCTTGGAGTTAAGGGCCAGACACAAGCCGCCCAAATCGGATTGTTCCTGCAAATAATCCCACGCCAAATTGAAGCCGGCCGGATTTTTGACCAAAATCAGACAAATTTCTTTATTGTCAGGTAATTCAATCCGCTCCATCCGCCCGAATGCCGCCTCGATTTTACTCAAAGACGCTGCCATTTTCTGTAAAGAAAAGTCTTTTATTTGCTTGCCGTGCAGGTAGTCCGTCGCCGCCAAAAGGGCAGCAGCAGCATTGTAAGCATTATGTCGACCGCCGACGCATAAATGTAACGCGGCTTTTTCGCCGGCATATGTAAGTTCATAATTGTTCCTGTTCCGGCTCCTGTCGGCAGCGCCGGCAGTTGCCGCAGCTGCTTCCGCCTCAGCTCCCGCCTCAGGGGTAAGCGGCTTAAACACAAGGTCGGCCGGCTGATGGCAGAAATCGCAGCTTTCACATTTGAAGATGCCCAAATGTGCGTAATTGTAGGCGCTGTATTGCAATTCCCGCCCGCAAAAATAGCAGAAATTGCCGTCACCCAATTTACTCGGATGTCCCGGTTTCATCGCCGCCGCATCCGTTCCGAATGTCAAAATTTTACCGTTATGACAGCGATACAGGCTCATACTCATAGCATCATCGGCGCAAGTTATAAAGGTGCGTCCGCTCGGGGCCAATTCCTTGCAGTTACTGTCCGCTTGACAACCTAAGCCTTTGCTTATAAGTTTTCTGGTTGTGGACAATTCACCGTAGCGATCCAGCTGATCCCGGAATAAATTCGTTAAAACAGTAATCAGCCACGGAACTTGCGTGCCTAATTTGCCGTAATAAGCCTCATCAATTTCCATCACCAGAACCAACTTACTCTCAGTCGGATTCGGATTATCGTTAATCAAGTCTTGGTAATGTTCCAGTATCGCCGCCACTATACCGTCGGTTAAATTAGCACCGGAAACATTGGTAATCACCTTAAAACCGGCCGCTTCCAAAATTTTCACAAGGAAACGGACAGTAGTGGTTTTACCGTTAGTTCCCGTAACAAAGATTAAATCCCGGCCGCTGACCAGATAAGACAGGATATTCGGTACCAGGCGTAAAGCCACTTTACCCGGAAAAACAGTGGCGCCCCGATGTAAGAAGCGCAACATTTTACGAGCCAGACAGGCAGCATAGACTGCCAGATGACAATTTACCTGCTGCCATAATCCTATATCGGCTCTAATTAACTTTGTCCGCATATTTTCACCTACCTTGTCAACGCCTGTTGTAAGTTTTTGCTAACCAGATTCTTTACATTATAGCCGTCATCCGGATATTGCCCGATTTGACGGAACATTTTTTCTTTGACTGTTTGCAATATCTCCGTTTTTTGTTCATCCGGCAAGGCTTTTACTTCCTCTTTTAATTTTTTTCGACTTATTGTCGCTGCCGGTTTACTTGCATTTTGTCCCTGATTTTTGTCCGCTTGCTGCGAGCGGGATTTTTTTCCGGCTTTTTCGGCTGCTTCTGCGGCCGCTTTTTCATCTCTTCTTTTGACAAAATCTTCCAAAGCTTCCTGCTCTTCCCGTCTTTGCAAATCCGGGAAGCCGGCGCGCAGGCGTTTACCGTCGGGGAAAGCCAATTTATCCAAATAATCCAATTTCTGTTCTTTAATCACTTTAGTAATAGCCGCTCGATAAGACGGGTCGGTGGCATAATGCAAAATAGCTGCAATGAACTGTTCTCTTGTTCCGTCCGCCAGATTCATCAGCACTTCCCGAGCTTCCTCGTGATAGCCGTTCCACCAGATACGGTCATGTTCGAATATTCCGATCTCAAAATTGGCAAATTTCCCGAAAAGGTCATCAATTGTTATATATTCTCCGTCAATATACTCTTTCGTTTCGTATGTCACCGGCCAGGCGGCGTTGCGATGGCGGCGCGCCATATTATCATGCCATTTCAAACCGAAGCCGTTATTATCCCAATCGGCCAGTTTGTTGGGACCGTCACCCGCTTCAATATAAAGCTGCGCTGCCGTAACTGACGGCCAGACGCCCGTTTCTCTGGCTGCTGCTACTAAAGAGCGTTCATATTTACTTAGACGTTTCTGAAAATTCATCGGTGTTTCCTGCTTATAACGACGTAACAGCAGAATTCCGGCAATAAGCAGCAGCAGGAGTAACGAAATTATAAGCGGTATCAGCCAGACCCGTTTGCCGCCTGTTTTCCTTTTTTTGCGCCCTACTTTTCCCCGTTTAATCGGAGTATCCATAGTCACTGGCGGCACATCGACGTTGATCTTCAACGCTTTCTTTTGCGGTTGCAAAGGTAAGGCTGCTTCCCGGTTTTGCATACTTTGCTGTTCCTGCCGCCTTTTCCGCTCATCAATCTTACCGAATTTCATTAAATTGATTAAGTTCGGCTCGGGAATATCCACCAAAGGTTCAAAATCGCCCTTGTTTCTTATCTGCATAAATGCTTCCGGCTGCTTCAATTCTTCGACATTTGCCTGTAAATTCTCTTGTTCTTGTGTATTTATCATAAATCAATTCTCTACTTTAGCTAAAAAAATACTTTAAATGTTGCCAAAACGACTGAAAATTTACTACAATAATAGCACAACGGACAATAAGTTTGATTGTTATCAATTGAAAGAGGTTTTGTTTATGCAGCGTTCAGCAGGTTTATTAATGCCGATTACTTCCTTACCGTCACCTTACGGCGTCGGCACAATGGGGCAAGAAGCACGTAATTTCGTTAATTTTTTACAAACGTCCAAACAAAAATATTGGCAAATTTTGCCGGTTTGTCCTACAGGTTACGGAGATTCGCCGTATCAATCATATTCAACGTTTGCCGGTAATCCTTATTGGATCGATCTTGACGATTTGAGCAATTCCGGTCTGCTTAAACCTGACGATTATCAACACATTCATTGGTTCGACGATGAAACGAAAGTTAACTACGGTATCTTATATAATGAAAGAATTAAAGTTTTGCGCATTGCCTGCGATAATTTGCGGCACCACTCCCTCCAAGCGGATTTTCAAAATTTTGTGCAAAAAGAGCAGAAATGGCTGAACAACTACGCTCTGTTCATGGCTTTGAAGCAGAAGTTCAACGGACGTCCCTGGCAAAGTTGGGATGAATATTATCGCTATTACAGTGAAGATAAAGTCTCCAACTGGATGAATGAACTGGGACAGGAAGTTTATTATTGGCAAGCTATTCAATATCTTTTCTTCCGCCAATGGTATGCTTTGAGACAATATGCAGAGGAGCACGGAATCCGCTTCATCGGGGATTTGCCTATTTATGTTGCCGCCGACAGCGTCGATGTATGGTCCAATGTCGGGCAATTTCTCCTGGACGGCAATTTAAATCCGACTGAAGTTGCCGGCTGCCCGCCCGACGGTTTCTCACCCGACGGTCAGTTGTGGGGTAATCCTTTGTACAACTGGGAGAAAATGGCAGCGGATAATTTCTCCTGGTGGATGGAACGTTTAGCACATCAATTTCAAATTTATCAAGTTTTGCGCTTGGATCATTTCCGCGGTTTCGACGCTTTCTACGCCGTACCGTTCGGCGAATCTACGGCCAGAAACGGCAGATGGTGCGAAGGTCCCGGCTTGAAATTTTTCCAAAGAATCAAAGAGTGCTTCCCGCAAAATGAAATGATTGCCGAAAATTTGGGTTTTGTCACGGAGTCGATGGAAAAATTATTAGCCGATTCCGGTTTGCCCGGTATGTATGTTTTGGAATTCGCTTTCTTCAATCGCAACGAAAATGCCGATTATTTACCGCATAATTATATTAAGAATTCTTGTGTCTATATCGGTACGCATGATAATAATACCGTTTACGGTTGGATGCAGGAAGTACCGCAGGATGTTGTGCAATATGCGCGGGAGTATCTGCATATTGATGATAATGAAGGCTATAACTGGGGTATGATGCGTGCCGCTTGGGCAACAGTCAGCAATTTGGCCGTTGTCCAGGTGCAGGACTTGTTAGGTCTGGGCAGCGAAGGCAGAATAAATTTGCCGGCTACTATGGGTAATAACTGGGTCTGGCGGATGCAACGCGGCGCTTTAACCGACGATATTGCGAAACGAGTCGCTTACTTCATGGATTTATACAAACGTTAAGTTCTGCTTGCAAGCTTAACTTACCAAGCAACTACGGCGGTACCACAAAGGTATCGCCGTGCTTTTTATTATACAAACTTTTCTTTATGCTTATTTCAACATAGCGGCTTAAATAATGCTAAAATAAGCTAAACGTGCGCCGCCACGAATTTAACTTAGGATGGTTAACACTATGAATTATATAAAAGGCAAAACTTATGTCGAACATCCGGTTTTCTCGGATTTACGGGCACTCCTGAATTACTGTGTCAGCCAATACGGCAATAATGACGCCTACATTTATCGCCTGCAGGCAAAGGGGGCCTGCGTACATAAAACTTATCAAAATTTACAGGACGATATTCAAGCTCTGGGAACAGGTTTTTTGCAACTGGGACTTGTAAAATTGCCGCCGGATTATGCCGTTAAATCTCCCGCATCCCCTGTTGATAAGCCGGCTGATTACGGTTCGGCCGGTTCTACCGTCTCCTTGGATGAACAAAGACATCGCATCGGCGTAATCGGGGAAAACTCTTATCAATGGATCGTGCAGCACAATGCGACTTTATTCGGTTTAGGTGTTTCCGTGCCTTTGGATAAGCAATTGTCTCTTAACGAACTGAAAGTACTGTTGCAACGCGCTGCCGTTGATATTCTGGCCTTTGATGCCAAACATTACGACTTGGTTAAATCGGTTATTGCCGAGGTTGATTCTTTGAAAACTCTGATTGTCCTCGACGATTGCGAGCTGGCGCATACTTTGCAGCAGGAAGATCGGCGTTTTCTGGCTTTTTCAGATATTCTGCAGGCCGGTTATGCGGCAATAGCTGCCGGTGATCATCGTTTTGCTCAAATTGCTCTCGACCCTGATGCTCCGGCCTCTTTAATCTTCACTTCCGGTACTTCTTCCCAATCCAAGGGCGTACTTTTGAGTCATCGAAATATTGCTTTCAATTCCGGTCAGGCTGCCAGACTGCTGAAAATTCCGGTCGGTTCAAGAGCTTTATCCCTGCTGCCCTTACATCACACTTTTGAAAACACCTGCGGTATGTACGGTTTTTGGAATTACGGTATAGCTATTCATATCAACGATAACTTGCGTTACGCCGCTTACAATTTGAAAGATTGGCAAATTCAGATTATTCTCTGTGTTCCGGCTATTGTCGAAGCTTTGTATAAACAGATTTGGCGCGGTATAGTTAAGCAAAAGAAGCAACGCCAGATTGAAATTGCCCGTATGGCTTCCAACAGTATGTTGAAGTTAGGTATGGATAATCGCCGGGTGATTTTCAAACAAATTATTGAACAACTGGGTGATTTGCATTGGATGGTTGTCGGCGCTGCCGCTTTAGATCCGGCTATTTCCAACTTCTTTAACGACATCGGTATAGAGTTGTGGACCGGTTACGGCTTAACGGAAGCTGCTCCTTTAATTTCCTGCAATAATCAGAACATTAATATGTTAGGTTCCGTCGGCTTGGTTTGCGCCGATTTGGAGTTGCAGATTTTGTCGGATGAGAAACCGAGTTACTACGAAAACAAGGGCGATAACAGCGGCCTGAACAAATTTAATTTTTTACGTTTCCTCTATCCGGCCAATGAACCTTTGAAAGGTGAAATCTGCGTCCGCGGTAAAAATGTGATGTTGGGCTACTTCGATAACGCAGAAGAAACTGCGCAGACTATAGATGCCGAAGGTTGGCTGCATACAGGTGATGTCGGCTATCTGAACGATCAGGGCTGTCTTTACATTACCGGCCGCATTAAGTCGATGATTGTTTTAACGAACGGCAAAAAAGTTTTCCCGGAAGAGATTGAAGCTAAATTATGTCATATACCCGGTATCAAAAACGCCTTGTGCTGGGGTGAAGGCAACAGCAGAGAACAAATAGATATTGTTGCGAAATTACAACTCAATCCCGAAACGCTGCCTTCTTCCTGTCTGGAAGGTGAACTTGATCCGACATTGAAAATCAATCTCACAGCTGTCAAAGAATATTTATTGGCTGAAATCTCCAAGCTGAATGAGCAATTGGCCGTTTACAAATATATTCGCTATATAGTATTTACTTTGGACGATTTCTTGATGACAACTACTCTCAAAATCAAACGAGCGAAAGAAATTGAGCGTACGCACGCAAGTCTTGAAGCCCTAAACAGCACCCTCAAGGAACTTAACGGTTCTTATTTGCCGACAGCTGTGGATGACACCCAAGCATAACAACTGAACAAATTTCTCTGCCGTACTGTAACCGGTGCGGCAGTTTCACTATTAACAGAGAATTTTATGGACTTGAACCGCAAGCAGATTACCTCAGATTTGGCCATTGTCGGCATGGGCGCCGGCGGTTTGTTTGCCGCCGCTTTAATTACCTTACTGCGTAACGGCAAATTTCTTGAAGCTTTGAATCGCCCTTATGTGGAAGCGGAAGTAAAAGACCTCTGGCAAGCGGATTTAACTAAGTTCACGCTTGCCGCCAACTTGAAAATTTCTCTCATTGAAGGTCAGGAGCAGGTAGGTAAAAAGCTGAATTTAACCGGCGGACAAAGAGCTAATTTGGCCACCAATCTTACCGAAGAACTTTTAGCGGCAAAATATTTTGCCGCCAAAGACTTCTTGCGTAAAGCGCGCCAATATCTGACGCCGTCTCTCCTGCGTTCTCTCCTTTATTCCATGGATATAGCTACATACTACGACGAGCAGGGAAGACTGTACCCTAAATCCAATCAGGCCAAAGAAGTTACAAGTAAACTATTACATACAGCCTTAGCTAACCCCCTCTCTACCATTTATTATTCTGAAAAAATTACGGATATAAGTATGGACGGGCAACAGCAAATTATTCTTCCGGGCAGCAAGCATACATTTATCACTAAGGCCGCGATTTTGGCAACAGGTGGAGCAAGCTACCCCAAAACCGGTTCCGACGGTGCTTTTCTCAAAATGCTTACAGCTAATAAACAGTTTAATTGTTCGGCTTATCCGGCGAAACCGGCTCTGGCCGCTTTACAGCAAAATAACTTTCCTCTAGCCGATTTACAAGGAATAAGTCTGACTGATGTGACTTTAACCTGGGAAACATTCTCCCGTTTAACTAAGGAAGAAGAACGCCGTTATCAACGCTTGAAACGTCAATCGCTGCAGGGCGACCTGCTGATTAATAAAAAGGGATTTTCCGGGCCCTGTGCCATGAATCTGGCAAGATTTCTCCGAGAAAAAGCGGAGGATAACGCCTTAACCGTCACTTGGTTACCGGCCGACTTAATTAAGGATGTGTCGGAAAAATTAAAACAGGCGATTCATGAAGGGGATAAAAGGCCGTTAGGGCTATGGTTGAAACAAAATTTGCCCTTACCGGAACGTTTGCAAAATTCCATTCGGGAAAAGCTGCTTACGCAAAAATATCGGCATCAAACGACTATGCCGGTTAAATATTTAACCGCCGCCGAAGGTGCGGATTTTCTTGAAGTTTTCTGTCACTGGCACAGCGTTGATTGGCATGTTGCCGATTTACTTCATGCCCAAGTTACTTCAGGCGGGATTAAACGTACTTGTATTGACCCGAATACCATGGCCTGTAAAGCTGCCGCCAACGTCCATATTGTCGGTGAACTTCTGGATATAGATGCTGCTTGCGGCGGGTTCAATTTACTTGCGGCTTTTGCTACCTCTACTTTAGCTGTGAAATCTTTACTTTTACTTCCCGCACAATAATTTAAGATGGGCAGCGATATGTATGATCGTTTCAGTTATTTGGATACGGAGCTGAAGTAACACAATTAATATTATTATAAAAAAACGGCGTAAGCAGCAAAAATTCCGCTTACGCCGTTATTATATTATCTCTGCAACAATTATTGCATCATCGCCAAGGCACCGAACGGGTCCCAAGGTTCAAGTTCCTTCGGTTTTTCCTGCAAGGCGGCCAAGTATTCTTGCGGCACATACTTTTTATTAACCATAATTTGGTAAGTATACTCATCAAACCAGGCATCGCTCATTGAATAAATACCGTCTTTGCCGACGTCTTTACCCCAAGAGTTTTCCACCTTCCACGTCAAAGACTTGCCGTTTTCGTCCAAATCCACACCGGCCAAAACCATGGCGTGGGTCAATAACGATTCGCTGTAGTCCAAGCGTTCCGCCTTGTTCATGTGCTGATATTCGCCCACAGTTAAATCATAATTGAAGCTGTCCAAATCCATGATTCCCTCTTTGCCGAGCAGATTTTTCCCGACATCACAGCCGAACCAGACCGGATGACCGTCTTTGATGGAAGCAACGGCAACTTGTTTCAAAACATCAATCGGAACATTGAGATAGCAAATCGGAGCGGCCTCTTTGACTGAGCCTAAGAATTTAACGGTGTAGGTATGACCGTAAGGCTTATCCGCCGTCGGCGCATTAATTAATGACACCATATTCTCCAAATCCCAAGCAACATAAGTACGGAAAAATTCCTGCGGTGTAGTTTCCGGCAAACGGACATATTTCTTGTCCTTGTTACGATAAGCATAGCTGAATTTCACCGGCGGCTGACCTAAGCACTTTACCAGCAAATTGTATACTTTGTAGAGCATTTCGGCTTTGGCTTCTCTTAATTCTTCTGCTGTTTTACCGGCAGTAAAATGCTGTGTTCTTAACTCGCAGGCAAAGGAGCGCAACATTGTGGTTAAATAAGCAGCCATTCTGGAAGAATTGGAAGAGTGGAAAGTTTCCGGCATTAATTCTTTGGGCACGCAACCGTATTTAGCCAAAATACCCTTGAACATATCCCACTGTCCGCCGTCCTGCACCGGAGCTTGCAACAAATGCTTAATCAAGCGGGAATCTGTTGTTTCATCCAACGTTTCCAAAATTGATTCCAGGAAATAATTGGCTTTCTCCAACTTATCATAAAAGAATGTGTAGGCTTGAGAAAACTCGAAAGTTTCCATATTGAATTTTTGCATAATATCCAAGCGGGCAACATTCAAAGCGGAGAACATCCAGCAACGTCCGGATGATTTCTGATTGGTGATTTTACCGATTTTCGGCTCTTCAGAAAAGACAAAAGTATGACGGCGCAGAACTTCCGGATTAACAGAAGCATCATTCAGGCCAACTTTGGCAATTGCGCCGGCGACAGCCAGGCTCTGCTTATCGGCTTCATAACGTTCTTTGAACTGATTCAATGTTTTAGCATCTAAGTTTAGCATATATACCTTCCTCTAATTTTTTGCTAATTATACTTCACTTTCGCTGAAAAGCCAAAAAAACTGCTCACAGTCTCCGGCACGGCGCTTTTTCAAAGTGAAGCATAAAAGCGTTTAACTCCGGCTATTCCGGCCTCATCCAACTTATAGACACCGGCATCTTCCAGACAGGAAGCAAAAACTTCGCCCACGGCCCGACGCAAAAGCGCCTGCCCCTCTTCCCCGCGAAAAGCTGCCGCACCGTAGCGCTTTAATAAATCGCCGGCCCAGGAACTGTGAATTTGTAAAGCTGCATTATTTTCACCGGTCTTACCCTTAATCAATTCCTGTTGTAATGCCTGCAATTCACTTTGCAAACGGGCAGGTAAAACTGCAAGTCCCATGACTTCAATCAAACCGATGTTTTCTTTCTTTATATGATGCTTGTCGGCATGCGGGTGGAAAATTCCCAACGGATATTCCGGACTTGTCCGATTGTTGCGCAAAACTAAGGCCAGCTCATATTCCTGCCCTAAATTGCGGGCAATAGGCGTAATTGTATTATGATTTTCTTCCTTACCGTCAACTGTAGATTGGGCGAGAATCGCACAGGTTGGATCCGAATAAGTGCGCCAAGCTTGTAAAATTTTGTCAGCAGCGCCAACTAAAGCCTCAGCTGCGGCCGAACGTAAACGCAGAACACTGAGCGGCCAGTTAAGATAATCAACTTGGACTTGCGGAAAATCAGGCAGCGGCGGCAAAGAAAAGAGCACTTGCGCCTTTTGCATCGGGAAAACGTAAGCGCCGCCCTGGAAATGGTCATGACTCAGAATTGAACCGCCGACAATCGGCAAATCGGCATTGGATCCTAAGCAATAATGGGGAAATTGCCGCACAAATTCCAGCAAGCGCTCAAAAGTTGGAGCCGTTACCGCCATTTTACGATGGGTAGCGCTCAGGACGATACAATGCTCATTGTAATAGACATACGGAGAATATTGCAGATACCAATCTTCACCGGCCAAAGTCAACGGGATTATTCTGTGATTGCTCCGCCCCGGATAATTCAATCTCCCCTTATAACCCATCGCCTCTTTACAAAGTACGCATTGCGGATAAGTGCCGGACTTAAGCGTGGCCGCGGCTTTAATGGCGCGCGGATCTTTTTCCGGTTTGGACAAATTGATTGTTATATCGAGCATACCGTAATCGGTCGCCGTCTGCCACTTTTCATCCTTACACACCCGATAAGTCCGAATATAATCGGAAGCTTGGCTGAGATGATAAAAATAGTCGGTTGCAGCTTTGGGACTTTGCTGTTGTAAAAGCCTGAATTTCGCCTCTACCTCACTCGGTCGGGGCAACAGGCAATCCATCAGTTGGCTGTCGAACAAATCGCAGGCGGCAATTGACGTCCCGTCAACCAAATTTTTAATATCCGCCTCCAACAACAGGCCCTGCAAAATATCGACAAGTTGTAAGTCGGCAATTTCCGTCTCTTCTTCCGGTCGCAGCTTACCCGTATACTCGTCTCCGTCCTCCTGCAGCAATGCCAACAGCCGATTGCGGGAATATATAACATCTCCCTCACTTAAAAGCAGACCTTCCCGGCGGCCGTAATTCAATAAAGCTTCTACATAATAATTCAAGCGATTATCCATTTTTATCCTCTTCTCCATCCGGCAAATGATGTTCCTACCCTTTCTATTTTAGCAAAATATTAACCGGATTAACGGATAAAATAAACAATATTCTTGCACATTTTTGCTTTATCGGCGAGCATAAAATGCTATGATGAAGATGCGAATTTATATGAGGATTAATTATGAGAAAATTAGCTGAACAAATCATCAAACATTATCGCTCCGTTATAATCCTTTACTTCATTTTGGCGATTATTTCCTGTTTTACACTACTGCAGGTCAAGGTGCGTTTCGACTTAAGTCATTATTTACCGCCGGCCAGTAATTCCACCCGCGGTTTAAAATTATTGCAGCAGGAATTCAATGATGCTATTCCCAATTTGAATTTGGCGATTAAGGTGGACAGTTTAACTTCAGCTTTGCAATTCAAACAGGAACTGTTGCACTATCCGGGAGTCCAAAGTGTCCGTTTTTTGGACGATATTACCGATATTACCCTCCCGCTCAAATTGCAAAAAGCGGACTATGTCAAAAATTATCTGCAAAAGGGTTTTGCCCGTTATGAATTGGTCGTACAAAGTAATAATTACGGCCATTATATTCAGAAGTTGAAGAAAGATATGGCGCCGCGGGAAATTTACTTAAGCGGTCAGGCTTTGGATATGGCGTCAGCTAATTTGGCTGTGGGCAAAGAAGTAACACAAATTTTATTCTACGCCGTACCGCTTGCTTTGCTGATACTTTTTCTGATCAGTTCCAGTGCTTTGGAGCCTTTCATCTTTCTGATTACAATCTTTTTGGCTGTTCTGCTTAATATGGGCACTAACTTTCTTAAAGGAGATTTATCTTTTATCACCCAATCTATTGCCGGCATTATGCAGCTTGCCGTATCTATGGACTATGCGATTTTCCTTTTGCATCAGTTCAAATTATCTCTGGCGGAAGGTGACAATTTGCAGGTTGCTTTGGTGAAAGCTGTCTACCGTAGTTTTTCCAGTATTACTTCCTCGGCCGTTACTACTTTTTTCGGCTTTATCGTCCTGCTTTTGATGTCATTTACTCTCGGTTGGGACATGGGCATCGTCCTGGCCAAGGGCATTGTCTTCAGTTTGATTTGTGTCCTGACTTTTTTGCCCTGTCTTATTCGTCTGTTCGCCCCTCTGATCAGCAAGTTATCCTATAAGCCCCCTCTAAGGGCTGAACGTTTCGGCTTTTTGGCTGCTTTTGCCCGCAAGTTCCGTCTGACTTATTTAATTATCGCCCTGTTGCTTCTCCCCTTGGCCTTCATCGCCCAAAAGCGTTGCGATATTTCTTACGGGATGGGCAATTTACCGGCAAACTCGCCCGAATTTAAGGCGCAGCAGCAATTGGAAAGTGTTTTCGGCCGTTCTCTACTTTATGTAGTTATGGTAAATAGAAAAGATTCGCCCGCTACCGCCGCAATGACAGCGGAATTGAAAGATTTGCCGCATGTTAATACCGTTATCAGCTATGCCAATCAAGTCGGCAATGACGTACCGAAAGATTCTCTTCCGCCCGCTTTAATAAAGCAACTTGTTTCACCCTCTTATGAACGAATCATCATTCAAAGCAAATTAAAAGCCGATTCCAAGCCCGCCTTCGCTTTGGCTCAAGCTATCAGAAAAATTGCCGATAAACACTTGAAACAGCCTTACTATACCGTCGGCGAAGCTTTTACTTTGTTGGATATGAAAAAGGCGATCGAGCATGATAACATCATTATTAACTACTTCATTATCGGCTCCGTCTTTTTCGTTTTACTCTGCAATTTTCGCAACATTATCGTGCCGCTGCTCATTGTTTTAACGATCGAATTTTCCATCTGGCTGAATCTTGCGGTACCTTATTTTTCCTCTACCCGCCTGAATTTTATCGGCTACCTGGTAATTAATACTTTCCAACTGGGAGCAACGGTGGATTACGGCATTTTGTTGTGCGAAAAATATCTCAACTATCGTAAAACTTATCCGAAATTGCAAGCTTACACCCGTACGCTCAAAGAAACCTGCGCCTCACTTATGGCTCCCGCTTTCATCTTAAGCGGCTGCGGTTATATTTTAGCTTTGATTTCTTCCATTAACGCGGTTAGCGAAATCGGACAGGTTTTAGGTAGAGGCGCTCTTTTATCTTTGGCAAATGTCCTCTTACTTTTACCAAATTTGTTATATTGGTGTGATAAGCTTATAGAAAAGAGCGACTTAAATCCTTTGTTCGTAAAATTGGGCAATTTGTTACTCAAACTCAAAAGAAGCGGAAAAAACAAGGCTGCTAAGTCCGTTGTACTTGCAACTGCCGTAAACGACAAGCTTAAACAGCACGGCGACAAATAGGAGATTAATATGGCTAACAAAATTATACCTGCAATTGATAAACAGAAAAAATCCCGTTCTCATGCCCGCTCCTCTCATTCCGAGACCCGCTGCACCTCGAGGTTGAAGCTCCGATACCGACTTTTAGCACTGCTCGTTTCACTTCTGCTGATTGCAAGTCTTTTCGCCGGCTTATTGGCAAGCGATTTACCGAAGCAGAAAAGTCCACAGGCAACTTCTACCGCCAAGGCAAGCGCAACGGCAACGGCTGCAGATACCCCGAATCGAGATTATATCAAACACGAACTTATATACAGCAATCTCAACGCTCCGGACGAACTATATGCCGTCAACTACTTCGAAGCTAAAAAAGACTGCAATGTAACCGATTACGGTAATTACAGCGAAACTGTTTCTTTGAAACCGGAAAAAAAGTTGGAAACTTCCAAAGCCGACAATTTAACCGCCGTTAAATTTCCCCTGCAAAAAGGCGAATTTTTCTATTATCAGGCTAAATTGCAAAAAACGTCTCTGCCGTGGAAAATTGAGTATTCTTACCAACTGGACGGGCAGGAAATGACGGCGACGGAGATTGCCGGGAAAAGCGGACATTTCACGCTGAAAATGAAAATCAGCGCCGATAAATCTGTCGACTCGAGCTTTTTTGACAGCTATATTCTCCAATTCACCCTTGCTTTGCCGTTAAATTCCTTCCACAACATTAAGGCCGAACAGGCGCAAATAAGTCTGGCTGCCGATAAAACTAATATTGTATTTCTGAAATTGCCGAAACAGGAAGCCGAATATACGGTAACTGCCGATGCGAACAATATTCATATTCCGTCAGCCATGTTGACCGCTTTGCCCTTGACTTTCAAACTTGACGGCAGCAGCTTACTGCAAAAGCAATTAAACGGTTTAGGCCAATTGGAAAGCGGTATAAATCAATTACACCAAGCTGCCGGTGCTCTCAGTTCCGGCTATTCCCGGCTGAATCAAGGCATCGAGGAACTCGCCGGCGGCGGTAGAAAATTAGCTTCCGGCAGTGAACAGCTGTTTGACGGCGCAAGCGCTTTCACAGACGGCTTACAGCGTTACAGCGACGGCTTAACACAGTATTTTGCCGGTGTTAAACGCCTGGACGGCGGTATGCAGCAAGTTAAGCAGGCCTTAAGCAGCGACAAATTACAGGCTCAACTGGCTTTTCTGGAAGATCTTAAGGAGTATTTGGACAAGGCTTCGCCGGATATGCAAAAAATCGATTTGCAAAAGTTGGAGCAACAAATGGATTTGTTATTGCAAAGTTTGGATAAAATCCTCTCGCTCTTCAAACAAAATCAAAAATTATTGCTGCAATTAAGCAAAATCAAATTACCGGATATTAATATTGCCGCTCTGCAACAGCAAATCAGCCACCTGGAAAGTCTGATTAAGCAAATTGAAGACTTATTGCCGGCAACTACCAATCTTGTTCCAAGCCGCTCTCTCCCGCAAGGAAATGCTGTTAGCGACAAGTCCGACCCCAAGTTGCCTCAAGCCGAAGCTCAAACTGAAAAAAAAGAAGCGCCAAGTCCGAGTGAAAAACGTGAAATGCCGCCCGAGCCGCATTCTTCCCCGGCAGCAGCTGCAGCTGAAAAGCCCCCTGTTAAGGCCCCGACAATCCTGCCTGTAAGCGGCAGTATCGGTCTACCGTTTGCCGGACGTTATTTGTTGACGGCTTTACCTAATCCCCAACCGGCAAATCCTGCCGGCAATATTCGGCAAAAGCTGGCAGAATTGCGCCAAGGACTGCACTCGTTGGCAAGTCAGCTGAATGATATTGCCGCCCTCACACAACATATCAAGGATTTACAAAAGCTTTTAAACGGCGGTACTGCAAGCAATCCGGCGGAAATCATCGCTAAAATCAGTGAGACTGAGGAACATTTGGCACAAGCGAAGGAACTGCTGCATAAATTCAATCAGAAAAATCAAGGCAAAAAAGAATTGCAACTGAGCGAATTAAGTCAGGCAATCGACCAAATTAAACAGCTGATTGCCGGCTTACAGGAATTAGCCGACGGTTCGGGAAAATTGGCTGCCAATGCCGATTTATTGGGCGAAAAAAAAGGTGAACTCACAAGCGGTTCCGCCAAACTCACAGCCGGTGCCGGTCAATTAGCCGCAGGCAGCGACAAATTGGCTGACGGTCTGGAGCGCCTGGCTGACGGCAGTGAAGAATATCAGACAGGTTTACAGGCTTATACTGCCGGTTTTGCTAAGTTGGCCCAAGCTACCTCGGGCATGTCGCTTAAAGCCCAAAAGCAGATGGAAAAAATGATCGCCGAGTTCCTCGGTCAGAATTTCCGCCCGCATTCTTTTATCGCTGAAAAAAACGCCCCGCAAACAGTAACTCAATTTATCATGGTTTACCCGGGCATAAGTTTGCCGGATGAAAAAACAGATGCACCCGTTGACGAGCCGCAAGCCAAGTTTTGGGACAAATTAAAGGCTCTGTTCCGACCGGCCGCAAATGATTAATTCTTTTGCGGGGATTTACTGTCCTTTGTCCCCGGTTCACGGGTATTGCCGCAGACTGTGATTTACATATATAATAATAACTTTAGCAGCACTTAACTGTAACATAATTCAGGGGGGTATATGAATCAGCACAGCCTTGCTCCGCACAGCAACTTCAGCCGCAACGACAGCGCTATAAAACGAGGTAAAATCGGGCGCAAATTAAGCGTGCTCCTGGCTTTAGCCTTAGCCGGCGGCACATTCAGTTCCTGTCAAAAGTCTTCCGAACATAAGGCGAGGCCGCTTGTGCCGCCGACAGAAAAGAGGAAACTTACCATGGCCAAAAACGAACTTAAATTGCCGCAAACAATTTCCACTTTACCGGCTCCCGCAGTCGTTATTTCACCGCAAACAGCCGATCAGGAGGAAATAAGCCGATTAATTCGGCAATATCTGGAGAAAAAGCAACTTGACGGTCGGCACTTGGCCGTCGATGTCCTGAATTTTCGCACGCAAAGCCGCTACACCTTCAACAGCAGTTGTTATTTTACGGCAGCCAGTACCTACAAACTTTGTTTAGCGACTTTATATTATGATTTAGTTGCCCAATCCAAAGTTGCTTTGAGTGACACTTATTTGTTGGACGCTTCCATGACAGATGAGGGCGAAGCGGTGGCCGGCACTTACAAAACCGGTGACTCTATTCCTGTGAGAGAGCTTTTGAAGCATATGGTTATCAGTTCCGACAATACAGCTGCTCACGTTTTATTTCAGCACTTGGGCGGTTTTGACCAATTCAAGACTTTAACCTGCTCTTTCCTTAATATTCAGCCGGATCAGGCTTATTTACAGGAAGGGAATCTGATTAATGCCCAAATTTTAACAGCCTGTGCCCGGGCCATTTATAGCGCTGCGCAAACAACTTATAAACAGTTACTGGAAGATATGACCCAAGCGCAAACTTCAAGATATTTTAATTTGTTGCCGCCAATGCAGCACATAATGGCGCAAAAATACGGTTCTTTTGAAAATGCCATGAATTCTGTCGGCTTCAGTTTGGATGCGAATAATCCTTTTTCTTTGGTTGTCCTGACCGACTTGGGACCGGCGGGCGAACAGGTATTAGCTGAAATTGCCGCTTTGATTTATGCTCATTATCATCCGGACAAATTACAGGCTGAGCAAATTTTGGCGCAAGCTGAAGTTTTCCGAAATTATCCCGTTTATACAGCTGAAGATCAGCCTGCTGTTGTAAATGCCGACGGGGCGGACAATTAAATTATCGTTGTGTTATGATTAAAGGAAATGATTGAAGAGGTAAAATATATGGTCGATAATAATGTAACTGATCCGAGAAATGAAGATAATGCTGTAATTGACCGGCAGACAGCAGAAACGGCTACTGAAACGAGTACAGAAACTAAAGCGGAAACTGCCACGGAAACACAAGTAGAGACAAAGCCTGAAACAAGTAGCGAGCCGAGCACTTCGTCTTTATTTTTACCCCGACTGCTCTTTTTTCTGCTCTTATTACCGGCAATCCTTTTAATTTGTTTCTTTTGGGGCTGTAACCTGATCAGTATTCTCACAGCTTTCAGCGCCTTCTTTATCCTGTTTTATGTAGGCGGCAACTATTGTTTCCCTTTAATCCTATCTTGGGATTATCTACCTATTGATCCGATAATTGCACCTTACTTCGAACAATTTAAGCAGCTTGCCCCGGAATGGAAAGCTTTAATCTGCCTGCTGACGGCATTACTGGCAGCAGCTTTAAGCTGTACTTTCTTCAACATCGCCCAAATAATCGGACAAAAAATAAAGGATAAATGGTATTCACTCAGCCGCTGACAGCCGCTGAATTAAGCCTGAATCAATCTATCCCGGCGTCGGAAACAGCAAACAAAAAAATACCCGCATCGGACCGCCTATAAGGTGATATGTACCCCTTTTACTGGACAAACCAGTGAAAGGGGTTTTTGTATGAAATACGATTATGCTTTTAAACTTAATGCTGTAGAACTATATCGCTCTGGTCAGTGGATTGAGACACCG
>CABKML010000014.1 GCA_902373515.1 uncultured Eubacteriales bacterium | reverse complement strand
TATAAAACCAGATAGTTGAACATACCCATGAGCTTTTGGGTGTGATGGAGGAAAGTTAATGATTTCAGCAGGTGATTTTAGAAACGGTACCACCTTTGTTATGGACGGGGCAATCTATACAGTTGTCGAGTTCCAACATGTTAAGCCGGGTAAAGGTTCAGCCTTTGTGCGTACAACTTATCGTAATTTGAAGACCGGTTCGGTAGTTGAGCGTTCTTTCAACCCGAGTGAAAAGTTTGAAGAAGGTACATTAGTACGGCGTGACATGGAGTATTTGTACAGCGACGGTGATTTCCATTACTTTATGGATACTGAAACTTATGAGCAATTCCCTTTTACGGATGAAGTTGTAGGAGAAGCAATGAAGTTCATCAAGGAAAATACGGTTTGCCGTGTCGTTTCCTGGGAAGATACCATCCTTTCCGTTGAACCGCCGTTATTTGTCGAGCTTGAAATTGTTGAGACGGAGCCGGGTGTCAGAGGTGATACGGCAACCAATGCGACGAAAGCAGCCAAGTTGGAGACCGGCGCCACGATTAAAGTTCCGCTGTTCATTAATGAAGGCGAAAAAGTTCGAGTTGATACCCGTACAGGCGAATATATGGAAAGAGCTTAATCGGTTTATACAAGCCGCTGTCTGCCGGGATAGCGGCTTTTTACGTTTTGCACAGCAGACCGGCAACTGTCTGATATATAATAGAAGGCGAGCTTATAGAGATGAGTGAAAGGTATACCGACGAGAATTTAGCAGCGGAAAATGGTAATATTTACAGCCGCAATGTCGGGGAACGTGCCCTTTCTTTGGGCTTTATCGCCGAATATGCTGCTGAAGCTTCCCTGAAAATTGCCGGAGTTAAGAGCCTGGAATACAGTTTGATTGCTCATTTTAAGGAATCTTTGGGAATTGACCATACGGGTAGCGGAGTTGAAGTTATGTATGTCGACAAGAATCAAGCTCTTGTTATTACTGTTTATCCGGTTATTTATTATGGCTATTCCATTCCGGATGTGGCGTGGCAAATTCAGGAAAATGTTAAAAATGAGGTAGAGCGTTATACCGATTTGGTTGTGGAACAGGTAAATGTTCATGTTAAGGATGTCAGCCTTTCCAAACGGATGGTGTAAGCTTGAAGGAGATAGATAATGCAAAAATCAAAACAGATTATAATTATGATTTTCAGTGTTCTTGTAGCACTTTATAGTTGTCTGGCATTAATAACAGTTCATACCGGTAACAGCTTTCTGTTGACTTTGACCGGTAGCAATTTGTTCGGGCAGCAATTAACGGTAAGAATAATCTTAACTTTGATTTTTCTCTTTACGCTGGCCGAAGCCGTTTATCTTTTCTTATATGCCCGGGCCAACGGTAGAATGAGCAAGCAATTAGTTCAGAATACGGAAATAGGTAATATTAATATTGATGTTATGGCGATTGAAGCGATTGCCATGAATGCCTGCAAGTCGGCGCAGGCCGGTATTAAATCCGCTAAAGCCAAGGCGGTAAGCGACAAAAAAGGCAATTTAAGTTTAACTTTGGACTGTACGGTTTATGCCGAGGTTGATATCCCGACGTATATGTTGAAAATTCAGGAACGGGTGAAAAAAGATATTGAGCGTTACACCGGCTTGAGTGTAAAAACTGTAGTTGTACGGGTGAATAAAGTGGAAGTTGCCGGTACGGCCCTTGACAATCGAGCTTAAAATGGAAGATGAGGCTTATGAAAAATTACTTAGTTATTCTGTTGGATAAAATCAGAGGTCGGGATGCCGGTGTTATCGGGGCCTGTCTCGCTTTCGTAGTAACCCTGTTTTGTTATATTTTCGGGGTCGGCAGAACCTTAATGCTGTTTATTCTGACATTTGTCGGTTATTATATCGGTACCCGCTATTTCAGTGATGAAGAACAGTTAAAAGCTTTATTGGACAAATTGTTTCCCCCGGGAAAGCATTATTGATTTGTCTTTCGGCGCATTTGCATTATAATTATTTCTTAGTGAATTTTGACATTAATAATAAAGGATGAACGTATATGAGTTTAAGATATGTGAGGGAAATGAGTTTCCAGTTGTTGTACCAGTTTGAATTCCAAAGTGATCATATCGAAGCTCAAAGTGCAGCTTTTTTGGATTTGGCGCAAGCGGGTGAATTGGCAATGCAACAGTTGTACGATATTAAATGGGATGTTGCCGAACAGGCTGAGTCCGTGCGGATTGCGCAAGCTGTTAATGCGAAAAAGCAGGAATTGGATGCTGTGTATGAGCCGCATCTGATCGGTTGGAAAATTTCCCGTTTGCCGAAGATTGATAAAGTTATTCTGCGCTTAGCAGTTTATGAGCTTTTGTACCGCCGGGAAGTGCCGGTAAGCGTTGTTCTGAATGAAGCCGTCGAATTGATTAAATCCTACAGTGATTTGAAATCCAAGGCGTATGTTAATGCCGTTTTGGGCAATGTCGTTAAGGCGAATATCAAGAAAATTGCGCAGCTGCGTGCTATTCCGGAAGAGGAAATAACCAATACGCTCAGCTATAAATACGCGGAAAATGAAGAAGCGTAACAATTTTGAATTTTTGTGCGAAAATTTTTCTGTTATTTTCGCTTTTTTATGTTAGTCTAGCAATATGAGTGAGAAAATTATTGTCAGCGTTCAGCAATTGAATGCGTTTATGGAGAAGTATATTGCTAATAACCGAAGTTTGCAGCAGTTTTATATTCGGGGTGAAATTTCCGGACATAAATATTACTCTGCTTCCGGTCATCATTATTTCAGCCTGAAAGACAGCGAGGCTCAGGTCAGTTGTGTCATGTATGCCCAAATGGCCAAGAGTTTAACTTGTAAATTAGTCGACGGCCTGAAAGTTGTTTGTCTGGCCCGAGCCGGTTTTTACAGTCGGGACGGTAAGTTTCAGATTTATATCCTCAGCGTGACGCCTGAAGGTCAGGGCAATTTATATCAGGCTTATCTGCAGCTGAAAAAAAGGTTGGAAGATGAGGGTTTGTTTGCAGCTGAGCATAAACGACCTTTACCGCTTCTGCCCGGCAGAGTTGCTGTCGTGACGTCTGCAAGCGGTGCAGTTATTCGCGATATTATTAAAGTCGGACGGCGGCGTTATCCTAATTTGGATATTTTATTGTTTCCTTGTAATGTTCAAGGCGATAAGGCGGCAGCGGAAATGATTGCGGCGTTAAAGGCGATCAGGCAGAGAGATGATATTTCGGTAATTATTATCGGTCGCGGCGGCGGTTCGATGGAAGATTTGTGGTGTTTCAACGACGAACAGTTGGCTAGAGAAATTTATCGGGCTAAAGTGCCGGTAGTCTCAGCCGTAGGCCACGAAGTTGATTTTACAATCGCCGATTTTGTTGCCGATAAGCGAGCTGCAACCCCTTCTCATGCAGCCGAAATGGTTTTCCCGGAGCAAAAAGAGTATTTACAGCGAATCAACAATTTACGTCAGCGACAAAATGCGATTTTACGGGCTAAACTGCAGTTAAGTGCGACAAAATATCAGCATTTACGTCAATCACGTTATCTGTTCCAGCCGCAATTGTGGTTGGCGGAACATTTTGAAATAATTGATAAGCTGAAAAGACGGATGACGGACAGCTTAACTTTGCCTTTGCAGAGGGAGAGTGAAATATTTCGCCGTTGGCAAAGACGTTTGGAGCAGGCTGTTAACAATAAACAGCAGCAGACTGAACGTTCCTATATTTCTCTGTACCAACGGTTGTTCGCATTAAATCCGCTTTTGCATTTGCAAAGAGGTTATGCTTATATCAGTAAGAGCAACGGTCAAAAGTTATTGCAGGCGCAGGATGCGGAAATCGGCAAGGATATTATCGTGCAATTGGCTGACGGTTCCTTGACCTGTCTGGTACAGGATAAACATTTGAATCCCGCCGATGCATATGGGCAGCGGGGAAAGGAGTAATTATGGCAACAGAGACAACTGATAAAGAACTTACCTTTGAACAGGCATTGAAACAGTTGGAGACGGTTGTAAGCAAGTTGGAAGCGAAAGAAACGACTTTGGATGAGGCGGTATCTTTGTTTAAGCAAGGGACGGAACTGAGCGCCGTTTGTGAAAAGAAACTGACTGAAGCTGCCGGTAAAATCAAGCAACTTGTGGGAAATGAGGAAAGTGATTTCAATGTCGGAGATGATAACGACTTTACAAAATAGTATTGAGCAGGTTTTGGCGCAACAACTTAATTCCTACAGTTTGACGTCGTATCTGCAGATTTCGTCGGCCGCCGCTTCACTGAATACCGCTGCAGTTCAAGCTTCGCGTGCTGTTTACGCTGAATTTACGGCAGCGATGAAGTACAGCACCTTGGACGGCGGTAAGCGTATCAGACCTTTATTGTGCTTGCTGTGGTCGCTTTTTTGGCTGGAAGGTCAAACAGGCGAAACTTTGCCTTTGTTTTGTCCGAATCGTTCGGATGATTCGGCACAACTGCAGGCAGATAAGGCGGAGCTTTACAACAAGTGGCAATTGGCTTGGAATTTTGCGGCAGCGTTGGAATTGATTCATTGTTACAGCCTGGTACACGATGATTTACCGGCTATGGATAATGCCGCTTATCGGCGCGGAAAGTTAAGCGTCCAGAAAAAATTCGGGGAAGCGACGGCAGTTTTGGTCGGAGATGCGTTGCTGACTATGGCTTTACGTTCAGCCGGAGCCGGAGAAGCTGATTTAAGTCCGGCCTTGTATCGACGGGTAGAAAAAGCACGCTTGCGTTTAGGTGATTCAGCCGGAGCAAACGGTATGGTCGGCGGTCAGGTTTTGGACTTGGGTGTGTCTTTACAGCAGGATAGTTTAGCCGATTATTTAACTTGTATAGCTGGTAAAACCGCCGCTTTGTTGCAAGCTTCTATTGTTATACCGGCAATATTATTTGCTGAAGTTGATAACGAAATAATGTTGCATTTGGAAAAGTTGGCCGGAAATTGGGGCCTGCTTTTTCAGTTGCAGGATGACTATTTGGATCGGAACGAAGTAGGAACGGCGAAGAATATTTTACAGTTTGTCGATGAAGACGATTTGGTCGAGCGACAAAAAGAATTGCTGGCAGCCGTGCAAAACGGACTTAAAACTATTTCCCGTTTGCTCGGGCGGGAAAGTCGAGCCCTTGAGGCTGTCGGATTTTTGTTGCGGACTTTGGAGGGACGGAAGCAATAAACATTATGAATAAGCTGGATTTTGCCGCTTATGTCGGTAAAAGATATCCTTTGATTATGGCAGTTAATCAGCAGCAGGAGTATTTGCGTTGCTTTTCCGAGACGCAAATTTCCGAGTTGTGTCGGGAATTGCGTGACTTTATTACGGAGCAGGTGGCTTTGCACGGCGGTCATTTGGCAAGTAATTTAGGGGTTGTCGAGTTAACGGTAGCTTTGCTGCGGACTTTCGATTTCAGCCGGGATCGTTTGATTTGGGACGTCGGGCATCAAAGCTATGCTTGGAAAATTCTTACCGGTAGAGCTTTGGATTTTGCTAATTTACGAGAGAAAAACGGCTTGTCCGGTTTCCCTAAGCCGCAAGAAAGCCCGTATGATCATTTTGCTACCGGACATGCGACAACTTCAATTTCGGCTGCTTTAGGTATGGCCGCGGCGCTCAAACTTAAACATAGTGATGCCAAAGTTATTGCTGTTATCGGGGATGGCGCTTTAACAGGCGGCATGGCGTGGGAAGCTTTGAACAATATTGCCACTTTGGAGCCGAATTTGTTGATTATTCTCAATGACAACGCTATGTCCATCGATAAAAACGTCGGCTTCGTGGCCAAAGAATTAAGCCGTTTGCGCTTAAGCGGTAAATATTTGAATTTGAAACAGCGCCTGAAAACTTCTTTACAAAATAAAGGAAAAATCGGTCGCGCCCTCTTACGTTGCGGTAAGAGCTTGAAAGCTTTTTTACGTTCAAAATTGGGGCAGCAAAGAGAATTTTTTTGCGAGCGTTACGGTTGCCGTTATTACGGTCCGACAGACGGACATGATTATCATTTACTCGAATCGAACCTGCAAGCTTTGAAAACGCTCAAACAGGCGGCACTTTTCCATGTCTTGACCGAAAAAGGGCACGGACTTGAGCTTGCGGTCAAAGATCCGGTAACTTATCACGGTGTCAAAGCGCATGATTACAGGTTACAGAATGAATTAGGCTTGCCGACGCCCCTGCTAAAAGCAAAAAAAGTTGAATTCGGACAAGATTCGCTCAAGCCTCTACCTTTTACGGCCATTTTTTCGCAAACAATAATGGAGGCGGCAACTGAAGCCGACTTTGTCTGTATAACGGCAGCGATGGCGCAAGGAACGGGATTGAATGATTTTGCCGCCCAATATCCGCAGCGCTTTTATGATGTGGGAATTGCGGAACAGCATGCTGTTTGTTACGGCGCCGGTTTGGTAAGTCAGGGTATAAAAACCGTTTGCGCTATTTATGATACTTTTTTGCAAAGGGCCTTGGATGCTGTCGTGCATGATGTCTGTTTACAGAAATTGCCCTTAATTTTGGCTATTGATCGGGCCGGTCTGGTAGGAGAAGACGGGGCGACTCACCAGGGAATATATAGTTTACCTTTCTTAGCTTCTTTGCCTAATTTGGATATTATAAATGTTTCCCAGCCGCATATTCTTAAGGCATTTTTGACGGCAGCTTTGCGGAATGAATCGGAAAGAGCACTGGCTTTGCGGTATTATCGCGGAGTTTGTCGTTTGCCGGCTGCTTTTTACGAGGATATGAGAGTGGAAGATTACAGCTTGACGGGGACAACGGCTGCAGTTTATACGTTTACGCCGATAAACAACGGGATAGGTTTCGAAGTGCAGGATTATGCGATTCAGGATTGCAAATTACCGGAGAACGGTAAAGAATTACAGGCGGATTTAGTGGAACTTTCCTGTGATTATGTACATCTGTTGCTTTCTTCCTTTGATATTGCGGCTGCTGCGCCGGTGATAAAGGAAGGTGCGGTGGTGGTGCTGACTTCAAGTCGGTTGACGGCAACGGCGATAGAGGCTGTGTGGCGGCGTCTGCATACACAGGGTATCAAACAAACTGTAACAGTTGTCGATTGCTTTAATTACAGCCGCTGCATCAGGGATATGCAGATACCGGCAAGTGCTTTGCAGCGAATTTTAGCAGCTGCCGGCAAAATTATTATTTTGGAAGAAAGTTGCGGTGCTTCGCCTTTGGCGTCAGTTTGTCATTATAATTGCCCACTGTTGTTGCGTAATTTACCTTTGAAAGTGATAGAGCAGGGCAGGGTTGAGGAATTGTTGGCCGATTACGGCCTGGACAGCGAGAGCATCGCCCGCGAATTACAAGTATAATTATTATGTGTCGGGGTAAAGCGGAAACAGCTTCGACGTTTGCGCCGACAGACTGCAAATTGCGCTTGTAAAGGCGGTAAGAAATAATTGGAGGTAGAAATGCTGAGACTACAAGTACCGGAGTATGCTGTTCTTTATGTTAACAGTGTGAAGGATCCTGATTTGGTTTATACGGTGAAACTCAGCCGCTTTTTATCCGAGCAGGGAATACGGGTAATACTGGATGCTAAAGATGCAACAACATTAACTGAGATTACCGCACGTTTGCTCACCAACGAGTCCATGCCGCAATTCTGGCGGGAAGACAATCTGCCTTTTGCTTTTCCGACGGCCGCTTTTTATGTTGCAGTCGGCGGTGACGGTACTTTTTTGGAAACAGTCGGACGAGCTTTACAACATAATTTACCTTTAGTCGGGTTGAAATTGGGTCGCTTGGGATTTTTGGCAGCAATGACGCAGTATGATTACGCCGAAAAATTACAGGCTATCATTAAGGGCGCATGTGAACTCAGCCCGCGTTTGCTGCTTAATTGTGAAGTTTTTCAAGCCGATAAACTGTTGAAAACTTATACGGTTTTCAACGATCTGGTGCTTAATCGGAAAAATGTCAGTAGTATTGCCAAGTTCCGCTTGGAAGTTAATCATACTTTGGCCGATATAATTCCGGCTGACGGAATTATTGTCTGTACGCCTTCAGGCTCAACTGCTTATGCTTTAGCTGCCGGCGGAGCAATTATCGATCCGCAGGCTGAAGTGTTGGAAATAAGCCCCATTTGCCCGCATACGTTGCATAATCGCAGCTATATTGTCAACAGCTCGGGGGAAGTGCAATTGTCTTTTCCTCAAGATCAAAAAGAAAATTTGTGTCTGGTAATTGACGGTAAAGTTGTAGGTGAGATTGCTCCGACGGTTAATTTGAACATTAAACGTTCCGTTCATTCGGTTAATCTCATCACTTTCAGCAGTGACAGCTTTGTGGCCGATTTGGAAGAAAAATTGAAGACGCATTGAGGGGGAAAAGCATGAGAAAATATGTGCGGCAAGCCAAAATTGCAGAATTGATTCAATGTAACAATATAAGTTCTCAGAAACAATTAGTTGACCTGCTCAAGGAAAGCGGAGTTGTAATCAGTCAGGTAACTTTATCGCGTGACTTGGCGGAGATGGGAGTTAGTAAAACCAGAGATGCTGCCGGCGGGCAAATATATAATTTACCTTTGCCGCCTGCCGATAATACGGATTTGCAGGCGCTTAAACTGCTGTTCCGGAAAGTTTGCGTGCGGGTGATAAGTGCCGATTGTTTGATTGTTTTACATTTCTTGCCCGGATATGCCGGGATTATGAAAGATTATCTGTTACGTATTCAATTAAGCGGTATTGCCGGAGCTATAGCTGATGCCGATCAGGTTTGGCTGTTGTGTTTCGAGCGTAAGGATGCCGAGGCGATTACTTCTTATTTGCGGGCCGATTTATTGGCGGATAAGGAGGTGTAAGATGTTAAGTCATTTGGAAGTTGATAATCTTGCTTTAATTAAAAATTGCAGTCTCGATTTTTATCCGGGCCTGACTTGCATTAGCGGTGAAACCGGAGCCGGCAAATCTTTACTTTTGACTGCGGTCAAGGCGATTACAGGCAGCCGTCTGAGCAGCGATTTATTGGGACGAAAAGATAAAGAGTTGAAAGTAAGTGCGCAATTTACACAAGTTGAGCGTTATCTACCGCCGGAGATTTTGCAGGAATTTTGCGGCGCTGATCCTGCTGCGGACACGGACAAGGACACGGAGACGGATACAGCGGCAGCTTCGACGACTGTAAGCGATTTTGCGGATGCGGATTTAATTATTACCCGAAAATTGAACGCCGCTATGCGGAATCGAATCTATATTAATAATGAACTTACGAATTTGAGCTATTTGCGCAAATTGGGAACTTACCTTGCAGATATTCACAGCCAGAACGAGCAACAGGATTTAGCTGATCCTAACAAACATCTTATTTTTCTGGATAATTACGCCGGGTTGGAAGTTAAGACCTTAAAAACCCGTTTACAGGAACTGTACAGCTGTTATCAGGAGAAAAAAAGGGCACTGCAGCATCTTATAGCCGATCCGGCGAAACGGGAAAGCGCTTTACGGAAGTTGCAGGACATAGTGAATGAAATCGAACAGGCGGACTTTTCTGATTCTGAAATTGACGATTTATATAAACGCCGGCAAAAATATCAACAATTGGAGAACTTACTGCATTATTTACAGACAGCCGAACAAGCTTTGAACTCGGACTTCGGTGACTCGGAAAACTCATATAGCGGTAGTATCGCCAAGGAACTTTTACGCTGTCGGCAAGCTTTGGATAAAGCGGCACAAATCAGTCCGAAGTTGCAAACTTTAAGTCAGGAATGCGGTCGCTTGACAGAAGAAATGAATAATCTGGAGCTGGAAATCACGCATTATCTGCATAACTTGCCGTATAACGAACAGGAAGTGACGCTCATTGACAAACGCCTGAACGTTTTACAGAATTTGGTGGAAAAATATGCGCCTCAAACCGGAACTTTAGCTGAAGTTCGTGCTTATGGTGTTAAATTGCAGGAAAAAATCAGGCTGTTGAACGATACGGAAGAAAGCCGCATAAAACTGGTCGAAGAAACGACGGAATTATGGACGACGATGAGCGCTATAGCGGCAGAATTACACGAAAAACGCCGGCAAGCTGCCGGAAAATTGGAAGCAGCCGTTTGCAAGGTCGCCGGAGATTTGGCCTTACCTGATTTGCGCTTTGCTGTAAATATTACGGCGGATGCGAATAAATTACAGGCAGACGGTTATGATCGGGCGGAATTTCTGCTGGCAGCCAATTTGGGCGGAGAATTGAAGCCGTTGGCGAGAATTGCTTCCGGCGGAGAAAGTTCAAGAATATTTCTGGCTCTGAAAGTAATTTTGGCGGATATTTATAAAGTTCCGTTATTGCTGTTTGATGAAATTGATCAAGGAATATCCGGGGCTGCTGCTCAAGCTGTAGCCGGCGCTTTGAAAAAGTTGAGCCGGACGCATCAAGTGATTTGTATAAGTCACCAGGCGACAATTGTAGCGCAGGCGGATAATGTATATCAGGTATATAAAAGCAGCGACCGAGAGGCCAATACTACTGCAAGTTGTGTAAAACATCTGGACGAAAGTGAAATTGTGGCCGAACTGACCCGTTTGTTGGCAGGCGAAAGCGACATGCAGGAAGCTGTCAAGTTGGCCAAGGCTTTAAGACATGACGCCTTGCAGGTTCGGGAGTAGATAGCAGTGAGATGAATCAGGATTTATATTTTTCATAGTAGCGCTTTAAATCCGGCAGCGGCCGGCCGTTCAAAGCTAAGTCCTGCGCTTTTTGTCGGAGACTTTCAGCCGCTGTTACAGTTTGCAGATTTGTCGTTTCGTCCTCAGGAGTGATTTGAAAATGAGTTTTTTGAAAAGCGTTCAAAGCGGCGGCCTGCTGCGGGAAATTGCAGTTGAGAAAATTTTGCATATCTTCAGCCGGCGGGGCAAAGAGGCAATAAGAAGCGGTTACAGGGGTGGCAGAAGTCGGCGTTTGCGCCTGCGGGAGCGGGTCAGCGAATTTTAAGCACCAGGAGTGGAGAAACTGACGTTGACAAAACTGATTCAATTCACAATATTGCCGATATAGCGGCGCTGTGAGAATAGCAGCGCTACTAAGATCAGCAGGTGGCAGCTCAAGTAAATTGCTTAAAAGCCGGCGGTAGGCACAAGTGCTTAAAGGATTGTCGCTGAACCTTAATTCATCCAATTTTAACTGTTCTTCCGCTCCTATTTCTTTTTTGAAAGATACATGCCGTTCAGCCAGCGGTAACTTAGCCATTTCCGCCAGCGCCCTCAAATCGTACAGAGTTTCTCCGAGCAAAGGATGACCGATACTTAAGCAGTGTAAACGGATTTGGTGCGTACGACCGGTAACGATACGGCAAAGCAGCAGGGAGACATTAATTTCCGGATTATATCCGAGAACACGATAAAAAGTTAGACAATTTTTCCCTTTATCACTGCTGATTCTTCTTTCTATAATTGAACCTTCACGTCGACAAATAGGATAAGCGATGTAAGCCGTTCGGGCAGTACCTTCAAGTTCAGGCAGCAAACCGGAGGCGAGGATCTCTTCAACTTGTAAAATTGCATCTTTCGGCAAAAATTCTTCTCCCGCATTCACAGCTTCCACCCGCCCGTAAACACAGGTAAGATAATATTTTTCTTCCGGCAAAGCGGCAAAAAGCGCGTGGGCGTAAGCATTGCTTGCCAGTAATACAAGTCCGGAGCTGTCTTTGTCCAAACGATTAATTAAATGAACTTCCGAGTCGCTGATTTTTTTACTTAATGAATTTTCCGGCTGATGAAAATTGGGATGAGTCAACATGCCGGCCGGTTTATTACAAGCGACAAACCAGCGATTTTGAAAAATAACATATTGTGCGGCACCTTCTTTGAGCGTTAAAGGCTTAAGCTCCGATATATCGTCAACAATCTCAGCAACATCTCCGGCTTTGACCGTGACTGTAAGAAGTTCAGTTTGCTGATTTAATTTGAAATATCCGTGAAATTTAATTTGCTTGATCCGCCGATTGGAAAAGTTATAATGGCGGCGTAAAGCATCGACGGCACGTAAACCGCTGTCCGCTTCGGAAAAAACAAGCTCCAACACCATAAATAGAACCTCTTTATAATTCTCATAAATTTAAAGACCTATGTGACGTAAATTATAGGTTTACAGTTGAATAAAAAGTCTTTTTATATTACCATAGTTTTGTTGTTTTATTTTATAAGCGATAGTTGATTAAACTGTTTCGCTTTGCCGGGACGGGAATTTTATTTCCGTGCAGGTTTTCAGCGGAACTTTATGACTTATTGTAAGAATAAATGAACTTTGACAATTGAATATGGAGGTGTTCAGAATGTGGCAAACATTAATAATAGCTGCAGTCGGCCTTATTGTAGGCTTCGGAATAGCATACTTCCTCTTTAACTCGAAATTTAGTAAGATTCGACAAGCTTTACAGGCAGAAGAAACTGAAGCGAACAGAAATGCAAATGAGATTATCGAAGAAGCTAAGCGCCAGGGTGAGAAAGTCAAACGTGACTATCTCATGCAGGTTAAGGAAGAAGTACACAAGGCTAAATTGCAGTTGGATCAGGAAATTCGCAGTGAAAAAGAGAATTTCAGCAAAGAGCGTAACCGTTTGGAGCAGAAAGAGAATAATCTTGATCGTAAGTTGGAACAGAATGCGCAGAGGGTGATTCAACTTGATTCGCGTGATAAACAATTAAGCGAAAGAGAAGCGAAATTACAGGCTTTGGAGGCCGAAAGAGAGGTAGCTTTACAGGAAGTTGCTTCACTCAGTCTGGAAGAAGCCAAGCAGCAGGTGCTCAGCATAGCCGAGAAACGCTATTATCGCGATATGGCGATAATGTACAAGCGGATGGAAGATGAAACGAAGGAAAAAGCGGAAGCGGAAGCCCGTTCCATCGTGGTTACGGCTATTCAACGTTTTGCCTCGGACTTTGTTTCCGAGACTACAGTGTCCGTTGTCGATTTGCCGAGTGATGAGATGAAAGGACGTATTATCGGGCGTGAGGGCCGTAATATTCGTGCTTTTGAGGCTGTTACGGGTGTTGATATCATAATTGACGATACACCGGGAGCGGTTGTTCTTTCCTGCTTTAATCCGGTTAGACGCGAGATTGCCAAAATGACTTTGGAGAAATTAATTCAGGACGGTCGTATTCATCCGACCAGAATTGAAGAAATGTTTGAAAAAGCGACCAAAGAGATAGACCAGATGATTGTCAAAGCGGGTGATGAGGCTGCTTTTGAGACGGGAATCATCGGTATGGCACCGGAAGTGCGACATTATTTGGGACGTTTGAAATATCGTACAAGTTACGGTCAAAACGTTTTGCAACACTGTATTGAAGTTTCCAAGATTGCCGGGATGATGGCGGCTGATTTGGGCTTGGACAGTGAAATGGCGAAACGTGCGGGCTTATTGCATGATATAGGCAAGTCATGTGACTTTGAAATTGAAGGTACACATGTTGAATTGGGCGTTGAAATTGCGAAAAAATATAAGGAACCGGAAGTTGTTGTAAACGCAATAGCCTCACATCACGGCGATTGTGAAGCTAAGAGTGAAATTGCGGTTCTTGTTATGGCGGCTGATGCCGTTTCGGCGGCAAGACCGGGTGCAAGACGTGAGAACTTGGAAACTTATGTCAAGAGAATTGAGAAGTTGGAGAAGCTGACGGAATCTTTTGACGGCGTGGCTAAAGCTTACGCTATTCAGGCCGGACGTGAAATTCGTGTTATTGTCAATCCCGAGTTGGTCGACGATGCCGAGATGGCGTTGAAGGCGCATGAGATTTGTCAGAAGATCGAAGAAGAATTGGCTTATCCGGGTCAAATAAAGGTAAGCATGATTCGTGAAACACGAGCGATTGATTACGCGCGTTAAATGTAATCGCTAAAATCCCTGCAGTTCCAGCAACTGCGGGGGATTTTTTTGCCTGTTCGTCGCTGCGGGTGATTGGCCTAAGCAGAGTAAAAAACAATAAAGTTCGATTGGGGCGGTGAAAATAGCGGAAAAATTTGTCATATTAGCTAAAAACATCTTTAATTAATCAAATATTATTGTCAATATGCTAAAATTTGTATAAATAGAGCAGCTAAAAAGCTTTATTTCTTGTCAATTTGACAAGAAAATTTGCTAAGATGCAGCAGGGAGGATTTTATGGACACTTCAAGTTCCCAAGTAACTAAAGTTCCGCTTACCAAAGAAACTACCAACATGACCTGGAAAGCAATCACTTTGATGGCTTTCATGACCGTTTGGGGTTTCGGTAACGTTGTTAACGGTTATGCCTACTTTAACGGAGTTAAATCCATTGTAAGCTGGGTAATAGTATTTGTACTCTATTTCATTCCGTATTCATTGATTGTCGGTGAGTTGGGTTCAACTTTCAAAGAGTCGGGAGCAGGCGTTTCAGCCTGGATTGAAAAAACTTTCTCCAAACGTCTGGCATATTATGCCGGTTGGACCTATTGGGTAGTTCATATGCCCTATATTTCCCAAAAACCGCTTAATGTCGTAATTGCAGCCAGTTGGGCGATTTATGGAGATAAGCGCTTGTCGACGTACAATATTGTTCATGTGCAAATTGTTTGTATCATTATTTTTCTTTGTGTACTTGCTTTTGCTCAATTCGGAGTTAAAATGGTAAAACATTTCTGCTCCGTTGCCGGCATGGTCAGTATAGTTTTGTCATTCATGTTTATTTTGATGGCAGTCAGTGCGCCGGCGATCAGAGGCACGGAAATTACGGTTAATGCCATCCCGCAAGATTTAGCTTCTTACATTCCCGACTTCAATTTCGGCTATTTTGCCAGCTTTTCTATTTTAATTTTTGCAGTCGGAGGTTGTGAGAAAATTTCCCCTTATGTCAATAAAATGGACAAACCGGGTAAAGATTTCCCCAAGAGTATAATTTTCATGACAATAATGGTTGTAGTCTGTGCCGTTATCGGTACCATTGCTTTAGCTTTGATGTTCGATCCTTTAAATCCGCCGAAAGATATGGTTACCAACGGCGCTTATCAAGCTTTCCAGCAACTGGGTAATTGGTACGGTGTGGGTGATATTTTCGTGAAAATTTATGCTTTGTCGATTGCTATAACCAATTTTGCCGTTATGATCCTGTCAATCGACGCGCCTTTACGGATTTTGATTGAATCTTCCGATGAACAATTCATACCGGCGAACTTGAAAAAACAGAATAAACACGGCACTTATACCAACGGTACAATAATGATTACGATTATTGTCTTAATTTTGTTGATTATCCCTCTTTTCGGTATCGGCGGTGTCAATGACATGGTAAGTTTCCTGATTAAATTGAATTCCGTTTGCATGCCTTTGCGTTATTTGTGGGTCTTCCTGGCCTATTTCGGTCTGAAACGGCTGCTGAATCAGAAAGCGGAATATGTTATGACTAAAAACGCTCTTATCGGTAAGATTTTGGGCGCCTGGTGCTTCGGCGTTACTGCCTTGTTCTGTATTTTGGGTATGCATAACAATAATATTTATATAATGATTCTGAATGTTTTAACGCCCTTCGTTCTGATCGGTTTAGGCCTGATTATGCCCTATATCGCCAAGAAGCAGCGGGAAAAGCTGCAAAATTGACAGCTATTAACTAAAATATGAGGCTTAAGCTCGGCCTGTTTACCTGTAGCTTAAGCCTTTTGTTCCGGGACAGCGGAAACAGCGCATATAACAAGCAGGTGAATTTGACAATAGGCGTAAAACAGGCTAAAATTCTTACTGCTTGCAATTTATTAAGGAGGAAACTTCGATGAGTAAAAGAACGTTTCAACCCAAAAAGAAACAAAGAAGCCGTGAACATGGTTCCGTAAACGCATGAGAACTGCTTCGGGCCGTGAAGTTTTGCGCCGTCGCAGACAGAAGGGACGCAAAGTCTTATCTGCGTAATTACTTTAGTTTTCTATTTTGTGAAAAAGGGCTGCTTGGGGTAGCCTTTTTTTATAGTATGAGGATGATGAAATGATGGCATTAGCTCGTTTGCGCCGCAACAATCGCTTGAAAGCTCCTTATAGTTTTTCCAAAACTATGAAAAAAGGACAATTGTATATCGGCAAATATTTGAATTGTTATATTTTCCCGAAAAAATACGGCGATGTACGCTTAGGCGTCACTTGCGTCAAACAAACTCCCAATGCCGTGTGGCGTAACTACTATAAGCGACGTTTGCGTCTGGCTTATCAGGCTAACTTTAACTTGCTGAAACAACAATTTACCGCACCTATTGATATCGTTCTGGTGGCTAAACATCGGGCGGAAAAATTTTCAAGTGAAAAATATATCGCCGATTTAGCTGCTATCTTACAAAATTTGTCACTTCATGCTAAAATTAGACGTTAGTTTATGTAACAAGGAGAATTTGAATGATGCTTTCACAAGCGTTGCTATTGGAGCCGCTGTATATCTTTTTCGGTGCAGTTTTGCGCGGCTTGTACAATCTTACCGGTAACTACGGTATAGCTATTCTTATTTACGGTATAGCTGTCCGTATATTGTTGATGCCTTTTAATGTCAAACAACACAAGAATTCTTTGCGCCAACGAGCCTTACAACCCAAGTTGGCGGAATTGCAGCGCAGTTGCGGCAAAGATAAAATGCGTTACCAGCAGGAAATGATGAATTTGTACAAAGAAAACGGAGTTTCCATGACCGGCGGTATGGGCTTTATGTTCTTGAGCATTTTATTGATGTGGCCGATTTATCGTGTCGTTATTGCCCCGTTTACCTATCTCAGCTCCATTTCCATAGATTCTCTGCATAAAATTGCTGATTTCGTAGCCACAAAAGGTTTGATTACGGAAGCTGTGGCTAAGAATATCGAGACAGATAATATCGGATTGATTAATGCCTTGCATAACAGTCCGGCTGTTTTAGCCGATTTGGTCAATCAGGGCTTAATGAAAACGCAGGATTTAATCAGTCTGAATTTCTTCGGAATTGATCTGGGCTTGATTCCCAAGTGGGATATAACAGTCTACTTCGGACCGGACAGCAAAGTTTGGCTGCCTATTCTGATCATTGTCCTTTTGAACTTGATAACTTCTATTTTCCCGCAAATTCTTTCTCAACGTCTGAATCCGATGATGGCTAAGACCAAAGAAGCCAATGATTTGGCCAAGGTCAATCCGGCACGTTCCGCCGAGAATAACACCGCCAATACTATGAATCGTTCGCTTTTGATTACAATGCCGCTGATGATGCTGATGTTTTCCATGTGGATGCCGACGGCGATGACCTTATACTGGATTGTCGGTAACCTGATGATGATGTTGCAAACGTATTTGTTCTACATAATTTATACGCGCCCGTATGAGCGTTTAATGGCTCAAGCCGACAGCACATCTTTGAAAACCAGAGATGAAGTGAAAGCGGAGTTACATAAGTTAAAAAAGTAAATTTATTTTAGGTAGTCCTAATAAAGGAGAAAATATGAGAAGTATTGAAGTCAAGGGTAAGACTGTAGAAGAAGCTGTAAGTAACGGCTTACAGGAACTCAATTTAACCAGAGATGCAGTCGAAGTTACCGTTTTGCAACAACCTGAAGCCGGTTCGTTTCTGGGTATCGGCAGAAAAGCGGCTGTTGTCCGTCTGACGGAAAAGGATAAACAGCAGGCTGAGACGTGTGAGAATGCAGAGGCTGTCGGGGAAGAAGAGCACGAGAAAACTGAGGCAACTGTCGCTGATACTCAAGCTGCTATTGCCGCTGCCGAAAAGTTTTTACGGGATATCTTATCCAACATGCATGTTGCTAATGTCTTGAAATGTCAGGAGTCGGAAGATACGCTGCATTTTAATATTTCCGGTGAGGATTGCGGTATTCTGATCGGTCGCCGCGGTGAAACTTTACGTTCATTACAATATTTGACTTCTCTGGTTGTCCATCAAGCAGGTTGTGACAAACGGGTTATTCTGGATATCGGTGATTATTTTGAAAAACGTAAAAATACTTTGATTTTACTGGCCAAAAAAACAGCTAAACGTTCGTTACTTAACGGCAACGCTTATGAGCTGAATCCGATGCGTTCGTTGGACCGCCGGGTTATTCATGAAGCTTTGGCCGGCATCAAGGGTATCTTGACTTATAGCGAAGGCGAAGAGCCCAATCGTTATGTTGTAATTGATTTGAGTGAGGATTATCAACCTAATATGCCGTTGCCGGAAGAGTTGGCCGATTTGGACGATAATGATACAGAGAATACGGCAAGATAATTGCAACTGATTATATTGACCTTTGAAACTGCCGGAACTTCCTGTTTTGGCAGTTTAATTTTAGGAGTACATTTTAATGAATGATGAGCTTATTTGTGCTTTTGCTACCGCGCCCGGTACAGCAGCGCTGGCTGTCTTGCGTATTTCCGGTCAGGGAGCTGCGCAGTTGGCCGATAAAATATTCCGTTTCGGTCCTATCGGCAGTAATAATAGCACGCGCAAAGTTGTTGCTTTGAACGGTTATCAGGCGGCGTACGGTCACGTGATTGACCCTTTGACGCAGGAAACTGTTGATGAAGTTGTACTTTTGCGCTACAAAGAGCCGCATTCGTATACCGGGGAAGAGATGGTCGAAATTTCCTGTCACGGTAACAGTGTCAGTCGTACAAGACTGCTGGAAGCCTGTCAGCATGCCGGTTGTCGTTTGGCGACCAAAGGTGAGTTCAGTAAACGTGCTTTTTTAAACGGCAAATTTACTTTGACGGAAGCTGAAGGTTTGGCGGATCTGTTGCAAGCGGAGGAAAAACAGGCGCAAAAGTTGGCTTTGCAGCAGCTGTCGGGTGCTTTGGGCAGACAATACAGCAAAATCAACAGCGATTTACTGGATTTTGAGGCTAAATGTCAAATGGCCATTGAATTTCCCGAATATCCCGAATATGACATAAGTGCGGCGGAATATAAGCGGAGAACAGGCGAACTTCGCTGTCAACTTCAAGTTCTGCTGGCCGGTTATAACCAGGGTAAAATAATTAAAGAAGGCTTAAAAATTGCAATATTAGGTGCACCCAATGCCGGTAAGTCGAGTCTGCTCAATGCGATACTTGATGAAGATAAGGCGATTGTAACGGATATTGCCGGCACTACACGTGACGTTTTAGAAGCGGAGACAAGTTACAAAGGAATTTTGTACCAATTCAAAGATACCGCCGGTATTCGTAAAAGTTCCGATAAGGTGGAGAAAGAGGGCATTAAGCGCAGCTTCAAAAGTGCATTTGAGGCCGATGTTGTTCTGTGGCTGGTGGGAGAACCTGCCGATACGGCTTTATCCGTTGACAATGCAAGTACGTCGGCGCCGGAATGGGAAACTTACGTACATGGTAATTTACCGGCAACTAAATTATTGCAGGAATTGCAAGCTAAAGGCATTAAGTTGTTTTTCGTGGTTACCAAGCAGGATTTATCCGTCTGCAAGCCACTTTTGCGTGAAGTTAAGCAACAATATGCCGTGAATTATCCGGTTTTGCCCTGTTCCGTATATAATCGGACGGAGATAATGCAAATTTTGACAAGCTTATATGATTATTATCTCAGCTTGGGCGATCAGTCCTTACAACAAAACGTTAAAGTGAGTTCGCTGCGGCAATATCAGGGATTGGGTGAAATTGACGCAATATTGCAAAAGTTGGACGAAGCAGCAGGCGGTTCGCTGCCGCCTTTAGATATTTTGGATCAAATGTTGCAGGCTTGTTTAGAAAAGTTGGCACTTATTACCGGTCAAAAACCGGATGAAGCGGTGATTGAGACGATATTCAGCCGTTTCTGTGTCGGAAAATAGCGAAAAGCAGCAGTCAGCACCGATGAGGTAAAGGAGCATGGTATGCAGATTTTAGATATAAATAATATTGCAGCAGAACTGCAGGCGGCGGATATTTTTATTGCGGATCGATTCGATGTAGCTGTAGTCGGTGCCGGTCATGCCGGTATAGAGGCAGCTTATGCGGCTTGTAAATCGGTGGATAAAGTAGGATTATTTACCTTATCCATGGACGGTTTGGCCAACATGCCCTGCAACCCCCACATCGGCGGAACGGCCAAAGGACAATTGGTTCGGGAAATTGATGCGTTGGGCGGCTTGATGGGAGAAGCTGCGGATAAGAACGGCATTCATTTTCGGATGCTCAACACTTCCAAGGGCCCGGCAGTTTACAGTCCGCGGGCGCAAATTGATCGCAAAGCCTACCAACGTTATATGAAATTACGCTTGGAAGATATTGATAATTTGTTTATTAAACAAGCGGAAATTGTCGATTTGTTGTGGTGTCAAACAGACAAAGGGAAGAAAATTCTCGGTATAGTTTCCCGTTTCCATGCTGCTTATTTGGCTCAAAAAGTAATTATAACCACCGGTACCTATTTGAATTCGGAGATTATAGTCGGTCAGGAAAAATATCATCAAGGCCCCGACAGCTTGGCTTATTCAGAATACCTCAGCGGCAATATTGCCGCCTTAGGCATCCGAATGCAACGTTTCAAGACAGGTACCCCGGTCCGTATCCATAAAAGATCATGTGATTTCAGCGGTATGGAAGAACAAAAAGGCGATGCTGAACCTTTCTCCTTCAGTTTCCTTAATACTCCCAGTTATGCAACAGCACCGTATATCGCCCACCCTTTGACTAAAGAAAAACAACAAAGCTGTTTTGTGACTTATACCAATCCCACCACGCATACGATTATCAGAAATAACATCAGTCGTTCACCTTTATTCAGCGGCCTTATCAGCGGTACCGGTACACGTTATTGCCCGTCGATAGAAGATAAAGTGATGAAGTTTGCCGATAAAGAACGCCATCAATTGTTTATTGAACCTACGGGATTGGATACCAGAGAATTGTATATATCCGGCTTATCGAGTTCTTTACCGGAAGATGTGCAAATTCAGGTATTGCACAGTATAGCCGGCTTGGAAAAGGCGGAAATTACCCGTACGGCGTATGCAATTGAGTACGATTTGATAGATCCGCTGGAATTGCAGCTGACTTTGGAGAGCAAAAAGGTCGCCGGTTTGTATTTCGCCGGTCAAACAAACGGCAGTTCCGGTTACGAAGAAGCTGCGTGTCAGGGACTTATTGCCGGTGCCAATGCGGCATTAGCGGTAAGGGGCGAAGAAGCTTTGATTTTACAGCGTAATCAGGCTTATATCGGTGTACTTATCGACGATTTGGTTACCAAAGGAACGAAAGAGCCTTACCGGATGATGACTTCCCGGACGGAATATCGTTTGTCTTTAAGACAGGATAATGCCGATATGCGTCTGAGCGATATAGCATACAAGGCGCATTTAATCAGTAGAGAGCGGTATGAAAAATATTCAGCTAAAGTCGAAGCCGTTGCAACGGAGCTGAAACGCTTACAGGGAGTTAGCGTGAAACCGCAGGAGGCCCATGTTTATCTGCAATCTTTGAATTTGCCGGATTTAACGCAAACTTGTCATCTTGATGAATTATTACGTCGACCGCAATTTAATTACAATGTAACGGCGGCCTATGATTCCGAGCGTCCGGCTTTAGCTCCGGAAATAATTTTTGCCGTTGAAACACAACTTAAATATGCCGGTTATATCAAAATTGAACAGGAAAGAATTGCCCGTTTTGTCAAAATGGAGTCCCGTTTGTTGCCGCCGGATCTTGATTACAGCAGTCTGCACGGTTTACGCTTGGAAGCAAGACAGAAATTGCAGGAACAGCGGCCGAAAAATTTGGGTCAGGCAAGTAGAATCTCAGGTGTGTCGCCTGCCGATATATCTGTTTTGGTCGTATATTTGGAAGGTTATCGTCGTGAAAGAAAACAGGAAAAGCAATAAAGCTATAAATTATCAGGAATTGCTGCGACCTTTTAATATCAGCATAGAGGATTATACGGAAACTGTCGCTGTAGTCAGGCAGTTGGCTTGTGCTCTGCTGCAGCTGACTGATAAGGAAGTGCAGGAGCAGGCGGAGAAAGACGAGAATTTCGGGACCCAACTTTATGCCCGGATTTTTGCCCGGACATCTTATATTGAGCTCGAGCATGAATTGCAAGCGACGGATTTCAGCAGCAATTTGGCTATGACGGGCGAGAAATATCCCTCCTTGGCGGCCGATGTGATTACGCTGCTTGCCTCTCGCTGTAAGTTGCGCCTGACCAAGTCACAATATGAAAAAATTTTACGGTATTATTATTTACGCCTTGCAGTTAATCAACATTTGAATCTCAGCCGGATAAAAAAAGCGCAAGACATTGTAACGAGTGACATTTTCGACAGCTTTATGTTGGCCGGCAGAATAAAAGAGGCGTTGAACTCCTCAGCTGCGGGGAAATTGCTGGACATAGGGACAGGCGCCGGTATTCCGGGGATTATTTTGGCAATATTGTTGCCGGAATTAACTTGTGATTTATTGGATACGGTTAGAAAAAAATTAGCTTTTCTGGATTTCGTCTGCCGGGATTTGCAATTGCCTTGTAATCTGCTCTGGCAAAGGGTAGAAGACTATGCGCACAGTCAGGCGCGGCACAGCTATAATTTTGTTGTTGCTCGGGCAGTTTCCTCGTTACCGACTTTGCTGGAATACAGTTTGCCGTTAGTTAAAATCGGTAGTTTTTGTTTTTGTCTTAAGACCACCAATGAACCGGAGCTTTCAGCTGCCAAATTGCGCAATTTACTTGGGGCTTTAAGTTTGCCGCCCGCTGTTTATTCTTTGCCGCCTGCAGCTCAAGCGAATTTCCCTAGACAGATTATGGCATATCGCCAAGTTGCAAGCGTCGCTTCGACTTACCCGCGCCTGCATAATTTGCCGCGCACCCGAATGTTGGAGATTGCGCAAGAGCTGTCTTAAGGCTGTTAAAATACCGGATTTCTGTAAATGCTTCTTTTGTGCGTATCGACTTCTAAGTTTACATTTTTTTAATCTAAATGTTGAATAATATACATTATTGCTTATGAAAATGATTACTATAGAGATAAAATTTAGATGCTAGGAAAGAACAGGTTTGAACAGTGTTTATTAAGCGTGTAACGGCAGTTGCTCTTGCAGCATTTTTGCTTTTTTCTTCAGTTATTTTACAACAGGTTGCCGCGGCGGATACCGCCTCTTTAACGGCTGCTTCGGCCGCAGATTCAACTTTGCAGCCTGATGTGGCAGAAGCTTCAAATTCGACCGCTTTGCCGGCCGAAGGTGCAGCAAAGCCGGACAGGGCAACGGCCGGCTTGACGCCGCTTGAGAAGAAGCTTGAACCTGCAACTGTTAAGGAAGCTGCGAACAAGCCGGAAGTTGCAAGTAATGAAGAAAAAAAGAACGATCACTATTTGCCGCGGCCGCTGCCGGAAAAGGCTTTGCAGCAACAGCGCTCGGCTCAAATCAACTTAAATACACCGCAAGCTCTCACCGGCGACGCTTTGCCGCCTTGGCGCGATAAGCTGGAAGAGGCAGATGTGATGAAGATGCAGGGCTGTGAGGCGATTGCTGATGATGCTGCCAAACTGGTAATTATCCGTCCGAAAAACGGCGCCAAGGAAGGCTTTATAACGTGTTTAGATCCCGGAAAAGAAGTTAAGGATGATGATATAGCACATGGTAATGCAACAAAGGCAGACAAAGATTATTATGAATTTTTTTCAGCTAGAAATGCTGAGGCTGAAGCTATCGAAAAGTTTATTGCTGAACATCCGGGATATACTTTGCACTTTGAAGGAAGAATATATTTTTACAAAGAATTAACTCGAGGAAAAGTGCCGCGTGACATCTGGGCACATTCTTTCTTACAAGGAAACCAACTCGCCTCTTTGGGCAACATCGGCGATGTTAATGTCCGGTTTATGACATCTGCCTACGCTTTACTGCGAGGCGATAAGAATATTACGGATATTAACGAGTTAAGCAAGTGGAAATTTAAAACAAATCATAATACTGACTTTGGAAGTTACTTCCAAGGAATGGAGAGCCTTACAGGTTATACAGATTTCAGTAAATGGCAGTCCAACTTCAACATCGTTTATATGGAATCTATGTTTCAAAATGCGGGAACGGATGACTTCGTGCTTAATTTCAGCAATCTGAATTTGTACTATAAGGGTGGTAGTCTTTACAGTATAACGAACTTGCAAAATACTTTTGCCGGCTTCAGAGGCGTGTTGGTGGCGAATAATTGGAAGGTTGACTTTGAATATACAAAGAGAAATATAACAAGGCATGTAAATGCTTTGATTGCATCTAAAAATACTAAAACAGAAAAAGGTAGAACAAAACTGATAAACAAGTTGAGTCTGAAGGATCCCAACCTGTTCGGTCAAACGGAAGAGCAAACGAAAAATGATTACATTCTGAAAAATCTGGTGGTTACGGATAATCCGGACCTGCTGGAGCTGGGAGCCAAAGCTAAATATTACAAAGAAATCACAATAACCTATAAAGACAAAACAGAAACATTGCAATTACCGGCATGCTACGATTCCCGGGTTAATGAGAACTTTGAAACTGATACCTCCAAGCCGGCGTCCGGAGATTATATGAAGATCGTTAAACATCAGGTAGACAAGGCTATTCAAGCCAAAGAGCAGGAGATGCGGCAAAAGTACAATATTCCTGCCGATATGCAGCTATTTCCGACACGGAAAATTACCTTTACGCCTACCTCATTATTTCAGAATTATAAGATAGATTATCCGCCGGCTGATGTGCAAATGGAAGCGCAGCCGCCTGAACAGACAGTATACGAGGGGCAGGAAATAAATCAGATTAAAATTACCGTCACAAGCCAAAAAGAGGAAAACTTACCGACTTTTGCGTTTGATCAGGCTTGGCAAACGGAATTAGCAAAAATAGGCTTAAAATTCACGCCCGCTGCTCCCGATCCCAATAACAGGAAAGTGCTGGCTGCCGGTACAATCAGCGGCATTATTAAAGACAATTCCTTGCAACAGGAACTGGACAGCAAAGGTGCAAAAACGTATCAGATTACAGTTACAGGTAAAACAACAAGCGGGAAGGAAATTAAGTGTGAGCAGACTCTTAAAATTACAGTGACCCGTCAGATTGCAGTCGGCAACAAACCGGAAACGAGCGGGAAATTGAGCCTTTATCTGGTCGCAGTCGGACTGTTGAGCTTATTGCTGTTCAGCGGCAGAAAAACAGTAAGAAATTAAGCCTTAAGTAGAGTAAAAACCGCTTGGGGGTACTATACCGGGACATTATAATTTGTGACTCATAATTATTTGCCACAACTAATATATGGCACTTGCCAAGATGAAAAAGTTTGGTTATAATGTAAAAGCTTCGGTTGGACTTAGCTTTGTTGCTTGACATTGAGATGACTAAGTGCTACAATTGCTAATTGTCACACGAATATACGGTGGGATTAGCTAAGTTTGGTTATAGCGCCAGATTGTGGCTCTGGAGGCCATGGGTTCGACTCCCATATCTCACCCTTATTTAGGGATGTAGCCAAGCGGTTACGGCACGGGGTTTTGATTCCCGCATGCGCAGGTTCGAGTCCTGCCATCCCTGTCGATCCATTAGCTCAGTTGGTAGAGCACTTGACTTTTAATCAAGGGGCCGAGGGTTCAAGTCCCTCATGGGTCACTTAAGCACCGTAGGAATACGGTGCTTTTTCTTTGCCCGAAAACAATTATAGGCGGCACGTGCAACAGCGAATTTGAACGCTTACTCCGACTGTTACAAAGTTTGACTTTAATTTTCGAGCTTGAACTGCTAATATAAAGCAAAATGTGGAATAAAGAGGTTGACACATGAGTTTTGATCAAATCTTGAATCGTATCCGTATCAGCGGCTTGAAAAAGCTGTTGGCGGCTATCATCGCTTTAATTATCGTTTTAACGGCATATGCAGCAGCTTTTATCTACCGCTCACAAAGAAATGCCGCTCTTTATTCCGATTTTATCAACACTTATAATACGAACAATTCTCAGGCGGTAGCTTACCTTGACGCAGAAACGAAAGAAGCTTTGTACGGTAAGCCGACAGGTGAGGCACAGGCTGTGGTGCAGGCGGCTTTGGCACAATCTGTGCAAAAATTCAGCACTTTGCAGATGCAGGATACTGCCGATACGTCCGATCAACAAGCGCTTGAGGTAGAACATTTGACAGCAGCGAGCGTTATACCGTTATTCTATAAAGAACTCAATACTGCAGATTCCAAAGTTCGAAATTCAGTTAAACAAATTCTCCAAAGTCCGGCCGATGTGACGGCCTATAACGAACTGAAAAAGGAACTGGGCGCGTGCTTATCTGCCGGCAATGGCAATTTGGAAAAAGTGAAGGAAAGTATGCAATTGCAAAAAGTTCCGGCTCCGGGCTTGAGCTTACCGGGTTTACGTTCCGAAAAAATACAATTGAGTTTGACCGATGTTGCCGTATTACAAGCGCATGTTAAACAGGCGTTGCAGGAAGAAGGAGAACATTTTACCGATCTTTTGAACAAAATAGCGGGCAGTACGGAATCGTTGAATGAGCAAGCGCAAACGTCGACGGACAAGAAACCGGAGGAAACAACAGCCAAAGTGACGGAAACAGTTGCAGCAAGTAAAGCTAAGACGACAACTGCAGCGCCGAAAAAGACGGATAAACTGAAGCCGAGCACTAAACCCGGAAAGACGCAGCCTGCTGTCAGCGGAACTAAAAAGTTCGTACCGCGCAAAGTGCCTAATAATTTGGTGCAAAATTCTTCTTCACCCAAGGCTAACAGCAAAGTTCCGACTGTCGGCAAGTATTATGCTGTAAAAATCAGTGATAATATTTATGCTATTGCTCAAAGTGCTTATGCCGGAGAATATGATAATTTTGCCGTTAATCCCGATTACTATATTGATTTGATTATCAGTGCCAATAAACTGACGGTAAGAAAGAATGTCGTCTATTTGCGCGATAAACAGGTTATATATATTCCACGTCCGTAAAAACGGCAAAACTCCCATAAAAATAAGCGCAGCGCTAAATGGCTCCGATGCTTGAACATTGGAGCCGTTTTTTGCGTAGTAAAAATGGAAGCGGCAAATTTGACTAATTAAGCGATGAAAAAAAGACAAAGAAAAAGACTCACATACAGTGAGTCTCAATAACTATGGGGAAGGACGGATTCGAACCATCGAAGTCGTAGACAACAGATTTACAGTCTGCCCCCTTTGGCCACTCGGGAACTTCCCCAAATATAAAATTGTGAATGGGCCCTCAGGGACTCGAACCCAGGACCGACCGGTTATGAGCCGGCTGCTCTAACCGACTGAGCTAAAGGCCCGCTGATAGCGACAAGTGATATGTTAGCAAAAGCGCAGCTCCCTGTCAACACTTTTTTTCGCCGAGAAGAAAAATTTTATGAGTCAAAAATGATAATGTCCCGGTATAACACAAATGAAAATGGCCCGAAAGGCGCAGACTTCAAGGCGAGAGATGAATGTTGCAGTTTTGACAGGCGGAACAATTGAATTATAATGAATTTTGACAAACGCGCTGAAGTTAGGAGAGTAGTTTTATGGAGCAATTACAGGGAGAGGCGATGAATTTAAGTCCGATAACGGCGGAGGCTCTGCATCTGACCGGCAATAGCAAATTTTTGGCATTGCGTCGGCTTTTTCCCCTGTTTGTTTACCATGACTTTATTTACAAGATTAATCACACGGAAAAGACGTGGGAAATCACTTGTCAATGGCATTTTTCTTTACCGACTTTAACAGATTTTTTGCCATCTTGCACCATAACTGTGCCGCATAAAGTCGCAGACCGATTAAGAATTAACAACATTACGGCAATAGAAACATTTTTATTTCAAATAGGCTTGATGGAGAGCATTTCTTATTGGAAAAGCGTCTGCCCTTTGCGTTATGTCTGCTCTTTAGCCCCTATTCCCACAACAGCTGCAGCCTCCTGGCAGGATTGGTATTTTAACGGCTTGGGGGAGTTCCTTTATCGCAATAATATCTCGATAAATCCCGCAGAATTGTGGACTTATTCGCCGACGGAACAGGTTGAAATTTCCTGTCCTTTGAATCTCCCTGATTCTTCTTGGCACAAAGTCACCGCTTTGTCGCACTTTGCTTTGACTGAACCTGTTAATAATGGAAAAGTGACTGCCGCTGCGAGAAAAGTCCTTATTCCTGTCGGCGGCGGCAAGGATTCTATTGTGACCTTGGAACTTTTACGGGAAAAGGAACGTTACGCTTTTGCAATTAATCCCACGCGGGCAAGCCGAGATTCCATTGCTTTGGCCGGAATAGATGAGGAACATTGCCTGTTTGTGCAACGCCGTCTGGATCGGAAAATAGTCACTTTAAATCAACTGAATTTTTGGAACGGCCATACGCCTTTCTCGGGCATAGTAGCTTTTTACAGCCTGTTTGCCGCTTATCTGGCCGGTATACCGTATGTAGCCCTGTCCAATGAAGCTTCCAGCAACGCCGCTACTGTTGCCGGCACGGAAATAAATCATCAGTATTCCAAGACGGCAGCATTTGAAAGCTCTTTCCGCACGTACAGTTGCCTGTATCTGGGAGCAGCGGCGGAGTATTTCAGTTTTCTTCGACCTTTACAGGAAATAGCTATTGCTCGGATTTTTTCCCATTATAAAGCCTATTTGCCATATTTCCGCTCCTGCAACTTAGGTTCCAAAGAACAGGCCAACAAGTGGTGTAATAATTGCCCGAAATGCTTGTTCGTCAGCTTGATTCTGGCAGTGTATTTAACACCGCAGGAAATGCGGACAGCCTTTGGTGCCGATATCTTACAAAATGAAAATTTATTGCCGGATATGGCAGGATTATTGGGTGTCACCCCGGTAAAACCGTTTGAATGCGTCGGGACGGTAGAAGAAGTGGCGTATGCCGTCTGCAAACTTTTGAATCGCTATCATCGCACCGAACAACAGTTACCCTGCCTTTTACAGGCTGCAGCTACTTGGATAGCTGCCGGACGTTGCAGCTTGCTTACATTTACGGGCGGAGAGTATGTTTATGCAGGACCTGATTTGCAAAAATTACAGCCGGCACCGTTCTTAAACCCGGAATTTCAAGAAATATTACAAAATAAAATGAAAAACTTAGAGGATGAGCATGAATAATAAAGAAACAATTGTTGCTGCTTTACATAGCCGTTTTGCCGGTAAAAAAGTTCTTATCTGGGGACTGGGGAGAGAGGGCAAGGCCAGCTTCGATTTTTTTGCCGCTAACTTCCGGCAACTGGAACTTGAAACGTTAGCCGTTAGTGACCTTAATCCCGAACCATGTGCGGAATGCTTGGAAAAAGCCGAAGCTTACGGTATAGCTGTAAGTAGTTACAGCGCGGCGGCTTATCCGCCTGACTTATCACAGTTTGATCTTGTGCTTAAAAGCCCGGGAATCAGTTGTAAAAATTATGTCTATGAAGCAAAAGCGACAGCAGAAAACTACTTTTCCGCTCCACGCCTGCAAATTGCGCCGCAAACGGAAATAACCTGTCAGGTTGACTTGTTTTTGCAAATATACTGTCAGCAAACGGTAGCTGTTACCGGGACTAAAGGTAAATCAACAACTACTTCGCTGCTTTACCATTTGCTTGATTGCGCTGAACAGAAATCGGCGTTGTTGGGCAATATAGGCATAGCTGCTTTCAGTCGGATTTTTGATTTGGGCAAAGATGTTGCCGCTTTGGAACTTTCCTGCCATCAGTTGGAATTTACCACCCATACTGCTAAAGTGGCTTTGTTGACAAACTTGTATCCGGAGCATTTGGATCATTATCACAACCTGGAAGAATATTATCAATCCAAAATTAATCTGATCAGACAACCTGCAGGGCGTCAATGGGTGATTTTGCCGGCATATGAAGATAATTTACTGCAACGTGCCGTACCGGTTTTACAGCAAGAACAATATGTTTTTTACTTGTGTCGTAATCAGAACGATTTGGCGAATTTACAAAAATATTATGATGTATTGCCACGACAGGAATTAAAAAAGAAGGCCTATATTTTTACTTTTTCCGCCGAAAAAAACGAATTGACGTTTAGCGGTATTTCTTTAGAAAATTGTTCCGAAAACGCTGAGCAGTCGAACGCTGCTGCGTTTGAGGAAAATTCATGGAATAAGTGCACTTTGCAATTTTCCGCTCAATTGCAGATATTGCATATGAAACTGGACAGTGTTTTAGCGGTGATGGCAACTTTTGCCTATTATTGCGAGCAAAAAATTGCAGCTGGCCGTAGCTTGGTGTTGCCGGAGCTTTGGGCGGAATTTCAGGCGGAACAAAAGGAGCATATTATCAGCTGCCTGCGGGAATTTACCGGTTTGGAACATCGCTTGCAATATGTCGGTACATACGGCGGTCATCCTGTTTATAATGATTCTATCTGTACAATTCCTTTGGCGGCAATAAAAGCGTTGACCGCATTACCGCAGTGTCGCACGATAATATTGGGCGGTTTGGATCGGGGCTTGGATTATACCGAGTTGTACGATTTCCTTAAGCAGCATGAGTATAATGTTATAGGCTTGCCGACTACCGGTCATACCTTAACGGCGCAATTGGCTGTCGGCGCAAGTGCCGCAGAATTGAAACGATATTATCAGGCAAAGGATATGGCGGAAGCGGTGAATCTGGCCTATAAAATTACAGCACCGGGTAAGGGCATTTTGCTTTCGCCGGCAGCAGCCAGCTATAATACATACAAAAATTTTGAAGAACGGGGTAGATGCTTCGTCGCCGAGATTAAACGGCAGGCGCCGGCAAGTGGTGCCAAGACGAAGTGATTTTGCGGAAATTGAAGGAGGCTGTATGCCGAGAAGAACTAAAAAACGCAGTTTAACTGCCGATATTGCTAAAATAATCACAACAGTGCTGCACAGCGCTTTAGGCCTTTTTTTACTGGGTGTATTGCTTATCGTTGCGTTTATCGGTATTTTACTTCTGCTGACCGGCAATAACTATCATTTGCTCTTTTTAATTTTAGGAATTTTATTCCTGTTGATTATAGCTGTCGCCTGGTTACGTTATTATATGCATAGTGCCGAATAAATTAGTGCATATTGAACACAAGGGCGGAAAAAATCTACTTTTAGCCCTAATTTTTCCGATAATAATTGGCAAAATGTAAAAAAGCGCCTCTTTTTGCGAGATTTTGTTGACATAGCGGCGGAATAGGTTAAAATGGTGTATATGAGATAATTTACTATTGATAATTAAGAGGTGGAATATGAGAGAATTCTTAATGAGCGATATTGATGTGCAGGAATTTATGCGTGCTTTGGACAATTGCCGCGGTAATGTCTACCTGATTAATGATGAGGGAGACAAATTCAATTTGAAGAGTAAATTAAGCCAAATGATCGGCTTGGTACGCTTGATTGAAGGCGGTAAGCTGGCAGAAGCAAAGATTGTTTGCGACAATGTCGAAGATGAGTCTTATTTGTTCCGTTTGAATCTGTTCGGTGAAAAAGCAGCAGACGAGAGCGAAAAATAAGCAGTTCTATGAATAAGCTGGTGCCCGATTGGTTTCGGGCACTTGCTTTTTTTCTTGAGCTATGCTAACTTACTATACGTTCAATTTATTTCTGGAGAGTTGGCCGAGCGGTCGAAGGCGCACGATTGGAAATCGTGTTTACGTTCAAAAGGCGTAACGAGGGTTCGAATCCCTTGCTCTCCGTATACTGCCGTCGTGTTTAAGTGACGGCATTTTTTGTTTGACTTATATCGCAATTAGTGCTATATTTAGATAACGCCTGTAAGGGCTTTATTTTTTATGAAAAAATTTCGGAGGGATAATCATGGCTAAAGCAGCAGTAAGAGACAAAATTATTTTAGCTTGTGAAGATTGTAAGCAACGCAATTATTCAACCAAGAAGAACAAGTCCAACACTAAGGACCGCTTGGAATTGAAGAAGTACTGCCGTTTCTGCAGAAAGCACACAACTCATAAAGAGACTAAATAAGTCTGAATTTTAAGGAGCTAAGATGGCTAAGAATACAGACAAGCAGAAGAAAACATTTTTTGATAGATTTAAGAAGTTTTTCTTAGGCATTTATACAGAGCTTAAACTTGTAGTATGGCCGACGAAGAAGAGCTTCCAACAGTCTTTAATAACGGTGTTGGTATTGTGCTTCATATCGGGCTTACTTATTTTCGTGGTGGACAGTTGTATGCAGCTGGTACTTAACTTCACCGGTTTCAATGACCCTGTGAAACGTCCTGCTGCTCAGGCACATGTCGGCAAAGACACAAGACCGACAGGTACTGTTAAAGTTTCCGAACCTCAAACGACAAGCCAAGCGCCGCAGGCTACGACAGCTAAGGCGACAACGAAATGATGGAGATGAGCATGGATCAAGCTTTGAATAAAGAAGAACAAACGGAGCAGACTGAGAGCACAAATGCAACTGCTGTGCCGGCTGCCGAGAATGAAACGGCGACTGTGACCGACAAAAAGCCGGAAGCACAGTGGTATGTAGTTCATACTTATTCAGGCTACGAGAACAAAGTTAAAGCTACTTTGACACAGGTAATTCAGAACCGTGGCTTGGAAGATCTGATTCAGGAAGTTTCCGTACCTACTGAAGAGCAGGTTGAGATTAAAGACGGTAAACGTCACGTTTATGAGCGCAAAGTTTACCCAGGATATGTTTTGTTGAAGATGGTTATGAGTGATGAACTTTGGTACATTGTCCGCAATACGCGCGGTGTTACGGGCTTTGTCGGTCCTGACGGCGATCCTATCCCGCTGACAGCGGAAGAACTGGCTATTGTTGGCGTTGAGTCGGATTGGGATCCTATTGTCGATTACAAAGTCGGCGATCCGATCAAAGTTATTCACGGACCGCTTGAAGGCTTCATCGGCACGGTCCAGGAGATCAATCACGAGAAGAAAAAAGTTGTGGTTATGGTTTCCATGTTCGGCCGGGAAACGCCGGTTGAGTTGGAATTCACGCAGGTTTTAGCTGTTTGATTAATTAATTAGATAACAACCGCTTTCGGCGGTATGTAAAATATTTTTGGGAGGTGGCTATTATGGCCAAGAAAATTACAGCTTATGTTAAGCTGCAAATTGAAGCAGGCAAAGCAACTGCTGCGCCACCGGTAGGACCAGCACTGGGTCAACATGGTTTGAATATCGCCCAGTTCGTTAAAGATTTTAACGCTGCAACACAAGCTGATGCAGGTATGGCAATTCCGGTCGTTATCACCGTTTATGCGGATCATACATTTACTTTTGTAACTAAGAAACCGCCGGTAGCATCTTTATTGCGTCGTGAGTGCAAGATTAAGAGCGGTTCAGGTGTTCCGAACAAGACAAAAGTAGCAACTATGACTTGGGATCAATGCTTGGAATTGGCAAAGATTAAAATCGTTGATACTAACGCCGCAAATCTTGAGTCCTGTGCCAGCATGATTGCCGGTACGGCTCGCAGTATGGGTATTGTCGTCAACGGCAAGCCGGATAAGGAGTAAGCTTCATGAAACGTGGTAAGAGATATTTAGAGGCAGCTAAAAAAGTTGAGCTTTCCAAAGTCTATACTTCGACTGAGGCTATGAAATTGCTCAAAGAGACTGCAACAAGTAAATTTGATGAATCAATTGAATTGCACATCCGTTTGGGTGTCGATTCCAGACATGCCGATCAACAGGTCCGTGGTGCAGTAGTTTTGCCCAACGGTACAGGTAAAAAGATCAGAGTCTTGGTTTTCTGCAACGACAAATTGAAAGAAGCTGCAACTGCAGCCGGTGCAGATTATGCCGGCGGTATGGAGTTGGCTGAGAAAATTCAGAAAGAAAACTGGTTCGATTTCGATGTTGTTATCGCCAGCCCGGATATGATGGGTGTGGTCGGACGTTTGGGTCGTGTATTAGGACCTAAAGGCTTGATGCCTAACCCCAAAGCAGGTACGGTTACACCGGATGTTGCTAAGGCTGTTAAGGAATCTAAGGCCGGTAAAATCGAATTCCGTTTGGACAAAGCAAATATTATTCACTGCCCGATCGGTAAGGCTTCCTTTACTGCTGAACAATTGGAAGCTAATTACAAAGCTTTGATGGGTGCTATTTGGAAAGCTAAACCGGCTGCTGCTAAGGGTCAATATGTTAAGAGCGCTGTTTTGGCTGCTACTATGGGCCCGGGCATCAGAGTTTCAGGTAACATCTGATTTTCAGCATTTAATTGTAAAATTGTTAAAGAAGAAAGCGAGTTGGTACTTGCTTTCTTCTTTGTTTTATGTTAAATTATTGTAGTTATACCAAAGATAGCCGGTGCGCTCTGCGCTTAATATCCTGCTGAGGTAGCGTTACATAGTGATTTGCTTCCTCTCTCTTGCTGCTTTGGTAAGAGATTTTTTTGTGTAAAGGAGGATCAATAATGCCCAGTTCGAAAGTTTTTGAAAGTAAACAGGCAGTAGTTAACAAGTTGAAAGATTTGTTTCAAGGTGCTGAGACTATCGTTTTAGCAGATTACCGCGGATTGACAGTTGAACAGGATACGGAATTACGTAAAGCATTACGTGAAAATGGTGTATCTTATCATGTCTTTAAGAATCGTTTAGCTAAGATTGCCGCCAAAGAAGCCGGTTTGGAAGGCTTGGCCGAATATTTGCAAGGTCCGACAGCTTTTGCTGTCAGTAAGACTGATGCAGTTGCTCCGGCACGTTTACTCAAACAATTTAATGAGAAATTTAAGTTACCTGTACTCAAAGGCGGTGCCAATGCCGGTGTGGTTTTGGACAGCAACGGTGTTAAGGCTTTGGCTGATATCCCGGATATGAATACTTTGCGTACACAATTGGCTTACACTTTGAACAGCCCGATTACTAAATTGGCTGTTGCTTTGAAGGCTGTAAGCGAGAAGAACGGCGAAGCGGCTGAGTCTGCTCCCGCTGCTAATGCCTAATTATATTTTACTAAGGAGGATAATATGGCAAGCGAAAAAATTACAAAGATTTTAGACGAAGTTAAAGCAATGACAGTCTTGGAACTCAATGAGTTGGTTAAGGCTATCGAAGAAGAATTCGGTGTTTCAGCTTCTGCTGTTGCAGTTGCTGCTCCTGCAGGCGGTGCTCAAGGTGGCGCTCAAGAAGAAGAGAAGAGCGAATATACAGTTATCTTGAAGTCAGCCGGTGCTGCTAAGATTAAGGTTATCAAGGCTGTTCAAGCTATTACAGGTTTGGGCTTGAAGGATTCTAAGGATTTGGTCGACGGTGCTCCTAAGACTTTGAAAGAGAATGTCGAAAAGGCTGAAGCTGATGAAATTGCTGCTAAGATTAAAGAAGCCGGCGGCGAAGTTGAATTGAAGTAATTCATTTTTAACTGCCGCAATTTTGCGGCAGTTTTTTTCGTAAATTAAGAAAAAAGCTATTGACAAATGACAAAATTGCGTGTTACAATAGCAAAGCACTTCAAGTTGCTAAGACTTTAGTGATTCGAAGTAATCCGGCGGTATAGCTCAGTTGGCTAGAGCATTCGGTTCATACCCGGAGTGTCGTTGGTTCGAATCCTACTACCGCTATTTTTTCGGCCCGTTGGTCAAGAGGTTAAGACATTGCCCTTTCACGGCGAAGACAGCAGTTCAATTCTGCTACGGGTCACTTGACAATAATAAGCATGAGTGATATGCTAATTAAGCTCCGATTCATGCGGGATTAACTCAGTGGTAGAGTGTCACCTTGCCAAGGTGAAAGTCGCGAGTTCGAATCTCGTATCCCGCTTTCTCGGAGCTTTTTTGGCACCATAGCCAAGCGGTAAGGCAGAGGTCTGCAAAACCTTTATGCATCAGTTCAAATCTGATTGGTGCCTTCAGAAGAGCGCATAAGCGCTCTTTTTTATTGGAATTTTTGGCTTTTAAGATTGTCTTATTTCTGTAATTTTATAGTAATATGCACAATGACATGACGTCAGTTTTGTGCTCTTTCCCGAATTTAATGATAAAAACTTCTGAATATATATGTGCATAAGGTATACTAATCTTTACATACTAGCGTTCAGCTATTACAAAAGGAAGAAGTTATATGCGTAAATTCAAGAATGTAAGTCCGGTGATGTTAAACCCGGCTTTTTTACGGCGCCTCTTGGCTACTACCTTGAGTGCCGCTTTAGTTTGGGGTTCTTATACAATGACTCCTTATGTTTATGCCGATGGTTCAATTGAAGGTGATTATCTGAAATATGCCCGTCACGGTAAGTCTTACAGTGTCAATAAGTATGTAAGCGTAGAGTACAATTATGGTACCTATGCTGAGAATGAATTTAAGGAAGACCCTTACGGAGAGTACGTTAAAGTTACTTATCACATGAATGCCAGTCGTGATTGGTGGTATGTGCGTAATTTCAGATGGTTTACTATTCCGGAAAATTTGGAATTGGTAAAGCCGGAATCTATTTCCATCGAACGTGAGCGTAAAGGTAATGAGAATGACTCATATAAAAGTTTCAGCTTAGCTGATTGGCATACAGGTTACAGCCGTTTCCTGGTTAAGAAGGGTGACAAGAAGTTTGAGCAGGCATTCAAGGAATTTACCGATACATCTTATGATAAAAACGATGCCTCATATAATGCTACATATAATGATTATAAAAATGAAGTGCAATATCTCCTGAGTGACTGGCAGCCTTTAGGTAGTGTTGATACTAGTTACACATTTATTGCTAAAGTTAAGGATAAGGACAAAAATAAAAAATTGCATTTCCTGGGCGGTATGTATCAGATTGCCCGTAACCATCACTTCAATTTAGGCAGTGACAAGGTTATTCCGGAGAAGCCGCCGCTTACAGATACTTTGACGCCTGCTTATCCGGCGTTGACCGAGGTTAATAATCCGAAGGATTTGACGGCAGATGAAGTTGAATCTGTAAAAAAGGCCTTCAATGCTGCGCAGTCGGAAGAGTATAAGAAGAATGTGAAGGAAATTAATGTCGGCAAAGACGGCAAGTTGACTATCACTTATACGGACGATTCGAAAGATTCTATTCCTGGTATTTTATTGGTTAAGAAAAAATCCGCTATTGCCGATACTGTTGAACCGGTAGTGCCTAAGCGGACGGAAGTTGCCGATGTGCAGAAATTGGATGGAGATGAAATTAATAAAGTTAAGAGTGCTGTATTTGATGCTAATGCGGAATTGTTCCAAAGGCAAGATCTGTTCAAAGACGGTGATGCCGGTAAGGCGGTCAGTGTTGCTGCAGACGGTACGGTGACGATTACTTATAAAGACGGTTCCAAAGATGAAATTAAAGGCGAAAATCTGGTCGTGAAGAAGCAGACTTTGGCTGAGAAATTCGAGCCTAAACCGTGTAAACGTGTCGGGGTTAAGAATATTAAGAGCTTGGAAGAACAGGAAGCTAAGAATGTTACTTCCAATATTATAGACGCCAACTTTGATTATACAGTTGACGGACAGAGGTTCATACACGCTTTGGGAGATAATTTCGTCAATGCTATATCTGTTGATAAAAACACCGGCATTGCCACAATTAATTACAAAGACGGTTCTAAAGATACTATTCCGGCCGACAGTTTAATTTATGAATTACCGAAGCTGGCGGAGCAATATCAGCCCAAGCGTTGTCAACGGCAGGAAGTGAAAGATGCTTCTAAGCTGGAACCAACTGAAATCAGTAAGTTAAAGGCAGCTTTAACTACAGCCAATGATGCAATTAAAGCTCAATTGGCAGATCAGGACCCGATTAAAGTGGCAGCTGACGGTACCGCTGTTTTCACTTATAAAGACGGTTCGACGGCGACAATCCCGGGTTCTCAATTAGTTTACAAAAAAGCGGAGACCAGCAGCAAACCTAAAACTGAACAAAGTAAGGCTTTCGGCTCAGCTGAATTCACCTTCAAATATAAGTTGACTCCGATTGCAGTAACAAATCCGACAAATCCGACGGATGATGATTTTGTCAAAGCAATTAAGCGCTTTATTTTTGATAATTTCAATCATTCGGCATTTAACAGTAAATCATTTGAAGACGTCGAAAATGCAGATGTATTTAAAAATATTAAATTTGATACCGGTAAGAGTTTAGATACAACAGGCTTTAGTGGCTTTAAAAATAAAAAGGTTTCTAAAAATTTTGACTTTGATCAAAATGGTACAGCCCAGCCGCACATTACAAAATTTGTTGTAAGGAACAACGAATTATGTATTGATGGTGCGTTTGAAAATAACAATGCGGAGAATATGATGACCTTCAAAGCGTCAGATCTCTTTACTAAGGCAGGCGCAACACCAGGTCAAGATGATCATCAACAAGAAAAAGATGATGCTAAGAATATTATCGATCAAATGGTTAAAGATGGTGATATCAGCAAAGAAGAAGGCGACAAGCTTAAAGGAGACATTGATAATTCTAATAGCACGGACGAGATCAATAATAAATTAAATGAAGCCAATACCAAGGCTAATGAAAAAGCCGATAAGGAAAAAGGCCAAGGCAATCTTGAGAAAAAGAAAGCGGAGGCTGAAAAGACCATTAACGGCTTGGATAATTTAAGTCAGACCGAAAAAGAAAATTACAAA
>CABKML010000013.1 GCA_902373515.1 uncultured Eubacteriales bacterium | reverse complement strand
CCTGATTAACTTAATTTTATTTTAGTTAGCTTTGGACTTAAAGATATCGTTCTTGTACAAATGTAAAACATCGACAAAGAGACGATCGATAATGAAACCGACAACAAACGGTACCACTACCCAAGTTAAAACAATTACCAGAATTCCGACATTGGAGGAATTCAAGGCAGCCAACGGGCTGACGAAACCGACCAAACCGAAACCGGCACTTCCCGGAGTACCGCCCATGCCCAACAGAGGAATCGACAAACTGCTGATAGCCGCCGTCAAAGCTGCCCCCAGACCGATAATCGGAGTAGTCAGGAAATTAGGCATCATCATCTTCATAGCGCCTAAAGCGATAGCAATAGGTACACCCGGCTTATTCACCCGCAAAGTTGCACAAACCAAAAATGCTGCGCAGGCCGCTACACCCATACCGGCGGCTGCCGAACCGATACCCGTCAGACCGATCGCCAAACCGATAGCTACAGTTGAAATCGGGCTGATAATTATAATTGCAAAAGACATCGAAATTAAAATACTCATCAAAATCGGTTGTAATGTTGTAAAGGCATTAATACCGTGACCGATGAGAGTAGTAATTTGCGAAACGAAAGGCAAAATCTTCCAGCCGACGTAACCTACGCCCGTACCGACAATAATAGGCAGGAAAACAATAGACAGAGAACCCAATTTGTTGCCTATCAATTGCAGAACTAAAACTGCCAAAGCTGCCGTAATCATGGTGTTAATAACATCACCGATACCGGCCAGTTGGAAAATATTAGCTGTTTTATCAGCAATAGTAACGTTTGTAACAAATCTCCAAGCACCTGAACCTATATAGGCGGCACCGCCGACAATTACCATATGCATCGGCGAAAGCTTGAACTGCTGTGCAATCAAAGCACCGGCCATAATCGGAGTAAAGAACTGGAAAACTTGCACAATGTGCAATAACTCGGCACAAAATACCGAGTTGGCTACAAACGGTTTCAAAAAAGTCGCCAAAATAGCGTTCGGAATTAAGGCCACAACAATAGCAATTGTTGTACCGTTTAATACCTTGAGCAGAAACGAACCTACCGTTTCCTTTTTTAATGATTCAGACATACTGTCCTCCTTGATACTGACGTAATAACAATAGTATAAATTTATCTAAAATAGTTGCAAGCTTTTTTCGTTTTTTTCTACATCTTGCCCAACTATAAATAGATAAAATGACAAATTATACAAAAACATCACGATTTTTCGTCTCCATTAATGCGTTTTGCTGATAAAAAACTAATTTTTCCTATTATCGGCAGTGCAAAAGACTCTTGATTGGACAAATATCTCCGCTTGTATTTCCGGTGCGGCCGGACAAAATAAAGCCCGTCGCCGCCGCTTTTCCGAGCAAACAGGCAACGGGATATTCTGAAAATTCCACGATTATTCGTATGCGCAAAATAATCAGTTTGTACCGATACTCATTGTTTCCGGTAATGTTGCACCGCCGTCAATAACGAACTGGGCACCGGTAATGTAAGAAGCTTCATCACTGCCCAAGAAAGCGAAAAGCTCACCGACTTCAATCGGTTTGGCCAGACGTTTCATCGGTACGTTCATGGCAATAGCGTTAATTGCGCTCTCCGGATCTTCCGGATTGGATTCCACTGCCATTTTCTCGACCATCGGTGTCCGGGCATAACCGAGTTGAGAACAGTTAACTCTGATATTGCGATTAGCATACTCTACGGCCAAGCATTTAGTTAAGCCTACCAATGCCGCCTTAGTTGTCGCATAAGCAGCCTCTCCGGCATCAGCGACGATATCACCGGTAACGGAAGAAGCGATCACAATCGCACCGCCTTTGTTCTTCAACAAATACGGAACTGCAACCTGACAGGTATTCCAAACGCCCTTGATATTTACATCAATATGGAAATCACGCATTTCGTCGCTCATTTCCTCAAAAGGTGCCAAACGACAAACACCGGCATTACAGCAAACAATATCCAACTTGCCGAATGCAGCAACAGTTTTCTCAACCGCTTCTTTCATCTGCTCTTTCTTGGCTACATTGCCTACATATGTGATAATATCGGCATTATATGTCTTTCTTAAACGTTCTGCCGTTTGTTCAACTGCCGGCGACATATCAATCATACACAGCTTAGCGCCGTATTTGGAATATGCTTCACATATTCCTTCACCCAAACCGACGGCAGCACCTGTAACAACTGCCACTTTACCTGTTAATTTTGCCATAATAATTCTCCTTTAATTCAATTGCTTTTTCATTAAAATTCCTGCTCACCTGCAGGTGTTTCGATTAAAACCTTAGTTTTACGCCATCTGACACAGACCATCCAGAGCCAAATCAGCACGCCGACGCCCATATAGACACCGAAAGAAATCCACGAACCTCGACCCTGACCCAAAGTACAGAAATAAGCAATGGCAACCATGATAACCATCGCCAACAGACGCGTGAAATTGCCGCCTCTAACCAGATTTTTATTATTCTTGTACCAGTCTTTATGTTGACTTCTGATACTGATGGCCGAAATCATCGTAATCGCATAGGCGCAGGCACAACCGAAAGACATCAAGTTGAAGAAGTCGTTCATAAAGGTGGTAGCGTTTTGAATCAAAACAAAGGTCAAAGTAATAGCCAACAGGAAAATATTAGGTACAATAGGTTGGCTGTGCTTATTTACTTTTGTAAATATTGCCGGCAAGAAATTCTTCTTACCCATCGCATAAAGCATTCTGACAATAGACATCCAGAAGCCCAAAATGGAAGCCGTCATACCCAACAGGATTGATAACAGACCGTAAATCAGCGGCCAAATCTTCCAGCCTAAAATCTGTTGCATAGCTGTAATTGTCATAAAGCCGTCTTTACCGCCGGCAAGCAGCGTCTGAAAGCTGTCCAACCCGGCAACGCAGAAGAAGAAGAAGGTGTAAATAGTTCCGCAAGTCAAAACCGAGCCGCAAATTGCTTTCTTGGTATTGGAAATCGGGAAGTCTCCCTCTTCGACCATTTGCGGTACCGTTTCAAAACCGAAAAACGGGGTAATCAACAGCGCCATACCGATAATCCAGCCGGGAATACCGTTAATTTGAGTTAAATTAGTTTGGAACATATTGCTCAAATTGCTGAAACTCCAATGACCGGAACACAAAAGAAGCAAGCCCGTAAGCACAGTGCCCGTAATATTGGCAAAGAGGCAGAACGCCTGCGCTTTAACCAGGAACTGAATATCCTGCAGACTCATAAAGAAAACCAGCAGTAAAATAATTACACCGATAATCATAATGCTTTCAAAATTCAAAGCCAGACCGAAGGTTCTGCTGATGTAAGTCGCAATAGCCATAACTACTGCCGGCGGCACTGAAATCCACGCCGCCATAATCAACCACGATGCCAGAAAACCGATGTGTTTATTCAAACCGACCGTATTGTAAATCAGTTCACCGCCCGCCGTATGGAACAAGGAGGACAATTCGCTGTAAACCAAAGCTACCGGCAGAATAGCCAGAGACATCAGGGCAAAAGCTAAGAATGTACCCGCTCCGCAATAATTAAAGAATACGGAATCCCAATAACTAACGTAAGTAAAGATTGAACCGGTAGCCACGGTGTAGACAAAAATCAACGCCAGACTTTTCTGCAATCCTTCCTTTTTTTCTTTATTGTTTCCCATTGTAGGAAACCTCCTTTTGCTATTTGTATATACTATACTACATTTTTAGTGAAAAAGGAACATAATTTACTTTTGTTTTTCTTGAGTTTTTATGCAATTTGTACAGATTAAAGACAAAAATTCGTATTTTTAAGGCCTAAATTCCCATTTTTATCAGCGAATATTTCTTACCGATATGAATAGTGTCGAACATTTTCCTGATTTTTCCGGTTTTTCTTGGTTTTATTTGGGAATTTTTATGTTTTTTTGTTCTTTTTCAACTCTTGACTTGCCTTTAATAGTTGCTACCGACCGTTGCCGTCAAGCGTCACGGACTATTATCTTCTGCCCGACTTCCTGCACCGGCCGCCGATCAATTCAACAAAAAAAGAGGCGAAAACTTCGCCCCTTTTCTCCCTTCACCACAGATCCGGCAACCCAATCGCCGGTATCTGCCTGATTACACAACTTTTCTCAATCTTCCTGCATAATAATGTATTGCGGTCGATTCAAAGCCGCCTTATAAAGCCGTTGCAAATATAAAGACTTCAACAAATTACTGCCTAAAATTAAAAACACTCCCAGCAGCACAATAAAAGTTAAATAATCCAAGCGATCCAAAGGCCTTTTTTGCGCCAGCAGAATAAAAGCAAAATAAGCCACCTGCCCCACACCCAAAAGAATTACAAATACAATTTCCAGAAACTGCAAAAACACAGGCACATCGGAAAAAGCGTAAAAAGCATCGCTCGCCAAATTGACTTTACTGCGAAAAGACCATTTAGACACGCCCACTTCCCGCTCGGCCACCTCAAACTGCACTTCCGCATGCTTAAAGCCGATCCAGGAACACAAGGCCCGAAAGAAACGCTCATGTTCCGGCAAATCCGCCAAAATCCGCACTGCCCGGGCACTCAGGAGCTTAAAATCGGCCATATTTTTCAAATTAACCCGACTATGCTTATCGAAGAAGTCATAAAAAGAATTGGCTAACCACCGATTAAGGCCCGACTCCTTGCCGCGATCGGACTTAACAGCATCGACGATATCCGCCCCGGTAGCCAGGAATTTATCAATCATCGGTACAATCACTTCTAAAGGATGTTGCAAATCGGCATCAAGAATAACAGTAGCTGCAGCTGTCGGCGAAACGGCCCGAATTCCGGCAAGCAGCGCAGCCTCTTTCCCGAAATTTCTCGAAAAACGCAGCAACTTCACCCGAACATTCACCGTACCGGCAACTTCCTTTAAAAGATTCTGCTTTGCCTCCGCCAAACATGTCCAAGTATCATCTTTTGAACCGTCATCAACGGCAATCACTGTCAATTTGTCCGCCTTGCGACTCAGAACATTCTTAATGTAGCCGGCCAAATGTGCAAAAGTTGTCAAAATCTGCCGCGACTCATTAAAACAAGGCATAACCAAGCTCAGTTCCATACTGTTCAACTCCCGTCCCGGCGCGCAACACGCCGCAAGCTCCCTCATATCTTAGCCTATTTCTCACCCGTAGTTTGTATATTCTCTGTGAAAAAGTAAACGGCCCGGCAATATTACCCGACCGTTCAAGCACCTGATTAAATAAAGGATTTTATTTTCCCGGGAAACAAATCATTTTCCAAGGTTCAATCTCCTGCGGTTTCTTCTTCAATCCGGCCAGAATCGACTTGGAAACATACTTTTTATTGACTATTACTTGATATGTGTTATTCAGGAACCATTGATGGCTCATGCTGAAAACGCCTTTCTCGCCGACCGTATCGCCCCAGCTGTTCTCAACTTTCCACTTCTTGACTTCACCGTCTTCCGTCAAATCGACGCCGCACAGAAGCATAGCATGATTAAGCTGTGTTTCACCGATAATTGTCCGATCTTTCTTGCTGAACTCGCCGACGGGAGTTAACGTCAAATCCGTCAGATAAGTTTCATGATCCAAGTAACCTTTTTTACGATCGGAAGATTTACCGACATCGCAGGCGAACCACATCGGTTGACCGGCTTTAATGGATTTAACGGCAGCTGCAGTCAATTCTTCCATCGGTGCCAATAATTGCAACAGGCCCTTACCTTCTTGCACCAATTGGCAATATTTGTAAGTTACGGCTGTACCGTCGGCAAAACGCTCGGTCGGATCGTTGGTCAGCACCACCATATCCTCCAGCGGCAAGCCGCAATATTTCTCGTAAAATTCTTTCGGCGTAATACCTTTAATTTCCTGCTTTTTCTTCTTTTTATCCATATAAGCGAAATTAACCGTTGTCGGCGGTTCGCCTAAGGATTTAACGCAAATATTGTAAATTTCGCTCAGACAGGCTTCTTTCTTTTGCCGCATTTCCCGAACAAACTCCGCTGTCGGTTCTTCCCCGGCCGGATAAGCGGCAGCATAAGCATTGCGCATCTGCATCGCCGTACGATACAAGCGTTCATTCAAAGCTTCTACCATAAAGGTAGTATTGGAAGAATGGAATGTTTCCGGCATACAAGCTTTGGGCACCACGCCGTATTTAGTTACCAAATCGGCATACCACTCGAAGAATCCGCCGTCATCGGCTGCATTGTCCTTAACAAAGTTAAAGTCGCGGCTATAAACATCCTTATTCAAAGTTGCGATAATGTTCTCCAAGAAGGCGTTGGACTTTTCCATTTTCTCATAGAAACACATGTAATTCTCGGACAATTCAAAATCATCCAATTGCAATGTTTCCATGATGCTGACACGAGCTTCATTCAGGGCGGCAAAGAGCCAGCAACGTCCCGACTGTTTCTGATTCGTTATACCGCCGCGTTTCGTTTCGTTCGAAAAAACGAAGCGTTCGTCCCGCAACATGTTGTTGTTGAAGCTGGCTTCGGCGATACCGACATTGCAAATAGCCGACGCTATAACTTTATTCGCGGCTGAAGCAGCGAAGTCTTTTTGAAATTGAGCATATAATTCACTGTTAACGGTCTGATTGGCGTCCAGTTCGGCAATTTGGGGTAATTTGTAATTTTTCAGCTTAATGGCTTTCGTCTTTTTTTCTTTTTTTACATCTTTTTCTGTTTCCGGCATATTATTCTCTCTTTCCTGCACAACTATTGGTCAATTATAAACTTTTTGCACTGTTTTTGCCAATGTTGGCGCCGAAAAAAAGGCTGTTTCCCGGGAAACAGCCTCCACAATCATTCGCGCGTTTTTATACCGGTAACGACATTATAATCGGGAATGTAAAAATAAGTAATATGCTGAAAACTAAAGATATGTATTTTTTCTCTTTGAACGAGAAAAAGCCGCATACGATTCCGACTATTGGCGCAACAAACAAACTCAGGAATCCCATCACTTTAAGTGAATCGTTAAATAACGTTAAATCCTTGAAAAATATTGCTGCCAAAACTAAAACAACATACATCAACGCTATAACGGCGTCTACCACCACTGAAAATTTTTTCATAAACAAGTCAACCTCCTCTTACGGTATGATTGTATTTTATTTTTTTGCTGCCCGGTGTCAATATATCAATAAGAACCGACCCTTATTTTCGGCCGAATGCATAATCTTTTATTAGTTTTTGCTACAGATTGCACAAAAGCACAAACATTCCCCGAAAATCTCAAATTTTCCCTAATAATCATGCAAAAAAACAAATCAAATATTACTTTTTACCGTAACTTCCCGCAATTCCTGATATAATATACGCACGCAAAACTCAAAGAAAAGGTGGTTTATGCCCATGTCAATTAATGAACAGTCCCGTCCGATTCGTCCCTATCACGATACGTTGGTCAACTTGGTGCTCGCCGGTTTATTCGCCGCTATCAGTTATGTGGTCTTCGTTTTTCTACGCGTCGATATTAATATCGGTGTTACCAAAACCAGCTTTCATGCTGCCAACACCCTGGTGGTCTTAGCGCCTTTATTAATTGCCGCCCCTTACGGTCTATTGGGACCGGCAATCGGCCTGTTCCTCGCCGACATGTTCAGCGGTTATGCCCACGTCGCCCCCGAAACGCTGATTCTTAAAATTGTCATGGCAGCAGTTTGTTATTACAGTTTCAAAGCTCTCAGCCGCAATACCCCCACAGAATCGACCCGGCATTACCTTAACGCCGCTATCGCCATGATTGCCGGCCTGGTTACCAACGCCATACTGGCACCTGTCAGCAGCTATTTCTACCATACCTATCTCTTGGGCTCCGCCACTTCACCGGCCAAAATATTCGTCAAAATTTCTGCCGGAGTGACTTGGTTCAATGCCGTTTTATCCGCCATCCTCGGCGCAGTTATTTATGTAGCTCTCTATAAAGCCTTGAAACATAGTCATTTGAAACATTTCTTCCATTAAAAATAAGCAAACGAAAACAGTCAAAAAGCAGGCTACAATGTAACCTGCTTTTCTCGTTCATAAATTTATCTATTATTACAATAGATCAGATTTTAATGACAAGCGCCTTAATCTTTCGCCTTTTCGGCTGCTTTGGCGGCAATTACCTTATCCGCATACTCTTTCGGCATCTGTTCATAACGCAAGAAACTGATAGTATACCAACCTCTGCCTTGTGTCATAGAACGTAAATCCGTGGCATAGCGCGCCATCTCGCTTGTCGGCACTTCGGTCGAAATAACGCTGAAATCAGCTTTGTGCTCAATCCCTAAAATTCGACCGCGCCTTTTATTTATATCTCCCATTATATCACCCATGTTGCTCTCCGGCACATGAATTTCAACAGCGGAATAAGGTTCCATCAAAACCGGTGAAGCCTTCTCCAATCCGGCTTTATAGGCCAAAGATGCGGCAATCTTGAATGCCATTTCGGAAGAATCCACTTCATGATAAGAGCCGTCAACCAAAGTTGCCTTCAAATTAACCACCGGATATCCGGCCAGAACACCCGACTTGCAAGCTTCCCGCAGACCTTTTTCAACCGCCGGGAAATAATTTTTAGGCACGGCACCGCCGAAGACTTTCTCTTCGAAAACCATATCTTCCTGTTCCGGATTAGGTTCAAACTCTACCCAGACGTCGCCGTATTGACCATGGCCGCCGGACTGTTTCTTATGTTTACCCTGCGCTTTAACTTTCTTCCTAATCGTCTCACGATAAGGTACTTTCGGCTCCTGCAGTTCCGCCTGCACCTTGTATTTATTCTTCAATTTGGAAACAAGCACATCCAGTTGCATCTCGCCCAAACCGGAAATAATCATCTGTTTCGTTTCTTTATTGGTGTAATAAGTAAAAGTCGGATCCTCTTCTTTCAGCTTCGCCAAGCCTTGAGCAATTTTCTCCTCTTCCCCCTGTTTAACCGGATAAATAGCCATGCTGAAGCAGGGTGAAGGCAGAACGATGGACGGCAAACTCAGAGGATGAGCTTTTTCCGACAAAGTATCACCCGTTTGGGTATCAGTCAACTTGGTCAAAGCTCCGATATCTCCGGCTGTAACTTCTTTGGTTTCGTACTGTTTCTTGCCGACAATAAACGACAAATTGGTAATTCGTTCTTCTTTATTGCGATTGGCGTTATAAACTGTCGTGCCGTTCTTCAAACTGCCGCTGTAAACACGGAATAATGAGATTTTACCGACAAAAGGATCGGCGATGGTCTTGAAGACCAAGGCAGCCAACGGACCTTTAGGATCGGAAGTCAATTCCACATTCGTACCGTCCGGGGTCAGAGCTTGTACAACTTTATGGGTTGCTGCCGGGAAATAATCCAACAGCAAATCCAGGACCGTACTTACACCGGAATTGGTCGTAGCGGCACAGGCCATAACGGGCAACAGGTGACGATGCAGAATCCGCTCTTTCAAACCTTCAGTAAATTCATCGGCGCTGAATTCTTCCCCGCTGAAAAATTTCTCCATAAGTTCATCGGAGCTTTCCGCCGCCTGTTCTACCAGTTCACTATGATATTGGTCGGCTAAATCCCGATATTCCGCCGGAATCTCACACTCTTTCACCGTCGCCTTCTCGGCAAAACGATAAGCCTTGAGCGTAATTACGTTGACCAGACCGACGAATTTTCCGTTTTCTTTAATCGGTAGAACAAAAGGTACGACATTACGACCGTAACGATTTTTCAAATCCAATAGGCAACGCGAAAAATCGGCATTTTCATCATCCATCGCATTAATTAAAAAGCCGTAAGGAATACCCGGACGCTGCAAATAGCGGACCGATTTTTCCACGCCGACTTCGATACTGCTTTTGGCGTTAACTAAAATCAAAGAGGCGCCTGAAACTCTTAAGGCCTGCTGTACTTCACCCATGAAGTCGAAATCACCCGGAGTATCAATAAAGCTGATTACAGCATTGCGCCACTCACAAGAAGCTACTGAGGTATTTATCGTAATATGTCTTCTGATTTCCTCGGCATCAAAATCCATCGTCAATGTACCGTCATTGGACTTGCCCATACGGTCAATGTTACCGCAATCGAACAATACCGCCTCTATAAAACTGGTCTTACCGCTACCGCTATGTCCCAATAAAGAGATATTACGCACCCTATCTGCTGTATATTTCTGCATTTGTCGAAATCCTCCTTAATTCTTAACGCCGAATATAAATCCATTATAATGCAGCTTTTATGGTTAAACTACTGCTAATTAGGCTAATTTATATCTCATTTTATGTGCATTTTGCACAAATTGATAATTCAAAGCAAGGCTTGCGGCGAAAAAGTACGAGCGTCCGCCGAAACTAAATAATAATCAACCGAATTATACCGACCCTCAAAGGCTTCTCTAATTCCCAAGCCGTGCAAATGGCCGTAAACTGCCTGTACCGTCTGATATTCCGCTTGCAATTTTTCATATAAAGAACTGTAAATACTTGAACCTCGATTTTTTAGCAAAGGCGGGTAGTGTGTCAGACAGAGCAACTTAACTTCACTTTTTTTGATACCGTTCAATAACAAAAGAGCCTCCAGCTGCTGCAAACTGTACAAAAGGCGCTCATACTCCCGTACCGCTAAAATTCGGTCATGTTCATTCTGCTGTTCAAAGGGTAAGAGATAACCTTTCGTGCCGACAATGCCGATAAATTCAGGCTGTTCCTGCAAACTCGGCTCCTGCCGCCATATTGCCTGTGTGTCTACCTGCCTACCGCCGTTTTCGCCCGTTTCATTGCGTCCGGCGTGCAAAATTTCGTAAGCGGAGGCAGTTTTATTCCGGCGCAGCAAAAAAGCGTTTCTATCAAGAAAAAACAAGGTTTTCAGCCCCCATTCCCGACAATAACGTTGCATTTTCGTTCTAGTTGACCACCAATAATCATGGTTGCCCCGTAACAAAATTTTCCTGCCGGGCAAGGCATCCAGAAAAGTTAAATCTTTGCGAGCTTCCGCCAATTTCAGCGCCCAGGATAAATCACCGGGTAACAGCAAAATATCCGTCGGCTGCAGCACGGCGGCACAGTTATGGGCAATTTTTTCGGCATGATGTTCCCAAATTTCACCGAAAATGCCCATCGGTTTATTAGTGCTGAAGCTTAAATGGGTATCGCTCAAAGCATAAATCATCTGCGCACCTCACCCGTCTCAGGCTTGCAAGCGGAAATATTCAAAAATATGTTGTGCATCCTGTTCACTTATTCCTTTAACTGCCTGCAATTCGGCAAGCGTTGCGGTTTTTATTTTCTCCATGCTCTTAAAATGCGCCAATAATAGTTGCCGCTTTTTAGCACCGATACCTTTGATGTTTTCCAATTCATAATGTAAGATACGATTTTTCTGTAATTTATGATAATAATTATTCGCTAAGCGATGCACCTCATCTTGAATGCGGGTAAGAAAACGTAATAAGTTGACCTCGCTTTTAATCGTTTCTCCCTTATGGGAATCGGAAGTTCCCGCTGCTTCTTGCGGCAGAAAGACCTGCAGCTCATGCACCTGTCCGTCCGCCTGCAACAACGCTCGCGTTTCATGCTTATCGTTTTTTACCATGCCGCCGATAAATATTCGGCGACTGACAACCAGCTTCGACCACTGTAATTGCTCTTCCAACGCCTGCATAACCGCCTGCCGATGCCCTTTGCCGCCATCGAGCAGAATCAAATCCGGCACGATATTTAACGACGACTTATTCTCTTTCACGCAAATCCAGCTTTGCTCCGCTGCCTGCAAATTAAGTGAATTGCCGGTTTCCTGCACCCCGGGCAAGTGGCGCAAGCGACGCAATAAAACCGTACTCATCGCCAAATAATCGTTTTGCTCTTTTTGTTCCCGCAACCGGAATAATAAAGAATTTTTCGGACTGTACACCCCGTCTATAAAGCAGACCATCGCTGCACATAAATCATCATTGCCGAAATTCGCAACATCATAAGCTTCTATCCGATGCGGCAAGTTGGGCATGCCGTTCAACTGCATCAACGTCGTCAAAGCGCCCTTCACATTAGCCGCGGCACTGCCCAGCAACAGCATTTTTTTGGCTAAAGCTTCTCCGGCATTATTAGCAGCCATCTTGCCCCACTCATATTTTTCCCCTCTCTGCGGCACGGTGAAAGTACAATGACTGCCGACCAAGCTTTCTGCCGCCGCATTCAAATGGGCAAGCGCTGCCGCCGGCAAAGAATTAGCCAAGATAATAGAGGCCGGTAAATTATGTAAATCCGCATAATGTTGGGCCAAAAACATTTCCAACAAATTCTCAATTAACAAACTGTCAGCACTCAATTCCACCGTTTTATCCCTGTCCGCCGGCTTCTCCGGCTTCTCCGGCTTCGCCGGCAGCGGGCCTTTTAAGTTAGCCGGTAAATCTTCGCTTCCCAGACCGTAAAGACTGTAAAGTAGGTCTTCCGTTTCAAAGAAGAAACTGCAGGTACCGATAATTTTACCGGCACGAATTTCCAATTTTTGCAGACAGTACATAAAATCCTGCCGACAAACAGCCAAAACATCCGCATCCACCGCTTTTTGCGTCACTATTCGTTGTGTTTGGTGCAAAGCCTGTAAATTTAACAGCCGATCCCGCCAGAACGCTGCCTGTTCAAATTGTTCGGCGTCGGCTGCTGCCGCCATTTTGGCTCGCAGATACTCTTCCAATTTTTGCGTATCGCCGCGCAAATAGTTGCAGACTTCTTTAATTATTTCCCGATAATCGGCTGCTGTCGCTCTGTTGCAGCAAGTTCCGATACATTTGCCCAACTGATAATTTAAGCAGGGAACATTTGTGCGAATTTTGGCCGGGTTACAACTGTGCAGCGGAAAAATCTGCTCCAAAGACTTCAACGCCTTACTCAATTGACTATACATATAAGGACCGAAGTACAAAGCGCCTTTGGCTTTATCTTTGCCGATACGATAAGCTTTCGTCACTTCCGGCCAGCTGTCCTGCAGACTCACTTTAATATAAGGATAATCATGATCGTCTTTCAACAAAATATTATAAAAAGGTCGATGCCGTTTAATTAAGTTGGACTCCAGGATTAAAGCTTCCTGTTCGTTCTGACAAATCACATACTGAAAATCGTGAATTTTAGCAATCATCAAAGCTACTTTCAAAGACGGTTGCGTACTGTTATTGCCGAAGTAACATTGCAAACGGTTCTGCAGTTTCACCGCTTTGCCGACATAAATAATCTTCCCCTGCTCATCCTGCATCAGATAAACGCCGGGCAATTTCGGCACCAATTTTAATTTTTGTTGCAAAAAGTCCTTGCGTTTCATCGAATTTCGCCTCTCAACGTTCATTTCAAAATAAAATTAAGCAACTCACGCATTGACTGCCTATACACAGCCCGCTCAAGTTGCCTAAATAACAAATAAATAACTTAATTTCTGCCGCTTAATCGCTTATTTGCTCAAGTAAACGACCAATTCTTGCATCGCATCCTGCTCATCCTGACCATCGCATGTAATGGTAATCTCGCAGTCATCTTGCATACCCAAAGACATCATACCCAGTAAAGACTTGCAATTAGCTTTGCGTCCATTGGTTTCCAAATTAATGTGTGACTGATAGTTACTGGCTTTTTGAATTAAATTAGCTACCAACTTCATCTGTTCGTTTGCCTGACAATGGAATTTTACTGTTTTCTGTAACATAAATAGCCTCCGCTTATCTCAATAATACTAAGATGGACAAGAAGTGTCAATAAATTAAAAACAGAACCTGTCGTTTGTCGGCAAGTTCTGTTAATAACTATCATCTTATAAAGAATCCTCATGCGCCTTAACATCAGCTAAAGTCTCTTCCAAAATGGCACGGTTGTCCTCAATTACCGGGACAGGGACCAAGCGACGATAACGTTTCAGACCGGTACCGGCAGGAATTAACGTACCGATAATCGTGTTCTCTTTCAAACCTCTCAACATATCGCTCTTGCCTTTGGTCGCAGCATCCGTCAAAACTCTTGTCGTCTCCTGGAAGGAAGCAGCCGACAACCAGCTTTCAGTTGCCAGAGAAGCTTTCGTAATACCCAACAGCTCTCTTTGGCCGACAGCTTCCCGTTTGCCTTCAGCCGCCGCTTTATTATTGGCCTCTTCGAAATCCATAATATCGACCAGATTACCTGTCGGCAAGTTAGTATCACCCGGATCATCGATCCGCACCATACGCATCATCTGACGTGCAATAATTTCTACGTGCTTATCGTTGATTTCAACACCGTTGTTCTCATAAACCTTAATAACTTCAGCGATAATATAACGTTGTACAGCCTGAATGCCGCCGACTTTCAGGATATCATGCGGGTTAATCGAACCTTTGGTGATCAAATCTCCCGGTTTAACGATACTGCCGTCATGGACATACAAGGAAGCGGCATACGGAACGGAATACACCATCTCTTCGCCCGCCTCGGAACGAATCGTAATTTCACGTTTCCGCTTGTTGGCAGAATCCTGAATAGAAACGACACCGTTCATTTCGCACATAATAGCCTGACCCTTAGGTTTGCGGGCTTCGAACAACTCTTCAACACGGGGCAAACCTTGAGTGATATCGTCACCGGAGTTGGCGATACCGCCGGTATGGAACGTACGCATTGTCAACTGTGTACCGGGTTCACCGATGGCCTGAGCAGCAACAATACCGACAGCTTCACCGATAGAAACCAAAGATGCGACCGCCAAATCCAGACCGTAACAACGGGCACAAATGCCGCGTTTGGCATGACAGGTTAATACCGTTCTGATGTAGCAGGAAGTTACGCCCGCCTTTTCAATAGTCTCAGCCAATTCCGGACTTACCAGCGTATTGGCGAAAGCTAATACCTCACCGGTATTCGGATCCAGAACATCCTTGCCTAAATAACGGCCGCTCAAGCGATCCCGCAAAGGTTTGAGCACACGCTTGGCTTCATTGTCGGTACCGGCTGTAATTGCCGAAACTTCAAAGCAGTCACTCGTACCGCAATCTTCTTCCGACACGATAACATCCTGCGAAACATCAACCAGACGTCTGGTCAGATAACCTGAGTCAGCGGTTTTCAAAGCCGTATCGGACAAAGCTTTACGTGCGCCGTGCGAAGAAATGAAGAATTCCAAAACATTCATGCCTTCACGCAGATTCGACTTAATCGGAATTTCAATGGTTCTACCTGAAGTATCCGCCATGTTACCGCGCATACCGGCCAATTGCTTAATCTGAGAAATAGAACCACGCGCACCTGATTTACTCATCATGTTAATCGGGTTGTACTCATCCAGATTCTCTTCCAAAGCTTTAGTAATCGTATCCGTAGTTTCACGCCAAACTTTAATTGTCGCATTCCGTCTGCCTTCTTCATTCAGCAAACCGCGGCGATACTGGCGAGCAATAAATTCAACTTTTTTCTCGGCCTCGGACAAATATTTCTGCTTAACTTCAGGAATATCCATGTCGAAGATACCGATAGATATACCGGCAGTAGTAGAATTCTTGTAACCCAAAGCCTTAATCTTATCCAATGTCCGGCTGGCAATGGACAAACCGTTCTTCCGAATACAACGGTCGATAATCTGTTTCAATTTGCCCTTATCTACCAGGAAATCACATTCCGGCACGCAATAATTTTCCGGCTTGCTGCGATCGACAAAGCCCAGATTCTGGGGAATAATCGCATTGAAAATCAAACGGCCGTAAGTAGTTTCAACTATTTGCGTATGTTTCTTGCGATTAATTTCCGCCGTAATTCTGACTTTAATTTTGCAATGCAAACCTAAATCGTGATGGAAATAAGCTAATTCCGCTTCTTCCACCGAACTGAAATATTTGCCTTCGCCCGTTTCTCCCGGTTTCAACATTGTTAAATAATAACAACCCAAAATCATATCCTGAGAAGGAACTGTAACGGGTTTACCATCCTGCGGCTTCAACAAGTTGTTGGCAGCCAGCATCAGGAAACGTGCTTCAGCCTGAGCTTCCGGAGTTAAAGGTAAGTGTACAGCCATCTGGTCACCATCGAAGTCCGCGTTGAACGGCGTACAGCTCAACGGATGCAGCTTGATTGCTCTACCTTCAACCAAAACCGGCTCATATGCCTGAATTCCCAAACGGTGCAATGTCGGGGCACGGTTCAGCAATACCGGGTGATCCTGAATAACTTCTTCCAAAATATTCCAAATATCGTCATTCGCCCGCTCGATCAATCTCTTAGCCGTTTTAATATTCAAAGCCAAACCACGCTTGACCAGCTCCCGCATAACGAAAGGCTTGAACAGCTCGATCGCCATTTCTTTCGGCAAACCGCACTGATTCATCTTAAGTTCCGGGCCGACAACGATAACCGAACGACCGGAATAGTCAACACGTTTACCTAACAGGTTCTGACGGAAACGGCCCTGCTTGCCCTTCAAAATATCGGACAAACTCTTCAACGGCCGATTACCGGCACCGGTAACTGCCCGACCGCGACGACCGTTATCGATCAAAGCGTCGACAGCTTCCTGCAACATCCGCTTTTCATTGCGCACGATAATCTGCGGCGCACCCAAGCTCAACAGCTTCTTCAAACGGTTGTTACGGTTGATAACCCGGCGATATAAATCATTCAAATCGGAGGTTGCGAAACGTCCGCCGTCAAGCTGAACCATCGGTCTCAAATCCGGCGGCAAAACCGGCAATACATCCAAGACCATCCACTCGGGGCGATTGTTGGAATCGATAAACGACTCTACAACTTGCAGACGTTTGATTAATTTCGCCCGTTTCTGACCTACGGCATCCTTAAATTGTTCTTTCAGTTCCACCAGCAGTTTTTTTACATCAATATCCTGCAAAAGCTTCTTTACCGCTTCGCCGCCCATTCCGGCTTTGAAAGCGTTACGACCGTATTTCTTAACAGCTTCGTTGTATTCATTGTCATTAAGAATTTGCTTATAGGCCAAATCGGTTTCACCCGGATCGGTAACAATATAAGACGCAAAATAGAGAACTCGCTCCAAATTACGGGGCGTAATATCCAAAATTAAGCCCATACGGGAAGGAATACCGCGGAAATACCAGATATGAGAAACCGGTGTCGCCAATTTAATATGACCCATACGTTCCCGTCTGACTTTACTCGATGTAACTTCAACGCCGCAACGGTCACAAACTATACCGCGATAACGAATTTTCTTGTATTTACCGCAATGACATTCATTATCTTTCGCCGGTCCGAAAATTCTCTCGCAGAACAAACCGTCCCTCTCGGGTTTCAACGTACGATAGTTAATCGTTTCAGGCTTCGTAACTTCGCCGCAAGACCATTCCAAAATCCGCTCCGGTGAAGCCAATTGAATGGAAATTGATTCAAATATTTGATCAGTAGCCATAGCTAATTCCTTTCTTAATTTTTCTCAGCCTCGTCAGTATGTTCTTTGTCCGAATCCTCATGCTTGAAAGCATTGTTAACCATGCTTTGCAAGGATTCATTCATTTCCATATGGCGTTTGCGTTCAAGTTCCGTCTCTGCTGCCAAGGTTTTATCCGTCTCCAGGTGAGAGTGCTGATAGCGATTAATCTTATAAAGATTGCCGCGTTCATCCGCTTCGCCGTTCTCGTCATTCTCATCCTGATTCATATTATTCAACAAAGCTCTTTCCTGCTCCAACTGCAATTCGGCAAAACCGTTAGCCTGCATAGTGTTGGCTTCGGCTGTAATTACCGGAATATTGTTGATTACTTTCTGCATATACAAGCTGTCGAGTGCATGACCTATATTGTCGTTATCGTCGCTCTCGCTCGCATCATCCTCGTCCGCATTTTCTTCGTGCTGTTCATTATCGAGCTTAATCGCCGACTGTTTAGCAATTTCATCCAACTTGGTCGCCAAATCTTTACCGGCTTCTTCGTCGGACATATTACTCATACCGCCGTTTGTAATCATTTCGCTGTCTTCGGTTGTAGCTTTAATGTTGATATCCAAACCGATAGATTGCAATTCTTTCACCAAAACCTTGAAGGATTCAGGTGTACCGGCTTCCGTAATATTTTCACCTTTGACAATTGACTGATAAGCCTTTTCACGACCGCTGACATCATCCGACTTGAAGGTCAAAATCTCGCGCAACGCATAAGCTGCACCGTAAGCCTGCAAAGCCCAAACTTCCATCTCACCGAAACGTTGACCGCCGAATTGCGCTTTACCGCCCAAAGGCTGCTTGGTAACCAGTGAATAAGGACCGGTGGAACGAGCATGAATTTTATCATCGACCAAGTGGGCCAATTTCAGATAATACATGATACCGACAGTAATACGATTATCGAAAGGATTACCTGTACGACCGTCATAAAGGACTGTTTTACCGTCCGGATCAATGCCGGCTTTCGCAAATGCTTCCTGAATTTCTTTTTCATTAGCGCAGTCGAAAGACGGTACAGCAACATGCCAACCTAAAATCTTAGCTGCCCGACCCAAGTGAACTTCCAGCAACTGACCGATATTCATACGGGAAGGAACGCCCAGAGGATTCAACACAATATCCAACGTTCTGCCGTCTGCCAGGAAAGGCATATCTTCTTCCGGTAAAATTCTGGAAACAACACCTTTGTTACCATGACGACCGGCCATTTTATCGCCGACCGACAATTTACGTTTCTGAGCTATATAAACACGCACCATCTTATTGACGCCGTGCTTCATTTCGTCATTATTTTCACGGGTGAAAACTTTGGCATCAACTACAATTCCCGATTCACCGTTAGGCACGCGTACGGACGTATCACGCACTTCCCGCACTTTTTCACCGAAAATGGCACGATACAGACGCTCTTCGGCCGTCAACTCCGTTTCACCCTTAGGTGTAACTTTACCGACCAGAATATCACCTGTCGTTACTTCGGCACCGATACGAATAATGCCGTTTTCATCCAAATCTTTGATCGCTTCATCACTGACATTCGGAATTTCACGCGTAATTTCTTCCGGTCCCAATTTCGTGTCTCTGGCTTCACACTCGAACTCGTCAATGTGAATAGAAGTATAAACGTCGTCGCGTACAATTCTTTCATTAATCAGAACGGCATCCTCGTAGTTATAACCTTCCCAGGTCATAAAACCGATTAAGACATTCTTACCCAAAGCCAGTTCGCCGTTGCTGGTAGCCGGGCCGTCGGCCAAAGTGTCGCCGGCTGCAACTTTCTCACCGTAATGAACAATCGGACGCTGATTAATGCAGGTATTCTGATTGGAACGACGATACTTAATTAACTTGTACTTATCAATTTCGTTCTTATCCGTACGTACCCGAATCTCATCACCGCTGACAAAATCGATTGTACCGGCATGTTTGGCAATAATACATGAACCTGAGTCATGTGCTGCCCGATACTCCATACCTGTACCGATAATCGGTGCATCGGTAGTAATCAAAGGCACTGCCTGACGCTGCATGTTGGAACCCATCAAAGCACGGTTGGCGTCATCGTTGGACAGGAAAGGAATCAAGGAAGTAGCAACTGAAACAACCTGTTTCGGCGAAACGTCCATCAAATCGACTCTTTCCGGCTCAACCTCAATAAATTTATCAAGGTAACGTACCAGAACTTTTTTCTCCATGAACTTACCGTTTTCGTCAATCGGTTCATTCGCCTGTGCTACATAGTAGTAATCTTCTTCATCAGCCGTCATATAACGAACTTCATTCGTAACAACGCCCTTTTCCTTATCATAGATACGATAAGGGGTTTCAATGAAACCGTATTTATTCACTTTAGCATACGACGCCAAGGAGTTGATCAAACCGATGTTCGGACCTTCAGGCGTCTCAATCGGACAAATACGACCGTAATGGGAAGAGTGAACGTCACGCACTTCAAAGTTGGCACGATCTCTGGACAAACCGCCGGGTCCTAAAGCCGACAAACGACGTTTATGTGTCAATTCAGCCAACAGATTCGGCTGATCCAAGAATTGCGACAATTGCGAACTGCCGAAAAATTCCTTAACTGCCGCCGAAATCGGGCGCGCATTAACCAACTGCTGCGGGCTGGCGGAATCAATGTCCGGTAATGAACCCATGCGTTCCCGTGCCACTCTTTCCATTCTGGAAAAACCGACACGCATCTGGTTTTGCAACAACTCACCGACTGAACGGACACGTCTGTTACCCAAATGGTCAATATCGTCAATTGTGCCGACACCGAAAGGCAAATCCATAAAATAAGATATGGAAGCCATAATATCTTCCATCGTTAAATGTTTCGGCATCAAACGACTTTGCTCACGTTGCAACATATGTCCGAAAATTTCGGCTCTGCCGGCATAATCGTCTTCTTCCAGCTCAGCAGTTTCCTGCACATATTTTTCGATAACTTCCTTCAAAACGGAAAGTAAAACCTGCTCGTTAATGCCGCATTTATCCAAATCAATCAAATCCAGAACGCGTTGATCCACATAGAGTTTGCAGTACTCGGGCAAGTCGACGCGACCGTTGGAAACAACTTTTACCGCTTTATCCGATTCAACAATAGTATCACCGATTTTTTGTACCGGATAAATACTTACTTCGGTAATACCGAGGTTCTGAATGCATTTTTCTTTTTCAGCCGTAATTGTTTCCTGTTCCTGTACAACAATTTCACCGTCGGCACTCATAATAGTTTCGGCTGCCTTGTGACCTTCCAGACGACCGACCAACGACAATTTTTTGTTCAGCTTATAGATACCGACACGAGCCAAATCGTAACGTCTGGCATCGAACAGCAACTGATTGATCAACGTTGCCGCACCTTCGGTACTGATCGGTTCACCCGGACGTAATTTACGGTAAAGTTCCTGCAAACCTTCTTCTCTGTTAGTACAAGAATCTTTGGCCAAAGTCGCTTTGACACGTTCATCATCACCCAATAAATTAATTAATTCTTCGTTTGTACCGTAGCCCAAAGAACGCAACAAAACAGTCAGCGGGAATTTACGCGCCCGATCCAAACGAACATAAATAACATCATTGGCATCCATCTCATATTCCAGCCAGGAACCGCGATTGGGGATAATTTGCGAAGAATACAGAGTTTTACCCGTTTTCGGATCCTGCGTTTCCAAGAAATAAGCACCCGGAGAACGCACCAACTGCGAAATAATAACGCGCTCGGCACCGTTAATAATAAAAGTACCGTTATCGGTCATAATCGGAAAATCGCCGATATAAATCTGTTGCTCCTTCATAGTATTGGAGCGTTTATTCACCAAACGAACTTTAATACGCAAAGGTGCCGCATAGTTGGCATCGCATTCTCTCGCCTGTTCGGTATCATGAACGGGCTTCGACGGATCGAACTCCTTGCTTAAAAAATGCAGCTCAATATCACCTGAATGATCTACTATAGGAGAATAATCTTTGAGAACCTCATCCAATCCTTCTTGCGTAAACCACTTATAAGAATTCTTCTGTACCTCCAAAAGATCCGGCAAATCCAGAACTTCTTTCAGTCTCGAGTAAGACATTCTCTCTGTCTTCCCGAATTTTACAGGATGCACCATAATGTCAAATCCTTTCTTACAACTAATCTTAAATACAACTTACATACACATACACAATCCTGAGATTAGTGTTCTGCCAGTGTAGCAAACAAAAATTACCTTTAAAGAACAACTGTCAAGATAAAAAAGTGCAAAACGAGAAATTCTACATTTTGCACAATTTTTACAGTTTAATTTTGTGTAAGTTTGTTAATATGTAGGCAAGCGTTTTACCACTTATTAACTTTACTATTTTTTGGCAGCATCAGTCTTTGTCGCCGTATTCTGCTTTTCGTCTTTAGCAGCCGGCTGATTATCGGCAGCTTTATTAGGTGCATACTTCGGCAACGAAGGTGCCAAATCCGCCAAACCGGCAGCCCAAGCCGACTTAACCTCATTTTCCGCTTTGGCTGTCATCGCTTCAAAGTCATGTTGGAATTGCTTATCTGCTTCTTTATAAGAAACTGTCGACTGCCATGCCGGTGTATCCAGGCGTTTGACAAAAGTTACAGCATACATACCCATGAGTTTATCTTGGAAAACCTTGGTATCACCGCTCTTACGCTCAGCGCTTTCCAACCAGGTTGCAACTTCGGTAGCAAAAGGACTGGTGCTCGGAACAAAATCCACCATATCAAGATAACTGCTTTGGTAGCCCTTAATCTCGGTAGCCTTCATCTTATCCGGAGTCTTGGCATCCTGCAGATAATTCTCCAACACTTTTTCTGCTGCCGCATAAGCAGCTTTAACATGTTCATCCGTAATCTTGGTTTCCGGTTTCAATTTTTGCGTTAACGTATATTGCCGCATAATTTCATTCTTCCGCACAATTCTGACGGCGGCATGAATAGTTTTAGCTTCATCACGGAATCGATTCAGGTACATAGCCAAATTAACTGTTGCCGATTTTTCCTTATGAGAAATCAATTTGTCATTAGCCTTGCGCTTACTGTCGCTTAAGAATTTTACCAAGTCATTATCGGCGATCATAGAAATAATCCGATTGTAATGATTAGGTGAAACAGGTTTCATCGCCTGCTCCGTCTGTAAGATATCCTTATGTTTTTCAACAAAAGCTTTGAAGGTATCCGGATCCTTAATTGCCGCTTCAGCTTCTTTCTGCAAAGCTGCAGCTTCATCCGCCGCCTTCTTGGTCGCTGCGTCGACTTTGGCTTGATATTCTTTGTGCAATTTAGCCGACTTCTCGTTCAATTCTTTTAATTTATCTTTGTCTTTTTCTTTAGATGTATCAGGATATTTCGGCTTTTCGACATTCGCTACCTTAACATTCAAGGTCGCATAGAGGAAGTCGAAAACATCATAGTCATTTTTGGCCGCTTGATATTTTTTCTCCAGTTCCGGCACCGTATATTTGATATCTCGCGGAGTAACTCTGGTATATTTTTCGGCAATTGTCTGCTCCTGCACCATCCGTCGGAACAAGTCTTCATCCACGCCTTTACCGTAAGTTGCGATCAAAGCTTCAGAAAAAGTACCTGCACCCTTAGTCAAATTCTCCTTATATTTCTCGATCATACCATCGAGATCTTTTTGTTCTTTCTCATCCAGAGTAATGCCCTTTTTCTGAGCTTCTGCATAAGCAACGGTGAAACGGTTCAGTTGTTTATCCGTCGCGTCTTTGATTACTTCGGCCCAAGTCTGACCCTTTTTCTGAGCAAAAGGAGATACTTCATTCAGAACTATATTAATACCGTAATTACGAGCATAATTAGCCATCTGATTAGCTATTGAATTATATACATAGTTATATTCGGCAACAGTATAAGTCCGATTGCCGACCTTAGCCGCCGGCAAATATTTCTGCGCTAAACCGAAAGCTACACTTCCCCACAACAAAGCCGCGATCAAAACAATTACCAGAACCGGAATTGTAATGTAACTTACCCGTTTATCGTTCAATTTCAACGGAGCTTTACCGCCGTCTTTGTTCTGTTCAGCCAAACGCTCTTCTCTAGCTTCTCTAGCTAATTCAACCTTGGATATTTCTTTCTTCTCTTCCGCCATGTTGATCTCCTAAAAAGTAAAACTTGTTTAATTATAATTTTTTCCTATTTGAATAACAATCATCGAATGTTTCTTCTTGTATTTTTGCCATTAATTGTTCAAAATAATTTGAATCTGCTATGGTGCGTTACTCCTTATTCATACTATCTTCATCCGGCTCATCCGGTCGCCGGGCAAATTCCCTGACAAAAGACGAATTTGTCTTTTTCAAAGCAGCTGCCTGCAACAAAGAGGCCGTCTTTTCAACCGATTTTTCTTCTATCGGCTCTTCTTCCGTCTCCTTGGCATCAACTTCTTTGTCCTTTTCTTTCTGTTTATTTAATTCCTCCAAAGTACGATTCATTTCTCCCCGATTGTACCATTTAATACCCAATTGAATTTTCGCAATGCGATTATCTTCCATTTCAATAACGTGAAAAATAAAGCGTTCATCTTCAACATAAGGTAAAGATTTTTGATCCGGTATCCGTCCCAATCGCTGTAGAACCAGACCGGCAATCGTGTCGAAATCATTCTGATCATCTTCGTCAAACAGCAGTTCATCCGTGCCTTCCCGATATGTCCCGTCTTTTTGTTGATTCAAATGATTTATCTTTTCTTCCACTTCATCCAAAGACAGCAAACCGCTGACAATGTACGATCCGTCCGGTCTTAAAATAATATCGCTGTCTTCTTCATCATATTCATCTTCAATATTGCCGACAATTTCTTCTAAAACATCTTCCAAAGAAACTAAACCGGCCGTTCCGCCGTATTCGTCGATAACAATTGCCATGGAAACATGATCTCTCTGCATGTCTTTGAACAGAGCATCGACAGATTTAGATTCCGGAACCAGATAAGGCGCCCGCATAATCTTGCGCAAATCAAATTTGTCTTTTTCCTGTTTAATCATATACTGTACGACATCTTTAATACTGACAACACCGATAATATCGTCTATATCCTCTTCATAAATCGGGATACGACTATATTTCTCACTTGCCAGAAGATCCGCCAATTCATCAAAAGTCGCTGTAACCGGCAAAGCAACAATGTTTGTGCGATGCGTCATAATTTCGTTGACTTCTGTATCGTTCAATTCGAAAATATTGTCGATCATTTGGCCTTCCGCCGCATGAATATTGCCGGAAGAACTGGAAATATCGACCAACATTCTGATTTCTTCTTCCGTTACCACTTCTTTCGGTTTAGCTACCGGCACATGCAGCAACTTCAAAATCATATTGGCCGTAAAATTCAAAAATTGCGCCATCGGTCGTAACAAAATATCGGCGACCCGCAATACCATGACAAACCGTCTGGCAAAACGTTCCGGATTATTCATTGCCAATCTTTTCGGCACCAATTCACCTAAAACTAAAGAAATATAAGAAATAATAAAGGTAATAATGACAACACTTAATGTCCCTATCCAGGGCGCCGTACGCTCCGGATCAAGCCATAATTGCAGGCGACTTGCCAACTTATCGGCACCGAAGGAGGCCGACATAAATCCCGCCAACGTTATACAAACTTGAATTGTTGCTAAAAAATTGGCCTGGTTATCTAAAAAATAGATCAACTTCGCCGCAATTAAATTTCCTTCTTCCGCTTCTTTGCGAATTTTGGCATCCTTCAGATTGACGATTGCCATTTCTGCAGCTGAAAAAAAACCGTTGATCAAAACTAAAACTAATATAATTACAAGATCAAATACCAAACTTCCGATATCTGTCTTATTTTGGACTGCCAGATTAAATATCCACGGATCATCCACTTGACCTGTTCCTCCTATTTTCAGGTGTACATCAAATAAATATTAAATGACATTATATCAACAAATTTGTTGCTTTCAACTTACAAATCTTTGTCAATGCCGATTTTCGCCAAAATTTGATCCAATTCATCATAATTGTCATAAGATAAGACGATGCTGCCCTTACCTTTATTTTCCCGTAACTTTACTTTTTGGCCGAAGAAAGTGCTTAATTTTTCTTCTACCTGTTGTTGCTGTTTTTTAGCCAATCTTTGCCACTCGCCGTTCGGTTCTTCTTCTACGACAGAATCCTTTTGTAATTTACTGAGATACTCCTGCACTTTTTTTTCAACTTCCCGGGCGGACAAATTTTGTTCCTGGATAAATTGGGCCAATTTTAAGCAATATTCCTGATCGTCTATTTGCAAAAGCGGTTTGGCCTGTCCGACATTTAAGCGTTTGTCCTCCAACATTCCCTGAATATGTAAAGGCAAATTCAATAAACGCTGCATATTACTGATAACAGGTCGACTTTTACCGCTCATTTGCGCAATTTCTTCCTGGTCAAGATGAAATTCCTGCGCCAATTTTCTATACGCTTTGGCCTCTTCAATCGGATTCAAATCTTCTCTTTGAACATTTTCAATTAGGGCCTGCTTAAGTAAAGTTGCGCTGTCCAGATCGCTTTGACAAATCAGAACCGGTACTTCGGTTAAATTAGCCTTGTGGCAGGCACGCCAACGACGTTCACCGGCAATAATACGGTAAATCTGATGATTTCCCTGCTTTTTCAGCTCCTGTACCAAAATAGGTTGCAGTAAACCGCAATCTTTGATAGAAGCTGCCAAACTTTGCAGTCCTTCTTCATCAAAGTGCGAACGGGGCTGTTCTTTATTCGGTACAATATCCGTCAAAGGTACAGTTTTCAGCACGGTGTGGCGATAAACATCATCCGTTAATTCGGCAGCGGGCGATTCATTCAATAATTCACTGCTGATAAGGGCACTCAAACCGCGTCCCAAGCGACTGACAGTCCTGTTCTTCTTCGTTGCCGACTTTTGTTTGTCAATACTCATAGATAACTTTTCCTCACCTCTTCATACCGGCTCTTTTAAGAACTTCTTTGGCCAGATTACTGTAAGCTGCCGCACCTTTGGACAACCAGGCATATTCCACAATTGATTTTCCGTAACTTGGCGCTTCACTTAAACGCACATTACGTGGTATTACCGTATGAAATAATTTTTCCTGAAAAAAATTCTGTACTTCTTCATATACCTGATTACTTAATTGTGTTCGACTGTCATACATCGTCAACAACACGCCGAAAATATGCAATTTCGGATTCAAAGCCGCTCTGACCAGTTCAACTGTTCTCAGAAGTTGAGAAACGCCCTCCAAGGCGTAATATTCAGCCTGAATCGGAATCAACAAACTGTCTGCCGCCGCCAAAGCGTTAATTGTCAACAAACTTAAAGAAGGCGGACAATCAATTAAGACGAAATCATATTTATAATTTTCATCCTCTTCCGCCTTTTCCTTTAATTCATTGATTGCTTTGCGTAAACATAATTCTCTTTCTGCTGTTGTCGACAACTCTACTTCCGCTCCGGCCAAATCAATAGTTGAAGGCACAACGTCCAAATGTTTTCTCTGCTCTTTAACCATAACTTCAGTTAAGGGTTGTTGGCGAATCAGAACATCATAAATTGATTTTTCCACACTCTTTTTGTCTATGCCCAATCCGCTGCCGCTGTTACCCTGAGCATCCAAATCAATCAACAAAACATGTTTTTTTCTGTCAGCTAAACAAGCTGCCAAATTCACACATGTTGTCGTTTTACCTACTCCGCCTTTTTGATTAACAATTGCAATAACTCTCATATTACTTAGCCATTCTTCCGCTTATAATCAGTCAATTTGTGCCAATGCCGCATTACTTTGGATAAAATCACGCCGCGGTTCAACCTGGTCTCCCATTAACAAATCCATTGTTTCATCAGCATCCTGCAAATCTTTCACGTTCACTTTCAATAAACGTCTTGTTTCCGGATTCATCGTCGTTTCCCACAATTGTTCTTTATCCATTTCACCTAAGCCTTTGTAGCGTTGAATACGCGGATTTTTCCAATTATGTTCCACTTTCAAATTTTCCAGCTCGCTATCACTGTAAGCATAATATTTCTTGCCGCTGTTATCTTCAACCATGTAAAGCGGCGGACAGGCAATAAACACATGTCCCTGTTCTACCAGCGGTTTCATATGCCGGAAGAAAAAAGTCAATAACAACGTTCTGATATGCGCTCCGTCCACATCGGCATCAGCCATAATAATAACTTTGTTGTAGCGCAACTTTTCAATATTAAAATCACTGCCTAAACCTGTACCCAAAGCTATTACTATCGGTTGTAATTTTTCATTGTTATATACTTTATCTATTCTGGCACGTTCAACATTAAGCATCTTACCCCATAGAGGCAAAATTGCCTGATATTTACGTTCTCTGCCGCTTTTGGCCGAACCGCCGGCCGAATCTCCTTCAACGATAAATATTTCACATAATTCCGGATCTTTTTCCTGGCAGTCACTCAGTTTTCCCGGTAAAGAAACACTGTCGAATACCGATTTTCTCCGAGTTAATTCTCTGGCTTTACGGGCAGCATCTCTGGCCGACATGGCATCAATACACTTACTGACAATTATTTTCGCTTCAACCGGATGCTCCGCTAAATAAGTTGATAATTCATCCGTTATCGTACTTTCAACTAATGTCCGCATTTCGGCATTGCCCAGCTTGGTTTTTGTCTGACCCTCAAATTGCGGATCGGGCAATTTAACCGAAATAATAGCTGTCAATCCTTCCCGTACATCTTCACCGCTCAAATTACGATCATTATCTTTCAATAATTTGAAATTACGAGCATAATCATTGATAACTTTAGTTAATGCGCTTCTAAATCCGGTTAAGTGCGTGCCACCTTCAACTGTCGCTATATTATTAGCATACGTATAAACGTTCTCAACATAACTGTTGTTGTACTGCATGGCAACTTCTACGAACATTTTCGCTGCATCATCGGCATGCGCAATATAAATAGGTTCCGGATGCAAACACTCTTTCTTTTTATTCAAATATTCAACAAATGAAATTATGCCGCCGTCATAATGCAAGTTTTTGACAATCATATTTTCATTCTCGCCGTTTCTGGCATCTTGCAGAATAATCGTAACTTCTTTATTCAAAAATGCCATTTCCCGGTAACGTGTCAGCATCAAAGCAAAATCGAAAGTAACATCGGGGAATATCTCCTGATCCGGTTTGAAAATTGTACAGGTTCCCGTTTCATTTACAGGGCATTCTCCCACCACGGTCAACGGTTTGACAGTTTTGCCTCTTTCAAAACGAATATAGTGTATTTTCCCGTCTCTTTTCACATATACTTCCATCCATTCGGACAAAGCATTAACAACAGAAGCTCCTACACCGTGTAAACCGCCGGAAATAGAGTAAGCTCCGCCGCCGAATTTACCACCGGCATGCAATATCGTATGAACAACTTCAACTGTCGGAATACCCATTTTAGGATGAATACCGACCGGAATACCGCTACCGTCGTCGACAACTTTAACTGAACCGTCAGCTTGCAATGTAACGACTATTTTGTCACAACGACCGGCTAAAGCTTCATCTACCGAATTGGCCACAATTTCATAAATTAAGTGATGTAAACCTCTGGTGGTCGTATCACCGATATACATTCCGGGGCGTTTTCTGACAGCCTCCAAGCCTTCCAGAACTTGAATCTGATCATCGGAATATACCACGTCATTTTCAGTATTGAAATCGACCTGTCTTTCTACACTTTCTTTCTCTTCTTTAAAATTGTCGTCGGTTAAAGCGTGAACGTCTTCCGCTAAATTATGAAATTCATCTTCTTCCGCTTCTTTTTCATCTGAAATATCCGAAACAGCAGACTCTTTTCGGTTTTCCTGCTCTGAATTGTCATTTTCATCGGATTTATTCCGATTATTATCTATTTCGTCTGCAACTGCAGTATTTTCGGCTAATTGTTTCATATTGCCCTTTCTAATAACGCCAACGCAATAAACGTTCTCGTATTTTTTTACTGCTATATGGTGATAAATATGCTGTTTGGGTCGTTAAAATCAAACTTTGCGGTAAACTTTCAGCTTCGACAGTAATCAGACGGGCATTTTCCGCTGCTAAATGCAAAAAATCTCCCGTTTTGTTCTTGGCTGATGCAGTTATACTGTCCAAGTCGAAAACAGCCACAATAGTTCTTATCGCAATACAAATATTTCCACCTACGTCTATATACACCTCTTAATTATACCATACAGCGGCTTTGTACTTATATTCCGCTATACCTTTGCCTGTAATATTTTGCCGTTTTCTACATGATAATAGCTGACATTTTGCTTGTGTAACCAATTTTTGTTCAATAATTCCAAATCTGTACACGTCAATAAAACCTGTAAATCAGCGACAGATGCGCATAATGCGGCCTTTCTGCGTTCATCCAGCTCACTTAAAACATCATCCAGAAGTAAGACCGGTGTTTGATAAGTTTTAGTTCTCAAGTAGTCACATTCTGCTAATTTCAGGGATAAAATGACTGTTCTTTGCTGTCCTTGAGACGCGAACAAACGACAGTTTTTTTCGTTCAAATAAAATTCCACATCGTCTTTTTGCGGCCCGACACTTGTATAACCCTTGTGTAAGTCATTGCTGAAATTTTGCCGTATTTTAGCAATCAGCTTTTCCTTTATTGTTTCAAGGGCGTTATTTTGCGGATTTTCTCCGTCCGTCACATATTTTATAGTCAATTTTTCTTTACCGTCGCTAAGTTTTTCCTGAAATTTTCTTATCGGTTCATTGAAATCCCGTAACAATTCCGCTCTGTCCTGCATAATATTTGCCGCCAAATCGGCAAACTTAACATCAATTGCCTGCAATAAAGCGATTTTCTGACGTATAATTTCTTTTTTATCATTTTCTGACTCCGAGGAATTTTGTAAAAGATTTTGCCAATATTCCTGTATGTTGATCGGCTTATTTTCCGAGAATAAGTCTTCCGTCATATCGCGATAAATCTGCAGAACTTCAAAGCGATCGAGAAGTTGTAATTCTTTCAATAAACGATTGCGACCGAGTAATACACGATTGAATTTTTGCAAATTATACAGATAAATTTTCTTACTTTGAGCTAATATCCGATTAATAAATTGTCGCCTTTGTTGCGGCGCCGACTTAATTAACAATAAATCTTCCGGAGCGAAGAGCACAGCATTGAAATTACCGATAAAATCAGCTGACTTCCCAACAGGCAAATCATCTTTATATAATTCTCTATTTATTTTACCGTAAGGCAATTTTTGCAAACTGATACTCAAATCAAGTTTTTCTTCTCTTAACTCAGTTTCTGCACCCGTCTTAATATCAAGCTGATTATTGCCGGATGAACTTACCGGCAAAAATTTGCGCACAAACTCTCCCTCGATTCGGCAATTTTCCTGTGTAAACTTAATTAATTCGCTTTCCTTGCCGGTACGATGGGAACTTAACAAAGCCAACAAATAAACTGCTTCCAGCAAATTAGTTTTTCCCTGACCGTTGGCACCGTAAATTATATTCAAATTTTCACCGAAATTTACCGTCACTTCGTCGATATTTCGATAATTACATAAATGGAGGCATTTTATCTTCATAGAAGCTATTCTCAAAATTATTGCAAATGCAAATACCTGACATTTAACGACGCAAAGGCAAAATTAAAAATTCGTACTCATCTCCGCTTAAAGGCTTAATAATGCACGGACCTAAACTGCCGGAAAAATTAATTTGAATAGTTTCATCTTCGATAACTCTCAAAGCTTCCGTAAAATAAGTAGGATTGTAATCAATATCAATATCCTTACCGGTAGCGGAAATAGCAATATCTTCGTGTGCCTGACCTTTTTCCGAAACAACATCGATACTCAGAATGTTTTCATCTTTACTTTGTAAACGAATAGGCAAACGTCGATCGGAAACATTCATAATCAGCAGCATTCTTTCCAAACCTGCCAAAAATTGACTGCGATTGATGACGATATTAGTATCACCCTCATTTTTCAATAAGTTCTCATATTTCATAAAAGCATTTGTCAACAGACGACTGATCAATTTCACATCGCCCAAATTGAACTCGACCTGCTTGCTGTCAACCTTGATTGTCAGCAATTCATCGGCACCCAGCATCGGTTGCAACATTTTCAAAGCTTTACCGGGGATTAAAAGTTTGAAATTCTCCGCCGGTTTATTCATTCTTTCATCGTATTCATGTCTGCTGATAGCCAGGCGGAAGCCGTCAATCGCTACCAATTCCAAATTATTGTCGGCAGCATTGAACAAAATGCCGTTAAAAGCCGGCCGTGACAAATCGGTACTAACAGCAATAATTGACTGTTTAATCAATTTCTGCAGGCGCTCCTGTGGCATTGTAAAAGTCAAAGTTGTTTCAATTTCGGGTAAACTCGGATAATCGGTACTCGGTCTGGTCATAAAGTTGAATTTACTTTTACCTGCGGTAATTATTGTTTTATAGCTGTCGTCGCAATCAATAGTCACATCGCCGTCTTCCAATTTGGCCGCAATATCGCCTAAAAGACGTGCCGGTACCAATATATCCCCGGCCTCCTGCACATCAGCCGGTATAACCGTTTCAATACCACATTCCATATCATATCCGCGTAGTGTTAAACGCCCTTTCGTTGCGTCCGCCGACAAATAAACGTTATCTAAAATATCGTTACCGCTCTTACCCGATACGGCACGTAAAACATAGTTAGTAGCTTGATGTAATAGATTTTTCGGGCAAACAATACGCATATGAATTCCTCTTGCTTTCAGAAAATACTCTACAATAATTATAGCAAACTTCCGCTTGAATGTAAGCAGGCATGCCGGAATGTTTCTGTTATATTACAAACAGATTGAATATTTTATCCACATGGAATTTGTAAAATTAAAGGTGCAGGCCTGAAACATTCAATCTAATTAATTTAATCACTCTTATTATTATGCTTTGTGGTTAATGTGGAAAATTACAGCTGTTTTACGAGAAAATTACGCTAAAAAGCAAAAAGGGCATTGTGAGTTTCTTCTTTTTCAGCCCGAAATTTCGTTGAGCCTTTTTGGGGAAAATTTGTTGCATTTATAAAAACGGATAAATCAACAAAATGAATTAACCGAAGTATCCACATAATTTTCCACAAACTATTGTTCGTGTAAACTTTTTTGAATATTTGCCAGTTCTTTTTGCAGTTGCAAATCGGAACTTAAAGATTTGGCGATTTTCAAGCAGGCATTCCGCGTCGTTGTATGATCACTGCGATTAAAAGCTTGTGAAATATCGGCATAAGTCATATCGAGCAGTTCACGACAAAAATACATAGCAATATGACGAGGATAGGTGAATTTACTTTCCTTGCAGCGCGAGTATAACTGAGCCTTGGAAACATTATAGTAATTAGCAACTACATCGGCGATAAAATCGGGTGAAACAGTTTTTTCCATATTACGTTTAATTACCGGTTCGAGGGCCTTTTGCGCGAGGGCTAAATTGATATAACCGGATAAGTGTTTTATAGCCAGAACACTATTCAGAGCACCTTCCAATTCACGAATATTAAGGCTGATGTTTTTGGCAATATAACTGATAATATCAGGATCAATATTTTCCTGCAGACTTTGAGCCCGTGCCTGTAAAATTGCCATGCGAGTTTCATAAGTCGGTGGATTAATATCACAGGCTAAACCGGAAAGAAAGCGCGTTTTGAGGCGATCTTCCAAGGTTACAAGGTAGCGGGGATGTTTATCGCAAGTAATTATGATATAGGAGTTATTTTCGTATAAAGCGTTGAAAGTGTAGAAAAATTCTTCCTGCATCTGTTCTTTGCCTTCAATGAATTGAATGTCGTCAATCAACAATAAATCGCAGTTACGGTATTTATTGCGGAAAACGTTATAATTCTGCTTGCGGATTGTGGCAATAAACTCATTTACAAATTCTTCCGTCTGCAAATACAAAATTTTGGTATTCGGGCGATGTTGCATGACCATATTACCGACGGCATTCAAAAGATGAGTTTTACCTAGACCGCTGCCGCCGTACAGAAATAGAGGGTTATATGGTTTTTGTCCCGGATTGAAATAGGAATTGGCTATGGCTAAACAAGCGGCATGAGCCATAGTATTATTCGGACCAACTATAAAATTATCAAATCTGTAATCTCGGCGAAAGTGTTGCTGATATAGAGGATTAACAACTATTTCGGCAGCAAGAGGTGAGCTATTCGTTGTTTGATTTGCGGACGATATTGTCTGCGTCGGCGCTGTCGTAGTTTTTGTCGATGTTGGAGATGATGTACGTTCTACTGTCACATATCCGCCTGCAGATTCGGCTGTGGAAGTTTCTGTTGTATTATTAATTGCAGTTTTCTGCGTATCTTTTCGGGCGGTATTATTAGAATCAAGCGGAAGATTCGGCTGTCCGGGATCAGATACTTGAGATTGATTATCTGTCGAATTATTAAACGTAGAAGCTTTAATAGAAGCTAAAGCCTGCTGCATGCCTTCGTTACCGACAAATAGTTTTACTTGTAATTTGAAAGAATTGGAGGCAGCTAAAGCTTCTTCGAATAAATTGACATACTTCAACAAATAACGATAAGAAAAATTATCCTGTACTGCAAGATAAAGGTAATTTTCATCAACATAAAAAGGAACAAGAGGTTCGACCCACGTGACAAATAACATTTTTGCCAACTGAGGTTGAATAATTTTGAGGGCATTGTGCCATATACTGCCGGCTAAAGCAGCCTGTTCATTATCTAAATTCAAATTTCCACTTAAATTCATATTCAGTTCCATTTCGTGCGACGAGTAATTTTTTGTCCGCGATAATTTTCACTGTTTTCCTTAATCTTTTTATTCAAAAATTTCTTGACAGCCATTGTCTGAGCAAGATTGTGCGGACCTCTGTTTTTCCAATTGTAACCGCGATTTTTCAAGTAATTTTTGCGGACAAAGTGCATAACTGTCAAAATAAAGGCCGAACCTATAATATTCAGAATAACATGATTAATGTTGACGTCGAAGAAGAAAAATCCGCTGAAAATATTCAAAAGTAAACGAATTATCTGAGCAATAATACTGAAAGCTACGGTACTCAACCAAATGTTAAAAGAAGCTGCAGTTTTATTTTCTCGACGTATGAAATAGGCTAAAGGAACCAATATCAGCAAATGATAGGAAGCGGCACTGAGGAAAGTTTTAAGAACGCTGAAATCACCTTTATGAGCAGCCACGAATGATAAAAAGGCACCGTCAATTAAAGGTAACAATGGAATTTTACTGATATGTTCAAAAGCTGAGGTAAGAGTTAAACGGCTGTCGGAGATGGTGATAGGAAAGAATAATGTACTTAATAGTATAAAAGTATAAGCTATTATTCCTAAACGCCGGACGAAAACATTGAATTTCTGCCTATGGTAAACTTGTAACCAGATTTCAAGCAAAAAGACAATACTTGTTATGACCAGTAAAGGCCAAAAACCGATTAAAATTTCATAATTACGATATAACATGCTTTATTACTCCGCTCTTAATTCCTTTCATTATAATATACTTTCTGAAAGTCGAGAAATTGCCGTGAAAAATTTTATATGTGCTAATATAAACATATAATAGAATAATTAAATGTACGGCAAAGTACAGCCGGACAGTTACAGGATGACGGCAGAAAGAACAGGCAGAAAAAATATGTCGGTAAACGGCAGCTTAATTTTTACAGCTTTAGAAGCTAATAACAATAGAGCGTTAAATTACTATTATCGTGATTTAGCTAAAACAATCATAGCTAATTTACCGACAGAAACCATTGGAACAGTTGCCGACGAGGCGGGAAACGCAGAATGTCGTTTGTTCTGTTCTTATGCGGAAAGCGATTTAATCGAAGTTTTGCAATCAGTGCAGAAAGTTAATTATCTTGATCCGATTTTGCTGAACAATTCCGACTTTTCTGCTATTTTGAACAGCGAGTATTCCGGAGAGGCGCTACATTTATTTTTCAGTAAAAGTTCACTGATTAACGGTTTGGCCGGCTGTTGTGATCCTTTGTTAAATTCTTTGAAAAAGTGGCAGAATAAAAGAAAAAATGATATGTATGCCGATATTGCTTCAAGTTGGTATCTGGCAGAAAAAATTAAAGCTAAAATTATTCTTTGCTTAGATGGAAATTTATTAAATAAACAGAGTTTGTTGATTCTGGACGAATACTACAAACAGGGATATTTGCAAAAAAATGTATTGGGTTTTGCCGTATTTAATCTCTTGGAGGATGAATTAAGTGCTTGGCAGAGTTTGTTACAGGAAAGATATAATTTAAAAATTATTTTGTATAACACGCAATTGTGCGACGATAACGTTTGGTCTGCTATTTTCCGGAAATTAATACCTTTTACGGCTGATTACGAGCAGGATTTATTACAATTGACACGCAATATTTATCGCAAATTATTGAATGCCGGTCTTTTGCAAAAGAAAATTAAAGTTGCATTGGCTTATGATGAAGCTTTTAATGCTTATGATGATTATGAATTGCAATTTTTGAAACAGCTTGGCATTGATTGGCGTCCCTTCAGCCCTTTGAGAGACAGGTTGTTGCCGCCTGAATGTAGTGCTGTTTGGCTGTGTTCCAACAATTTAGCGAAATTTTTGCCGCAGCTTACATACAATCGGGATATGCGCAAAGAATTAATGCAAGCTTATCAAAAGGGTCTGCTTTTCGTGGCGCAGGATGCGGCACATGTTTATTTAACGGAAGGTGCGGTAACACATGCTGCTGTCGCCGGCGCAGGCGCAGGCGATTATTATCCTCTATGTAAAATAATTCCTCAAAAAGCGGAATTTTTGCAATATTACGGGCAAAATTATCGCTATGCCGTAATTAATCCGCTCAACAGCAATTGCTTGGCCCCGGCTTTAACGCCGATATTGTCTTTATTTAATCAATCTGTTTTATTAAGTCCGTCTTTGGGAACTGCTGTCAGTCAAATAACAGTTAATCCGTTAAATCGGCAAAAACAGGTAATCAGCGGCTATGTTAATCGTAATATTTTCAGCACCTTACATCGTATTATGTTAAGCGGCGATTACGAATGGACAGAAAACTTTTTCACAGCGTTAATCAAACGAGCTTCTGCAAAACAGCTGTAATTTCTTGCCGATTACAGGCTAATTGCCGAAAATAGACTAATTTATAGTCGGAAAATTTGTCTGCCAGACAATTCTTAATTGAACTTAACTGTTTAGCGATTTTCGGTTCGTTTAATAATTTCAAAGTCAGGCAAATAAAGGCGTTTTTCTTGACAAAAGGACTTAATTCCGCAGTTAACATTAAGCTTTGACGCGGAGTTAATTTCATATCGTTAACTAACAAATCAATTAGCGGAAAATCCAGATGATTACTTGCTTGATTTTGCAAAAGCAATTGACAAAATTGATCGCTGAAACCTTGAAAATGCAGTAAATTGGCCTGTTGCGGAATTTTTAGAGCTTCAGGATCAATAGCCAGAACCTTATAACCTTTATTTAAAAGAAATTGGGTCCAACCTCCGGGAGCTGCTCCAAGATCAATAGCTACGGGTGATGCTGCCTGCCAAACTGTCAAAGATTGAAAAAACGAGCGTGTAAGGTGTTTATTATCCGATTTTATATGCGTATAAGGAAGAACTTGACCTGATTGTTCGTGCTTAGAGATTGTCGACAAATTATTTAAGCAACTTAAACGAGCAAATAATTCCGTAATTTTATAAGTTGCACGTGTAATTTGGGCAATCTCAACCTCGGTCTCGCCTTTACCCTTGCTCTCGACCTCGCCCTCGGACGCGGCAGAAGCAGCAGCGGAAACAGAGGCGCCGGCGGATTTTGCTTTTACAGAAGGCCACAAATCTAAAAGATAATCGGATCGACTGTTCGATATTGTACAAATTTCCGACCCGATTAAACAGCAATTTTCTTTGTAAATCAGCCATGGTGTTGTCGCATCCGAAAAATTATTGCTGATAATAATACCTTGCTTCTCCAATTCACTTTGAAAATCGCGATATTCCGCATGCTTTAAATCGGTTCGACAATTGATGTAATGAACATTTGCACAATTATTAAAAGAAATAAATTGCAAAATATAGTCTGATAATTCCGTCGAGGGTAAATTTTCTTGAAAAGCGGCAGGCTGCAACACTTGCAGAACAAAACAACTTTTAGCGACATCATTAACTAGGGAAAGTAAAATACTTTCTCTAAATGTTTCACGTGAAACATTTTGGTTTAGGGAGACAGCTAAAACTGTTATAGCTCTTGCGGCACCTTTTTGGTGATTTAAGCAGTGAATTAATGTTACGTCTTCTACCAGTGAATTTTCTAAAAGAATATTACGGGCTTGCTGATAAGCCTGTTCCGCATAATCAGATTGACTGATGACAGCTATAATATTTTTGTTTGCAATGTCCATATAAATGTTGTCTTCCGCCTTTTAAATGTTTGCTGTTTTTCCTTTCTTTAATATTACATTATAATGAGACGTAAAGTTTGTAATTAACAGGAAGAATTTGAGCAACTGATGATCTATATTGTTTTCGATCTGGAGTGGAATATGGCCAGCGGCCGCTATGAGGAGGTAGGTAAACCTCGTGTTGCTAAACGTTTTGCCCATGATACGGGCAAAAAAATACCTTCTTTTGAAATTTTTCAAATAGGGGCCGTCAGCATTAATGAAAATTTGGAAATACTGGATCGCTTTAATACTAAAATCAGGCCGCAAATTTATCCTAAAATCAATAAATATGTTGAACGCCTGACAAAAATTGATTGTGCTACATTATATAAAGCGCCGGTTTTTATCCAGGCTGTCAGAGATTTTTATTACTGGATTTGGAAGCAATTGCCGACGCCGGAACAGGAAAAAATAGCCGCTGTTCAGCATTTATCATTGGAAACTGCCGAAAATTGGGATTTTGTCGCTTTACAACAGGCTTTGGCACAAGCGGAAATCCTCTTCGGTACTTGGAGTACTTCCGATGCACCGCCTCTGATCAGTAATCTTAATTATTATGATTTATGCGGAATTTTACCGGCTAATTTTGTCGATATTCAGCGACTGTATGATTTGTTCAGTGGAGATACGGCCGGTACACATTCTGTTAAAAGTGCGATTGAACATCTGAACATTATAGTACAAGAAGGTTATCATGACGCTTTGAATGATGCGGAATATACCGTTTTAATTTTTCAGGCTCTATTACCGGCTCTTAAATTGGCAGCTTGGGATTTTGCAAGTTTGCCGTTGCCTGCACGTTATATGGCCAATTTGCATTTAGTTGAAACTTTGGCGCATGATGCCCAAGAATTACAGGCAGAAAAGTCAACACTTAACAGCGATAAATTATCATTGCCGGTGCTTTCGGAAAGTGAATTAATGGCTGATAAACGTACCATTACTGCTTGGATGGGAGCCTTGAATATGCACGCTTCGACATATCACAACCAGGAAGAAAAAAAA
>CABKML010000012.1 GCA_902373515.1 uncultured Eubacteriales bacterium | reverse complement strand
ATTACAAAAAAAGAATCAAAGAAGCCCAAAGCGCTGATGCTATTGAAACGATTATTCAGGAAGCAACCGGTAAAAATGCTGAGAATAAGCAGAAAAAAGACGCCGAACAAAAGAAAAAGGATGCTATCAAAAAAATTGTGGATCTCAAGCACTTAACACCGGCAGAAAAGCAAGCTTTCAAAGACAAAATCAATCAAGGCGAAAATATTGAAAATGTTTTGAAAGACGCTAACGCCAAGGATAACGAAAATGCGAAAAAGACGCAGGCGGCGGATAATTTGCAGCAACAACAGCAGGCAGCGAAAGATTTTGTCAATGCTTTGCCGAATTTGACGGAAGAGGAGAAAAAAGATTACTGTTCCAAGATTGATCAGGCACAAACGGCTGAACAAATTGCGGCGCAGACGGATGCGGCCAAGACCAAGAATGACGAAAGGCAGGAAGCACTAAACAAAGCGCGGCAGGAAGCCAAAGAAAAGATCAATAAGCTGAATTATTTGACGGATGAGGAAAAGCAAAAAGCCAAAGAAGATGTAGATAAGGCGGCAACTACAGATGATATTAATAATGTTGTCAAAGATGCTCAGACCAAAAATCTTGATAAGCATAAAGAAGCGGCGAAGAAATTGCTTGACAAAGACTTAAATCCGAATGATAAGACTGCAGCCGAACAAAAAATTACGGCAGCTAATACCGATGAGGAAGTCGATCAGGCTGTAAAAGAGGCCAACAACAAAGCCAAACAAAATTATGAGGCGCAGGAACAGCAAGCTTTAGCAGATGCCAAAGCCAAAGCAAAAGATGAAATTGAAAAAATGAATTTGCCGGCTGAAGCAAAACAGAAGTATCTGCAGGATTTGGAGAAAGCCAAGAATGCGGAAGATTGTGAAGTTATCGTGGCGGTGGCGCAGAAGTATAAGCAAAGAGAAGCGGCCAAAGCCGAGATAGACAAGCTTACGCATCTTAATGACGCTCAAAAAGCCAAATTGAAACTTGATTTGGACGGATCTGCCACAGATGAAGAATTTGCCGCAACTCTTAATGAAGGTAAACGTTTGGATCGTCTGATGGCCGAACTTGCAAAAGTGGCAGCTGAAGCAGCTAAAATCCCCGAGTTACAAAACAAAGATGAGCTCAAAGAAGCGCAGCAGTTAATTGCTGCAGGTGGCCCGGCGAAAGAAAGCAGCGAAGTGGAAAACTTAATTAAGCGGCTGGTTGCTTTGAGTGATAAATTGAAGCGTGAACCGAAGGCTTATTTGCAGGAACAACTGGAAAAGGCGAAAAAGGCGAAGGAAGATGATAAGAACGAATCTTCTCAAACGGCTATTGCCAAGTTGGACGCTGCTATTAAAGCGGCTGAAGAAGAGCTGAAGAAGACGGATGAGCAAATTGAACAGGACAGTCAGGTAGCGGAAGACAGTGCAGTTCCAGGTGCCAAGAGTAAAGTGGATGAATTGGCGGATAACCTTATTCAAGCTGTAAATAATCTCGATGCCCGTTTGCGTAAGGCTTTAGAGGCTGAAATCGCCCTTTCACAGGAAACTAAGAAACAGCAGACTTATACGAACGAGCCGGACAAGGCGAAGAAAGATGCTTTCGACAAGGCTCTGAATGAAGCTCTTACTGTTATTAAAGATCAGGCTGCAACAGCCGAGTCTTTGGAAAATGCCCGTTCCGTTCTGGCTAAAGCGCGGGCCGAATTGCAGGGAATTATTTTGCCGGATGAGAAGGATAAAGTTCCGGTAGAAGATATCAATGATTTCAATAATCTGACGGAGCAGGAAGAGCAAAAAATTAAAGATAAGCTGTTGGAATTGAATAAACAGTTGCAGGCGGATCAGATTGTTATTGAAAAAGCGACAGCTAAAGCGGTAATTACCGTGAAGGGCAATAAGCTGGAAGTGAAGTTGATCGACCTTGTGCGCCAGGCTGACAAATCGCCGGTCAATCCGCAGATTATTCCGGGAAATGACAATTACAACTTGGATATTCCTACAAGCAAAGTGGAAGTTGAGGATGTTGATGATGTAAGTCAAGAAGAAGGCGATAAAGCGGCGGAATTGCTGGAAGCTTATAATCGTGACAAGAATATTGATCATGTTACTTTTGATGCGGCACTGCAGAAGTTAATTGTGCGTTTCCGTGACGGTAATATTGAATACGTATCTATTGCCAAGTTGGTTGAACTCAGTTCCAAACCTGCCGGCAGAAATCATCGCGGCGTAGTTACGAAAACGGGTGAAAGTGCTGATATGTTCGGAATTTTCGGAGCATGTATGTCGGCTGTAGCCCTTGCTTTGAGCCGTTTCAAAAGACGTCGCCAATAAATGATAAGCAATAGTCATAATTGTTGACCTGTAAGCACCGGGAGTTGACTGCAAGACGGTTGATTCCCGGTGTATTTTTGCTTTGCCGTTGAACTTAATTTTTAGTAAAATTGAAGAAATGATCCGGTAGGGAGAAATGAGCGTGAATAAAATTTTAGAAGTAGATAACAGGACTCTTTCTCAGGTGCTGTTGCATTGTTTGGTTTTACAGGCAGCGGAAGAGCAGGCTTTGAACGAGTTGATGGAGAAGGCGGTGCCGGCAGATTGTCTCAGCTATAAATTATCGGAATATAATTATTGCCGATTGTTGTCCGAGGTGCCCGAACAATTATTGCCGTATTTTTCAGCTTATCAGAATTTTGCATATTTGCCGCCGCAGCTGCTTATTGCAGTTGCCAATCATCCTGCTTGTATATCTGCTTTTTTGCAGACGGCTTACAATTTACCTTTGCCTGATTTTTACGGTTGCGTGGCGGATTTTGAAGCGTGCAGTACAGCGAAATTGCAGGACTTACGTTCGCGTATTCCGGAAGAATTCCTTAATTTACTGGCTCAGGTGCCGAGCGATACGACTGCTTCTGAAAAACTTAAGCAGGAATATCGGGCGCTGATGGCTGATTTGTCGGCGCAGGCGGCGGCAACTAATTGGCAGTTTAAGCAAGAAGTCTTACAAGCACAGGCGGATTATAATTGTACCCGTTTCTTAGTCGAATTAGCGGACCTTATTTTTAATCGGCGACAAGAGCCGCTTAATTTGGTCTATCAGGCGGTAAGTGCAGAAAATTTACATTCCGTGCGGCGGATCCTTTCCGAACAATATGCTCGACTTTTGCCGAAATTCGGGGAGATTGCCGAGAAAAACGACAGTTTGAGTCAGGTTTTATTGCGTCTAACTGCATTTTTAGCCGCGGAACATATTCAGCTTTTGGAGAAGCTGACAGAAACGGTTTTAGGTCGACTCAAACAGACGGCGTCCAAGAACGTTTTACTGCAAGATGAACGCTTACTTGCTGAAATTCAATTACTTTTTACAGCTTACGGCAGTTTGGTTGATGTTAAATTGCCTCCTGCTTCCGAGCTGACAGGATTTATTCGCAATTTTTCGCAAATTTTTGATCTAACAGTCAGCACGAATAGTGGTAATATGTATATAGCGGAACTGATTATTGATTGTGGTAGTTTAACTTTGGCCCGACGCCTGCGTGACTACTTACAGTCTAATTATACAGCGACTGAAATTTTGGAGTCCGAAGATTTGCGTGACTGGCTGAGAGTATTAACACATTATTCTTTGCCAGTTGAGCGCGAGTGTTGAGTACGGGTAAAGGCGGGGAGTTTATGCCTTCAGTAAGTTTGAAACGAATTATTGATGAATTTAAGTTGGAAGTTATTACCAGCTATACAAGTTTGGATGAAGTTATTATCCAAGTTGCGGATGTTACGCGACCGGGACTGCAATTGACAGGATTTTTCGATCATTTCGGAGCTAATCGTTTGCAGCTTATAGGTAATATGGAAATGGCTTATCTCGATCAGTGCGCGCCGAAAGAACGCTTGGTGCGTTTGTCCAATTTGTTTGCCCGCGGTATTCCGGCTCTGATTATTTCTCGAGATTTGGAGGTTTCGACTGAAATGTTGGTAGCTTCCAAGCGTTACAATGTACCGCTTTTACGTACACCGCAGGCGACCAGTGATTTAATCAGTGCTTTGATTAAGTTCCTTAATCTGGAATTGGCACCGCATACGACTTTACACGGAGTTTTAGTTGAAATTTACGGTGAGGGTATTCTGATCTTAGGTGAAAGCGGTGTCGGTAAGTCGGAAACTGCAATGGAGATTGTTAAGCGCGGTCATCGTTTGATTGCTGATGATCTGGTGGAAGTTAAACGTGTCAGCGATACGACTTTGTTGGGTCAGGCACCCGAAATGATTCGGCATTTGATTGAAATCAGAGGCTTGGGAATCATGGATGTGAAAGAGCTTTACGGTGTTTCTTCCGTTAAAATTCAGGATACGATTAATTTCGTTATTAATTTGGAATTATGGGATGAGAATAAAGTATATGAGCGTTTGGGAACTAAAGAAGAATATACAGATATTTTAGGAATTAAAGTTCCGTCTATTACCATTCCCGTGCGTCCCGGCCGTAATTTGGCCATTATTGCTGAAGTGGCGGCGATTAATTTCCGGCAGAAACAAATGGGATATAATGCTGCCGAAGCTTTGCTTACTCGTTTGTTCGGTAATACGGAAGATAAGACTGTATTGATTTAGGTCAAAAATGAGGTAGATATGAGTTTGTTTCAACAAGAAATTGCGGCGCTGCAGACAGCGACGGAACAGAGAGCTATGTTCAATCAGGCGCGGGAGCAGGCGGCATTTTCCAAATTAGTGGCGGCTTTTCCGGCTATCAGACGGCAGGTTCCTTTGAAACCTTACTGTAATTTCGCCGTCGGCGGTCAGGCAGCCCTGTTTTATGAGGTAACTTCGGAAAGTGAATTAATGCGGCTGTATCGCTTTTTGCGGACGGAGCAATTGAATTTACCTATAGTTTTATTGGGTCAGGGATGTAATTTATTGCTTTCGGATAACGGTGTTAATGCTCTTGTTATTTATTTGGGTGCCCGTTTCGCCAAGACGGCGCTGTCGCCTGATTATCGTACTTGGGATTATCCTTATATTGAAGAAATTCAGAGGCACGAGGCGCTGCAAGGGAAAGAGCATTTGTCGGAGGAAGAGTGGCAAAGCTATGCGCTGATTCATGTGCAGGCAGGTCAGACTTTGAAACGGACGGTCCAATTGGCGGCGCAAAATTCTTACAGCGGTTTGGAGTTCGCTTGCGGTATCCCCGGAACTGTGGGCGGTACGACGTACATGAATGCCGGCGCTTACGGCGGTACGGTTGCAGATTGCTTGTTGGGCGTGCGTTATTTGAGTCCGGATTGCAATATTATAGAATTGCGTCCCGGGTATTTGGATTTGCAATATCGTTCCAGTTATTTTATGAGTCCGGCGATGCAGGGTGCAGTGATTTTAGGTGTTACTTATCTTGTGCAAAAAGCAAATAAGCAGGATATTGCTGCTGTAATTAAGGATTTAACAATTAAAAGAGAGAGTTTGCAACCGCTCAATTATCCCAGCGCCGGTTCGATTTTCAAGCGGCCGGAGGGATATTATGCCGGTAAACTTATCAGCGATGCCAAGCTTAAGGGCTTCAGAATCGGCGGAGCGATGGTTTCGGATCTGCATGCCGGATTTATTGTTAATGTTGCTACAGATTGTCAGTCTCGGGATATTTGTCGGCTCATTCATAAGATACAGAAAACGGTGCAATCGTTATACGGTGTCACATTAGCTACCGAAGTCAGATATATAGGTGATTTTACCGAGCAGGATTTTGAGGACTGATTTTTATGCCGGAAATTATAGATAATTCAGCTGAACAGGGGGAGGAGCTCAATTTAACTTTTTCCCAAAGCGCGAAACAGGAAATTCTGCAGGCGATGAAAAACAGGCTTTTGCAACATCCGATTAAATTGGCGGAATTTCGTAAACAGAATTTATATAACCGTTTGCAGACCGAATTCACTTATGGGCGTCGCGGCACTGAAAAAACGGATGAAATAGGTTATGCCGATGAGTTTGTGCTGTTTATAATTCTCCTGACCCAGGCAATTTTCAAGCCTTTTTATATCAGCTTGTGCGTGCGCAATAAAACTTTGGAAGAAGTTCTGCTCTTACTGTTTGAGCAAATTTTCCAAATTAAACCGGATAGACAATGCAACAAAAGCAGTGTTACTTTGTTAATCAGGCGCAGTAAAGAAAAACGACAAATAACCGATTTCCTCAGGAGCTATTTTGCCTTCGATCCGGATACTTACGGCTTTCATTTTTACGCCAAAAACCTGGAAGCAGCGGAAAAACGTTCAATTCTGCAAGCTTTATTTTTAGCTGCAGCCTCCTTGGCTGATCCAAGCTTGACTTATCAATTGGAATTTATTTGTCGTCGTTGTTCAGTTTATGAACTGTTACATGAACTTCTGGTTGAAATTAATTTGGTTAAAGTTCGCAAAAGTAGGCACCCGCGTAAAAAAAGAAAGAAGATTGTGCCCTCGAAGCTGGTTTTACGTTCCGGAGATGCAATAGGCAGTTTTTTGCTGTTTATCGGTATTCAGCAAAAATTGTTGGAATACGAAAATATCAGGATTAATCGGCACTTACGCGGTGATGTCAATCGGGTGGTGAATTGTGATAATTACAACCTCAGTAAAACTGTTAATGTTGCCATTGAACAGGTCAAAGAAATTATGACCTTGCAAAATTCAGCTTTATGGGACAGCTTGAGTGAAGACTTGAAATTTGTAGCTCAATTACGTCTGGATAACCCGGAATGTTCTTTGAAAGAGTTGCAGGATTTCAGCACAATCAAATATTCGCGTAACGGTTTGTATTATCGTTTGCGAAAGTTGCATAATTTAGCAACGGCAGCCGCCGAAGACAGCTTGCAGCAAACTATAGATTAGTAGAAAGAACGGAAGAAAAGTGGAAGAAAAAGTTAAGCAGAATAATTCATTGGAAATAGCTTTGTTGGAACCGGAAATACCGGGAAATACAGGAAATATAGCCCGGACCTGCGTCGCCCTCGGAGCGAAGTTGCATTTGGTCGGGAAATTAGGCTTTGTAATTGATGATAAGCGGATTAAACGCTCCGGTTTGGATTATTGGTTCAGATTGGATTTAACCTTATGGGATCATTTGGATGATTTATTCCACGATTTTTTGGAGCGCTATCCTGACGGCGGTATCTATTATACTTCGTCCAAAGCTAAACTTTGCTATACTGAAGTACATTATCCGCCGCATACTTTAATTTTATTCGGCCGGGAAACACACGGTTTGCCCGAGTCGCTTTTGTTGGCTCATCCTGAAAGAAGCTTGCGTATTCCGATGCTGCCGGAAGCCAGATGCCTTAATTTGTCCAACGCGGCGGCAATTTTAGCTTATGAATATATGCGGCAACATAATTTCCCGAATTTACTGAAAATAGGTGAAGTTACCGGTCGAGGTGACTGAAATGCCTATAATTGCGATTAAAATGTTGGTATAATTAAGATTGAAACTTTTGAAAAGATAAGGAGCCAGTATGTTAGACATTCAATTAATTCGTCAGCAAACGGATTTAGTCAGCCGGAAATTGGCAAAAAAAGGTTGTAACGTCGATTTCACGGAATTTCTTAAACTTGATAAGGAGCGTCGAGCTTTGATTCAAAAAACGGAAGAATTGAAAGCTTTGCGCAATAAGGTTTCCGCTCAAATCCCGCTTATGAAGAAAAACGGTGAAGATGTCGGTCAACAATTAGCTGAAATGAAAAATGTTGCCGAAGAGGTTAAGCGTTTGGATGCTGATTTAGCCCGAATAAATGAGAAACAGACAACTTTCCTGCAATCGTTACCCAATTTACCGGATGACGACCTGGTAGGCGGCGGTAAGGAAAACAATAAAGTTATCTCTATGTGGGGTAAGAAACCGGAATTTGATTTTCAACCGTTACATCATGTGGATATTGCCGAGAAGTTGCATCTGATTGATTATAATCGCGGTGCCAAAATGGCAGGTTCAGGATCTTGGGTTTATACAGGTGACGGTGCTTTGTTGGAATGGGCTTTGCTGAATTATTTTGTGGAACAGCATATAGCCGACGGTTATACCATGATTTTGCCGCCTCATATGTTGAATTACGCCAGCGGTTACACGGCCGGACAGTTCCCGAAATTTATTGATGACGTTTACTGGTTGGATCATGCTGAAGAACGCAGTAATTTTATGTTACCGACAGCGGAAACGGCATTGGTTAATTTGTATCGGGATGAGATTCTGGATGAAAAAGAATTGCCTAAGCGTTTCTTCGCTTATACGCCTTGTTATCGGCGGGAAGCGGGCAGTTATCGGGCGGAAGAACGCGGTATGATTCGCGGTCACCAGTTCAATAAAGTTGAAATGTTCCAGTATACGACCAAAGACGGGTCGGATGCCGCTTTTGAGGAGCTGGTAGGTAAGGCTTGTAAGTTGGTTGAGGGCTTGGGACTGCATTATCGCTTGAGTAAGTTGGCAGCAGGTGATTGCAGCGCTTCGATGGCCAGAACTTACGATATTGAAATTTGGATTCCGTCGATGAATGACTATAAGGAAATTTCGTCCGTATCCAACGCCAGGGATTATCAGGCTCGAAGAGGAAATATGCGCTATCGGGACAGCAAAACAGGCAAGATTGAGTTTGTTCATACCTTAAACGGTTCCGGTTTGGCCACAAGTAGAGTTTTCCCTGCTATTTTGGAGCAATATCAGACAGCCGACGGTAAAGTTCGGGTGCCGGAAGTGTTGCAGAAATATTTGCACGGCAAAACCGTTTTAGGTTAAGATTACCGGGAAAATCTTACATTTGTTTGTTCCTATTCCTTAAATTCAGGCATAATAAACCCAAATAAAGGCAACAGTAGCGACGGTGTAGGATTTTTTTTAGGCAGTAGAAGAAAGAGAGAACAATGGAAGATAAGATTAAAAAAGAGGAAATGCGTTATTATCAAGCTGATCGGAGTGAACTTTTACAACTTTTGGATACGGATGCGAAAAACGGCTTGACACTTGAGCAGGTGAATTCTCGCCTTCAGGCTGAGGGTGAAAACAGTTTGAAGGAGGCCCCACCGGAACCGTTTTGGCGAAAAATATTAGCCCAGTTTGAAGATTTTACAGTTATTATCTTAATTGTTGCTTCTTTAATATCCGGCTTTACCGGTGATTTACTGGAATCTTTGATTATTATTGCCATTGTTGTTGTTAATGCCGTTTTGGGCGTTTTGCAGGAAGGCAAGGCGGAAAAAGCGGTTATGGCGTTGAAAAAGCTGACGTCACAATCGGCTAAAGTTGTGCGTGACGGCAAGTTGCAGCAGATAGATGCGGCACAGTTGGTTCGCGGCGATATTGTGCGCTTGGAAGCCGGTGATATTGTGCCGGCGGATTTACGCCTGCTTTCAGCTTCCAATTTGAAAGTGGAAGAAGCGGCTTTAACAGGTGAGTCGGTACCTGTCGACAAAAATGCCGACTTTATAAGTCAGGAGCCGCTGCAACTGGGCGATCGCAAAAATATGCTTTTTTCAACTACAGCTGTGACTTACGGGCAGGCGGAGGCCCTGGTTGTTGCTACGGGTGAAAATACGCAAATCGGTTTTATTGCGAATAAATTGGCCGATATTTCCGAACAAATGACGCCGTTACAAGTCGGCATTAACCAATTGGGCAAAGTTTTGGGTATAGCCTGCATAGCTATTACTATTATTACTTTCCTGGTCGGCTTAATCCAAGGCGGTGAACCTTTCAATTTGTTTATGACCGCTGTATCTTTAGCTGTGGCTGCAATCCCGGAAGGCTTACCGGCTGTTGTGACGATTGTTCTGGCTTTGGGTATGAATCGGATGGCCAAAAAGAATGCTATAGTCAAACGCCTGTTGGCGGTTGAAACTTTAGGCTCGGTTAATGTTATTTGCTCCGATAAAACCGGTACTTTAACGCAAAATGCCATGACAGTTACACAGGTTTATGTCGGGGAAGAATTATACAGTGTTACCGGTAACGGCTATACCCCGAGCGGTGAAGTAAAAACAGCTGATAACACTGTTTTAACTGCTGAAAATTTGTCACGTCCTTTCCGGCGCCTGTTGGAAATAGCTACATTATGTAATGAAGCGGCTTTGGATTTACAGGCGGGAATATATAAGGTTATCGGGGATCCGACGGAGGGTGCCTTATTAACTTTAAGCGGTAAATTGGGCTATAGTAAAAGCTCTTTGGAAAATGAAATTGATATTACCGGTAAATTGCCCTTCGACTCCGGCCGCAAAATGATGTCGATTTTTTGCCGCGACTCGGAAAATAATTCTTTGTCATTGACCAAAGGTGCGCCTGATATTGTTTTGCAGCATTGTACGGCGGAACTGACTGCTACGGGCGTAAAGGAATTGACACCGGCAAGACGGGCGGAAATTTTGCAAAAAAATTCCTATTTGGCGAAGCAGGCCTTGCGCGTTCTGGCTTATGCTTACAAAGAAACTGAAACAGTTGATTTTGCTGCTGAAGATAAAATGATTTTCGTCGGCTTGACCGGTATGATCGATCCTGCCAGAAAAGAAGCCAAAGAAGCGATAGAGGTGTGTAAGGAAGCCGGTATCAAGGTGAAGATGATTACCGGTGATTATAAAGATACTGCCGTGGCTATTGCTCGTGATTTGGGCTTGGTAGGTGAGAATGAAGAAGAGGCTGTTTTGACCGGGACTGAACTCAGTAATATGAGTGATGAGGAATTGGCAGCCAAAGTTGGGACAACAGCGGTTTATGCTCGTGTTTCGCCCGAACATAAGGTGAAAATTGTTGAGGCTTTACGGAAACAGGATGCTATTTGTGCTATGACCGGAGACGGTGTTAATGATGCGCCGGCTTTGAAGCAGGCTGATATCGGCGTTGCTATGGGAATTACCGGGACGGAAGTAGCCAAGGGAGCTGCCGGTATGATCCTGACTGATGATAATTTTGCAACTATTGTTGCCGCTGTAGAAGAAGGGCGAATTATTTATGCCAATATCCGTAAGTTTGTCGGTTTCCTGCTGTCATGTAATATCGGAGAAATTCTGGTTATTTTCTTAAGTCTGATGATTTTGGGACCGGAGATGATTCCTTTGGAACCGATTCAATTACTCTGGTTGAATTTAGTTACCGATTCTTTCCCCGCTTTAGCTTTGGGACAGGAAAAAGGCGAACGTGATATTATGTTGGCACCTCCCAGAGCGAGAAAGGCTAAAATTCTGGATAAAGAAATGGCCTGGTCGATTGTGGTTCAGGCAAGTGCAATTTTTATTTGCGTATTTGCCGCTTTTACATACGGCAGATATATTTATCCTGACTTTATTCTGACAGACGGTGTGAAACATATAGCCAAGGAGTTTGATTGGTTGGCTTTACCGGGGCATATGCCGGCAAGCGGTGCGCGTACGATGGCTTTTACAACTTTGATTTGTGCGGAATTACTTCGTGCTTTCAGTTGCCGTTCGGAACATTTCTCCGTTTTCAGTATCGGTTTGTTCAGCAATAAGGTAATGGTGCGTTCGACGCTCTTATCTTTCGTGCTGTTGCTGGTTGTGCTGTATGTACCGTTCCTGCGACCGATTTTTGATACTGTTTCTTTGACGGTACAGGATTGGGTCGTTGTCATTGTACTGTCATTAGTACCTTTTGCGGCCGGTGAAATATTCAAGTTGTTGTATCATCGTTCGACGCGAAAACTGAGCAGCAGACGTTGATTGTAGCAGTTCAAAAAAGCAGATTTCCGTCAAAATAAGTAAAGAAGAAATATTTTAGATAGGAAATCTGCTTATGTTATTTTACATGCATTATAGGTTCGCTCAACGGCAAATCGCTAATTGATTTGATTTTGACAGAATTGTTTGCTATAATTGATTTGCTTTTTTAGACATGCTTTTTGAAGGAGTTGGAGAATGGTCTACGTAATTGCAGTTTTAGATGTTATTATTTGTGTAGCTTTGGTTGCGCTGGTTATGATGCAGGAAGGTAGCAGCACAGGTTTGGGAATTATTGGCGGCGGCGCAGATACATTCTTCGGTCATAACAAAGGACGCAGTATGGATTCGTTGCTGAAGAAAGTGACAACTGTACTTGTCGGAGTTTTAATTGTCTTGACTGTTGTTTTGAATTTTATTATTCAATAACATAACACGAAGAAGATTTGAAGATAGAGGCGGTCGTATCAGCGGCTGCCTTTTTTATTACAAGGAGAAAAAATTGTTAAAAACAAGAATAGAATTTATTAGGGATTTCATGCAGAAACAGGTGGAATTTCCCGCAGAGTGTCAAATTGAAAGTGAAGCGTTGCCGCGAGGGGTCAATCACGGAGCGTTAACCAGAATGTTTGCCTGTAATCGGCGAGATTTAAGAGATTTACCGACTATGACTGTTGACGGTCGGGAAGCTAAGGATTTGGACGATGCTGTTTCTTTGACGACGGATAGTAATGCTTGCCGGCATCTGTTCGTGCATATTGCCGATGTCAGCCATTATGTACGCGCCAATACGGCTCTTGATCGGGAAGCTTATGCTCGAGGCAACAGTTATTATTTAGGTGAAACGGTCTTGCCGATGTTGCCGCACCGCTTGTCGGATGATTTGTGTTCATTGAATCCGGATACGGATAAATTGACGTTGACAGTTGAACTGATTTATGACGTAGACGGCAATTTTTGTGGCGGCGATGTCTATGAGTCGGTGATCAGGAGTGATCTTCGGGCCGTTTATACCGATCTTTATAATTATTTCGGCCAAGGAGAGTTGGAAGATAATTTAGCTTACGAAAAATTAAGCGCCGGACAATTACAAAATATGCCGAAGAAATACAGACAGCTGGCGCCGATGATTTGCCTTGCCAAAAGTTTGGCAGCCGAACTGGCACACAGACGGCAGCAAAAAGGTTCGATTATGTTCGATTTGCCGGAATTGAGCTTTGAATTTAACGAGCAACATCAACCTGTTTTTGCCGGTAAACACGAAATAACCTGGGCCAATCGCCTAATAGAAGAATTTATGATTGCGGCCAATGAATTTGTCGCAGCTTATGCGCAAGAACACGAAATACCGATTGTTTATCGAACCCACGGCTTACCGGAGGCTGATAAATTTACCGCTTTCTTAACTTTAGCTCGCAGTCTGAACGCTAAAATGCCGCGCCATTTCAACAATCTTACACGTCTGCAGCCGAAGGATGTCAGCAGATTTTTAGAGTTGAATGAAGAACATCCGGCTTTCACCACCTTGCAAACGATGCTTTTACGCAGTCAGGCTAAAGCTGTTTACCAAAAGGAGCCTGCCGGGCATTTCGGCTTGGCTTTGGCGGATTACTGTCATTTTACCTCACCTATCAGACGCTACAGTGACCTTTTGACACATAGAGCTTTGAAAAATTATTGGCATAATCGCAGCAATCGCCGTCTGGCCAAACATTTAGCAGAAACTTGCAGCTATATTTCCGAACAGGAGCGTAATGCTATAGTCATGGAAAGAGATGTCGATGCGATGCTGTCGGCAGAATATATGCATAATTTCATAGGCGTGGATTATACTGCTAAAATCAGCGGCTTTGTCCAGCACGGTTTGTTTTTGAGCTTGGATAATGCGATAGAAGGCTTTTTGGCTTTCAAGAATCTGGCGGATCATTTTGTTTTTCTGCCGGAAAAAATGCAAGCTGTAGGTATGCGTTCGCATACAGTTTTGCGTTTGGGCGAGTCGCTGAAAGTCGAGTTGTCTGCTGTTAATTTGGAAAGTTATTTAATTGATTTTATACCGCTCGACCCTTATTTAGGCAAAAAACCGGTGAAGAACAAGTCGAAGAAAGCGTTAAAAAAAGCAATCATTAAAACCAAGAAAGAGTCAAGCAAGAGCGCATCCAAGTCCACCAAAGCCAAATCCAAAGCTAAAGCTAAAGTTAAATTTAAGGGCGCAAAGAAGGCGCCAAAACAGCGTAAGTTGCGTTAAAATAGGATAACTACAAGGAATAGAGAAGTTTTACGGGAGAAACGGGTGTGCAGGAACAAGGAACAACAGCAAGAATAATTTTTAAGATTATCACTTTAGGCTGTCGGGTAAATCGCTATGAGTCGGATGCCATCAGTCAGCAACTGCAAAGTTACGGGTGGGAAGATCAGGATTTGATTGAAGATGGAGAGAGTTTACCGCAGGTGTATATCATTAATACTTGCGGTGTTACGCAGGAAGCTGCCCGTAAATCACGGCAGATGGTTCATAAATGCCTGAAAAACAATCCGGCAGCTTATGTTGTTGCCGTCGGTTGTCAAGTTGATTTAGCCCATGACACGTTGGGCGCCCATATGGGCATAGGCAATGACGACAAAAATAATGCTGCTCAATTGGTTTACCGGCAGTATCGGGATTTTTTAGAGCAAAAAGGAGTGACTTATCCTACCGTTTTAATTCCGGTAAAACAGGCAAGTTGTACTTTTTCCGACTACGGTATTGTCCGTAAACAACATGAAACCCGTGCTTTCATAAAAATTCAGGACGGTTGCCAACTTAACTGCTCTTATTGCGCCATTCCTTTTGCTCGAGGTCCGGTTAGAAGTCGCCCTTTGGATAAAATTGTAGAAGAAGCAACAATGCTTCTGGCCAACGGCTTTAAAGAAATTGTTTTAACCGGTATTCATATATCATCATATGGCCTTGATTGGCGCAAAAGCGGGATTAATCTCAGTTTAATAGATGTTTTGCGTGCGATTGATATCCTGCCGGGCTTGCAAAGGCTGCGCTTAGGCTCTTTGGAACCACGTTTAATAAATAAGAAATTTATTGCCGATATTGCCGATTTACAACATTTAACCCCGCATTTCCACTTGTCGCTCCAAAGCGGATCAGATACGGTTTTAAGACGGATGCGTCGCCGATATACGACCGGAGAATACAGTCGCGCCATTGATTTATTGAAAAATTTGTATAAGGATTTGAACTTAACTACCGATATTATCGCCGGCTTTCCGGGTGAAACTTATGAAGAACATCAGGAAAGTATGCGTTATGTAGCGGCCAAGGGCTTTACGCATTTGCATGTTTTCCCCTTCAGCCGGCGAGCCGGCACTGTTGCCGACAGTTTGCCCAATCAATTGGATAACACTTTGAAACGTGCTCGAACCAAAGAGTTTATTAAGTTGAATAATGAATTATGGCGTGCCCGGGCGAAGACGGAAATCGGTAGGGAACATGAAGTTTTGCTGGAAGCGGCAATTGCCCCCGAGCAATGCCTTAACGATATGCAACGACAGTTTTATCAGCTGCCTGATGTAGTACAGGAAATGAACGGCTACAGTTTCAACTACTTGCCCGTGCGTGTGTTTTTTACTTCACAGCAGCAAGTTGACTTATATCGCTGCAACGATTTGGTCAAAGTTGTTATTTTCAGTTATGACGGCGATAATTTGTTCGGTAAAATTATTTGATTTTTGCCTTTTCGAAGCTGTTACTTGCAAACAATTTTTGCCGGCCGAATAGCGGTTAAGATTACAACGTTTACAATTGAGAAATAACAGGAAAAATATATGAAACATGATATAATGTTGTAATATATTGTAATTTCTCCAAAGGAGTGAAGTATGACCAACAACAATACAGCCCGTTTTGATTTACGCTTGGATAAGAACAGTGAAGCTGAGCAGATCATGCAAGAGGTGCTTCTGGCTTTAGAAGAGAAAGGTTATAATCCGATTAACCAATTGGTAGGATATTTTCTTTCGGGTGATCCGACTTATATTACCAATCATCGAGGCGCTCGGGCCGTTATTCGCCGCATGGAACGGGATGAACTGTTGGAAGTTATAGTGCGCATGTATTGTGAACAGCTGCGCAGTAAGAGATGAGCAGAGTTTTAGGTATTGATTACGGTTCGGTACGAATCGGTGTGGCCATAAGCGATCCGATGGGTTTATTCGCCCGCGGTATTCGTACGATTCCTAATAAACAGGGAGCTTTACCGCAAATAATTGAGGAATTACTTGATCTTATTAAACTTCAGGAAGTAAGCGAGATAGTGGTCGGTTTACCTAGGAGAACTGACGGCAAGGTATCGGAAAGTGAAATTGCGGCACGGGAATTCGGTACAACATTACAGGCGGCCGCCGGACTGCCTTTAACTTATTTCGATGAACGTTTCACGACGGTCATTGCCCATCAGATTTTGAATGCCAGTGCCAAAAAGCGTAACAGTCAGGCTAAGAGGCAGGTTGTTGATCAAATAGCGGCGGAGATAATATTACAGAATTATTTGGACAGCCGACGCTGAATTGTTTTTCGTTTCCAAATAGTTAAAATTGAGCGAGGAGGCGAAGTATGCAGAAATTTCTGAAAATTCGCGGAGCTAAGGAACATAATTTACAAAATATAGACATCGATTTGCCCCGGGAAAAATTAATAGTTATGACCGGTTTGAGCGGTTCGGGTAAATCTTCTCTGGCTTTTGATACGATTTTTGCGGAAGGACAAAGAAGGTACGTTGAATCATTATCAACTTATGCCAGAATGTTCCTCGGACAGAGCCATAAACCCGATGTCCAGTCGATCAGCGGTTTGAGTCCTACAGTTGCCATTGATCAAAAAACCAATTCGCATAATCCGCGTTCCACTGTCGGAACGGTAACGGAAGTGTATGATTATCTCAGACTTTTATTCGCGCGTTTGGGCAAGGCCCACTGTCCGCGTTGTCGACAACCTATTTCTCATTTATCTCCGGATGAAATTTTGCAGGCAATCAGGCAGTACGAAGAGGGCAGTCGCTTGTTGATTTTGGCCCCGTTGGTTTTAGGCGCTAAAGGTGAGTATAAAAAGTTGCTAAATGATTACCACGAAAAAGGTTACGTCCGTTTCTTTATCGACGGTCAAATTTACGACCTTGACGACAGCCCGGTTAATTTGGATAAGCAAAAAAAACATACAATTGCCGTTGTTGTCGACCGCATTATTTTGCGTTACGGTGATTTGGCCCGGGTGGCTGCCTCTGTTGAAAATGCTTTGAAATTGGCGAACGGTATTCTGTTCGTGAAAAATTTGAGCAATTCTGCAACGACGGCAACTTTAGCCTCATTCAGTCAAGCGGACCTGGGAACATTATTTTCCACGATTAATGCCTGCCCGACCTGTCATATAAGTATCGGCAAGATTGAACAACGCCTTTTTTCTTTCAACAACCCTCAAGGCGCCTGTCCGGAATGTAAAGGTTTAGGTTCATTCAAAAGTGTCGATCAACAGGCAGTCGTCGCCCATCCGGAACGGTCTTTGAAGGCCGGTGCTATACAGGCGCCCGGTTGGAATTACGGCAATAATTACGGCACGGCCCTTTTACAGGCTCTGGCCGATTATTACAAAATAGATTTGGACAAACCCTGGCAGGAGCTTTCAGCGGAAACTAGAAATTTGGTGCTTTATGGTAACAATAATGAGCTGATACCGGTCGATACATCGAAATTTCACTTCAAAACCGCTTCCAATCAACGGAGTTTCGAAGGTATTATTAACAGCCTCAATCGTCGCTATTGGGAAAACATCAACAGTTCGGAAATTACAGCCATTTATGAACCTATAATGCGGGAAACGCTTTGCCCGAAATGCCACGGTCAACGCCTGAACGAACAGGCACTTTCCGTTTATTATTGTGACAAAAACATCGCTGAATTATGTGCGCTGCCGCTGAATGAGCTTTACACTTTTTTGGCTGACAGTAAAAAGACGTTAAGTGCCAATGAAAATAAAATTGCCGATAAATTGTTGGAAGCTATATTGAATCGCCTGTCGTTTATGCTGGAAGTAGGACTTTCTTATTTGACTTTATCGCGTGCCGCTATGACTTTAAGCGGCGGTGAAGCGCAAAGAATCCGCTTGGCCACCCAAATCGGAGCCGGTTTGACAGGTGTTATTTACATTCTGGACGAACCGTCTATCGGTTTGCACCAACGTGACAATACCCGTTTGCTTAAAAGCTTACAGCGCTTGAAAGATTTAGGAAATACGGTAATTGTAGTTGAACACGACGAGGAAACTATGCTCAAATCCGATTATCTGGTAGATTTGGGACCGGGAGCGGGGAAAAACGGCGGCCGGATTGTGGCGCAGGGTACACCTGAGGAGGTAATGCAAAATCCCGCATCTTTGACCGGGGCTTATTTGTCCGGTAAAAAGTTCATTCCTTATAATCCGGTAAAACGTCGCGGTAACGGGAAATTTCTGCAGATTGTTAAAGCTTCCTGTCATAATTTGCGCGATGTTACGGTGGAATTTCCTTTGGGTAAATTTATCGCCGTAACGGGAGTGTCAGGCTCAGGTAAATCCAGTTTAATCAACAGCACGCTGTTGCCGGCCTTACAAGCCAAACTGAACAAATCAACATTAATGCCGGCGAATTTACAGGCAATAAATAATTGTGAAAATATAGATAAAGTCATCAATATTGACCAATCGCCTATCGGGCGCACCCCTCGAAGCAATCCGGCAACTTATACCGGCGTATTCGATCGCATTCGTGAGTTATTCGCCGCTATGCCTTTGGCCCGGGCCAGAGGATATAAAGCAGGAAGATTCAGCTTTAACGTCAGCGGCGGTCGCTGCGAGGCGTGCAAGGGTGACGGCGTCAAATGCATTTCCATGAATTTTTTGCCGGATGTTTATGTCGATTGTGATGTTTGCCACGGTAAGCGCTATCAATCGAATACTTTGGAAGTTCAGGTCAACGGAAAAAACATAGCGGATGTCCTGGAAATGGATATTGCGACAGCTTACGAATTTTTTGCCGCTTATCCGGCAATTACCGGAAAATTGCAGGCTTTAATTGATGTAGGCTTGGGCTATTTAAGTTTGGGACATAATTCCACGTTGCTCTCCGGCGGTGAAGCTCAACGGGTTAAATTGGCGGCAGAACTGGCGAAAAAATCAACCGGTTCAACCTTTTATATTTTGGATGAACCGACAACCGGTTTACATATCGACGACGTGGCTCGCTTAATTAACATATTACAAAAATTAGTTGATCAAGGTAATACGGTACTGGTAATCGAGCATAATCTGGATGTAATTAAAGTAGCCGATTATATTATTGATTTAGGTCCCGAAGGCGGAATTAACGGCGGTCAAGTCATAGCGACGGGAACTCCGGAGGAAGTTATGGCTGATAAAAATTCATATACGGGAGAGTATTTAGCTAAAATGATTAAAGCTGCCGCAAATAATGGTGTTAAAGCCTGATTTTAAGTTATAATGAGAAAAAATTGAATAAGCAACGAATAATAAGTGCAAAACGAAAGAGGCGAAAATGAATCCTTTTAATGCTTTCGGCAAAATAGAGCCGTGTGATATCTGCCATGATAATGTAGCTGTTATGCATGTTATCAGACCGGGCAAATCGATGAAGCTGTGCATAAGCTGTGCTTTTAAGGAAGGCTTTGTCGATAAGGATAAAGAATTGCAAAAAGCCTTTGAAACTATGGGAATTACGCCGGAAAATGCTGATATGTACAATACCAAAATGAAAGATGCGCAGGAAATGTTCCCTGACGGTGATATCAGTTCCGCTATGGAGGAAACTTTCGGTAACAGTTCGCCGGAAGAGGTATTCAATCAGATACAGGAATATTTTTCCCATGGGGGAGAAAACTCCGACCGCAAAAAAGACGGTAAGAAAGAAGAAGCCGATCCTGTCGGAAATACGGCCGCTTTAGCGAAAAAACTGGAGAAAGATGCCGCTGCAATTTTAGATAAGATTCCGGACAATCAGGCGATTACTTCTCCGACAGAAAAATTTAAGGACGATAAAGATGATAACTTTGCCGCTGCGGCGGAAGAAACTGATGATGCTGCCGGTGATTCCAATTCCATGTTCGCCGATTTACCTTTTATGGCGGAAGAGAAACAGTCTACCGCTGCAGAAACGAGCGGGAAACTAAAATTTTTACCGAAGTATGCCTTGAATCTGAATGAAGAAGTTAAGGCCGGTAAAATTGACCATCTGATCGGGCGAAAGACGGAATTAGCCCGTTTAATACAAATATTAAATCGCAGAAACAAAAATAATCCGGTACTTTTAGGCGAGCCGGGTGTCGGTAAAACGGCTTTAGCTGAAGGTTTGGCCGAAGCAATCGTTAAAGGTGAAGTGCCGGGAAAGCTGGCGGATTTTACCGTTTACCTGTTGGATATGACTTCATTGGTCGCCGGTACACAATTTCGCGGTCAGTTTGAAAACAGACTGAAGGGTGTTGTGGATGAGGTTAAGAGCTTAGGCAAAATCATATTGGTAATTGATGAGCTGCATAATATCATGGGCGCCGGCAATTCGGAGGGCGCAATGAATGCCGCCAACATTCTGAAACCGGCTTTAGCTCGAGGTGAGTTGCGAATTATCGGTTCAACTACTTTGGCGGAATATCGGAAATCAATTGAAAAAGATACGGCTTTGGAACGTCGCTTTCAGCCGATAATTGTCAAAGAACCGGATAAAGCGGATACTTTGGCGATGCTGTATGATAAGCGTGATTATTTGCAGGATTATCATTATGTCACTTATTCGGATCAAGTGATTCAAGCGACATATGACTTGGCGGAACGCTACATTACAAACCGCTTTTTCCCGGATAAAGCGATCGATATTTTAGACGAGGCAGGTTCACAGGCTAATTTACATAACAAATATTTGAATATTTATCAAAGAGCTTGGAAAAAGGCGAAAAGTCTGAAAGCACAAATTAAAGCGACAGAAGATTTGATTGCCAATGCCGGTGAAGTACAAAATTCCAATAAAAGTCGATTAAAGACCGCCGACGATGAGACGGCGGAACAGGCACAAGCAGATTTGGCCAAGAGCTTGAACAAAATGTATGCCGCTTTGGCGGGCTTAAAAGCCAATTTGGCGCAGGAAGAGGAGATTATTCGGGACAGTGAAAGTCATTTGACCCGTACGGCCATTAAATTCAGCGATATAGCAGCAGTTATTGAGCAGTGGACCGGAATCCCCGTGAAAGAAATCAGCGAGAGTGACAGTGAACGGCTCTTGCATTTGGCTTCCCGCCTGGAAGAAAAGGTTATCGGTCAACATGAAGCTATAGTTGCTTTAGCTCAAGCTATCAAACGGCAACGCTTAGGTCTAAGCAGCCTGGAAAAACCGATATCATTTATTTTTGTCGGCCCGACAGGTGTCGGCAAAACCGAATTGGTCAAAACCTTGGCCGCCTGTATGTTCGGACGTAAGGATGCTTATATCAGATTGGATATGTCGGAATATATGGAATCGCATACTGTTTCCAAAATGATAGGGTCGCCTCCCGGTTACGTCGGTTATGAAGATGCCGGGCAGCTGACTGAAAAAGTAAGGCGTAATCCTTATAGCGTAATACTGCTGGATGAAATTGAAAAAGCGCACAAAGATGTCTTCAATATTTTGTTGCAGATTTTGGATGAAGGACGTTTGACGGACAGTCAGGGGCGTACGGTTAATTTCCGTAATACGATAATTGTGATGACTAGTAACGCCGGAACGGGCTTCAAACAAGCTAAAATCGGTTTCGGTGCAGACAGTTATGATTCTTTGGAACAGCAGGTTCAGACGGCTTTACAGGAACATTTCCGCCCGGAATTCCTTAATCGTGTGGACGAAATTATTATTTTCCGCCATTTGCAGATTAAGGAAATTCGGCAAATTATCGCTTTGATGTTGCGAGAATTGAATCAGGCTTTGCAAAGTAAAAAGCTGCAAATTTCTTTATCCGATAAAGCGCAGAACTTATTGGCGGCCTTGGGTTATGATGAACGTTATGGTGCTCGACCGCTTAGGAAAACTTTGACGGCTTATGTGGAGAACCGTTTGGCCGATTATTATTTGCAGGAAGAATTGGTAAACGTCCATGATTTAACCGTGGAAGTCCCACAGGAGGCGGAAGCTGCCTGTGCCGATTACAGTACTTTGTGTACGACAGATAAGAAATGTCTGCAGGCATGGGCCCGAAAATTGCGTTTCTTGAACGGAACTGTCGAGCTGTCGCCGGCGACTGAATATTAGAAATACAGGCTTACTTCGTTTATTTGACGGGGTAAGTCTTTTTTTGTCCCTATTTTGCATGTAAATATCAATTACGTATAAATTTTCAAATTTGCAAACTGTAACTATATTCAGAGGCATAAGTTACTTTATCTTGCTCTCCGGTCCGAAAATATTGAACACTTGAGGCGAAGATGACAAGGTGTCATTTTGTAAATGAATATTATTTGCAAATCTTGCATTGCGGAATAATTTAGCTTATAATGTTGCCGTTTCATAAATTTATTTATTGCATTTGCCTGAATTTCGGCATTTGCGACAATAGAAAGGGCTTTTATATGAAAAAGCATTTGACAGCAGCATTGTCATTATTATTGGCAATGGGTTTATTGGTTTCGTGCTCCGACAGTAAGAAACCCACTAAGGACGTAGCAAGCAAGGCTACAAGCGCAGCTAAGAAGGATACCAAGGAGTCCAAGAAGGACACGAAGGAATCCAAAAAAGATACAAAAGAGACTAAGGCAGCCACCAAAGCCGAGAAAATGTCTTTGAAAGACTGGGCAGGTACCTGGAACAGCATCGAAGGTTATTATACGGTGCCGGAAGTTAAGAAGGAGATGGAAGCTAAAGCCAAAGAGCTGAAGAAGAGCTTCGATGAGTTCAAGAAAGAAAAATCGAAAGAATGCCATGTCGAGTGGTTAGGCATGAAGATTGATGATAACAGCATTACTTTCCTGGATAACTTCGCTTCCAACAAGGGCAAGGCAATTGAGAAAGTTGAATATACTTTCAAAGAGCTTAAGCAGGTAGGTAAAGAGGGTGAAGAACATTCACAATGGGCAGTCTTTGAAGCCAAAGACAAGAAAGCCAAACATCCTCTGTTGTTGATGATGCCGGTACACGGTGAGAATGAAATTACTCACTTCCATGTCCGTTACGGCAAGAGCGTCGACGAAATGCTGAAGATGGACAGCTGGTGGCCGGTAATGGCTAAAGATTCCAGTACTATGGCTCAAGTTATTACTGAAGTAACTCATTAATGTTCGGTTATAACAGCTTGTGACAGAAGCTCGCATTATGCGGGCTTTTGTTGCATCTGCAAATTATAACGGGCCCGACTTTGCCGCACGTGCAGCTGCAGCTGCTTTATTGCGGCATTGCAGGCTAAAATATAGAGAATTTTCACATGAGAAAAAAATTATTGCGTTGCCTGGCGGGGCTTGTATCCTGCTGCTTACTTGCTGCCTGTCACGCTACTTCGAACAAAGAAAATGAAAAGAAACCGTTGGTATATACGTCATTTTTCCCGATTTATGATTTAGTGAAACAGGTGGCGGGAGATACTCTGGATGTTCGCTCCTTTATGCCGGCCAATGTTGATCCGCATATGTGGGAACCGACAGCGAAAAATATGAAAGACCTTTCTCACGCCGATATTCTATTTGTCAATGGTGCGAATATGGAACATTGGGTAGATAAGGTTAAACACAATTTGCCGAATCTGAAAGTTGTAACTTTGTCGGACAAAATTCGCCTGATAACCTATCGCGGTGCGGCGGCTATGGGTGATTTCCAATATATGACCAAAATTAATATATCTGCTGATGAAGTCTATAAATTTGAATTCGGTCATACCCATGAAGATATCATGCGTGTTTGTTTTGTCAAAAAAAAGCCTGAGCAAAGTGTTAAAGATGCGATTGCAGCAGCTAAAAAAACAATGGACCAAAAGGGCAAATTAACACCGCAGGAAAGTGAAATTGCCGTCCGGGAAAATACTGTTTATGCATTGGAAATGGGACATGTCAGCGGCCGAGTTTATTTCAAAGTCCCTGAAAGCGGGGAATGGTATGTAGTTTCCGACAGGATATCAGAAAGACTTCTGCCGTATACTTTACAAACCAAGTCGAAAAAACTTTTGGAAAAGGAAGATGTTTTAACAAGCTCCACTTCCGGTCAGGATAAAATAACCTATGATCCGCATTCATGGCTCTCATTGAATAATGCCAAATTTTATCTCAATTATATTTATGATGTTTTGCAAAACGCTTATCCGGATAACAAAACTTTATATGGTAAACGGCGCTTTCAAGCTATTGATAAATTGACCGATATTCAGGCCCATTATGCGGAGAAATTTAAGGCCTTGGAGCATAAAGAATTTTTAGTAACTCACTATGCCTGGGAATATTTGGCAAGAGAGTACGGACTGCAGCAATATCCTTTGCAAGGCTTGATTTCTACGGAATCGCCCAGCTTGAAAACTATCCGCAAAGCCATTAATTACTGCAAGGAAAAGAAGATTAACACCATATTTTATGAGACCAATCAACCGCCGAAAGAAGCTAAAACTTTAGCTGCCGAAATCGGCAACGGTAAGTTTGTGGACCTCACCAGTATGGAATATGTCCAGCCGGGCAAAAAAAATGAAACAGGCGCTTATACTCGAATAATGGCGCAAAATTTGCACAAGCTTTATGTAGCGTTAGGTGGAAAAGAAAATGAGTCAGATAAAAATTAAGGATGTCAGCTTCGGCTATAATCAGGATTTAATTCTGAAAAATATAAATTTTCAAGAAGAAAAAGGTGAAATAGTTGCTATTCACGGAGAAAACGGCAGCGGTAAAAGCACGCTTTTGAAATTGCTTCTGGGACAATTGAAACCCGCTTGCGGTGAAATTTATTTGTTGGATGAAAATATCAGCAAGTTCAAAAATTTTGCTGCTGTCGGTTATGTACCGCAAGTTCAAAGTTTCAACGGGATAACTTTTCCGATTACTTGTACAGAGATTGTCGTTCTGAATTTGTATCGGCAATTTGGTTTCTTTAAGATTCCTTCAGCGGCTTTGAGGAAAAAAGCCGAAGATATTTTGTGCGAGATGGGTTTGGAGCATTACTTGCATGTACCTTATAATCGCCTCTCAGGCGGCTTCAAACAGCGGACATTAATTGCCCGAGCGATGATTAATGAACCGCAATTATTAATTCTGGATGAACCGACAGCAGGTGTCGATCAAAACAGCAAAATTAATTTCCTGGAATTAATTGCTCGTACCAATAAAGAGAAAAAAACTACTATATTGATCGTTACGCACGAGATGGGGCTGATCAAAGAATATTTGCCGTTGAGTGCATCTTATAAAATGACTGAGGGAGGCTTAATAAAATGTTAGAATTTGCATTTATGCGCCATGCTTTAATTGCCGGTCTGTGCCTGTCTATTATTATTCCGATGATCGGTATTGTCATGGTTAACCGTAAAACCAGTATGATAGGGGATGCTCTATCTCACGCTTCTTTATCCGGTGTGGCTATGGGGCTGATTTTAGGATTCGAGCCTGTTTGGGGCGTAATTATTGTTTGTTTAATCGGTGCCTTCTGCATTGAATATATTAGACAAAAGTTTCCGCATTACGGTGATATGGCTACAGCGGTTATTACCAGCGCCGGTTTAGGTATTGCCGCCGTTTTGTCAAAATTTGCTCCCGGCGGTAATACTTTCGACAGTTACTTGTTCGGCAGTATTTCTGCCGTAACTTTACAAGATGTAATCGGTGTGCTTGTCGTTTTCGTTTTAGTTGTTGCTGTCAGCGTAATTTATTATGCTGCTCTGCTCGATATTGCTATTGATACCGATTTAGCCCGCTTGGCAGGTGTTAACGTTCGTTTGGTCAACACGCTATTCACATTTTTGGCAGCGATAACCATTGCCTTAAGTTGTAAAATTGTCGGCGCTTTGTTGGTTTTGTCAATTCTGGTTTTGCCGGTAGCTACAGCTTTGATTGTCAGTTGCAGTTATAAGGGAACTTTTATCATGGCCGTAATTTTAGGCGTAATTTATACGATGTGCGGGATTATCTTCTCTTATTACTATGATGTACCGACCGGTGGAGCGATTGTTATCTTGGCGATAATAGGAATGTTACTTGTCGGCTTATATAAGAAAATCAGGTTGATTTTGCATTGAAGGCAAAAGTTTGTTAAATTAGGCGTAGTTGCGAAATTTTATCAGTTTTGCGACTATGCCTATTTTTATTGCTTTTAATCCGACGGCAGGAGAAATTCAAGTGGATATTAAAACTTTGAGCGCTTTAGGCGTGCGTAATCTGATTTTGCGGGAAAACGGTGAGATAATTGACGCTTGGCAACAGGAAGCCGAGCGCTATTTTAACCAATATTCCGTGGCGAAAAGTTTTACGGCCATTGCCTGTCTGCAAGCCGTAGAAAACGGCGTTTGGGATTTACAGACTAATGTTTATGACTTAGTAAAAGATATTTTGCTGCAGACGAAGATACCGGAATTTTCTAAAAGATTGCAGGCGGCCGCTTTGGAAAAACCGCAAGCTGATATCCCTGAATCGCTCGCGTTACGGCAGCTGACTGTACATGATCTTTTATCTATGCAAAGCGGTTTTGCAGAAGCTCATATGTTCAGTGAGGAAAGAGAGCAATTACGGCAGAAAAAATGTTTTAACTGGTTGGATTATTGCCTGCATTTGCCTTTTGCTCAAAGTCCGGGAACTGCTTTTTTATATACTAATGCAGCCTACTATCTTGCAGCTGTACTCTTACAAGTTCAATTGCAGCAGCGCCTGAGTCGTCAAATTCAAGCTGTTTTTCAAGCTGTCGGGGTGGAAAAAGTTAAGTGGTTGCAGGATCCTTCCGGCTATGAATTCGGGGCGAGCGACTTATTTTTGACAACGGCTCAATTGAGTTCCTGGGGTGAAATTTTACGCAAAAATGACGGCAGTTTGTTGACACGCAATGCTATTAAGCGGGCTACTTGTGAAAAACAGGTCGATATTTCTGCAACTACAGCTTACGGTTACGGATTTCGTATATATGCCGACGGCACTTACAGCGCTGACGGCAAACACGGGCAATATTTGCTGGTTAACCCTAAAAAAGCTCGTACTTTGGCGGTCAACAGCGAAAGTACGGCAACAAGGCCTTTGAAAAAATATCTTTACGAGCTGATTACAACTTAATTGGCTGATCAGGGAAGCCGCCAATCAATTGCCGTCAAACCGTGCTCCTGCAAAAACTTATTAGCCAGCTCGAAGTGACCGCAACCGTGAAAACCTCGATAAACAGCCAAAGGACTGGGATGACTGGTGCACAAAAACAAATGATCGGCCCGCTTAACTTCGGGCATCAGACTTTGAGCCTGCTTCCCCCAAAGCATAAAAACCAACGGTCGATTAACAGCATAAAGCTCCGCTAAAATATGACTTGTAAAAATCTCCCAGCCTTTATTTTGATGACTTAGAGGTTGATTTTCTCTGACCGTCAGAATCCGATTCAACAGGAACACGCCCTGCCGGGCCCAAGGTGTCAAATCGCCGCTTGACGGTGATTGCTTTTGCTCCTGAAAAATGTTTTGCAAAGACGGTGGAATTTTCACACCCTTATTTACAGAAAAACTTAAACCCATAGCCTGATGCGGCTGATGATAAGGATCTTGGCCGACAATGACAACCTTGACTTTGTCGAAAGGGCACAAATTAAAACTGTTAAAAACCTTATCCGCCGGCGGGTAAACTGTATAATTAGCTCTTTCCGCTTTAACAAAAGCAGCTAAATCGGCAAAATAAGGTTGTTGCATTTCCTTGCTGATAATATCGAACCATTTATTGGACATCAGTATCGCCTCCGCTGAATTGTCGATTCAAATAATACAAGCTGCCTGTTGCAGCCTCAAATCGACTTTTTCATAATAGCATGTGCTTGACCGATAAACAAATAAAGGGCAGCAAGTGCAATCTGGCAATAATATGAAATTCAATTTATAATATGACAGTAAACGTTCTCGTAGCTCAGCTGGATAGAGCGACCGCCTCCTAAGCGGTAGGCCGGGTGTTCGAATCACCTCGGGAACATTAAATTACTTAAATTTGCCCTGAGCGGCAAGAATTGATCAGCAGAATTGAAGCCCAAATAACCGGTTAAGTATCCGCTTTGCGCATTAAACTGCAGAACAAGGGAGAAAGAAATGAAAATTGGTATTGTCGGATTACCCAACGTCGGTAAAAGTACTTTATTTAACGCGATAACACAGGCAGGAGCAGAAGCGGCGAATTACCCGTTTTGTACAATTGAACCGAATATCGGTATTGTTAACGTGCCGGATGAACGTTTGGAACCGTTAGTCAAATTATATAATGCCGAAAAATGTACACCGGCGATAGTGGAATTTGTCGATATAGCCGGTTTGGTAGCTGGAGCCAGCAAAGGTGAAGGATTAGGTAATAAGTTTCTTTCACATATTCGTGAATGTGATGCGATTTTGCAGGTCGTTCGCTGCTTTGAAAATGAGAATATTGTACATGTAAACGGCAGCCCCGATCCGGCCCGAGACATTGATATTATTGAAACTGAACTTATACTTTCCGATATCGAATTTTTAACCAAGAGAATTGCCAAAATTGAGAAACTTTGCAAAGGCGGGAACAAAGAAGCCGCCAAAGAGTTGGATTTCCTGGAACGTTTACTTTCCTGGCTGAACGATAATCATTCGGCCCGCTCTTTTGTCAGTGATGAAAGTGAAGCTGATTATTGGCAGGAATTGTACTTATTGTCAGCCAAACCGATCTTGTTTGTCGCCAACGTAAGCGAAGATGATATTCATGCAACTGCAGAAAATAATAAATTTGTCAAAGCGGTAAGTGAACGTGCCAAGGCGGAAAAGGCGGAAGCTTTAGTTATTTCAGCTGAAATCGAAGCGGAAATTGCGTCTCTGCCGGACGAAGACAAAGCCATGTTCTTGGAAGATCTGGGCTTGAAACAAAGCGGCTTGGCCAGAATTATCAAAGCCGGATATAAACTTTTGGGCTTAATGTCCTATTTGACAGCCGGACCGAAGGAAGTTCGTGCCTGGACTATTCCCATCGGTTGTACCGCACCTAAAGCGGCGGGAAAAATTCACTCCGATTTTGAAAGAGGTTTTATTCGGGCTGAGGTTGTCAATTACGCCGATTTATTAGCTGCCGGCTCTTTAGCTAAAGCTAAAGAAAAAGGTCTGGTCAGATCTGAAGGTAAAGAATACATTATGCGGGACGGCGATGTTGTTCTTTTCCGCTTCAATGTTTGATTTTATTAATATGACGGAACATAAAGGTGCTGCACCGAAATACGGGCAGCATTTTTTTTGCCGCTTCGGTTCACCGTGACTTGTTGCTTTATTTCAGCGCGTAGCATAAAATTCTCAGGCAAATTTTCGCAGGCAAATTGAGAAAGCGATTCGAGGAATTAATTTGAATTTTTGAATAAAAATTCTACTGCCATGCACCTTATTATCCCCTATGCTGAAGACAGTTCCGTTCAAGCTCTTTGTTTTGGACGGAATGAATACAAAGATAGGAAGCTAATATGGGTCAGAGTCAACATGTCAATATTTTTAGTTTATTTCGCAATCATCAACAGGAACTGCAATTATGTAATATATCCGTTTGTTTAAGCGGCGGAATTAATGATTTTAGGATTATCGGCGGAGCGGACAGTACCATCAAAGAAGCAAGATTACGAGTGAAGTTTGCTATCAGAGCAGCTGATTTTCGTTTCCCGTCCGGTAAGATTATTGTTAATTTAAGTCCGGTTGCGCAATTGAAACAGGGAAGTACATTTGATTTGCCTATTGCTTTAGCTATATTGGCCGCCAGTAAACAAATTGAATTGCCCTCTGTTTGTTTAAGTTACGGTGAATTAAGCTTGAGCGGTCAGGTAAATGATACCGGTGATTTGCTTTCTTATCGGCAATATGAGGCGGATAAGCAACAAATTAAGATTATATTAGATTACATTTATAAATTAGCCGACTTTCCTAAAATAAAATGCTATTTGCCGGCAGATATGAAGGAAGAATATTGGCAGAACATTAAAAATTGTGATTATTTCAGTATAAGTCAGTTAAAAGATTTACATAACTTATCCGCTGTCATTGCCAATAACGGGAATAATGCGAGCTTTGCCCGCAGCAGCATAAATTTGCCGGATTATCAGCAAGAAGAAATTGATAGTCGGCAAAGAAGTATGCTGCTTTCTTTAGAACGACAGGCACAAATTGCTTTGGATAATTATGTAGAATTGCAAAATATGGATTTCAGTAAACGCAGTTTGCATATAGCTTTAGCCGGCGGTCATCCTTTACTATTTATCGGTTCTAACGGTTCGGGTAAAACGGAATTATTACATAGTGCCGTTTATTTTTTAGAAAATGAGCTTAAACAGGTTTGGCAAACTTATAATCGGGAGTTGCGTGACTTGGAACAAATATTATTGGATGTCGGTTGCCTCAGCTTGCCCGGGCAGTTATGGAACGGTCAAAGGCAAAGCGGCAAATTGCTGAAATTTAAAAGCGGCTTGTTATTTCTCAGCGAACTTAATAAATTTCGCAGCAAAAGTCTTTTGTGTCTGGAAGAATTTTGGCAAAGAAATCTCACCTATACAGGTGATAATAATTTTACAGATACATCCGCTGTACCGTCAGACGTCCACTTACAACCTTTCTGTCAGCTCTTATGTGACATGAATCCCTGCCCTTGCGGCAACTTGTTCGAACCGTGGCTAGCCGCCTGTCACTGTTCGGAATATCGGGTTAAACAATTTAATCAGCACATAGGCGGAGCCTTGTGGGATCGTTTGAGTATGATTTGCCTTGTACGCCGGGAAGAATTACCTGTACTTAATATTTTGCCGCCGAATTCCTTAGCTGAAGCTGTTGATGACAAGACGGCACTTAATAAGTCAAAACACGATAAAATTCTGCTGGCGGAAAAGATGCGGGATAATATTCAAAAGTGTCGTAACTTTCAAAGAGAACGTAATTATTCTTTGTGTCACAGATATTGTTTGAATGCGCAATTGAATTTGGCAGAACTGAGCAAAATACAGGTTTTGACAACAGAAATGCAGGATTTTATCAACACAATGCATTATGCGCGTCACCTTTCATTTCGACGCTTACTGTACTTACGAGCGCTGGCTTTAACTTTAGCCGATTTTCAGGGACGAGAATGTAACATACAGAATTTTATTGAAGCGGCGGCATATATTGAAATACCGGAGGAAATACAACGTGAATGCGCTTAATGTGATTAACAGCAATCCTGATTGGAATTTACAAGCGGCAGCCGATGAATTACATTGCTTGAATTTTGTTGCCGGTACATATCTTTGCCTTTTAGCACAAGTATTACAAATATCTCGGCGTAATTTAACAATATTAATCAAAAATTGTCCGGATATGCGCCCGGCAAAAGCGGAACTTCTGCAAAATTGGTGCTTACGTTTTACCGATTCGGTTCTGCTTTATTATGAAGCGGAATGGCAAAAAAGAGCGACATTCAGTCGGCTTAATTTACTTTACAAAGCGAAAGAACGATTTGCTGCAGCTGAAACTATTTTTCATTATATTATTCGTATTCTGAACAATAACAGCAGCTATTTGACGGCAGACTTACATTTTGTTATGGATTTTGAACCTACTTTTCCGCCGCTGTTAAAAGAAATTTCAGCAGCACCGGCGTGTATTTTCTACGCGGGTAATATAACGAGTTTACATAGTACAGTGCCGGGATTGGCGATAGTAGGTTCAAGGAAAATGACACCCTACGGCGAGAGGGTTATTAAAGAGCTGATAACGTATCTGTCATTTTATAAAATTAATATTGTCAGCGGTTTGGCATACGGCTGTGATATTACGGCGCACCGCTATACTTTAGCGGCTAATTTGACGCCGATAGCCGTTTTGCCTAACGGTTGCGGGGAGTGCTATCCCGTAAAACACCGGGATATTTTACAGGAAATCATTTTACGGGGAGCGGCTATCAGTGAATTTTTGCCATGGGAAAAGGCTAAACCGCAATATTTTGCTGCCCGCAATCGCTTAATAAGCGGACTGTGCCAAGTGACTTTAATTGTTGAGGCGGCCAAAAGCAGCGGCAGCTTAATTACGGCTAATTTTGCTTCGGATCAGGGAAGGGAAGTTTTAGCAGTCCCGGGAGCTGTAAATCAAGCTTTCAGCTGCGGCTGTAACAATCTTATAGCCGAAGGCTGTCCACCTTATTTATCGCCCGAGTCATTATTGGAACATTTACAAGCAAGTTGTCGCTATACATCGTATAAATTGGAAATGAAAATACAAAATAAAATTGTTGCTGAGCCGCAAGAAAAAAACGAGCCGGCAGAGAAAAATGAAAATTGCCTTGCCGACAAATTAGCAGCTGAAATTCAGCAAAAATTACAATTAAACAACGGTATGGTACAGGAGGAGTTGTATCGGGTCTGTTCGCAAACACAAAAAATTAATTTGGAGGACTTTTTGATAACATTAGAGAAAATGAAACTGACAGGTAAGATAAAAATGACGGGATTACGCTATTATCTCACTTAGAGCACCTGCGACATGAGTTTTTTGCGAAAAAATTCGGCGTAACAACCTTAAAGTCATGACAAAACTCGCCAATGGTGATAAATTATCTTCGTCTATTTGTCAAATATACTGAATTAATGGTAGTATGCTGCTTTAGGATTAATTGCTGCACGTAATGAGGATAAGAACATGGGAAAAAAGTTGTTAATTGTAGAGTCACCCGCCAAAGCCAAAACTATTAATCGTTATTTGGGCGATGAATATGTTATAGCTGCTTCCGTAGGCCATATTCGTGATTTGCCGTCTATGAGCTTGGGCGTAGATATTAAGCACGATTTTAAACCGCGTTATATCAATATGCGCGGCAAAGAAAAAGTTATCAGCGACCTGAAATCTAAAGCCGAAAAAGCTGATTGCGTTTTTATTGCTACCGACCCTGATCGGGAAGGAGAAGCTATCGGTTGGCATTTGGAGAAAGTCTTAAATATTGAAGAACAGGCGCCGGTTCGAGTAACGTTCAATGAAATTACTCAAAATGCGGTAAGACAGGCCGTACAAAAGCCGCGGACCTTAAATGTTAATCTGGTTAATGCCCAACAGGCCAGACGCATACTGGACAGATTGGTAGGTTATGAATTAAGTCCGGTTTTATGGCAAAAAATACGTAAAGGTTTGTCTGCAGGTAGAGTACAATCCGTAGCAACTAAAATTTTAGTTGACAAAGAGCGGGAAATTGCCGCTTTTGTACCGGAAGAATATTGGTTGATTACCGGAGAATTCGTTAATGGGAGCGGGAATGCTTTGACGGCGGAATATTACGGAAAATCCTTAAACGGCAAGCAAGTCAAAGATAAATTGGCCGATGAATCGGCGGCTTTAGCTGTATTTAATGATTTGCAGGGCAAAAAAGCCGAAGTTGTTGCAATCAAAAAAGGCGAGCGTAAACGTCAGCCTTCGCCGCCTTATACAACTTCCACCTTACAACAGGAAGCTTCCTGGCGTTTAGGCTTCAGTTCCTCAAGGACCATGAAAGTAGCACAACAACTGTATGAAGGCGTTGAAATTAAAGGTATCGGTCAGACTTCATTAATAAGTTACATTCGTACCGACTCGGTGCGGATATCGGAGGAAGCTTTAAGTGCGGCACGTAATCTGATTGCAAGCGAATTCGGTGAAGCAGCTTTACCCGCCAAACCTAATTATTACAAAAACAAAGGTGCCAGCCAGGATGCCCATGAGGCTATCAGGCCGACTCATTTTGAATTGACACCGGAAAAAGTACAATCAGGTTTAACAAATGAGCAATTTCAGCTTTATAAAATGATATTTCAAAAGTTTTTGGCATCACAAATGTTGCCGGCCCTTTATTCTACAGAAAAATTAGATATTGCGGTAAATGACACGTATATATTCAAGGCTAAGGGTGAAAGATTGTTGAAAGAAGGCTTTTTAGCGGCATTCAACAGTCGCAATGTTGAAGAGAATCAGACTGAAGGAGTAAAAGACAATCTTTTGCCGGCTTTAACGGAGGGAGAAGAGCTGACTATTCGTAAATTAAAAAAGGAGCAAAAATTTACCGCTCCGCCTAAACGCTATACAGAAGCTTCTTTGATTAAATTAATGGAAGAAAAAGGTATCGGCAGACCTTCAACTTATGCGCCGACGATCAGAACAATTATGGATAGAGGTTACGCCGAAAAGGTAGAGCGCAATTTGCAGCCGACAGAATTAGGCACGGTCGTTACATCTTTTTTAGAAAGTAATTTTGCTAAAATCGTGGATATTTCTTTCACTAAAGAGATGGAAGATGATTTGGATCAGGTAGAAGCGGGCAAAAAAGATTATGTGCAGGTTTTGCGGGAATTTTACGCACCTTTCAGCCGGGATATTGAGAACGCGAAGGAAAATTTGGCGAAAGTTGAACTTGCCGTCAAGAAAACAGGAGAAAAATGTCCGGAATGTCAAAAAGGAGATTTGGTTTACAAAGACGGCAGATTCGGACAATTTATCGCTTGCGAACGCTTCCCGGAATGTCAATATACCCACAATGTATACACTAAAACAGCTGCTTTGTGTCCTTTGTGTTCCTCATCTGTAATTTCCATGAAATCACATAAGCGGCGAAAAATATTCTATGTTTGCGATAAATCACTTGACCCCAATTGTGCGTTTATCAGCTGGAATTTACCGCTTGCCGAAAAATGTGAACTTTGCGGGGCATATAAGGAAGAAAGAATTTATCGTCGGCAAAAGAGCGTGATATGCTCCAACGAAAATTGTCCTTCTCGTGCCAAGAAAAATAAAAAAGCTCAGTCCGAAGTTAATGAAACTTCCGAAACTGATGCAACTGAAAATAAAAAGACAACAGCGCGAGAAAAAAAGCCGAAAACTAAGACGAAAACTAAAGCCAAAACTGCTAAGAGTGAAAAAGATGAAAAAGAGAAATCAGAGGCTGACGAATGAGTGAAGTAATTATCTACGGCGGCGGTTTAGCCGGATGTGAAGCAGCTTTAACTTTGGCTGAACTGGGAGTTACAGTAGACTTGATCGAAGAAAAGTTTACTTCGCCGAAAGTTGTTTATACAAGCAATTATTTGGCGGAACTTGTTTGTTCCAATTCTTTGAAAGCCAAAAGACCGTATGTAGCCTCCGGCATGCTTAAAGCGGAAGCGACGGCCTTAGGCTCAAGATTATTGGAAATTGCCCAAAATTGCCAAGTGGAAGCAGGCGGGGCTTTAGCTGTTGATCGTACGGCTTTTTCAGCTGCAGTAACTGAAGCGATAAAACGGGAAAAACTGATTAATTTACGTTCTGAAAAAGCAACAGAACTTACAGAACATGATTATCAAATAGTAGCGACCGGTCCGCTGAGTGACGGAAAATTTTTAGATAATTTGCAGCTTTCGTTGAAAAAAGCGGGCAACGATACAGCACAGGCGTATTTCTTTGACGCTCAGGCACCCTTAGTTGAAAAAGATTCGCTGGACATGGAACGAGCCTTTTACATGTCACGGTACGAAAGAGGTGAAGCGGCCTACCTAAATTGTCCGATGACTAAAGAAGAGTATGATATCTTCTATGATGCTTTAGTCAATTCTGAAAGGGCAGAGGTGCACGACTTTGAAAAGAAATTGTTGTTTCAAGGTTGTATGCCGGTAGAACAGATAGCTTTGACCGGTTATAAGTCTTTGCTGTTCGGGCCGCTCAAACCGGTAGGCTTAATTGACCCGCATACCGGCAAAAGACCGTATGCCTGTGTGCAATTAAGACAGGATAATTCTGCACGGACTTTATATAACATGGTCGGCTTTCAAACGCAGTTGAAATGGTCGGAACAAAAACGGGTATTCTCTTTGATCCCGGCGTTAAAACAAGCTGAATTTTCCCGTTACGGAGTAATGCATCGTAATACTTATCTGCATAGTCCGGCTTTTTTGCAGCCTGATTTATCAACTAAGAATTTGCCTTACCTCTTTTTTGCCGGGCAAATAACGGGGATGGAAGGTTATGTTCCGGCAATAAGCTCCGGTATTTGGGCGGCAATTTCGGTTTATATGCGTTTACAGGGCAAAAAAAATCCGCCATTACCGCCTGTAACGATGTTGGGATCTTTGATTTCTTATGTTACGCATGAGCAGAAAGATTTCCAACCGATGACGGCAAATATGGGAATCTTGCCGGCGCTTGCTCAAACTTATCGGGATAAGAAACTTAAGGGCATGTCTTATTCCGCTTTGAGTTTGGAGCACTTAAGCAAATATTTGCAAGAAGAAATTCAACCGTATTTTCCGGCAAATTCAAGTATGGCCAAGCGACAGAATTGTGCATTGGCTGCCTGGAAAAAAGCTTTGGTGGCAGAAAGAGAAGCAGGAACAGCGGAATAAAAGCGTTGATATACATACGGTGTTTATGAAGTTGCGCTATAATAAAGTACTATTCTTAAGTAAAACTTAATTAGGATATAGAAGGTTAATGTTGGAAGAACCGAGGAAATTAGTGTGAAAACAAGTGATTTTGCCTATGATTTACCGTTGGAATTGATTGCACAAAGCCCGACGGAAAGGCGTGATGAGTCAAGACTTCTGGTAGTGGATGACTTGAATGAACTGCGTGACAGCCATTTTTATAATTTACCGGAATTTTTACGTCCGGGAGATACGTTGGTCTTGAATGATACGAAGGTAATGCCGGCCAGATTGATAGGAACGCGTGCAGGCATGCAAAGGCCGGTAGAAGTCCTGCTTCTCAAACGTATTAATGCCACTGACTGGCAATGCCTTGTTAATCCCGGCCGGCGCTTGAAAGTAGGTAGTAAAATTACTTTTCTTCCGGGAGAATTAAGTGCCGAAATTTTGGATTACAGTGATGACGGCTCCAGAATTGTCCATTTTGAATTTCAGGGAGTCTGGGAAGAAATATTGGATAAAGCAGGAACTATGCCGCTGCCTCCTTATATTCACGAGAAATTAAAGGATCAGAATCGTTATCAGACTGTTTATGCTAAAGAAGAAGGTTCCGCTGCAGCTCCGACTGCCGGTTTGCATTTTACCAAAGAATTATTGCAAAAATTGGCAGATATGGATATTTTACCGGTTTATTTGACTTTGCATGTCGGTTTAGGTACATTCAGACCGGTCAAAGTTGAAAATGTGGAAGAGCATCATATGCATACGGAATATTACGTTATGCCGGAAAAAACTGCCGAAATTATTAATGCCCGTAAGGCAGCCGGCGGCAGAACTATTGCTGTCGGAACCACATCCTGTCGGGTGTTGGAAACAGTTGCCGATGAACAGGGCAAAGTACGGGCCCAACACGGAGATACAAGTATTTTTATTTATCCCGGATATCGTTTCAAAATTGTTGACGGGATGATTACCAACTTCCATCTGCCGGAATCGACTTTGATGATGCTGGTATCGGCTTTGGCCGGAAAAGCGGAAATTTTCGCAGCATATGATCATGCTATTAAAGAACGTTATCGCTTTTACAGTTTCGGTGATGCAATGTTGATTCATCGTCAGGACATGCACGATTTTAAAAATAAATAAACATTGAGAGGTAATGATGCTGAGCAAAGATCTGAAAACACAGGAATTAGCTGAAAAATATCCCGTATGGTTCGAGTTGCAACATGTTTGCCGTCAAAGCGGCGCTCGTGCAGGTATCTTGCATACTCCGCACGGAGATATAGAAACGCCGACTTTTATGCCGGTAGGTACGCAGGCGACAGTGAAATGTATGGCACCGGAAGAAATCTGGGATATGGGGTCACGTATTATACTTGCCAACACCTACCATCTGTGGATGCGACCGGGCGAAGATATTGTACAGGCAGCAGGCGGTTTACATAAGTTTATGAATTGGAAAGGTGCCATTTTAACTGATAGCGGCGGCTTCCAAGTCTGGAGCTTGAGCGATTTACGCCATATAAAAGAAGAAGGCGTTTATTTCCGCTCGGAATTGGACGGATCGGCTCAGTTTCTGTCGCCGGAAAAAGCTATCACGATTGAAAATAAATTGGGAGCCGATATAATAATGGCTTTTGATGAGTGTGCGCCGTATGATGCCGACCGAGCTTATATAGAAGATTCCATGGAGCGAACTGCAAGGTGGCTGGAGCGATGTGTCAAGGCCCATCAGAACCCGCAGAAACAGGCTTTGTTCGGTATTATTCAAGGCGGAATGTTTGCCGATTTGAGAGTACAGGCCGCTAAAGAAATTACAGCTTTTGACTTACCCGGTTATTCTATCGGAGGTTTAAGTATCGGTGAACCGCCGGCTTTGATGAATGCTATGCTCGATGCCGTCAGACCTTATTTGCCTGAAAATAAGCCGCATTATCTCATGGGAGTCGGTACGCCGGATTATATTTTGGAAGGAACTTTACGCGGTATAGATATGTTCGACTGCGTTTTACCTACAAGAATAGGACGTAACGGTTCGGCTTTAACGTGGCATGGTCGGGAAATTATCAGAGATGCGAAAAATGCAGCCGCATTTGAGCCTATTGAAGTTGATTGTAATTGTTATGCCTGTAAAAATTATACCCGTGCTTATATTCGCCATTTGTTGAAATGCCGGGAAATTTTCGGCTTGAGGCTCATGTCGTGGCATAATTTGCAATTCCTGCAGAATTTTACCGCCAAGTTACGGGCGGCGATTTTTGCCGATGCGGCGCTTGACTTCAGAACGGAATTTTACAGCAATTCCAATTACGGCGATAAACAAGGTTTTACCAAAAACAGATGATTACCGCTATTAACGGTAGCTGCCGCCGCTCGAGTCACAAAAATGCTGTTATGTTTACTTGCTAGTGCAAGTCATTTCAGCTAAAATATAGTAAATAGTTTGATCAAGGGGTTTTTGTTTATGCTTAATGCTGCACGGAATGTTGTTTTGGCCGCAGAATCGCCGATGGGCGGGACGCTCGCTACGGTTGCTTTCAGCGTTATTATGTTGGTTGTTCTTTATGTGGTGATGATTTTACCGCAAAGACGATCGGAGAAACGACAGAAGTTGGAGCGTTCCAAGCTGAAAGTCGGAGATCAGGTTATTACAATCGGCGGCTTAGTCGGTAAAATCGTTAATATTAAAGACGATGATATCACTATTGCCAGCAGCGTCGCCCAAACTATGGTGACATTTCGGCGTGATGCCATAAATCTTATGCAACAGCCGACCACAGCTCAAGCGGCCAAGTCCGAGAAGAAAAAGTAAGTTGAGGAGGCTGTAAAATGACACATTTTACCATGATTAGTAAGGGTTCAACCAAGCTTTATGCTGTAGGTGCAGCTTGCGGCGAATGCCAAACTTCATGTCAGTCGGCATGTAAGACAAGTTGTACGGTAGGTAACCAACCTTGTGAACGTATTGCCGAATAATAAAAACGGTAATTGTAAGAACTTTTCAAAGAGCCGTTTTGCGGCTCTTTCTTTTCACAGTAAGGAGCTCATAAGGAAGCTTTTTGCTGATTGTTATTTGAAATATTATATTTTATGCCGGTAAGGCTGAGGAGAGAACATGTTACATTGTTTTGAAATGCAGGGAGATAAGCTCGTATATGATGCTGAAACCCAAGCTTTGGTTTGTTGTGATGAGTACGCCTGGGTATTATTAAAGGCGGTAGCGGAGTTGGTAAATTGCAACAATCCTCCGACCTTAGCCGAGGATGAACGACATTTGCTGGCAGTAATGAATAACTTGAATAAAGATGAACTGGAAAAATGCTGGCAGGAACTTTTGCCTTTTATTGAAAGCGGTCATATCGGCGCCAAGACGGCGGAAATTAAGCCTGAACAACTTTATCCGGCTGCGCCGAAAATTAAATCCATGTGTCTGCACGTCAGCCACGACTGTAATTTGCGCTGTCAATATTGCTTTGCTTCCTGCGGCGATTATGCTACCGGCCATCGGGATATGTTATCTTTTGAAACAGGTAAAAAAGCGGTTGATTTTTTGATTAAGGCTTCAGGTCCGCGTCGTAATTTGGATATAGACTTTTTCGGCGGTGAACCGTTGATGAACTGGAAAGTTCTCAAAGCTTTGACTTTGTACTGTGAAGAAGAAGGACCGAAGCATAATAAAAAGATTCGTATGACGGTAACCACCAACGCTTTATTGCTTAATGACGAACGAACAAAATTCATTAATGAGCACATGAAGAATTGCGTGCTTTCAATTGACGGTCGCCCGGAAATTCAGGACAGATTGCGCCCGGCTGTCGGCGGACACGGTTCGTATGCCCATGTTATGCCGAAAATTAAAAAGTTCGTACAGGATCGCGGCAATAAAGAGTATTATGTGCGCGGTACTTTTACGCATTACAACACCGACTTCAGCGAAGATGTGAAGCATTTGGCCAACTTGGATTTGCGTCAGATCAGTATGGAACCTGTTGTAGCTAAACCGACGGATGATTTCCGCCTGCGCAACAGTGATATCCCGAAAATCCTGGATGAATACGAAAAATTGGCAGTTCACTATCAAAACACCAAAAACGGTGAGCATCCTTATCGTTTCTTCCATTTCAACGTGCAGCTTGAAGGCGGTGCCTGTGCTTTCAAACGTTATAAAGGCTGCGGCGTCGGAACTGAGTATATTGCCGTAACACCTAACGGAACTATCTATCCCTGCCACCAATTTGTGGGAGAAGAAGAATACATAATGGGCAATGTGAATGATACGGAACCGGATGAGCTTGACAAAAAAGTACAGGAAAAATTCAAAGACCTTTTTACGCTTAATTCCAAAGAGTGTTTAGGTTGTTGGTCACGTTATCATTGCGGCGGCGGTTGTCCGGCCAATAACTGGCACCAGAACAGCGATTTACATAAGAACTATAAAATAGGTTGCATTATGGAACAGAAACGTTTGGAATGTTCTTTGTGGATTAAAGCTAAAGAACGTGGCGGCTTGCAGGCTACCATTCAGCCGGATATTGCCGATGTAGCAGTTTGCGGCAGCGGTTGCGGCGGCGGTTGTGATACGGAAAGTGCAGCCGGTCCGCATTGTTGATATTCCCAAGTAGCCGGCAGATGGGGGTTATTGTACCTTTTAACGAGGAGTTTAACGGTGGTGGAATACACGAAAGATGATATATATCAGCAAGTAAAAGATCAGATTGACATTGTCGATTTGGTCAGTGAATATGTCAGCTTGCAAAAAAAAAGTTCGAACAATTACTTCGGTATTTGTCCTTTTCATCACGAGAAAACTCCTTCGTTCAGCGTTTCGGCGACCAAGCAGATATATTATTGCTTCGGTTGCCACAAAGGCGGCGATTGTGTAGCGTTTATTCGGGACATAGAACATTTGGAGTGGAAGGAAGCTTTGGAGTTTTTAGCCAAGCGTTTACACATTGATTGGCAAGCTTCGTCGTCTCGTAGAAATACTAAAGAACAGGAACATTATCAGGAACAGAAAAGACAATTCCTGCTGGCTAATTCGGCGGCAAAATTTTATTATGCGGCTTTAAGAAGTCCGGCTGCTGCCGAGATGGTTAATTATTTGCGTACAAGAGAGTTGAGTGCGACAGCTTGCGGAAATTACGGCTTGGGCGCAGCTTTGGATCAACGTGATTTGCTGGTAAAATATTTACAAAAATCGGGATTCAGCGAAAAGGAAATGCTGGCTTCCGGTTTGGTGCGGATTAAAAACAACAGTTTATATGATCTCTTTCGCCGACGCTTAATTTTTCCAATCATGGATCGTTACGGCCGGGTAATTGCTTTCGGCGGACGGGTGCTTGATGACAGCAAGCCGAAGTATATTAATTCGCCTGAAACGCCCATATATACTAAAGGCGAGCATTTGTACGCCTATAATTTTGCTAAGAAATTTAATGCGCCTGAAATCCTGGTCGTAGAAGGTTATATGGACGCTATAAGCCTATTAAGTCGAGGTTACCATAATGTTGTAGCCTGTCTGGGTACGGCCCTCACACATAAACAGGTGCGTTTATTAAAGCTTTTGGACAGACAGGTGATAATGTGCCTGGACAGCGATGCTGCCGGACAAAAAGCGACATATTTGAGTCTGCAACGCCTGGAGTTACAAGGATTAAGCCCCAAAGTCTTAAAAGTTAAGCAGGCTAAAGATCCGGATGAATTTGTGAAAAAGTTCGGGATTGAGGCTTTTAACAATTTAATTTTACAGGCGGAACCGGCTTTGAACTGGCGCTTAAATACGGCTTTCGCTCAAGCTGAACAGGCTGACGGTTCTTTTGATGAGTCGGTATTTTTTCAGGCCGCTATCAGAATTTTGGCAGCAATTAACAGTCCTTTGGAATATGCCAGAGCTTTGAAGGAAGTTTGTAAGTTAGTTGCCTCTTATGATGAGTCGACGATTGCCGATGAAGTGAAATATTATAAGAATACTCAGGAATTTCAACAGTATCAGCGCAGTTTACGTTATGAAACTCGAGAAATGGAAAGACCTGAAGCAGCTAAAGTAATTTTACCGGAAGTTAAGCAACAGCCTCCGGTTAATGAGCCGAGTATGGCTATTCCGCCGGCCTTTGTTAATATCTTATGGTTGCTTTGCAATGATAATTCACTTTATCAAAACTTTGCAGCGGCGATTGATAATTGTTTGCAGAATGTCAAAGAGATACAAGCACTTTGGCTTCAATGCCGGCAAGCTTTAATGAAAAATACTTTTGATGCTCCGACTTTACTTAATATTTTAAGTAATTCAGCTGTTTCGTTGAAGGATAAAGATCAAATCACTCGTTTGTTTTTGCAGGAATCTTCGATAAAAGACAGTAAGCTGAGCCAAGAGAGCTTAAGCCACAATTTATCGGAATTACAACGATATGAATTAAAACGACGAATTAATTATATTTCCTGGCGTTTGCGTAATGATGATTTCAGCTCCGAAGCGGAAAAAGATAAGTTACGGCAGCAATATCAAAGTTTGAGCCGCAAATTCTGGGAATTGAAACGTTGATATATTGTGATATACGGTGCGACGGACAGCGACCTATTGCCGGATACCGTCAAGAAATAAGCAAAATAAATAAAAACCGGGATTGTGGTATAATTAACCATGTATGTTTATAGGCAAATATAAGCGTAAACAAATAGCGAAAGCAGGTGCTTTATGGTGAAAAAAACAACAACTGTAAGTTCAGAGAATGATAAGACACAAAATGAGGAGAACTTGGTTGATAACAAGAAAAAATCAGCTTCCAAGGCTACCAAGTCTGCTAAAGTTACAAAATCAAGCGTAAAAACTGCTAAGAAAAGCAAAAACGAAAAAAATGCGAAAATAGAGGAAGAAGATACAGAAGCCCTGTTGGATGACGATTATTCCGCAGATGACAAAACCAATGAGGAAGAAGAACCGGAATTTGACGGCAATATTACAGATGAGGATGCTGATGTCGATACCGACATAGACTTTAATTCGCTTTCCAACATAGATGATACGGTGATGCGGGGAGAAGACGATGAGGATTTGTTGGAAGCAACGGATGACGAACGTAAAAAAGCTTTGTTGGCTTGTAAACATTTAGCCAGTCATGATGCCAAAGCGACAATTTTGGAAAATTTGACCGAAATTGCTAAAAATAATGATAATCACGTTTCGATGCGTGAAATCAATGAGCAAATCGAATTATATGAGTTGGAACCGGAAGACAGTGAAGCTTTGCTGGAAGAATTGAACGAACGCAATATTGAAATTAGCGAAGAAGATGCGGATATCGAAGATCTGGAAGAAGACGACAAAGACAAATCTGCTATTTACGATATTATCGGCGTTGATGATCCGGTGCGTATGTATTTGAAAGAAATCGGCAAAGTCGATTTGTTGACCGCTGAAGGCGAAAAAGAGTTAGCTCAGAGGATGCAGGAAGGCGATATTGAAGCCAGAGATCATCTGTGTGAGGCAAATTTACGTCTGGTTGTATCCATTGCGAAACGTTATGTCGGTCGAGGTATGAGTTTCCTGGACTTGATTCAGGAAGGTAACCTCGGTCTGTTAAAAGCTGTTGAGAAGTTCGATTATACCAAGGGCTTTAAGTTCAGTACATATGCAACTTGGTGGATCCGTCAGGCGATTACTCGTGCTATTGCCGATCAGGCTCGTACTATTCGTATTCCTGTGCATATGGTCGAAACTATTAATAAGTTGGTTCGGGCTCAAAGAACTTTGCTGCAGGAGCTGGGTAGAGAACCGGAAGTGGAGGAATTGGCTAAAGTCCTTGAAATTAAAGAGGATAAAGTTCGTGAAATTATGAAAATTTCGCAAGAGCCTGTATCGTTGGAGAAACCGATCGGTGAAGAGGAAGACAGCCATTTGGGTGATTTCATTCCCGACGATGATGCACCTTCACCGGAACATCAGACGGCATTTTCCCTGTTGAAAGAGCAATTGGGTGAAGTATTATCGACATTAACTCCGAGAGAAGAAAAAGTTTTGCGCCTCCGTTTCGGTTTGGATGACGGTAGAACCAGAACTTTGGAGGAAGTCGGCAAAGAGTTTGATGTTACAAGAGAACGCATTCGTCAAATAGAAGCTAAAGCTTTACGTAAATTGCGCCACCCCAATCGCTCCAAACATTTACGGGGCTATATGGATTGATATGGCGTTGAATAGGCATTTGGATCCGCGCTTGGATTTAATCGTGCAAATCTTAAGGCTCTTACCGAGTACCGGTTTGCACGATTTGGCGTGTGATCACGGCTTGGTGGCAGCTGCTTATGCTTCTTATTTTCCGCATAAGTCGGTATATGCTTCCGATATTGCTGATCAACCGTTAAGACGTGCCGACGATTTAATAGCTCAGTTGCACTTAACTAATGTCAAGTGCTTTTTATCGGACGGCATAAAAGAACATAGCAATTTGCAGGATTATGACAGCGTAGTTATCGCCGGGCTGAGCGGAGAAAGTATTTGGCGCATTTTAGCAGCAGATCCCAGAATAGCAGCCGATGACTACCATGAACGTACGCCTTTATTTATTATTGCGCAACCGATGCAGCTGAATGCTAAACTGAAATTAGCTTTATGGCTGCATGATTTTGCCGTTTTGGGCGAAGTTTTGGTGGAAGACAAAGGACGAGTACAGGAAATAATATTAATCGTAAATCAACCGTACCGAGCTTTGGATTTGCAGCAAATTCCTCTTTCAGATTTGCGCAAGTTTTATATAGAACGTACCGGTGGAACAATTTTGGACGATAAAAATTTTTGGGAGAAATTATCAAGATGGCAAGCTAATTTACCTCCACATTCATCGATTCACACTGATTTACAGTTAATATGGCGAGAAGCAATTGCTCTGACTGAGAGTGAAAGAAAAAATAAAGAATGGAGCTACTTGTTATCTTTAATTGCCCTCGGTTTACAAGCCGACATCACTTTTGCTGCGAAAAAAGCTGCGCCGGAAAGTCTGCCGGTAATTTCTCGGCGAGAATTGGCAGCTTGTTCATGTGCCGGCAAGAGAAAATATGCCGCCTTGCTGTTACGCTTTTATGAAACAAAATATCGCTATTTAAGTACTAAAGTTTGTCACGCCCCGAGAGAAGAGCAAGCTTTCTGGCAGAGTATATTTCGTTCTTTTAGTGATTAAAGAGCCTATATTTTCACTTTAGATTTTAGAAATTCCAAGACCCGGAAGGAATAAAATCTTGTTTTACTATATTTCAAAGCTGCAGTAAATGTTGACGATATTACATTACTTGATTATTATTAATTTCATTGAATTTACCGTGAGGTTAGTGAGTATGAGTAAGCAAATTACAGCAGAAAATATCAGAAACAGCGTCAGAGAAAATAATATTAGATTTTTGCGCTTGGCATTTACTGATATTAACGGAACAATGAAAAACGTCGAAGTCCCGACAAGTCAATTGGAAAAAGTTTTGACTAATGAGATCCGTTTCGACGGTTCGTCAATTGACGGTTTTGTGAGAATCGAAGAAAGCGATATGGTACTGTATCCTGATTTGTCGACATGGATAGTTATGCCGTGGCAGGACGGAGCATCAGGCAAAATCGGTCGTTTGACCTGCAGTGTGCATAATGTTGACGGAACACCTTTTGCCGGCGATCCGCGTAACAATCTTCAACGTGTTTTGGCTGAAATGCGGGAATTCGGTTACAGTGATTTTGATATCGGCTTTGAAGCTGAATTTCACTTATTCAAATTGAATGAAAACGGTAATTGGACGACAGAAGCTTGTGACCACGCGTCTTATTTCGATATGACAGACAGTGATGAAGGTGCCAAGTGCCGGAGAGAAATTGTTGAAACTCTGGAAGACATGGACTTTGAAGTTGAGGCTGCTCACCATGAAGTAGGTAACGGTCAACAAGAAATAGATTTCAAATTCGATGATGCTTTAACCACTGCCGATAGAGTCCAGTTATTCAAATTGGTTGTCCGGACAGTAGCGAAAAAACACGGATTATGTGCCACGTTCATGGCTAAACCGCTTCAAGGTGAAGCAGGTAACGGTATGCATACCAATATGTCTTTATTCCAAGGCGGCAAGAACGTTTTTTACGATGCTGCGGCTGAAAACGGGCTTTCGGATACCGCTTTGTATTTCTTAAACGGCATATTGACGCATGCTCGGGCGATAACAGCTGTCGGTAATCCTACAGTTAATTCATATAAACGTCTAATTCCCGGATTTGAAGCACCTGTGTATATTTCCTGGTCTTTGAAAAATCGCTCACCTTTGGTCCGTATACCTTCAGCCGGTGAACTGACAACAAGGTTGGAATTACGTTCGGCCGATCCGACAGCCAACCCCTATTTGTTGCTGGCTGCAACATTAAAAGCCGGTTTGGACGGAATTAAACAGGCCAAAATGCCGATGCCTCCTATCAGCGGCAATGTTTTCGAAATGACGGAAACTGAACGACTGGCCGCCGGAATTCAACCTTTACCGTCAACTTTACATAATGCAATCAAAGCTTTTAAGGAAGACAAATTGATCCAGGAAGCCTTAGGTGAGCATTTGACTCGACGCTTTATCGAGTCGAAAGAGTTGGAATGGGCCAAATATACACAGAGTGTTTCCCGTTGGGAATTGGAACACTATATTGACTATTAAATGGTTGGATGGATTTAAGCCAATAAATCAGCAAAGCGCTATTACAAGCGACTTTGCTTTTTTTTGCGTAACTTAATTTGCTGCAACTTGCTGCAACTGTTTAATGCGGCGAATTTATTTTGAATTTTTGTACGAAAATTCGGCTTTACCTTGTCCTTGCCTCTGTTAAACTTGCTTCATAAGCAAATTTGCAGGCTGACGGCGACTTACTATCTTAACTTGCTCGCTGCATAAAAAGAGGCTAAGAAGGACACGGGAAGCAGTCGCATCGAAGGAAGAAGCATTCAGCCAAGCACCTTGAAATTTATAGAAAGATACTTATGCGGGTACTTACATAATAGGAAATTTAATGACGTCGAAATATGAAAAAAAGCTACTTGAAAGTAAGTAGCTTAAATGCGGTCGACAAGACTCGAACTTGCAAGGATGTTACTCCACAGCGACCTCAACGCTGCGCGTCTACCAATTTCGCCACGACCGCAAAACTGTAATAACAGAATAATAAATGTTTTTTCGGACTTCGTCAATATGATTTGCTTTTTATTTTTACTGTTATAAGGCACCCGAGATTTCGACTGATATAATATTTTTGCTCAATCAGACATTAACCTTTATAATTATTAGCTGTATTTCATCGCTTCGACAATATGATATTGAAAATCGGTTGAAGCGAAACAGGAGAGATTATGGAAAATTTCAATACAGAAAATTATAAATTGGAACTTGAGAAAAGAGCATACAGAGCTTGGAATATATCGCCTAAATTAGTAGAAGAAGCGTTACATGTAGAAAAAGATTTAGCAGCGAGTTTTGCCAGAATAGAATCAAACAAAATATTCAATCAACTTAAAGTGTTAAAGGCAATGCAGAAATATAAATTTGCTGAAACTGATTTTGCTGCTACCACCGGTTACGGTTACAATGACTCGGGGAGAGAAAAAATTGAAAAGATTTATGCTGAGGTTTTCGGAGCGGAGAAGGCTTTAGTACGTTTAAGTATCAGCGCCGGAACCCAAGCTATAGCTGTAGCTTTATATGCCTGTCTGCGGCCGGGTGATGAAATGCTCGCAGCTTTCGGCAAGCCGTATGATACATTGGACAGTGTTATCGGTATAGGTGATGATAGTGCGGCCGATGCAGGTTCACTTAAAGATTTCGGGGTAAGCTATCGGCAAGTTGAATTAACAGCGGACGGCAAACCTGATATTCCGGCTATTTTAGCTAATATTAATGATAAAACCAAATTAGTTCATTTGCAGCGTTCGCGCGGTTATCAAAGACGCAATGCTTTTACAATCAGTGAGTTGGAACCGGTAATTAGAGCAATAAAAAAATATAAGCCTGAAGTTATAGTTTTTGTCGATAATTGTTACGGCGAATTTACGGAAATTATGGAGCCGACGCAAGTAGGCGCTGATTTGATAGCCGGATCATTAATTAAGAATCCCGGCGGCAGCTTGGCACCTTCCGGCGGATATGTTGCCGGCAGAGGGGACTTGGTGGAAAAGGCACAATGTCGTTTGACAGCTCCCGGAATTGGCGGAGAAGTAGGCCCGAGTCTGGGTTATAATCGTAATATTATCCAGGGATTCTATTTTGCCCCGCATGTTGTAGCAGAGTGTTTGAAAGGCTTGGAGTTTTCGGCATTATGGTTTTCGCGGCATAATGTTATTTCACAACCTGAAGCTTTGGGTATACGCTCAGATATTGTGCAATTATTGGAATTCAATGATGCTGAAAGTTTGATTAAATTTTGTCAGTCAATTCAGGCAGCTTCACCGATTGACAGCCATTTTAAGCCGGTACCGTGGGCTATGCCCGGATATGATGCCGATGTGATTATGGCTTGCGGTGCTTTTGTTCAAGGTTCTTCTTTGGAATTAAGTGCTGACGGCCCGATAAAAGCACCTTATACTGCTTATATGCAGGGAGGAGTTGTTTATGAAAATGTTAAACTTGCAGCTTTGTTGGCGACGCAGGAATTACAAAATACATGATTATTTCAGCTTTCTTAAGCAAGTTGCAGCAGAATAATGTTATACTTAACATATTTAATTGATGATTTGAGTGATAGGGATGGCAGGTAAAAAATTTAGTTTAAGCAATTTACTACCGGTAAAGCATCTGGCGGACAATTTGAGTAAAAAGTTGAGTAAAAAACAACAACAAATTGCTGAAAATGTAGAAAAGCAGGATGAGGCCAGGTTGGATAACTATTATTATGAGCAAAGCGGCAACAGCAGCTTTGCTTTGCTGCGCCAACGCATGAAAAATAATAATTCTTTCGCCAATTTGGAGAAAGAATTTCAGCAGGGAATGCAGGCTATAACGACCGATGACCCGAATTTTGCATATCACAAAAGTAATTTAGCAAACTTGAAAAACAGGAGAAATTCAGGCGGCTCGTCCATGCCTGCGCCTTTGCAAAATGGACCTTTCGCAGATGAACGGATTTTAATGCCGGACGGGACATTAAAGAGCGAACGAAAAAACTTGACTTCTACTAATAAAAAGTTAAAAATAACGGGCTTATTGGCTGCTGTCGGAACTGCTTTAAATAAAAGAAATAAATCCGGTAAACATAAGGCGGAAATGCCGTTGATAAAATCGCTTTCTTTTTTCCAAAAAAGAAAAGCGGCAAATAATAAACGTACTTCCGCTGTTAAAGATACTTATCCGGCGTATAATCCTCAGTCTGTGATGCAAAAATACAATGTTGCAGAACAGAGACCGGAGCAGAAGCAGCTGAAGAAGCTGCAACAGGCGAAAAAAGAATCTTTTCTGCATAATTTTTATGAGATAGTTTTGGGAACTTTGATCAGTCTTTTGCCTTCATTTAATAAAAAAGACCGTATAGGATCCGCAGTAACAAATGACATTAATAAGAAAAATTTAGAACAAATTAATCGTGATTTGGATGTTTCCATTGCTAAATTACAGAAGCAGGAAAAAAGACGCAGACGTATAACTGTTTTTTGTTTCACTTGCAGTTTGTTGTTGCTGACTTTGGCAGTTGCCGGAGTTATTATGCAACAAACAAGGGCTAAAATTCATTTGTATATATTGAAGAACGGCGATTTGGAACAAAAATATTCGTCTTTCGGCTTTGTTGCGCGGGAAGAGCGAGTTTTGTATGCTCCTGTTGCCGGTGAATTGCAGGCGATTAAAGCTGAAGGCAGTTTGGTAGCTGCCGAACAGGAAGTTGCCAATATAGTGACAGTTGATATCAGTGATATTAAGAGTAAGAATGATAATATTGAACAGCAAATTTCAGAACAGATTTTAACTATGTTGAAACAAGGACGAAATTTGCAGGCGAATCAGTTATTCAGTAAATCCGACAGCTCCATGTTGCCGACAATTAATCTTTTACGGCATGATTTAAGTCATAATGTTTTGTCGCATCTCAATACATACGTTTATAATTTACAACCATTGATGCAGGAACGGAATTTTTCGTTGAAACAAATGAATTTGGCTGATCCGGTGATTGAAAATTTACGTACGGAGCAAAAAGTTTTGGCGCATGAACTTAAAGAAAAAGCCAGAATAATTGAAACTCCGACAGCCGGATTGATTTCCTATAAGATTAATCCACTGGCTATTGACGTTAACACGGAAACAATTCAAAGTATGAGTTATGATCAGTTTATAAATTATTATAATGCTGCGAAACCTTCAGTTTCGACTAACGGGACGAAGATTAAAGAAAAGTTGCCCATTATTCGTTTGATTGACACGCGTTACCAGTATTTTCTTTTGCAGGTTGCCAATGCTAAAACCAGCGATTTTACTGTAAATAATAATTATAAATTGGAAGTAGCCGGTTTAGGTCAAGTTATCGAAAAGTGTAATCTTCTGCGCGTTACGCCGGATGCTTCGGGTGTTCTGTTACTTTTGAAGTGTGATAGAAATGTTGAAAGTCTGCTTGATAAAGTAGCAATCAAAGCTAATTTGATTAAAGCGACACATAGTGGCTTGATTATTCCTAAAGCAGCTTTACTTTATGATAATGTTAATCGTGAAAGTACAGCTTATATTTATGTGGTCAAGGCAGGATTCATTGAGAAAGAACAAGTCAGAGTCTTGGAGAGCAATGAACAAAATGCTATTATTCAAGGACTGAATGAAAAAGAAACGGTAATTAAGGACGGAGCAATTATTGTGTTGAATCCGCGCCAGGTAAAAGCCGGGCAACAAGTAACATAATTAGCAGTATAAATACAAAGGAGACAAATTATGGCTTTTTTCAAGAACATCTTAAAACCGGTTAGCGATGAAGACGGTGAGTATAATGATAATTATGAGGCAGCTGCCGCCGACGGACAGCGCGAGTCTGTGCGCCGGGTACCTGCGACTTCCGTCAATCCGCAAGCTGCTGCTTATCTGCGGAATTTGCCTACTAACGGAGAAATCGTTTTGGTAGAGGCTAAAGATATCGCAGGTGCGCAGGAAATAGCGTTCCATTTCAAACGGGGGGCGTCGGTAGTTTGTGATTTGAGCAATATGAATGCTTCCGATTTCCAGAGAAGCTTGGACTTTATTTCCGGTGTTGCTTTTGTTTTGGAAGGTAATTTCACAAAAATAAGCCGGGAAATTTATTTGTTGATGCCCAAGACTGTAACTTATCGTACTGACAGAAATAATTCCGGCGGTATGCAACAGCAATAAGAAGAGAGGAACTTATGGAAAAAGAAGGTAGAGAATTTAAGATTACAGACATTCAAACAGAATTGGTGGACAATAAAATCTTGACTATTGCCGTACCGGCATATAATGCTGCTAAATTTTTACCGCGGTCTTTGGAGCCTTTTACAGAACTTGACCAAGCTGCTAAAGAATCTTTGGAAGTAATTATTGTTAATGACGGTTCGAAAGATAATACTGCTGAAATTGCGCAACAGTATGTCGACAAATATCCTGAGATGTTTAAAGTTGTGAATAAGGAAAACGGCGGTCACGGTTCCGGCGTTAATTACGGTATGCAACATGGCGTCGGGATGTACTATTACGTATTGGATGCCGATGATTGGTTGAATCCTCAGGCTTTGACACTTACTTTGGACAAATTGAAAGCAATGCGAAAAGCTTTTTTGCAGGATTCAAGCAGTCCTTTACCCGATCTTTTGTTAGTTGATTATACTTATGAAAATATCGAAGAAGGTAAAAATCGGATTTCCCTGAAGAGACAGGTCCCGGTTGAAAAATTCTTCCAATTTCATGAAAGTAAATCGTTTACGCAGGGTACTTATTTGACGATGCATTCGATGATTTATCGCCGCCAAATTTTACATGATGCCTCTTTGGTATTGCCGGAACATTGCTTTTACGTCGATAATTTGTTGGCTTATATACCATTACCTTACTGCCGCCAAATTTACTATTTGCCGGTAGAATTGTATCACTATGAAGTTGGACGGGACGATCAGTCGGTTAATGAAAATAATTTCATTAAAAGGATTGATCAGCAAATTAGAGTTACCAAGCTTTTAACGCAGGCATACCATTTGTACAGTGATCTTCCGGGAAAGGAAAATCAGAAGATACGCCAATATTTGATGCACTATTTGGCAGCAATGTATACGGTAAGTGTAGTTCATCTGATTATGATTGATACACCGGAAGCAAAAGAGAAAATTCGCGATTTATGGTACTTTTTACAAACTTTCGACAAAAAAATGTATGCAGCGGTCAGACGCTCTTTGCCTAATGTTCTGCTTAATTTACCTCTGGGAAATAAGGCGATCGGCATGTTCTATCATGTAGTGAAAAAAATCTTTAAGTTTAATTAAGATAGGTATCAAATTATAATTCCGATTCGAAACAGATTATTGCAAGTCGGATTTAATGATAAAGTTTAATTGTTGCTCGGAAAGGAAGACTCGTGTCATATCGAAAATACTTTTTATTTGTTACTAAGCTGGCGGTCATAATTGCTGTACCGTTGTTTTTATTCTGCTTGCTTGTTTTCAAAAGAGGTGACACGGAATTTTTCGAATTTTTGGCAACGGACGTGACACCGTTTATTGCCTGGCCGATACGATTCATTACTAATTTACTGCCTTTTTCGTTGACAGAACTTTTAGCATGGCTTTTGCCCTTGGTTTTGGCATATAAATTAATTTATTGGTTGATTTATACAATAATTCGTTTTGCTGCCTCTTGGCTTGCGCTGTTTCATTTGTTCAATCGCTCTTATATTCGCAAATGGCAGGAACATAATCTCAATTATTGTCGTTATACGGGACGTCTTTTATTAGTAATACTCTTTCTTTTTTCGTATGCTTTCTCGTCCTATTTGCTGTTTCACGGTTATAACTTTGAGCGTGAGACTCTGGCCGATAAATTACATTATGATACGCAGCATTGGCAAAAAAAAGACTTAAAACAGGCAAGTGAAATTGTGGTAGAAAAGTTGAATAAACTTTGTCACTTGGAGTCGGCCGTAGATGCCGGTAAAGCCTCGTTAGACCGGTCCGGCAGCCGGAAAATAATTATGGAAGATAAAAAGATTATTTTTCCTGATTCGGATGAGAAATTATTTAATTTAGCCGTTAATGCTTATCGTCTTGCAGCGCGAAAATATGAATTTTTAGCAGGTCAGACATTGAAAGTAAAAGCTGTGAGTATGTCGCATTATTGGTCATATACTTTAACCAACGGCATGTATATGCCTTTATTACTGGAGGCTAATGTTAATGTCGCTCAAGCTGCGCCTTTTACGCTTTTCAGTGCGGCCCATGAATTGGCGCATCAACGCTTTTTTGCACATGAAGATGAAGCGAACTTTCTGGCATTTTTAACGTTAAGTTCAAGTGATGATGAGAGAGCTGTTTATGCAGCTTATTTGAACGCCTGGATTTATCTGGCCAATGACCTTTATAAAGCCGATAAAACTGTCTTTTTACAACTTTATCGTCAGTTACCGCCGCAGGCTAAAAAAGATGTTAAAGCGGCCAACGATTATTATCAGCGATACAGCAGACGACCTATATCTCAAAAAAGTCAAAACCTTAATGATACTTTTATTAGAGCTAACGGTGATGCGCGCGGCATTGTCTCTTATGATGAAGTGAGCAAGTTACTTATCGCATATTTTAATGAACAACTGAAAGAAAGAAAATAATATGTCTAATCGACTGAACTTACAACTTGAACTTCTTGGCCATCAGGAATTTTATAATTTGCAGGATATATTGCGCCTGTTTTATGGCATCAGCACTATTAATGAAACCTCGCTGAATGTCGATTTACCGGCAAATTCCCGCTTGTTGCAGTCGGCAGCGGCGCAAAATGAAAAAGTCGTAATAATC
>CABKML010000011.1 GCA_902373515.1 uncultured Eubacteriales bacterium | reverse complement strand
AGGACTTCAATTTCTCGATGTGTTTGAGTATATTTCAACATATTTTGAGTGGCAGAGAAAAAATGTTAAAACAGGCAAATTCGGCCGGATATAATCAGCTTAATCCGCTTGTTGCTTATCGCTTGGCAAATATTAAGTTGAATGCGGAGCAACAGCAGGCCGTGACGGCACCTTTAGGCAATATTGTAGTTTCAGCAGCAGCCGGCTCAGGCAAAACTTATACTATGACGGAACGCATTATGCTGCGGGTCTTGAGTGAAAAAGCGGATTTGACGGAAATGCTGATTTTAACTTTTACTGAAAAAGCCAGTCGGCATATGCAAACAGCTTTAGCGGCAAAAATTGATGATATTATTGCCTCTTTTAACAGTGAAGATAAGATTAAGGGCAGATTGACTGCAGAACAAATTAATGCGGCGCGGAAAAATTTAAGTAAAAGTGCCGCTAATTTACCCTTTACTCAAATTTCGACGATTCACGCCTTTTGCAAACAACTGGTAACGGAAACGGCTGAGAAAATGCAGAATGAGAATGCTTTGGTTGCAGCTGTCGGTCAAGGGCAAATCGGAGAAGAAACCTATTTGGATAATTTGTTGACCGAGGCGGCGGAACGGGTTTTTGAGTACGTAATGCTGCAGATTAAAAGCGGTGCCAAACTCGATTTCAGCGACCTGATTGCGGACCTGACTACTATAACTTCCGAGAAAATTGCGAAAAAAGAGCCGACAGCCGCTGCTGAGATTCGGGGACGACAAAATGATTTGCTGCCGGAATATCTTAATTCGCTTGAGCGACAAATAAGTGCCCGGGAATTGCCGGAATTATGGCAATCTTTACTGGCACAAACCAAATCCGTCAAATCTTTACAGGAAATCACGGCGGAAACCAAACATATACTCAGACAATTTCGGACCTATGCCGATTATCGTCGCAGAATGCAGGAGGCGGCACTTTATGCCGAGCAAGCGGCGCTCAATCCGGCTGCCGCCCCGGAATTTTACTATTTGTTGCAGGAAGCGGTCGATTTAATGCCGCCGTTTATAGAAGCGGCATCTTATTGGCTCAGCCGGGCGGAATTTGCCGATTTGAATTTTCTGGCCCAAAAAGCTGCGCCGGCCGATATAAAAGCCGTTAATGCTTATTTGCAAAATCTGCTGCAAACATTGTTGCCGGCATTACAGGACTGGTTGACTCGCTATCGTCGAGCGCAGCAATTGCAGAAACCGGAAGCTCTGAAGTTGTTGAAAAATGACGTTTTTCACAGTCTGTATGCAGAATTGGTGCAGCTTGGACGCAGCTTGCCCAAACCGCCGGAAGTTACGCGCGGTAAGACGTGTAAACCCTTTACTTTCAGTCCGTTGCCCAAGCAGGAAAATTCGCTGGAATACGCTGAATTATGGTTGGAAAAAATCATGCCTTTACTTTGTCTGCTGGCACCGCAAATTAAATTGTGCAGCGATATTAAGAAGAAGGAATACAAACTGCTGTTGCCGGCTTTACCGCTGTTGGAACTGAACAGTGAAAGCAGCTTGGCTGCGCTGCGGGCCAAAAAGATTATTTTCTGGACAAGATTATTATTGGCCGTTGATGAAGTTTATTTTTTGCTGAAATATCAGAATCATACAATTGATTTTACCGATTTGGAACAGGCGGCGTATTCTTTATTGCAGGACAAAGCGGTTTTAACTTACTGCCGTGAACGTTATAAAGAGATTTATGTCGATGAATATCAGGATACATCCGATATTCAGGAAGCTATTTTGCAAAGTCTGGCGAATAATAATCTGTTCGTTGTCGGAGATATTAAACAAAGTATTTATGCTTTTCGTAATGCTAAACCGGCCAATTTTACGGAAAAGGTCGAATTGGCGAAGTTGACCGGTACCTGGCGACTGATTAATTTTAACGCCAATTATCGTTCACAGGCGGGGATTTTAGCTTTTTGTAATTTGCTGTTTCAAAATTTGCTAAAACCTGATTCGGTCGGCTTCGATTATATTGCCGACGGCCATGCGTTTAATCTGGCACCGCAGTTGCAGCAGGCGGAAGCCGAGAATAAAGTGCCTTTGGCAGTTGAAATTGTCAGTGTCAACGAAGCGGAGGAAAGCTGCCGGGAGGAGGCAATGAATTTGGCGGCCGCTCAAGCTGCTGTGGCCCAATTTAAAGTCGCCGGCAAGTTGCGTGGCGGAGATAAATTAATTAAAGAAAAAGTGAAGGTAGGCGATATAGAAGCGGACTTAATCGCTTTCAGTATCAAAAAACTGCTTGAACGGGAGCCGGAAGCGGAGATTGCCGTTTTGGCAAGATCACATGCTAAGTTAAGCAAAGTAAAAGCTGCTTTACAAAGACTGAATATAGCGTGCCGGCTCAGCGAACGTAAAAATGACGAAACAACGGAAGAAACTTATGATAATCTGCCGAATCGGGAACAGTGCAAATGGTATTTTCTGGTACAGGCGCTGCATAATCCGCTTGATGATGAAGTTTTAGCGACCGCTTTAACTTCGGATTATATGCCTTTACCGCTCAGCTTGAATAATTTGGCGGAAATAAAAGCGACAATACAGGATCTGACCGAAGAACTGAAAGATACGGATGAAGTGTGCCGAACGACTTTAACATATGCGCCGTTTTATCAGCTTGTGTATTTGTATGCGGCGGCAGGGTGGCTGAAGTTGAGAAAAGGAACAGATTTGCCGCCATATCTGCAAACCGGACTTTATGCTTTATTACAGAAACGTCTGGCGGAAAATCCGGTAATTCCGGAAAAATACATAAAAGTTGATTTGGCTGAAACTTTACTGACAGATTTGCAGCATCTGCAAAGATGGCAGGCTTTGTTCCGAACTTTGAGTTTTTCTAAAGCGTGGAAAATAATTCTGAGTGAATATATTTGGGCCAAAAAAGAAGATGATTCTTTGCAACCTCTGTATCTTGCGGCTTTCAGGCATTATCTGAGTCGGGCGGAGCAAAGCAATCCCCGGCTGACAATAGCCGATTTTGCCGGAATTTTCACTAGACCGACAGATTTGTGCCCGGAAGAGGAGCTTAATTCCGAGCAGGAAATTAACTTGTTGACTTTTCATGCGTCCAAGGGCCTGGAATTTGAACACGTTTTTATCGCCGGTCTGGATTACAGCATTAAGAATAAAACGACCGCTGTCAGTTTTAATGAGCAATTGGGTTTCAGTATGCATGACAGCGTCATTGACGATTTGCTGCAAGTTATCAGTACGACGGGTTTAGCGGAAAAAATCCTGGAACGGCGAGAAACTTATGCTGAAGAACTCAGATTGTTATATGTAGCTTTGACCCGCGCGAAAATTTCCTTGCACCTTTACGTTAACAGCCGGCCCTCGAAATTGCCGACCGGTGAGAAACTCGACCTTAAACCTGAACTTAATCTGCTTTATAGAAACAGCAGCTATGAAAAATTGTTGGCATATGCTTTACAACAGAAATTACCGGTGACGGCAGAGACGAAGTTATTGCAAAATCGCACTTTTTTGCCGGACCTTTTATTGCAGCAAAGCTTTAAGCCGGAGATTAAAGCCCAAGTGAAAAAGGGCCCGGAAGCTTGCTATAATGTGACTTGTTTGTCCTTAGCGGAACGTTACAGATTATTGGCGGAGTGTTATTTGCCGCCGGCGTTGAGAGATAAATTGATTGCAGCTGCAGCTATAGATGTTGCAGCCGCTGTGCCGGAGCCTGAGGCTGAGCCGATTTTGCCCGAGGTAAAGTTGAGCGGTACGGACAAGGTAGAAAAAGCCAGATGTCTGCGAAATCGGCAGTTACCTTTAATTGTCCCGGAGAAAAACGACCTGAACCTTTTGCTCGATTCTGAACAGGCACAAAATATCGCTCCGATTTTAGCCGGAGTTTTACAAAAAACGACAGCGCTGACCCAAGAGGACTGTGCCGGGGAAACGGCGCTTATCCAGGCGGAAAAGCGGGGATTGCAGCCGGAATTCGAGGCTGTCGGTGCTGATTATTGGCATAATTTTGTTAAACAAAGTCAAGCGCAACAACAAATATTGCAGGAACGCCAATTAGCTCCGTTACAAAGTAAATATGCAGTCAGTGTCCTGAAAAAGGTTGCCGACAAGTGGGAGAAAGAAGAGGCCGTCGCACTTTTACCGCAACTTGATTTGGCGGTGAACAGTATCAATGTGCGTCCGGCCGAGCTGCAATTTGCGCTTGCTGACGACAGTCGGAACAGAAACAAGCAGCCGGAAGCTGCTGCTAAAGGCACTTTAATTCATCGCTACTTACAATTAGTAGATATAACCTCACTGCAAACGCAAGCTTTGACCCTCGATTTTTTGACCCGGCAACTGGATTATATGCTGCAAAATAATATAATCGGCGCTGAAGAAGATAAAATTATTCGGCCGGTATTACCGAAATTGTTGCCTTTATATTTGCCGCAACAACAAAAATTATCGCTTGTAAACGCAACTGAAAACACCCAATTGTTCCAAGCCTGGCAGGCGGTGCAGGAAGGACGGACAAATGCGGCCGTCTATCGGGAACATCGCTTTACTGTTCGTTACCCGCTGGCCGATTTTTTGCATTTATTTTCTCAGGCGGATTTTAATTTACCGCAGTTGCAGCCGGAGAATATGAAAGAAATAAAACCTTATATTACCATTCAGGGTGTTATTGATTTGTGGTTGCAGGTGGGAGAGGAAGTTTATCTGATAGATTATAAGACGGACTCTCTCTCCGATGCGAAGAAGAAACCCGGCGATATCGTCGCACACTTGAAAAAAATGTATACGCTGCAGTTACAGTTATATGCTTCGGCTTTGCAAACCGGCTTACATATGACAGCCGCGGAAGCGCGAAAACATCTGCATATTTACATTTACTCCGTTGCCGCTGCCGGGTATATTCCGATAGAATTCAAATTCAATTCGGACTGATAAGCGTTTTGCCGTGCTGCTGATAGGCTTTTTTTCGTACTTGTTTCGAACCGGCCGCCCGATTTCGTTGCCGCAGCCGGCGGAAGAAAGTGCGCAATAAATTTTGCCCTTCCGTACTTAAACAGGAATCTTCGTACTGTTTATATCCGGGGTGATAATTCAACCAGCTGAAATCGAATAAATTACTGCGGGAAACCAAAGCTCCGGCTTTATCGTTGCGTAGCAGAAAATGAACTTCCGCTATTTGAGCGTTGATTAAAGCCGCCGCACACAATAGGCACGGTTCCAAATTGACGTATAAATCATAGTCGGAGAGCCTCCGGGAATTGATTTTTTGACTGATTTCCCGGAGTAAAAGACATTCGCAATGCCCGAAAATATTTTGTGCCTCTTCCCGTTGATTGTAACTGTATCCGACAATTTCCCGGGCAAGCAGAGCCCAAATATCAGATTGAGTATTCAGGAAAAAATCCGTTCGAGTTGCCGGCACGTCGTTCTGCTGTTTCTCCGTTCGCTGGGTAGAAACCGGTAAGAGCGAAGACGACAGTAAATCCTTTTGCTGCAAAATTTGACTCGAAACGGTAAACTTGGCGGCAGACGGCAAGGAGACGAAGGTGAAAAGCGCCTGTTTCTGCTCTTCGGTTAAAATTTCTGCCAAACGGCAACGAATATTATGCGGCAAAATCAAAGCGGCAATCGGTGTTTCCCCAACTGCCGCGGCCATTTGCGCTGCCTGATGGCAGAGCCGGAAACAGAAATAGTCTAAAAAATCGGCTAAAGCTGTATTTAAGTTGTCGGACATGTTCTTCCCTTTCCGGCCTGCCTGATTTACAGGAGATTTGCGAGATTGAGCGAACCGTAAGGACGAATTTGCAAATCGTACACGGAACCTTGCCCTAAAACCTGCTCGAGAGTCTGACGGTATTCTTCCACCAGTTCTGTGGGAACATAAGCTTGAATTGTACCGGCGAAACCGCCGCCGTGCACTCTGCAGGCGCCTTGACCCTGCAAAACTTTTTCACTCAAAGCCAAAGCGAGGGATACGCCCTGCTGTAAAGGCGCATGATTGCTGTAAATGTTCTGTAAAAGCAAAGCGGAACTTAAACCTGAAGCTCGAACTACAGCGAAGAAAGCCGGTAAATCCTGCCGCTCCAAAGCAGAAATAGCCTGAGCAACCCGTTCCTCTTCCTGGAAAAAATGAAAAGCCCGCAACAGAGCCCGATCGCTGACCTGTTCGCGCAATTGGCCTAAACGACGCCAAAAATCTGCAGCCGGGACTTCAGCTAAATAATTTTTGCCGAAACAGTGTGCCACTTCTTTCATTTCTGTCGGAATTGCGGCATAATCAGCCGTTAAATCGGCATGACTGCCGCCGGTTTTAGTAATTAACAAACGGTAATTACTGGAAGTCAGCGGATTAGCAAGTTGTTTAACTTTAATTTGTTTACTGTCGGCAAAATCAAGCGCGATTAAGCCGCCGAAACTGGTACCGCATTGGTCCATCAGACCGCAAGGCTTGTTGAAATAGACATTTTCCGCATATTGAGAAATTTGTGCTCTCTTCAAAGGTGAAAGCTGATTGCCGTTATATAAATCATCAATAATAGTGACCAACAGAACTTCAAAGGCAGCGGAGGAAGACAGACCGGAACCTCCGGGAACATTGGAAATAACACAGGCATCGAATCCTCCGATTTTCAGGCCCTCATCCTGCATTTTGCGAACTGTACCGCGAATTAAGGCGGCAGTCTTGCCGAATTCGGATTCTTTGACCGCCAAATCGTTCAAATTAATTTCAATGAGCTGATTATATCCCTCGGAATGCAGGCGGATAATGCCGCTGTCCGTCGGCTGAACGGCAGCTATAATATCCAAACTGATAGAAGCGCAAATAACGTGACCTTTTTGATGATCGGTGTGATTACCCAGAATCTCACTTCTTCCCGGAGTGCTGTAAAATTTGACGTCCGTTCGGGCGGAAGCTGCGGGGAAAACACTGTAAAACAAATCTTCCAGCTGAAGATAACGTTTATAAGCTTGCTGATAAGTCTGTTCATCTGCCCCGTATAATTTCTGTAAGGCGGGCAAATAACGGGAAATTAAGGATGCATGGTCGCTCATGAAGGGATAAAACCTCTTTTCAATAATATATCGGTGCGGGAAGAGAACAAACAGGCTTTCACAAAAGGGTAAAAGTGCTTTTCTTGCTTTCATTCCCTGCACCAATTATAATGTTAAAAACGGAAAAGAGCTATAAGCGGGCCTGTGGTGCCCGAATTTAGGAGAAAATTTAATGGCATATATCGAAGGTATCTGTAAAAATTGCGGTTCACTGATTCAGGTTAATCCGGCTAAGCCCGAGGCGCGTTGTTTATTTTGTTGGGCTTTGACACCGACTGAAGAAGCGCAAGAAATACTGAAAGCGGATGTGAAACCCACTTTCCCGCATGCTGTAATCGCCGATGCGCCGCCGATGGATGAGCGCATGAGCAGTTGGCGGCTGGAAGCAGGAGACAATTCCCCTACTAATAAGGCAGTCAAATCCAAGCACAATTATGACAATATCATGCGCAAAGAAAACAAAGATAATGACTTGTCGGCAGTTTCCCGCTTGAAAATGATGAAATGCGACTTGTTGCAGGTGCCGAAAGTTAAATTACCGACAGCAATAGCGTTGGCTTTAGGTTTGGTTATTTTACCTTTAGCTTTATTGATAGCTTTGACTGTCCCGGGCTATTTGCGCTGTCAGGCGGAAACTGCGGCTTTATTCGGTAAACTGGATCAACTGGTTGATAAGTCATATTTGGCGGAAAACAGAACGGCGACAGATTGTCTGGCCGTATTGAATCAGGATATTACCAACGTTCGCCTGGTTACAGGTAAAGATCTGAGCGAGGAAGAGATGCGCAAATTGGGAGCAGACTGGTATACTGCCTGCTCACAGATCAAGAAGGACAAAGTTTCTCAGGTTAAAGTTCAGGTTATCAGTAGCAAAAACAGCAATGAATTGACGGTAAATTCCGCTGACGATATTACTGTCAGCCCGATGACCCGTACCCGTTAATTTTTAACTTGCCGCCACCTGATTGAAGGAGATTGTTATGGAGATATTAACAGGAAAAATATACAAACCGGAGTATTATCCCGATTTGAATTTGTATGATTTTTACACTCGAACTTTCAGGGAATACGCTGATCACATCGCCTTCCGTTTCCGCAATAATCCTAAAGATGAAGTTCCTGTAAGCAGAACTTATCGGGAAACATCTGAAGATGCCGAGGCTTTGGCGGTAGCTTTGAAAGATTTACAGAGCGATAATAAATCACTGAGAAAAATTGCCGTTGTCGGAGCCAATTCTTATTACTGGTGTTTGACTTATCTAGCTACGGTTATGCATTTAGGAACTATCGTTCCGTTGGATCCCATGTTGCCGGCCCAGGAACTTTTACCTTTGCTGGAACGCGGAAAAGTAGATACTTTTGTTTGTGATGCCGCCTATATGACGAAACTGGGAGCGGCTATTAAAGATTTACCTTTGCTGCAGAATAAAATTTATATGTGCCTGGAGAAAGAAAGTGAAAAGAATCAGGCTCTGCTGTTACAGGCAGCGCAGGACTTCGGTTATCAAAGCCTGAATTCACTGCTTAAGGCCGGCAGAGAGTCGGAACGTACAGGTGAAGAGGCGCAACGCCTGCAGCTCCTGCCGCAATCAACGGCTGCTTTACTGTTTACGTCGGGTACAACAGCCAGAAGTAAAGCCGTTATGCTGAGTCACTATAATATTACGAGCGATTTGACAGCTTTGTTGCGGGTAATTGACATGCCGCGGCCTTTGAAACACTTATGTTTGCTGCCTTTACATCATTGCTTCGAAAACACTTGCGGTTTTCAGGCGGTGCTGGCATTGGGCGGCGAAATCAGTATGTGTGACGGTTTACGCTATTTGAGCAAGAATTTGTTGGAATATCATCCCAATTTGTTAATCGGTGTACCGGCAATTTACGATGCTTTGTATAAGAAAATTTTCACAGCTTTGCGTAAACAGAAGAAATTGTTCCTGTTTAATATTTTGCGCGGCCTGAGTCGTTTCCTTTATAATTTGGGATTTGATTGCAGACGTCGCCTTTTCCGCCCGATTTTGGCTAACTTCGGCGGCGAGGTAGCTGTCGGAATTACCGGTGCGGCCCCTATTCGCCGCAATGTGGTGGACTTTTTCCATGAGCTGGGAATTGAAGTTCTGCAAGGTTACGGATTAACCGAGTGTACGCCGGTTGTCGCCGGTTGTAATTCCTATTACGCGGTAGCCGGTTCCTGCGGTCAACCGTTAGGCGGAGTTACAGTAGCTATTGATAATGAAGAAGACGGACAGGACGGCGAAATTCTGGTTAAGATTAATGATTATCCTGCACTCGACAGTAAACCGGAAGAGCGGGAACTGCATATTACCATGTTGGGTTATTATGAAGATGAACAAGCTACGGAGGCCACTTTGTTACCGAGCGGCTGGTTACGTACTTTCGATGTTGCTCATATTAATAAGGAAAAGCAGGTCCTGGAAATTACCGGTCGTGTCAAATCGATGATTGTTCTGCACAACGGTAAGAAGGTTTTCCCGGAAGAACTGGAAGAACAGTTGGAAGTTAATGATTTAGTTAAGCGAGCTTTAGTTTGGGGTGAAACAATGGCCGACAGCGAAGTTATTCTGTTGGCACGTTTACAAACGGATGCGGAATATATCAAAGAGCAGGGATTAAGCAAGGAACAGGTGCGGGAGGCAATAAAAACACTTGTGGACAACATGAGTGCTACCATGCCGAGTTTCAAAAAATTGCGTTCAGTTTTCTATTCCGAGACGGATATGATTTGTACGACAACTCTGAAAGTGAAGCGGGAAGCGACCAGGGAACAGGTTATTGCCAAGTTGACTGCGAACGAAATAGATTATACCAAAGGTAGTCAGGTGCTTAATCTTGATGATTTAAGCAAATGAACTTGTCGGTAGCAGAAATTTGAAACAGCCGCTTGGCGGGAATAAGTTTCCCGGCGGGCGGTTTTTTCGTCTACTTGTTATTTTTCCGCTTAACAGCTAAGATAAACAAAATGGACTTAAATTTAAGGAAAAGGTGACACTATGACAGGTGAGCGCTTGATTGATACAACAATTTATGATGTGATTGTGGCAGGCCTTGGCCCGGCCGGATTGACAGCTTGTCTTTATGCTGCCAGAGACGGCTTGAAAGTGTTGGGGCTGGATCCGGCAGGTTGCGGCGGTAAATTGTTAACTATTGACAACTTGGAGAATTACCCGGGCGAAACTTTAATTAAAGGACCGGAATTAGCAGCCAAATTGGAAAAGCAAATTCAAACTCTGCCGGTTAAAATCGCCTATGAACAGGTACAGGAAGTGACAGATATAGATGCTGCCGTCAAGTCGGTGCAAACCCGGCGGCATACTTATCGGGGGCGCAGTTTGATTCTGGCAACAGGTTGCCGGGAACGCACTTTAGGCTTGGAAGCTGAAAACGAACTTAGAGGCCGGGGCGTGAGTTATTGTGCCGTGTGTGACGGTCGCTTTTATAAAGATAAAGACGTTCTGGTTATCGGCGGCGGTAATTCGGCTTTCGCTGCCAGTACCTATCTCAGTCGCTATGTGAAATCGGTTAAGCAGGTTTTACGTCGAGATGTGGCCCGAGCGAATAAAATAGAAGTTGAGCGGGTATTGCAAAATCCTAAAGTTCAAGTTTTTTATAATCTGTTGCCGCAAGCTTTTTTACAGGAAAAAATCGACGGAGAAGAGCAGTTTTGCGGCATGCGCTTTTGCCGGCGCACAGATGGACAGACAGTAGATTTACAGGCGGACGGAGTTTTTATTATGGCAGGCGAAGAACCGAACAGCGGCTTTTTGCAAAATGAGGCAACTTCGCTGCTGCTTGATCGGCATAATTGTGTGCAGACGGATCGGGACCTGAAAACTGTTGTGCCGGGCGTATTTGCCGCCGGAGATTTGCGTGACACAAATTTAAGACAAGTTGTTACAGCGGCGGCTGACGGAGCTTTGGCAGCATATAAAGCCCAAGAGTATTTAAGCAGTTTGAATTAAGATTAAGGAGGTCGGGATGAGTAAGAAAGTTTTAGTTGTTTTGGCGGCAGGTTTGGCCAGCAGATTCGGCAGTTTGAAACAGGTACGGGCGGTAAACGCTTACAATGAAGTACTTCTGGATTACAGCGTTTATGATGCTTTGCGTGCCGGATTCAGCGCTGTAGTATTTATTATTAAGGCGGAAATGCGTGCAGCTTTTGAGGCGGCTATCGGCTCTCATCTGCGCCCTTATATTGAAGTTCGTTATGCTTTTCAGGACTTTAACGATTTACCGCAGGCAGTTACGCTTGATCCGGCTCGGGTCAAACCTTTAGGTACGGCACATGCTTTATACTGTGCTCGTAACAGCGTTAAACCGGATGAAAAAATTGTCGTAATCAATGCCGACGATTATTACGGCCCGCAGGCTTTTCAAACTTTAGCCGATTATTTTGATGCTAATGAACAGCCGCAAAAGCGAAACGGCGTAGCGCTTAAGCAGTATGCGATGGTCGCTTATGAATTGGATAAAACGCTCAGCGAAATGGGCTTCGTCTCGCGCGGCGTCTGTGAATTAACCCCAGATTCTTACTTGGAGCGGATTAATGAGCGGACACAAATCGGTTATTTACCGCCGACGGCCGAAATTGTTGACGGCGAGAGGGTGGATTGTGATGCCGACAGCTGTTCGTTGCAGGCTGTCTTATTAAAAGAAAAACAGGAGCGGGAACGGGTGATTGCTTATTCTGAAGACGGAGGAGCAAGCTGGCGCACTATTTCCGGCAAAACTCCCGTATCAATGAATATTTGGGCTTTTGATTATTCTATTTTTGCTCTTTGCCAAGATTATCTCAGCGATTTTCTGCAAAATAAATTAGCTGCCGCGCCTCTGAAAGCTGAGTGCTATTTGCCTTTGGCAGTCGGCGAGGCTGTTAAACGGGAAGAAGTTCAGGTTAAAGTCTATCAGGGAAATAACCAGTGGTTCGGTTTAACTTATCAGGACGACTATCCCAAAGTTCAAGCTGCTATTTGTAAATTAGTCGCCGAGGAATTATATCCGCAACAGTTGTGGCCGCCAAAAAACTGAACGCTTGCTTGTCCGTCGACCGGGCAGATAAACGTGAGAAAATAAAAAACAGTTTAATCGACGAAATTAAACACGAAAGAAAATAATTTTGTTATAATAGACCGGTAACTCATATATGCTCGAGATATGGTCGAGCGTCTCTACCTAAAGCCGTAAATTTTAGACTATGAGTTGGTTGGTGTTTGTCTGATCGGCGCTTTCCGGCTCTTTGGCTATTTATTGCTTTAAGAGAAGAAAGTGCTTTTTTATGGAGGATTTATGGAAAAAGTACAAACACCGCAAGTGACAAATTCAGTCAATACTGACTTGAAGTACAAAGTTGATGACGTGCCGCCGAAATTTGTAGCCTTATTGTTGGCTCTGCAACATATTTTGGCGGCATTTGCCGGTATTGTGGCGGTACCTTTGGTTGTGTGTGCTGCTTTGAAATTAAGTGTGGCTCAAACTTCATTTATGGTCAGTGCGACGTTATTTGCTTCCGGTATTACGACGATTTTACAATCCAAGGGCTTAGGTCCGATAGGTGCGAGAGTTTCCGGAATGATGGGAACGGATTTCACCTTCGTTAACCCTTCGATCAGCGTCGGCAGCAAATTCGGCCCTGCAGGTATTATTACAGCGACAATTACAGCTTCACTGGTTGAAATTGTTTTGAGCCGTTTTATCAAACCTTTAATGCGCTTTTTCCCGCCTCTTATTACCGGAACTGTAGTGTCGTTAATCGGTATTACACTCTTACCGCTCAGTATTGACTGGTGTGCCGGCGGTTTCGGGGCACCTGATTACGGTTCTTTACGTAATTTGGGAATAGCCATGGTCGTTATGCTTTTTACCTTGCTTTTGAACCATTTCGGTAAGGGCTTATTCAGCACGGCGGCTGTCTTTCTCGGAATGATTTTCGGCTATCTCATCTGTTTGCCGTTGAATATGGTCAATCTGCAGGCTGTTTGGGATGCTCCCTGGATAGCTGTTCCGGGATTTTTCTCATACGGTTGGCATTTTGATTTGGCCTCGACTTTATCCTTTGTTCCGGCATATATAGTTTCTACTATCGGTACGGTAGGTATAGTTTTGGCAATTGCGGAAGCTTCCCAAGTTAAAATTGATAGCGAAAGAGTCAGCGGCGGCGTCTTGTGCGACGGCCTTGGTTCTTTAATTTCCGGTATTTTCGGTGCCGGACCGAATACCGCCTTTTCTCAGAATGTCGGTTTGTTGACGTTAACTAAAGTTGCCAGCCGCTATGTGATGGTACTGGCAGGAATTTTGTTGGCTCTGATCGGTGTTTTCCCGAAAATCAGCGCTTTAATTGCCGTTATGCCGACACCTGTTCTGGGCGGTGTGGGAATTATTATGTTCGGTTTGGTAGCTGCTCAGGGTATTAAGACTTTGACTTCCGTTAAGTTACATGACCGGGAATTGCTCATTATTTCCGTTGCTCTGGCCTTAGGTCTGGGCGTAACTGTTAAACCGGAAATTTTGAACAATTTACCGGAAACAGTCAAAATGATTCTCTCTTCCGGTATTTCCACCGGTACTCTGGCCGCATTGATTTTGAATATCGCCTTACCGGCCAAAAAACAATGAGACGATTCGTGTTACACGAAAAGCGGCATCTTTGTGCTGCTTACACTTGAAAAATTATAGGCTGAATAAAGCGACCGCATGGGAGAATTTTCACTCCGATACGGCCGCTGTTTTTTACTGCTCGATTTAATTAACGGGAAATATGATTGAAATTCGGGAAGATACCGATTACCCAATCATAAGAAGCATAAAAAGTATCCAAATTAGCATCTTCCAAAGCACGTTTGAAATTCCGCAAAAACTTTTCCCGGCATTTATCCTGATCAAAATGCGTATTCGGATCATCTACATAATATTCAATGTCGAAACGTAACAATTTTTTCTCGTGATTCAACTCGAAATCGTGCAGCCGGGAATTACTTTGTGTTTGCTGCAAAGCTGAATTAATCAGACAAATCAGACGTTTATCCTGACAACAATAGTCACCGGATTTCGATTGCGGCTCCAGATGGGTATAGAGCTTGATTTGCAGCTTTTCCAGAATTTCCTGTTCCACAGCATCAATTTTCGGGTGAAGTTCCGCAATTGTCATATTATAGGGAACCTCCAGATCAATAGAAGCGACTTTGACATTACCGTATTCGTGATAACGCAAATCGTGCCAACTTTTAATCTCCGGCAATTGGCGCAATAAATTGTATAATTCCTTTTCCGTTTCTTTATCAATACCCTGACCTAAAAGAATGCTGATAGTTTCTTTCAGCAAACCGATAGCATTTTTAATAACCAAACAGGCTAAGAGTAAGGCGGCAATCGCATCGACCGGGAAATTGGTGAAAGGGGAGAAAATATACGACAGTAATGTACAGGAGGTGATGTAAACGTCGCCGATGGTATCAATACTGTTGGCTTTGAAAGTTTGAGATTGTAAAAACTCACCGTTGATTTTGTAAACTATATGCATAATTAGTTTAACAATAATACCGATGAGCAGAATAACAAAGGTCAAAGGATTAAAAAGGACTTCTTCCGGATGCATTAAGCGCAGCACGGAGGCGCGCAGAAAACTGAAACCGATCAGCAGCACCAATAATCCGACCAATAAAGCCGTTATTCTTTCTAAAATGGCGTGGCCGTGCGGATGTTCTTTGTCCGGCGGCAAATTAGCCAGCTGCATACCGACAAAAGCTATAATGGTGGCAATGAAGTCGGATAAATTGTTGAAAGCGTCGACCATGATAGCGATGGAAGACGTCAGCAAAGCGAATATAAGCTTGCTGATAAACAAAAACAGATTACAGCAGAAGGCGAAAATATTGATCGTCTTTGCCAATGAAGGTTGTATCTTATCTGCTCTCCTGGTAAAATCGCTGCCGTATTTACGCGCTAAATAGTGCGCCATAAATCGGTGGAAGTAGCTTTTTTGCCAAAAATCGGGAGTGATTTGTTGCATAAAAATTAAGCGTCTCTCTTTCACTTGGTGTTATACTATTATAACAAAAATTGTGTTTTGGACTTTAGATACTGTGATTGAGGTAAAAAATGCAGGCATATAAACATAAAGCTTTAGTTTTAGGAACTAATTATTACATCGGCTTAAGTACAATTCGTTGCTTGGCCGCGTGTCATATTCCTTTAGTGGCTGCCGACTTCGACCGGGACAGTTACGGGATGCGCTCCCGTTATGTTCAGGAAAAGTTATGGTTAAGCGACTACAGCGTTGCTCCGGCTGAAGTGGTGAAAGAATTAATTGCTTATGCGAAACGGCAGGAGGCGAAACCGGTAATAATTCCGACCCATGACAATTATTTGCTGTTTTTAGATAAATACCAAGAAGAACTTAGACCCTATTATTTACTTTCTTTGCCGCGTCAAGGTTTGGCGGCAGAAGTAGTTGAAAAAGATAAACTTTATCAACTGGCACGAAAATATAATGTTTTGATACCGCCGACAGTCGCCTTATCGGATCCGGATTTTTATAAACGGGTGGAAACGGAAATTCAATATCCTTTAATAGTTAAGCCGATTATTTCGCCGATTTTTACGGAAACATTCCGCTGTAAATCCTTTGTTTGCCATAACCGGGAGGAGCTGGATACGGCGGTTAACAAAGTCAACGCCGCGAAAATCCCCTGCTTTGTGCAAAAGATTATTGTCGGCGATGATGAAAATATGCTGTTATTTGACGCTTTTATCCGCCAGGACGGAACGGTAACTCATACTTTTACCGGCAGTAAGTTGAGACAGTGGCCGATTAATTTCGGAGCTTCCTGTCTGATGTATCAGCATTATATCCCGGAACTTGTAGCTCCGGGCAGCAAATTTTTGCAGGATATAGGTTGGCGCGGTTTTGCTGAAATCGAGTATAAACGGGATGCGCGGGACAATAAGATTTACTTAATTGAAATTAATGCCCGCATTACCAATTTTAACTCCTGCATCGCCGCCTGCGGCATAAATGTACCGGCTTTAACGTATCAAGATTTGACCGGTATGCCGTTGACGCCGCCGCAGAAACACCTGCAGGAAGATTTGCACATCGGATTTATTTACGGTTATGAGAACTTTTTTGCCAAATCCGCTTATTATCATAGCGGACAATGGACGAAGGCGCATTTGCGAGCCCAGGAACAGGGCAAGCGTTTTGTTCCGGCTATATACGATGCTGCGGACTTAAAACCTTTATTGCGCTTTGTAATTAACAAGATTAAGAAAAGACTGAGAGGATAATTATGTGCGGAATTTGCGGGTATTTACAAACCGAAGACGGTGAAACGGCAAAAGAAGCGGGACGGGAACTGTTGCAGAAGATGACCGCTTTGATCAGCCATCGCGGTCCGGATGCTGAAGGCACATATTGCTCTCAAGGCTTGGGTTTAGGCTTTCGCCGTTTGACAATTATTGATTTGAGCGAACAGGGCAATCAGCCGCTTTTTTCAGAAAATCGTCGCTACAGTTTGGTATTTAACGGTGAAATATATAACTACAAAGAATTGCGGGAAGACCTGATAGCTCACGGCTATCAATTCCAAAGCCGGACAGATTCCGAAGTTCTGGTCCACGGTTATGCTTGTTACGGCCCGAAATTATTAAGCAAATTACGCGGGATGTTCGCCTTTGCCATTTGGGATAACGTTGAACGCACTTTATTTTTGGCTCGCGATCCGTTCGGCATCAAACCGTTATATTATTCTTGTAATACAAAAGACGGCAGCTTCATCTTCGCTTCTGAAATCAAGAGCTTTCTCGCTTACCCGGCTTTTGTGAAAGAACTTAACCGGGATGCTCTTTTCTCTTATTTCAATTTTCAGTACTCGGCGTGGGAAAGTACCTTTTTCCGGGGCGTTTATAAGTTGCTGCCGGGACATTATTTATTGATTAAGCCGGAAACTTTGAAAGCATATTCGACGCCGGATAAACCGCTTCAGACAGAAACTTATTTCCACTTTACGTTTGATTACAGCCGGCGGACGAACGAAAATGATTTAGTAGAAGAATTGAGGCAACGCTTGCGCGAATCGGTGCAGTTGCATTTACAAAGCGATGTTGAAGTGGGAGCTTTCCTTTCCGGCGGTGTCGATTCCAGTTATATTGCCGCCTTGAGTCGCCCGCAACATACTTTCAGTGTCGGCTTTGCCGGCTATGCCGGCGGCGGTTTCAATGAAATTGATTACGCCAAGCGCCTGTCCGCCAAATTAGGTATACAGCATCATCACGTCGATTTGACTGCAGAGGATTGTTTCGGAATTTTACCGAAATTGCAGTACCATATGGACGAACCGCACGGGAATTTTTCCGCTGTTCCCCTGTATTTTTTGGCTAAGCTGGCGAAAGAATATGTTACGGTTGTCCTTTCCGGTGAGGGAGCGGACGAACTTTTTGCCGGCTACGATCCTTATAGAGATTCACATTTGGCCGGAATTTATAAAAAGATGTTGCCGGCTGCTTGCAGACGATTCAACCGTAAATTTATCAATTTGATACCCAGTGCGCACTTGCGGCGAGCGGTATTGCGCGCCGGTATGGAACCGCGGGAATATTTCCTCGGTGAAATGTCCATCTGCACAGACTCGGAAGCTCGCGGACTTTTACAGCCTGAGTACGCACAAGGTGTATCGGCTTTAAACGGTCTGCAGCCTTACTATGATGAAATTGCGGCTTTACCGGAATTGGATCAGAAGCAATTAATCGATTTGAAATATTGGTTGCCGGGCGATATTTTGCTTAAGGCCGACAAAATGAGCTCAGCTCATTCTTTGGAACTGCGTGTTCCTTATCTTGATTTGCAAATTTGGGATTTAGCCCGGAAAATTGCGCCCGAACAGAGAATAAAAGGCCTTGAAACCAAACATATTTTACGCTGTGCGGCGCAGGCTTATTTACCGCAGGAATGGTCGGCCAGACAAAAATTAGGCTTTATGGTGCCGTTGAAAGACTGGCTCAAACAGGAGAAATTCGCTAACTTATTGCGGGAAGAATTCGGCTCCGGCCAAGCTCGACAGTTTTTCCAAACGGATGTATTGCTGCAATATTTAGCCAAGCATCAAGCCGGTGAAGCCAATTATCAGCACCAATTATATTTGGCTTATGTCTTTTTACTTTGGTATAAAGAGTATTTTTGCAAGCGTTAACAAGCAGTGAAAGTGGGAGAGTAACTATTATGGATGCAACAGGCAAAAGACCGCGTTTAGGTGTTTTAGGCGGCATGGGACCTTTAGCGACAGCAGTTTTTTACAACCGTCTGGTAGATGAAGCCAAATTAACCGCCCGCAAAGATCAGGACCATCCGGATGTGCTGATTTGGAGCGACTGTTCGCTGCCTGACAGAACGGAAGTAATTTTGCACGGTGATGACGGCAGTTTGCTCAAACAGTGTGAAAGAGATTTTGCCCTTCTGAAACAGGCTGGATGTGACTATATTTGTTTCCCCTGCAATACTTTGCATTATTTTATGCCGCAATTGGAACAATTGACGGATTTGCCGATATTGAATATGGTGGAATTGGCCCTGAAGAGTGTCCGTAAATTACATCCTTCAGCGGAAAAATTGCAAATATTTGCCACGGAAGGCACTCGCCAGGGTAAATTATACGAGCGTTATGCCAAACGCTACGGCTTTGAAATCGTGCCCGTCCCCGATCCGCTGCAGCAAGAAATTATGGGCTTTATTTATGACCTCAAAAATAGCGGCTGCGTCGATTTCCCTTTACTGTCTCAAAGAATAATTGAGGCACGGGAGCAGGGAGTGGACTATGTTATTTTGGCCTGTACGGAACTTTCCTGTATGACCCTGAATGCTAAGGCAGCCTGCCTGGTGTATGATGCTATGGACGCTTTGATTTCCCGCTGCCTGGAACTGGTTATGCCCGGGCAGAACAAGCTTGAAAGTAAAGGACGCAATTCTTTATAATTTGAGAATATCTTTGAAAATGTAAGGATTGAGAGTGTGAAGAAGGAAGAAGCGGCAAAATTATTGGACTTGGTGATGCGCATGGGCATCATGATGATTTTAAGCGGAGCGGAAACATATCGCGTTGAGCAGACAATAACTTATGTCCTTAGAGCATATGGAGCCTTTGAAACTTCGGCTTATGTGGCCGATACATTATTGGTCGTCAGTTTCAAACCGGAGCGGGAAGCGGAAATAATGACAGCTTCCTGGCGCGTTAAAAATAAAGGCATAAATTTAGAAAAAGTACGTCGCCTGAACAACTTGAGTTACGATATTTCGCGTAAAACTTTAAGCTTGGACGAATTTCGCCGGCGCCTGGATGAAATAGATGCAATCAAATCTTATCCGCTGCTGGTTTATGTGCTGAGCGGTTCTTTGATTGCTTTCGGTTTTTCTTTGATGTTTTATTTGCCCTTGTCGGACGGTATCATAATTGCATTATTGGCTGCACCGGTAATGTTTTTGTATCGTTGCTTGAGCAAAGTAATTAATGACTTCTTCAATTATACAGTTTGCTCGGCTTTGGCAACAATTCTGGTATTGCTTTTTCTGCAGGAAAATGTATTACATCAATTTGCTTACAGTCTGGCTTCCGTTCTCATGCCTTTAATGCCGGGAGCGCTTTTCACTAACGGCTTGCGGGACGTTACTATGGGCGATTTTACCGCCGGCAGTAACAAACTTCTGGAAACTGTATTGATAGGTGTAGCGCTGGCGGTGGGCGCGGCGGTAGTTTTATTGCTGTTCAATATGCAGACTTATTATATCGGAACGAGGTAAGAGCTGAATGGAACTTGTATTTAAACTTTTATATGCTTTTATTGCTGCCTTTATCGCCTCTTTCGGCTTTGCCGTATTTTTCGGTAATAGGGGAAAATACATTTTTTTGGCGGCAATCGGCGGAGCTTTAGCCTGGACATCTTATATTTATTTTTTGCCGATAAGTATGGCTCTGGCCGCCTATGTCAGCGGTTCGGTCTGCGCCGCTTATTCAGAACTGCTTGCTAAAATTTACAAATCTCCGGCCGCAATTTTCCTTATCATTGCAATATTACCGATGGTCCCGGGAGCGGATATCTTCAACACGATGAAGGCGGCAGTATTTCAGGATTATACCTTGTTTTCCCGCTCGCTCAATAATACATTAACCATCTCGGGCTTTATCGCGCTGGGCATTATTATAATTTTTTCTTTGGTTGTTTTACAAAAAAATATCAGACGCAATTGGCGAAACAAAGATTCTATGTTATCCTAAAAAAGCCTCGGCGCTTGACTTCTTTCAGGTGGTCGGGAGTAATAACTTCGAGTGACAATTTCACTTGGAAAGGAACTACTATATGATGCAAGCCAAGCATTCTTCTGCGGGCCGGTTAACCTTGCCCGTTATCGTTGTAGCTGCCGTTTTGGCAGCAGTTTATGCGGTTGTTACCGTTATGAGCTATCCCGTTGCCTTCGGAATTTGGCAATTCCGCCTGTCGGAGGCTATGATGCTTTTGATACCGTTGGGAGTAATAAACTTACAATCTCCGCTCTTTGCCGATAAAGAAAAATTACATATTCGACCGAACAACTTGGGCTTTGCAGCGGCAGTCGGTGTAACTTTGGGCTGCTTTTTAGCTAATTATTTTAATCCCGGTAATCTCGGTCCGGTTGATTATTTGGGTGGAACTTGTGCTACGGCCGTCAGTGCTTATATTACTTACAAAATAAGCGGCAATAACAAAGCTTTAAATCTCTACCGTACAGGTCGCATTACCCTCAAACAATTGTGGCTGCAACCGAGCTTCTACCTTTTACCGTTACCTTCAGTCGTTCTGAACGGAGCAATAGTCGGCGTTTATTTACCGTTTTTATTCACACCGGCGGAAGAGATGGGCTTAAGTTTAATGTTGACAAATATTGCCGTATTTTCAGTTTGTGAAGCGGTAGTCGTCTATGTTTTAGGTTTAGCCCTGCTCAGTTTGATGTTGCCGCAGGAAAACCGTTATCAAAGAATTTAACGCCACATTCAAGTTTCGGAATAGAGGCTGCCTGCAGGCGGCCTTTTTTCAACTACAGCTTTCAATTTGCCGAGCCTGAATGAGTGTAGTACACTGAGTGAAAACGAACAGGCAGGTAGTTATGGGGCATTATTTTGCGCAGGAACCGGCAAGTATAAGTCAGCCGCAACTTATTAATATTACTTTTCAGGGACTTAACTTGCAGGTGCGAACGGATAATGAAGTTTTTTCCAAAAACGGGTTGGATCGAGGTACGGCAGTCTTATTAAAAGCGATATTGACAGCTGAAACTGCCGATAAAATAGGGAGTGTTTGGGATTTTGCCTGCGGTTGGGGTGCCGTCTCTTTGATATTAGCGGCATTTTATCCGGAAAGTAATTTTTATTTATCCGATATCAACAGCCGGGCCTGCAGTCTGGCAACAGCCAATATGATAATGAATAATGTCAAAAAATTTCAGACAGTCCAGGCAGATGCTGCCGCCGCCTACACAGGGCGCCTGTTTGACTTAATTGCTTTGAATCCGCCGATCAGAACCGGGAAAATTAAAGTCCGGCAAATGCTGACAGCAGCCTTGAGTCGCTTGGAAAACGGCGGCAAGTTCTATTGCGTTATCGGGAAAAAACAGGGAGCTGCTTCATATGCCGCTTTTTTGCAGGATTTAGCGGAACAGGATAATTTAACGTATAAACTGCTGCTTCGAGAACAGGGCTATGAAGTTTTTTGCTTAAGAAAGGAATAGGTTGGAATTATGCTGAAAAGTATGACCGCTTGTGCTGTGGTCGCGGATAGCAATGAAATGTTGAGGGTAGAGGTGGAAATGCGTAGCGTTAACAGTCGCTATCTTGATTTGCGCCTGAATTTACCTGCTTTACCGCTGATTCCGGAAAATGAAATCCGTTCTTTGATTGCCGATAAGATTAAGCGTGGAAAAATTGAAGTAAAATTTACAATTCGACGAAAAATGCTGCCGGCCGATAAAACAACGACGGATCCGGCTTTGATGCAGCAGAAGCTCAGCAACTTGACGGTTGAACAGTGTATTCGTCTGTTTTTCAATCAAATGGTCCAAGTCGAGGAAGTGACGGAGCTGACAGCGGAGCAGGAAGCCGATTTTACGGAACTTTGGCACAGAAGCTTACAAAAATGTATCAATGACTTTGTGCAGGCGCGAGAGCGGGAAGGTGAAAAATTGGCACGGGATATACTGGCGAGATTAGACGCTTTATCCGACTATTTACCTGAAATAAAAGAAATCAACCGGACGACACCGGCCAACGATTTACAAGCTTTAAAAGAACGTCTGCAACTTTTACTGAAAGATACAACCGTTGAAAATTATAATGAACGTCTTTACTGCGAAATAGCTCTTTTGGCCGATAAACACGATGCGACGGAAGAAATAACCAGGCTGGAAAGTCACCTGACCGAATTGCGGCGCCTCTGCTTCCAAAATACGCCTGTCGGCAAAGAGATGGACTTCCTTCTGCAGGAAGTTAATCGTGAAGTTAATACCTTGGGCTCAAAAGCTAATAACATACGGTTAACTCAACTTGTTGTTTTATACAAAACCGAACTGGAAAAAATTCGCGAACAGGTGCAAAATATTGAGTAAAATAATTTTGCGTAAATAATATAAATACGGAAATGAGGACAATAATGGCGGCGGACTTTGTCAGTATTGCATATGACAATTTTATAAATAAAGAAAGAGTTCTGTTGGTTACAGCGGTGGATTCTTCCCCTATCAGGCGCTTGATTAGTGAAAGTAAAGAAAACGGAATGCTGATCGACTGCAGTCAGGGCCGCAAAACCCGCAGCGTTATTTTCCTTGACTCCGATCATATCGTTCTCTCGGCTTTAACACCTGAAGCCGTGATGCAACGCTTGAGCAAGACCGATACATCGCAGAATCAAGAAGATATGGAAGGAAAAAATTAAAATGAGTATGGCAAATGAGCATAATTTTCCGATAATTTTGGCCGTTTCCGGGCCGTCGGGAGTCGGTAAAGGCACTTGTATCGCCGCTTTGCGTAAAATGTGTCCCGCAATAAAGCTGTCCGTCTCGGCAACTACCAGAAAACCGCGTCCGAACGAAATTGAAGGAATTCACTATTACTTTATAAGTGAGCAGCAATTTAACGATTATTTGAAAAACGACGAAATTATTGAATATGATACTTTTTGCGGTAATTATTACGGTACCCCCAGACAGGCTGTAGCTAAATGCTTGGAAGAAGGCAAAGATATTGCTTTGGACATTACTGTTAAGGGCAGCCTGAATGTTAAACGCTTTTTTCCGAATGAAACGGTAACAATTTTCATTATGCCGCCGAATTTCAACGAGTTGAAGCAACGGCTTATAGGCCGGGGAACGGAGACTTTTGAAGTTGTCAAGGAGCGTTTGGCTCGGGCTGATAGGGAACTTGAACAGTCAAAAGAGTTCGATTATATTGTTGTCAATAACGAAGTGGGGCAATGTGCTACCGAATTGCTGCGGATTTATCAGACGGAAAAAGCTAAAAGATTAATTAAATTTCAGCAGGAGCAAAAAAAGAACGATTAAAACGGGCGTAATTGTCGCTTTCGCTGAATTTTCCGTTGCTGCCGCCCGTAATGTTAACTTAAAATTAACAATTGTGAGATTGCCAATATTGTGAATAATTTACAGGTAAATGCGATTGTGTTACTATTAGAAAGCACATTTGATGGCTGATTGCGCTGTATTACTAATTTAATAGGCGTTTGCTGGAGGAAAGAGAAACAATGCAAACTGAATTTACAAAACAAGAAAAGAATTTAGGCACTTTACAGTTAACCTTTACACCTGATGAGTTCAAAGCCGTATTGCCTAAAGCATACAATCGCTGCAAGAATCAATTCCGTATCAACGGTTTCCGTAAAGGTAAAGCACCTTTTGCTATGGTTTTGCAGGCATACGGAGAGCAAGCGCTCTACGAAGAGGCCATTAATCTTTTGCTGGATGAACATTTGCCGCAAGCTATTGCCGCAGAGGGCTTGGAAGTTATTACACGTCCGGAGTTGGATGTTAAAGCTATCGGTTCTAAAGCCGACACGGTTTTTTCTTTGAAATTGACATTAACACCTGAAGTAAAACTGGGAAAATATTTCGGCGTGGAAGCCGTCAAACCGGATGAGACTGTTAAAGATGAGCAGGTTGAGGCTGAACTCAAGCAGGTACAGCAACGTTCTGCAAGAACGGTACCGGTGGAAGATCGCCCGGTGGAGAATAACGACATAGTTAATATTGACTACACAGGCAGCGTTGACGGTGTTGAATTTGAAGGCGGTAAAGCTGAAAAGTACGATTTAACAATCGGTTCCAATTCCTTTATTCCCGGATTCGAGGAGCAGATTATCGGCCACAATATTAATGATGAATTCGATGTTCATGTAACTTTCCCGAAAGAATATCATGCAGAACATCTGGCAGGTAAAGATGCTGTCTTTAAGGTTGTAATTCACGCTATCAAGAAGAGAGAAGTACCGGTGCTGGATGATGAATTCGCCAAGGATGTTTCGGAGTTCGACACATTGGCAGCTTATAAAGAAGACATTAGAAAAAAATTGGAGAAATCCAACGCCGAACGTTGTAAGCAGGAATACGAAAACAACGTTCTGAAAGCGGTTGTGGATGCAGCCGAAGTTGACGTGCCGCAAGTTATGGTTGAGAATGAGTTGGACGATTTGGTCGAACAGCAGGCCCGTCAGTTTAAGGCTCAGGGACTGGAACTTGCACAACTGTTGCAATATAGCGGTCAAAGCATGGAAGATTACCGCAAGTCGATCGAGTCAAGTGCTAAAATTCATGTCAAGACCGAATTGGTGCTGAAAGCAATTATTAAAAAGGAAAACATTACGTTGACTGAAGAAGAAAAGGATGCCGAATTGGAGAAAATTGCTAAACGTTACAGCATGACAGCTGCGATGCTTAAACAGCAATTAGGAGAAAACGTCGATCGATTAATGAACGGAGCTTTATTGCGTAAAGTTAGCGCACTTTTGTGCAGTAAAGCTGTCAGCATCGCACCGACAGAAGAGATTAAGCTTTAATAAAAAGTCGTTTTTTAATCCGAACAAAGTCTTCAATGTTAACTGTGTGGTAAGACCTTGGTTATCTTGAAGACTTTTGTTATAAGCAGATTTTGTTATATTAGTAAAGGAGAAAGCTAATGAATCGTGATATGTTTCGAGCAGGATTAGTACCTACAGTAATTGAACAGACTAATAGAGGCGAGCGGGCTTATGATATTTTTTCCCGTCTTTTGAAAGAGCGTATTGTAATTTTGAGTGAAGAAGTTAATTCAGTTACTGCCAGTTTGATAACAGCACAATTATTGTTCCTCGAGGCTGAAGATCCCAATAAAGACATTCAGTTTTATATCAACAGCCCCGGAGGTGAAATCCATTCGGGGATGATGATTTTCGATACTATGCAGTACATCAAGCCTGCTGTTTCAACCATTTGTATGGGTATGGCCGCAAGCATGGGAGCTTTTTTGCTGGCTGCCGGCGAAAAGGGTAAACGTTATATTTTGCCTAATGCGGAAGTAATGATTCATCAACCTTTAGGAGGAACCCAAGGCCAGGCCAGTGATATTGAAATAGCGGCTGAACACATTGTACGAATCAAACAACGGATGAATCGTATTCTTTCCGAGCGTACAGGAAAGACGATTAACCAAATTATTAAAGATACCGATCGTGATCGCTGGTTGTCGGCGGAAGAAGCGGTAAAATACGGTTTGGTGGATCAGATATTGACGAGATAATTATGGCAAGAAAAAAAGACGATAATAATAAAGGAAAAACAACGAAGAGGACTTGTGATTTTTGCGGAGTGGAAATAACGGACGGTATTATGGCTCTTTCAAGCCCGTTCAGTACAATTTGCGAGAATTGTCTGTATCGCGGGGCCGACATGTTATGGCAGGAGACTAATTCTGTCCCTTATGAGGGAAATATGTTGCCGAAATCCAAGTTACACCAAATTAATTTAGCTGAAATACCTAATCCGCGAGCAATCAAAGAAGCTTTGGATCTATATGTAATCGGACAGGATGAGGCAAAAAAGAATTTAGCGGTTGCTGTTTACAATCACTATAAACGCATCCAAACACGTTTTGAAGCTGAAGCTAAGAGCGCACACGAAGTTCCCGGTGAAGGTGTTAATCAACAGAAAAAACTGGCAGCCGTTGAGGCGCAGTCGGAAAAAGAGAATGTTGAAATCCAAAAAAGCAATATTATTATGGTCGGGCCGACAGGGTCGGGTAAAACTTATTTAGCTCAGACTTTAGCGAAAATTCTTGATGTTCCGTTTGCAATTGCGGATGCGACAACTTTAACTGAAGCCGGTTATGTCGGCGAAGATGTTGAAAATATTTTAGTAAAGTTATTACAAGCTGCCGATTATGACTTGGATAAGGCGGAAAGAGGCATTGTTTACATCGATGAAATAGACAAAATCGCCCGTAAAAGCGAGAATCCGTCTATTACGCGTGATGTCAGCGGTGAAGGGGTACAGCAGGCTTTGCTGAAGATCTTGGAAGGTACGGTTGCCAACGTTCCGCCGCAAGGAGGGCGTAAGCATCCTGATCAGGAATATATCCATGTTAATACTAAGGATATTCTGTTCATCTGCGGCGGCGCCTTTGCCGGAATTGACAAGGTGATAAAAAATCGCTTGGGTAAGAAATACTTCGGTTTCGGAGCGGAGAAGCAGCAACAGGAAGACTTAGCTAAAGAAGTCAATTCCGATCTGCAGGCGATTCAACCGCAGGATTTGCAGAAATTCGGCTTAATTCCCGAACTTATCGGACGTATTCCGGTTTTAGTAACTTTAGATGAGTTGGATGAAAAAGCTTTAGTGAATATTTTATCCGAACCGCGTAATGCTTTAGTTAAGCAGTACGATAAACTCTTTGAACTGGATAATGTCAAATTGGAATTTGAACCGGAAGCTTTGACAGCCATAGCACGTCTGGCGTTACAAAGAAAAACAGGGGCGCGCGGTTTACGGGCAATTATGGAAAAATTCATGTTGGATTTAATGTATGAGTTGCCGAGCCATCCGGAAGTAAAAAGATGTTATGTAACGGCAAATGCCGTTTTAGGTAAAGAACCGATTGAACTTTACACCCGGGGTAAGACGCCTTACTACTTGGATAAAAACGGAGATTTGGTGAAAAAGCTTATACCTGCAGCTGATAAATCTGCAAGCGAAAAGAAAAATAATTATAAAAAAGTTGAAAGTTGATAACAGCGTCAATACTTCCCTTGCTCGGCTTTCAATGCTACTATTTAAGAGAACGGAAGCGAAAGCGAGGTGAGTTCAATGAAAAAATATATTACGGTGCTGTTGGCTTTTATTCTGCTTTTTTCAAGTAATTATTGTTACAGTGAAGCGGCAAATACGGAGCAAAAATCATCGGCTCATACAGGTAAGGTACATCTTCGCCTGATTACTTTGAGGGAGCATATTGAGTTGGAGGAAGACTATGTTGTCGATGCTCCTTATGGTTTTGTAACAGCCAAAGAACTCGCGCCTCCCAGAGTCGAAGGTGTGTCCACCGATTACAATTATTTGGGTGTCTGGTATTTGTCTAAAATAAAATTGAACGAAGAACCGCATGAATTTAAGTCTTCAGCCGCAGCTAAGGGCAATAAATTTGTCCTGACAGCTTATTATTCTCCTGCCGGGAGCAAGGATTGGTTTGTTAAGCGCGGTCAGGTAGCACCTACCGGACAAGCGGAACAAAATAGTGCCGGCTTGGCTGCACTGCTTATTATATCGGCATTTTTACTTGCAGTATCAGGTAAAATTCGTCGCCGGGCTGCGAATAAATTTTGAATTTTTGAATTAAAATTCCAATTTTTCTTTCTTTCCTTTCACTTAGACTTATGACATCAGTTGAAAGCTGAGAGAAGGGAGATTGCGATATGGCAATTACAATGGAAGAAAAAACAAAGAAACAACAGGTTAATGAGGCGATGCAGGTTGATTCTGCTCAGAATAAAACAACTCGTTACGCCGACAACAGGAAAGTCAGTTTTGAGATCAAACAACATATTGCCGTCTTAAGCCGCTCTGCCAGCGGTTGGCAAAAAGAGCTGAATATTGTAGCGTGGAACGGTGGAGCCGAGCGTTACGATATCAGAGAGTGGAATCCCGAACACAACAAAATGAGCAGAGGTATCGGAATGAATAAAAGTGAAATTGCCGTCCTGCTGGAAGCGTTGAGTGCTTAAACTTGTTGATAATTTATTAAATTAAATTATGTGTAAGAGGTAAAAAATGCAACGTATAAAAACAATAATGCATGAATTTTTTGGTACACCGTTAGTCGCGGTGAGAGAATTTGCGCAGATGCTTTTGGGTTGTATGATTATAGGTATCGCTATATTTACCTTTTACACGCAAGCTAACTTACAGGTTGGCGGATTTTCAGGTTTATCACTTGTTATCTGCAGATTATTGCATACTGATGTCAGTGTCGGACAGATATCGATTATCTTAAATATTCCTGTTTTGGTAGCTATCGGTTTTTTTATCAGCCATAAAATGCTGGTTCGAACATTAATAGGTATGCTGACTTTGGGTTACGCTTTGGATGCCGCCCATTATGTCAGCACCTATATTTCAGCTTGGCTTTTCCCAAACGGAGTAGAAGCGTCGGAATATATTTTAGTCGCTATATTCGGCGGGGCGTTGTTCGGTTTAGGTTGCGGCTTGGTTGTTCGCTCCGGTTATGCCAGCGGCGGCAGTGATAATGTTGCTTTTTTGCTGCGCTTGATTTTTAAAAGTTTGAAATTTTCCGTAATTATTTGGCTTTTTGATGCTGCTGTAATTTTGTCCGGTGCCTATTTTAATGATGGTGCCGAATCTGCCAGCGGAATTATAATGTATTCCATTGTTGCGTTATTAACGGATGTCAAAGTTTTGGACTTGGTTTTAAGTGGCTACAGTTATAAGCGCGTAGTATATATTATTTCAAAAAAGAATAAAGAAATAGCTGATAATATAATGTTTAAAATGAATAGAGGAGTAACCGGACTCAAAGCTGTCGGCGGATACAGCCAAGAAGAGGCGGAAGTCCTTTTGGCGGTTTTAGATAGTAAACAGGTTCCACGCTTAAAAGAAGTGATTTTGGCCATAGATGATAAAGCTTTTGTTTTTGTTATGGACAGTCGTGAAGTTATAGGAGAAGGCTTTATTAAGACATATTTCTAGAAATGTTTTTTGTTTCCGGGATTTTTGAGACGGAGGGACAGGATGATTAAAATTAAGACCGCATGCGGTTATAAGATAAACGTGAATTTAGACATAACTACTACATTAGCCAGCGGATATCATAATATTGATTCGATGTTTTTGCGTTTGCAAAAAGGGGACCAACTTGAATTTGAGGTGGCGGCGGATGAAACTCAATTAAGTTCAGGGAATTGGAATAAATGCTTGGATTTACTGCAAGTTGAGGACCAAGGAGAAGATAGCGGTCTGAAAGCAACGAAGCTGCAAATAAGTGCGGGAGATGATTTAGCGACAGAGGATAATACGTATTTTGCCGAACAAGTGAAAATGTTGCAAAGGTCTTCAGCGGATAATTCGGTCCTCAAAGCGTGGCGATATTGCCGAAAATTGTTGGAATTAAGTTTATGGCGGCGCGTATTGTTGCAGTTTGAAGAAGTGCTGGATGAGCAACAGCAGATTTTACATAAAGCTGCAGCTGCCGAAAATCCGGATTTATTGAATCGTGTTATTAATTATTGCCGGCAAAGTGCGCACAACCTCGGCCCGCAACAACTGGATACGGTAGCGGTATTGTGTGATTTGTGGCAGGAGCTTAACGCAGGTCAGGTGTACAAATTGATAGCTTTGTTGCAAAAGCCTTGCACATTTTATTTAACCAAAAATATTCCGCTACAGTCGGGTTTGGGTGCCGGGAGCTTTGATGCAGCAGCAGTTTTCAAATTAATATATGCAGCGATGCAAGCGGTATCGGCAGATGATAACGGCTATAAATTACCTCCATATAAAGACTTTTACAGTTGTTTCGATTTGGAAAATGTTGCTTATCAAATAGGTGCGGATGTTCCTTTTGCTTTGTTGGATGATGTAGCTGTAGCCAGAGTTGAAGGTATAGGAGAAAATATTTTACCTTTGGCCTATAAAGTTCCGGCAGCAGTACCGAAAGCGGACGTAAACGGACAGACAGATACATTGCAGACGGAAATTCCTGAAAATAAGTTGTATTTTATCGTTGTTATGGCCAACTATACAATGGATACCAAGCTTGCATATAAGTTATATGATCAAAAACAGAAAGAAAATAAAAAATTGCCTCGGCCGGATAAGCATTACGGCAGTGATTTCAGCAAAGTGAGAGAATATTTTTTTGCAAAGAAATTCAATTTGTTGTCCGAAGCGGCCCAAAACACTTTCACTGATTTGATGTTGCAGGTTCATCCTGATTATGCCGATTTTCTCGTTGAATTAAAAAAATGTCCGCAAGCTGAATTTGTGACTATGACAGGCAGCGGTTCGGCTTGTGTACTGTTTTTCAGTGATTACGGAAAGCGCGAAGAAGCTTGGAATTATTATCATAATTTGCAATTGCAGGGAAAAGAATTGCTTCCGGGTGTAAAAATTATGTGGGTTGAAAAGGCTGAAAGTGTTCCATATGCGTCGCTCGGAGAATAACTTTTCTTTTTCCGTTTTATTTATATGGTGAATTGCTGAAAAATCTGATAAAATATAAGTACTTATTTTATTTAAGGGGGCCAGGGCAACATGGAAACATTATTATGTATTTTAATTGCAAATATCTGCTTGAATCCCTTAATTTTTTGGCTGATAGTCATTTTAGTGACGGCCGTAATTGAGGGAATGACTGTTAGTTTAACAAGTATATGGTTTACTCTCGGAGCCCTTTGTGCGGCAATAGCTTATTTGTGCGCTTGCAGTTTTACCGCTCAGATTGTCGTTTTCCTGGTGGTATCTTTACTATCATTGATTCTGAGTTTTAAATTTCGTCCTATACGAAATTTTCTGTCACATCAGGTTATATCAACTAATTATGAAGCTTCAGTCGGTCAAACAGCTTTAGTGATAAAGGAAGTCAGCAGCCAACCGGGAGCTGTTGTGGGACAAATAAAAATAAAACAGCAAGTTTGGTCTGCTGTAGCGCGAAGTAAAGCCGGGCAAATACAGTGCTTTGCCCCCGGTACATTAGTAAAAGTAGTTGCAATTAAAGGGGTCCATGCAATTGTTGACACCTTGGATGATAAATAAACAGAGTAACAGAAAGGGGTTACAACATTATGATTAATATTATTTTTTTGGTGCCGATAGCGCTATTAATTTTAAGCTTTTTAACGAACAACATCCGGGTTGTTCCGCAAGCGAACGCATATATTGTTGAGCGTTTGGGAACATACAGTAAGACTTGGAGCACAGGCTTACATTTTAAGATTCCTTTCATTGAGAGAGTGGCACGCAAAGTTAATCTCAAAGAGCAGGTAGCAGATTTTGCGCCGCAAGCAGTTATTACAAAAGATAACGTGACAATGCAGATAGATACAGTCGTTTTCTATCAAATAACCGATCCCGTGTTATATACTTATGGAATTGACGGACCGATAACGGCAATTGAAAATTTGTCGGCGACTACTTTGCGTAATATTATAGGTGACTTGGAATTGGATCAAACTTTGACCAGCCGCGATCTGATTAATACTCGTTTACGTACGGTTTTGGATGAGGCGACGGATCCTTGGGGAATTAAGGTTAATAGAGTTGAATTGAAAAACATTTTGCCGCCGAGAGAGATTCAAACTGCAATGGAGAAACAAATGAAAGCGGAGCGTGAAAAGCGTGAAGCGATTTTGTTGGCTGAAGGTCAAAGAGAGTCTTTGATTTTGCAGGCTGAAGGACATAAAAAATCACAAATTTTGCAGGCTGAAGCTGATAAAGAGGCGCGAATTCGTAAAGCGGAAGGTGAGGCCGAAGCAATATTAAAAGTTGCACAAGCTCAGGCCGACGGTTTAAGAGCGTTAAAAGCGGCGGAAGCAGATAACAGCGTTTTAACCTTGAAAGCCTATGAAGCTTTGGCCAAAGTTGCCGACGGAAAGGCGACTAAACTGGTCATTCCTTCCAATCTCCAAGGTTTAGCGGGATTGGCAACGACTTTCAAAGAAGCAATTACGGAAGTCAGTCCGGAAAAGTGAATTTTCCGCATATAGGGAGCAGGAATCCGGTTATTCAAAAGAAAAACCGGATTTTTCTTTAGCCTATGCCGATAACGATAATGACTTCAAATATACTGAATAGAACTAATAAAAGAATGTTTTTTTTCATCTGCAAATACTCGATTGTTATTTTTCTTTATTGTATTCTTCAGTGAATTTAAACTGATTTTATTCCCATATATGCGTGTTGGAGGAGACGCTATGAGAAATTTTGGAGAAATTTTTAAAAAATTTCGTGAGTCCAGAGGGTTTCGCTTAAAAGATGTTGCAAATGAGGTAATATCTACATCTCAACTTTCTCGCTTTGAAAAAGGGGAAACAGATCTGACTATTTCAAAATTTATACTTATTTTAGATGAAATTAATTTATCTATAGATGAATTCATGTATGCGGTACATGGTTTTCGTAGAGATGAATTGAATGAACTTTTGGAAAAGATAAGAAAGTACATAACGATGAATGATGTGGAAGAAATGAAACGATTGTTGATATCTCAGTCTGAACAAGGAGAAAAACGCCAAAAATTTCATCAAATAAATACGATTCTAATTAAAATTCGGCTCCAAGATTTATCTGGAGAAAACTATTATGATTCAAGTGATTTGGATGATTTGACGGATTATTTGTTTAGCGTTGAATATTGGGGGCATTATGAATTGCTTGTTTTCATTAATACGTTAGATGCACTCAAACATGATGTTTTTATGCTTTTGACTAGAGAAATGACTAGGAGAACAGATTTTTACAAAGAAATTCCGACTAATAGACGTTTAATTTCTACAATGCTGTTAAATGGATATATTACATGTATTGAAAGAGAAAAATTTATTGATGCATGTTATTTTGAAAAGCAGTTAAATCAATGCTGTTTTATTGAAACCGAAGTTTATGAACGATTAGTTTTTCAGTATGCTCAAAATTTGTTTCAATATAAAAAGTATGGTAGTCGTGCATCTGTTATGGGAATGAAAAAATGTATTGAAGCAATGAACTTAGCAGGTAGCTATCATTTATCAAAACATTACGAAGAACATTTGAAAAAACTTTTGTCGAGAAATTAGTAATATGCATATATGGGAATAAAGTTAATCCGGTCAAAATAAGATGTATATTTTAATAGTAAGCTTACAATAAATTAAAAAGATATGAGGTGAAATAAGATGCTTATTGAGTTTACAAAAGAAGAATTATTACAAATGAAATCTATTGATGAGTTAATGGAAGCGGCGGAGAATAATGACTGTGAATTTGTTCCCGGTGAACCTATTATTCGTCGTAGATACTAAATATTAAGGTGCTGAATATGATTTACGAATTAGAAGGTGGGAATCTAAATAAAATAACTGAAAATTATCATGTGAAAAAAGTTTCACTAATTTCGGTTTACCAAAAACAAATAAATGATAAATTTACTCTTTTAATTAATTCTTTTAAAAATAAAGTGTTAGTAGTAGAGAGTAACAAAATTAATAATGGTACAATAGAAATAGATTCTACTGTGAGTGAATGGTTAGAGACTCCCTCTTCTAATTCTGATTATTTTAAATGCTGTGAATTATATGATGAAAAAATGATTTTAGAATCTAAAAAGAAGATTTTAATCTCTTTAGTGCTTACTTATTCTTGTAATTTGCGGTGCAGTTATTGCTTCCAACAAAAATATGATAAATTGTCCAGAAAACCAATTACTTTGGAAAAGTTAGAAATAATTCTTGATAAAATTTCATTAATTATTCGAGAAAATCCTGATATTCAAGTTTCTATAGGATTGTTTGGAGGAGAACCGCTGTTACCTAAAAATGAGTTGATTATTGATAGGGTTTTTAAATATTGTGTTGATCATAGGCTGAAGATAGGAATAACAACGAACGGAGTCTTTTTGCCTTATTTTGCAAAAAAATTAATAATATATAGAAGCGTTATAGCAGCTGTTGCCATAACTGTTAATAGCTTACCGGAAAATTACGAAAAGATTGTTGAAATAACAAGAGTTGCCAATAATGTAGAAAAATTATTGGATGTTACTGATTTATTGTTGAGTTATGGAGTAACGATTGACGTTGGAACAAATTTTGATAAAACTAATATTCAGCAACTTGTACCGATGTTTTTTTATTTTAAGAATAGAGGATATTTTGCAAGAAAAACATTCTATTGGAATATAGGTAGAGTTGATAATCGCTTGTTTGATACCAACTATGATGATTATATTTTATCGGAAACAGATATTCTTTTAGAGTTGATGAAAATTCATGAACCTATTCCGCCGAATCTTCATGCGGGTTTCATTCAAACTTGTAAGAATTTGACTGATAAATTGAATCTTTCGTTTAATGAAATTCAATGTAAAGGAATTTATAATTACTGTTGGAATGTTTCTCCATATGATAGGGTGTTTTATATAGATAACAACTTAAATTTATTCAGGTGCACTGTTACAGTTGGACGACCAGAGTATATTTTAGGAAATCTACGTAGTTTTGATTTGTTGAATTATCAAAATGATACAAAAACTTTTTTAGATTATAAGGAATGTCAAAAATGTGAAATAGGCGGCTTGTGTTCAGGGGGATGTAAATTATCTGCAGATATTGATTTTTATAAACAATGTCGTTGGGAAAAAAAAGAGTTTGAAAACTTTGTAAGTAATATTCTTATCCCGGTAATAGTAGAAAAAATGAGGTATTAAATGAGCAAAGAGATAAAAAAATTGCTGATTTCGCAGGCAGTCGCCAATTTAGCGGATGTGTTTTTACGCGTAGTTATTATTGCCAATGTTTTTATAATATCCGGTTCTGTTATTGCGACTTCAATGGTTCCGATACTTATCGGCTTAGCTTCATTCTCAGCAAGTTTTTTAGTACCGTTAGTTACTAAAAAGGTAGCTTTGAACCGAGTTCTTTCTCTAACTCAATTAGGGAAAACGGTCCTGTTGTTTGTGCTGTTGCTGCTGCTTTATTGCAGTGAGACAGTCCATGTAAGTATGTTGTACATATTTATTGTATCTATTTCTTTGCTTGACGGTTTTGCTGCGCCTGTTTCTTATGCTATTGTGCCGCAATATGCTACTGATTTAGGCCGGGCGAATGCCGCCTTATCCATGAGCGGAGAGGGTGTACAACTTGTAGGCTGGGGTTTGGGAGGACTTTTGTATGCTGCTTTAGGCATACAGTTAAGTAGCGTTGTTATTTTGCTGTTATTTACGGTGGCGACGATTTTGATGTTTACATTAGCGCCGGTAAAAATAAAAACGTTGGCAGCAGAAACAAATTTGGAAACAGTTATAAAAGGTTGGCGACTTGTTTTAACAAAGCCACCATTGCGATTTTTAGTGACGGCCAATCTGTTGGAAATAATTGCCAATACAATTTGGGTCTCATCCGTAATTCTTGTTTTTGTGACGGAATATTTACATCAGACTGAAAGTTATTGGGGATATGCCAATACAGCTTATTCTATCGGTATTTTGCTCGGCGGTGCGATTGTTTTTCGTTTGTCGGAAAGATTTTTGCAATCGAAATGGAAAACTATCTTTTTTTCTTTGATTTTCATGACTATTGTTACGACTGTAATTATTTTGTATGCAGAAGCGATTACTTTCCTGCTTCTGTCCTTGGCTATCGGTGTGTTTTGTCAAATTAAGGAAGTGCCGGAAAGCGTATTTTTGCAGGAAACTGTCGCCGAAACGGAACTTGTTAATGTTTATGCCGTCTTTGAAGTTGTTTCAGCTTCGGCATTTTCGTGTTTTGTTTTTTTAGTAAGTTTAATTACCGATTCGTTCGGAGTTCTGTACGCTTTTTGGCTGGCCGTTATTTGCCTGTTGGCGGAAAGCTTTTTGGTATTTATTAATAGAAAACAGCTACAGTAATTTTCTGAGCTGCTCCGTCTGCACCTTGCACAAGCCGGCCGGGTTTACCGGCTTGCCCCGCATCTCTTTTAATTGCTTTGCCGTAATGGGAATAAGTACGGCAGAGTTTTTTTTTAGATTTTTACAAAAGAAAATTGATGCAGCTTTCTATCACCTTACAGCAAGCTTGTAAAAATCTTAGTATATAATATTAGCAACCGAAGAGCAGAAATTAAGAGCTGAATTTGACGGAAAGGGAGAAGTGTATGAAAGCGTTTCAAGCGCAAAGTGTAGAGCATGCCTATATACATATACCTTTTTGCCGTCATCTGTGTACATATTGTGATTTTTGTGTCCTGCCGTGTTCGGATATTTTGCAGACACGCACTTCCAAAAATGCGAAATTTATCGGGCCGTATTTACAAGCTTTGCAGCATGAAATAACTGCTGTTGCGCTTAATTGGCGGAAACAGAGACCGGATTTGCTGAAACCGTTGAAAAGTTTGTATTTCGGCGGCGGCACGCCGGGAATTTTACAAACGGAAGAGTTGGCGACGCTAATCAGCTTGTGCCGGGAACAGTTCGGTTTGACGGATACTTGTGAGCTTACTCTGGAACTTAATCCTTGCAACTATCAACATTTGGACCTGAAATATTTGCACAAATTAGGCTTAAATCGTGTTTCGTTGGGTTTACAGACAAGCAATCTTCAATTGCTGAAATTTTTGGAAAGAGAACATCGGGCGGAAGATGCCGTAGCGGCGGTAGATTATATTCGGGCAGCCGGAATCGACAATATTTCGTTAGATTTAATAGTAGCTTTACCGGGACAGGACATGGCGGCGGTGGCGGCAGATTTGGCCTTTGTTCTGAACTTGAAACCGCAGCATGTTTCAGTCTATTCTTTGATTTTAGAAGCAGGATCCAAGCTCTATCAGCTGTATGCCCGGTCAGCTTGTTGTCAAACGCGAACTTCAGGGGCGGACAGCAGTGTGATTAAGGCTTTGCCGAGCTTACCGGATGAGGATACGGAAAGAGAGATGGTACATTATGTGCAGAACACCTTGTGCCAAAGCGGTTTTCGCCATTATGAAATATCGAACTTTGCGTTGACAGCAGACTTTGAAAGTCGGCATAATACGGCAGTCTGGGCGGCAAGACCTTATTTCGGCTTCGGTTTAAGTGCCGGTTCTTATTTAGCCGGTGTCAGGCGCACCAATACCAAACAAATCAAGCATTATATTGATGCTTGGAATGTCCTGCCGTCAAATTCTGCAGATTTATCGGAGAAAGAACTCTATCGAACAGCGATTCTGACGGAGAAGAATACCCAAACGGAAGCGATGGAAGATTATTTTGCTTTTGCTTTACGTTATTTATGTGGGGTAAAAATTTCTGATTTTGAAAAATATTTTGCCTGTGCCGTACCGGCAAGAATCAAAGAAATATTAGACTGGGGCTGCGGCCAAAATTTATTGCAAACGAATGAGCAAAAGTCTATTTATTATGTAACTGAGAAAGGGCAGGATTATTTAGATGAAATCAGTCGTCGCCTTCTAGGTTGCTTGCAGGAGAACTAGGGCGGAAAGTTCGGGCTGAAAAAGGGCAGAAAAAACCGGTTTGCAGGGAAACCGGTCAGCAATTATGCTTAATATGAGCTTTATTGAATATCTGCAGCAAAAGATTTGACATTGCGTAAATCGAAGTTTTTGATTTGCATTGCTTTATCATGAACATCTAATTTATATTCCTGATAATCGCCGTTCGCTTTGAGCTGCGGGAATTTTATTTCGCCCAGATCCGCTTTTTTACCGTCTTTCATTTCTACGTGATAATGTAAAACGACATTTTCTTTGATATCTTTGGAGTTGTTGTATATTTTTCCTTCAATTACTACGCGCTTGCTATCCCAATCGGTTGTTAAATAGTCAACAACTTTGAAAGCTTTAGACTTACTTTGGCAGGCGACTAAGCAGAGCGGCATGAGAGCTGCTAATAACAAAAATGCCAAAAGCTTTTTTGCATTTTTCATAATAACCTCCTATATTATTCCCATTCCAGACTAGTGGGGCAAGGACCGTCATAACCTTCATTTCTTCTTGCGTTTTGCTTATTTTCGATAAAGTCAAAATAAGGAGTAATGATGTTTCCTTCTGTATCTATGTACCTATATAAAACTATAGGTGTTAGGAATCCGCCAAATTCATCTTTACCGGGAATAACTAATCTTTTTTCAGTTTTGACAATCGGTAATCTTGTAGGTATTTCATAATTATATGTTATAGTAATCATGTTGCCGGAACAATAACCATAATATGTTACATCCCATTGATATGATCTAGGGCGTATTTCATTAATAGATTTGCATATCGCAAAACTATCAACACTAATAACGCTAAAAAGCGTTAAAAAAAGCATTACTGATGCTAAAATTTTTTTCATAATAACCTCCCATATATGAAGCCACTGCTTTCAGAGCTTCAATGCGTTGTTGCTTATTTGTAAGCACGTATTCACAATAAAGATATTCTTTTTTTTTGTCAACGAAGCGCATAAGTTTTTGGTATAATTTCAGCATATTGCTTAATTGTAAAATAAATATTTCAGCATTCTGCACAAACCCCAAGATTATAAGCAGCATATCTCCTTTGAAAGCAGGGAAATTAGGCGCGATACTGAGAGCCGGGAACAGCGAAGAAAATAAATACTTTTAATAAATGTCGGTTATGTAAACAAACGTTTACTTTATTGTTGAAGAGAGCATGCGGCATAGAAAAGAATGCATGCGGACTTTTATTGGAAATGTTCACAAATTAAGTTGTATCATCCCTTGACAGCTACCGGTATGAGAGGTATTATACAGAAGCTGATTTTGTTATGCACCCTTAGCTCAGTTGGTAGAGCAACTGACTCTTAATCAGTGGGCCTGGGGTTCGAGTCCCCAAGGGTGCATTTTTGAAGGTCTTACATCTGTAAGACCTTTTTTATTTGCGAAATAATACGAGTTTGCGTCATGTCGGGCTTATGATGTGTTGATTGCGCGAGTTACGAAAAATTCGGGAGCTTGTGCCCGGATTTTGTGCGGAAAACTTATAATACTTTCTTAGGTATAATAAGTATGTAATAGCTCCGGTCGAGTTATCAAGCAAGAGTTACACAACATTACTATCAGAGATTATTATGGTAAAATTGAATGACTGATTTAGTTTGGACAAAAGACAAAGGCGGTTTATAAATAAAAATAATGGGTAAGTTGGGAGCAATCGGCAAAAACAAAAAGAGCTTGAGCCTTATTTTGGGCTTGATGCTGCTGTTAACTTCCTGCCATGCCAAAATTGCCGAGCGTCCGCTTTACAAGCGTGACTTGGGTGTTAAAAGCGGAGAATCCGATTCTAAAATGTTGCCGCTGAACGGGTTACCGGGAAATCAGACGGACCGGCCGAAAACGACAGTTACAGCACCGAAACCTTCCACTGCCGACGATAAGGGCACCAAAAAGGAAACAGCACCCTTGAAACAGGCAGGCTCGCCGTCTGCAACTTTAACGCCGCAGGGGAAAATTCGTCAGGCGTTAGGCCGGGAGGCGGAGAACAAATTTGACCGTGATGCAGCTTTGAAAAATATCAGCAGTTTGCAGAATGTTCCGGTTTTTAAGCAGAAAGTCTTGCGCCTGGCACTTGTTGATGCCGCTGATTATCATCCTTTTGTTGAGCGGGATGAATATGATCAGGTAATCACCCGCTTGCTGTTCAGAAGCCTTTTTCGCATTGATAAATACAAGCGCTTAACCAAGGATCTGGTTAAATCTTATCGCTATTCCAACGATATGAAAGTTTTGGAAATTACTTTGGATGAACAGGCGATGTACGCCGACAAAACGCCGATAGATGCCTACGACGTTATTAAAGCTTTCAATTTGTTGGCAATACCGAAAAATGATAACTTCGAATCTAAATTGGCTCAAGTTTCCCCGTATTATCAAACTTTGCAGTCCGTAGATAAAGTTGAACAAATAGGAGCATACGGCTTGCGCTTTTATTTGAAGAAACCTGATTTGTTCTTAGCTTACGCCTTAACTTTTCCTATCGTTAAAAGTAATGAATTGTATAACAAGGGCTTGAATAATTTTACTGCTTCCGGTGCTTACAGCCTCAGTCATTACAGGCAGACGGACAGCGAAACTGCAGCAGAAATTAAACAACTTAAGGAAGCATATGCTTTTGCTAAACAACGCTCTTTGGGCGAACGACCGAAATATTTTAATTCATTAATTCAGCGCTTTGCCGTGTTCGATTATCCTTCGGAAGATGCGGCTGTCTCTGCTTTTTTAGCCAAAAATATTGATTTGTGTTATACCTGGCCTGCTTATACGGATGAATTAAAGGCGCGGGAACATTATGTTTTCCATTCCGAAGCGGCGGTTAATTTAACTTTTAATCGGCCGCAGATTGCCGATGCTGCCGGCAGTCAGGAACAACAGGAAAAATTGGCGGATTATTATGCCGATGTGCAACTGCTTAAAAGCAAATTAAGCAGCTTTTACAATGATAAATTTCTTTTTCGGGAAGTTGATCCGGCTTTATCGCCTGCGGCCTACAATTTTACCGATGAATTATTTCGACCTTATAAATTAATTCCCGCTTATCCGCTTAATCGTTTGATTCGTGAACGGAAAAATTTGGCCGGAGATTTTAAGCAAAAAAAATGGCAAATTATAATTCCTGCAAATTTAAGTTTCGGGGCCGATATTATCAGCCGTTTACAGCAAAAATTCACCGAGATAGGCTTAAAGGCCGAGTTTACGTCCGTAGCGTTGAGCAACTTTCAAAACGCAGTCAAACAAAAACCGTGGGATATTGCCATATATCCGTTGCTGACTCACCGTATACCCGATATCGGTTATGAATTGAAAGAGCTCAGTAACGGCAGATTCTGGCGGCGAAATTATACCCAGGCTTTTTTGCCGGAATTTTATCTCTATCCGAAGCAGGCACAGAGCATAATTGACGATTTGGAGGAAATAAAATTAACCGATTCGATGCTGAGTCCTTTGGAAAATGTGACTTATCAGCAGAAGTTCAGTGAATTATACCAGTATACCAATAATATGCCTTTATTAAAGTATAATCGGGCATTATACTTACAGGACAGCTTGCGCGGCGAATTGGCACCGTTTGCTTTAAACCCGTTGGCGGGAGTGGAGGATTTGTGGATATGGTCTACCCCATAATAGTTATTTTGTTAGTTGTAATTGATCAGATGTTGAAATACAATTTTTGGCATTATCTGGAAATAAACGGTGACCTTGTAATATTTCCCTGGCTCAATTTGAGCTTGGCTTTTAACACCGGGGCGGCCTGGAGTTTTTTGGCCGATACGAATTTCGGTATTTACTTATTGAGCTTTTGCTCGCTGTTTTGCAGCGTAGCTTTGGCCTGCTATTTTTATTGCTTCCGCCGGCAACTCGATGCGCCGGCTAAATTGGGCTTAGCTTTAATTATTGCCGGTTCTCTCGGCAATTTATGCGACCGGGTGTATTTGCATAAAGTTGTAGATTTTGTTGATTTTCATCTCGGGAATTGGCATTTTCCGACCTTTAACGGTGCCGACAGCTACATAACTTTGGGAATTCTGCTTTTGTTGTTGTTGCTTTTAACCGGCCGTTTGCATTTGCCGCTTTTATATGAAAATAAAAAATTAACAGGTGAAACTGATGAGCGAAATAAGTGAAAACGATTGGGAACTGCAAAAAATTCTGGGTCAGGGGCAACAGGTTCTGCTGCCTGCCGGCGTCCGCTTGGATCAGGCCTTAGCTCAAGTTTTGCCGTTCAGTCGCAGCGAGATTACTCGCTTCTTAAAAGCTCCGTGTCTGGCACCGCTCAAACAGCCGAGTGAACTTAGAAGTTGGCAAGCTGAAATTGTCGCTTTGACAGGTAAATTGGAAGAGCAGCAATTGCCGGCAGCTTCCATTTTACAGGCGCAACGGCAATTGGCGTTGGCATATTGGTCTTGGTGTGCCAGAAAACCGAGCTACAAGAGCGACAAAGATGAAATTTACTTTTTTCTGCCGCCGTTAGCCGCCTTGGATAATTACTTTTTACAGGCGGAGTATTTGCCGCTCAATATTATTTATGAAGATGAATATTTATTGGTCCTGGATAAAGAGAAAGGAATAGTTGTGCATCCGGCAGCGGGAAATTGGCATCATACTTTGTTGCAGGGCGTTTTATATTATTTGCAGAACAAAGAGGGAGATAATGTTAAACCTTATTTAGTTCACCGCATAGATAAGGACACTTCCGGATTGCTTATTGTGGCTAAGACTAAAGCGGCTCAAAGTCGATTACAGGCCGATTTACAGGTGCATGCCGTTAAGCGCATCTATCGGGCTTTGGCCGAAGGCGTCTTTTCTGAAAGTAAGTTTAAAATACAGGGAGCTTTGGGACGAGACAGCCGGAATCCCTTGCGGAAGGCGATCGTTCCGGACGGTAAACAGGCTGTCACGCATATTACTTTGCTCAAACAATATGTTAACTGTGCCTATGTGGAAGCAAGTCTGGAAACGGGAAGAACCCATCAAATCCGAGCACATTTGGCGGCTTTGCAGCATCCTTTGGTGGGCGATGTGCTGTATGGTGCGAAAAAATTTCCGGCTGCCGTTAATCTGCCTGCAGGTCAATGTCTGCATGCGCGGAAGTTGGAATTCACCCATCCGATAACTCTGGAAAAAATGGCTTTTCTTTCTCCCTTGCCGGCTTATTTCAATTCTGCTTTGCAATTAGCGGAAAATGGTATAATCTAACAGTAACCTGTCCGGAATCGGCAAAGTGAAGACTTTCTTTTATTAATGTTATAATTAACGCAGAGGTGTTATGCAAAAGATTATAGAAATGACTCCGACGCAAAGCTCGATGCTTTTAGGAGCATATAACAAGAATGTACGTAATTTGGAGCGGGATTTTCTTTGCACCATTGAGCCTGCGGCCGCCGGATTGGTCCTGAACGGTGAAGATGAGGCCAAGATGGAGCAGGCAGCCTTAATTGTTGAGCGTTTGTATGATTTATTGTGTAAAGGACATAATTTAACGGAGCAGACGAGTTGCTATTTAGCTGACAGTTTATTGGCAGGAGATAGCGAACAGGTAGCAAGCTATAATCCCGATTTAGTTTGTGTTACAGCCAAAGGCCGTGAAATTAAAGCTAAGACCAAGGGTCAGGCGAATTATGTTAAAGCTATTCTGCATAACGAAATAACCTTTGCTATCGGACCGGCCGGCACGGGCAAAACGTTTTTGGCAGTAGCAATTGCCGTTAACGCCTTCCGCAAAAAGGAAGTAGATCGTATCATTTTAACCAGACCGGCAGTTGAAGCGGGGGAAAAACTGGGATTTTTACCGGGAGATTTACAAACAAAAGTTGATCCTTATATGCGTCCGCTATATGATGCTTTACAGGAACTTATGGGAGTGGATCAGTATCTGAGCAATTTGGAGAAAGGTCTGATTGAAGTTTCACCTCTGGCCTATATGCGCGGCCGAACGTTGGATAATGCTTTTATTATTCTGGATGAAGCGCAGAATACAACGCCGGAACAGATGAAGATGTTTCTGACCCGCTTGGGATTCAATTCCAAAGTTGTCGTGACGGGTGATTTGACGCAGATTGACCTGGAAATTAAGCAGCGTTCCGGTTTGCAGATTATTAAGCCGATTTTACAGCATATAGAGAGTATTAAATTTATTGAATTAAACAATTTGGATGTCGTACGTAATCCTTTAGTCCAGAAAATTGTAGCGGCGTATGAAGTGTATGACAAGGAAAAAGGTGCTCGTTTTCGCCGGAAAAAGAGTGAACGGTGATTTATGCGTTTTGATTTCAGAAAGTTAAGTAAATTTGCACGTTACAGTATAGCCTTATGCTTGTCTGTATTACTTTTAGGCGTGATTTATTGGCAATTTTTGCCGGAAAAATATGATCTGCATGTCGGTCAGGTTTCCCAGTATGATATTGTGGCGACCCACAGTCTGGTCGATTACAATGCGACTCGTTTGAAAGCTATAGCGGAAGCCAGCGCAATCAGCCCGATATTTGCTCGTTCCGAAGAAATGTCGGCCAAGTCGTTGGCAAAGCTGGATGATTATTTATCACAAATTTATCAATACCGTCTGCCTGTATGGCAGGGTTTTGCCCAAGTCAGCGGCGAAAAATTGAAAGATACATTGTCCGATGCGCTGGCCGATTTTAAGAATACATTCCCGGAAAATTCGGAAGAAGGCGCTAAACCTGATACGGACGCCGCTTTGCCGGCAAACGGTGAAAAAGATAAAGACAAGGCTGCGGACAAAGATAATGACAATGATAAAGATGCGGATAAAGAAAGCGATTCCAAGTCGCAGGCAGCCCCGGCTAAAAGACTGGAACCGGCGAAGGTTAAAGATAAAGTAAAAGAAAAAGTTGAGGCCTCCTATCCGCATAAAGCGACATTACAGAAACTCGCCGATAAAATCAACGATTACAGTCGGGACCGGAATGTTTATGTTTCAAGAGCATCGGCTACCTTGTTGGCGGAAGCTGAACCGAGTGTGTTCATGTCGCTGGTTATTGAACTGCGGACTGTAGCCAAGTCGATTATGAGTCAGGATCTGAACAAAGAAAAATTGGATATTACTATTACACATAAGTGCAGTAAATTGGTGGAAACAGTTAAAAGTTATGCCGATTTGTACGGGGTCGGAGCACCGATTCTGCGCAGCTTGCTTGCTCCTAATTTGCGCTATGATGCTGAAGCGACGAAAGAGGCGCGTACGACGGTTTATGAACGGGCAATGAAAAACCCGGTGCAAATTCATCGCGGTACCAGAATTGTCAATTATAACGACGTCATCAGTGAATCACAGTATGAAAATTTGAAACAGTTGGGTTTGTTGGTGCAGGAATCTACGCCCAATTATCAGTATTTGTTGATTTTGCTGTGCATGTATATCGTTTGCCTGGGCATGAGTATTATTTACTTGAACGGACCTTTGTCCGACTATAATGCCGGCAGAGGCTCCAACTTTATTTTGATCGCCAGTGCCGTGATGGTTATTTTAGCTGCTTTATATACGTCGAAACTTTCAGCGTCGCTTATTCCCATTCCGTTTTTTGTCCTGATAGCAGTCGTGTATTTCAGTGCCGGAGATGCTCTATTTTTGAGCTTGGATTTGGTGATCTTTTTGAGTATTCTCAGTAAAAATACTGTCAGTCATTTTGTCGTTTACACTTTTGCGACTTTGATTATGATTTTAATTATGAGTTTTTCCAAGCAAAAAGTTAATTATCTGCTGCTTATTGTTGCGTCGACTCTGGCCATGCTTTTGGGCGCTGCTGTTTATGTGGTCTTTGAAAATCAGACTTTATTGGAGTCCTGTCGGATAATAGCTTTGTGTGTTTTGAACGGCTTGCTGAGTTCTTTGCTGGCAGTCGGAATAATTCCTTTGTTGGATTTTACTTTTGCCGCCGTTTCACCGATGCGGCTGGTAGCTTTGGCTCAACCGGATGCACCGCTTATGAAACGTCTGTTTATGGAAGCTCTGGGAACTTATCAACATTCTATGATGGTAGCCAACTTGGCCGAGTCGGCTGCGGAAGCTGTCGGGGCCAATACTTTGCTGTGTCGAGTAGGCGCTTATTACCATGATATCGGTAAATTGGAACAACCTTTGATGTTTACGGAAAATCAGGACGATTATAATCCGCATGATGATTTACAACCGGAAAGCAGCTATAAAATAATTACCCGTCATGTAGCTATGGGACAGAAAATTGCCCGGCGCTATCGTTTGCCCCAGGCTTTGATTAATATTATCAAGCAGCATCACGGAACAACCGTTCTTTTCTATTTCTATAAAAAAGCGGAAAAAGAGCATGAAAAACTGCATTTGGCACCGGTAAATAAAGATGATTGGCGCTATCCGTGGGAGAGTCCGACCAGTAAAGAAGCGGCAATTATTATGTTGGCTGATTCTTTGGAAGCGGCGATGAAATCTACCGGCTATCGCACTTCAAAAGAAGTGGAAGAATTATCGCGCAAAATCCTTCATGACAAAAACAGCCAGGATCAATTGATTAATTCCGGTTTGTCTTACCATGATGTTGAAAAAATATTGGCGGCTTTTACGCGCGTTTACGCCGGAGTGTTTAAGGAAAGGGTAAAATATCCAGATGTTAGCAAGAATTAAGTTGTATCATGATTTTGAAAGTGCGGCTGAATTTCAGGCACAATTTGCCGTGCCCGATTCTTATATGGCAGCGTGTAATTATAATTTAGATATCTTATTGGATGCCTGGCAGGCGGCATTGACGAAACTTTTGCAAACGACTTTGCAGACGGGGGCGGCGAGCTTATTGAAGAGTTTGGAGAACAAGGCCGATTATGTCGAAATGAATGTCAATCTCGGTTCAGCTGCAGCTATTAGAAAACTGAATAAAGAATATCGGCAGAAAGATTATGTGACTGATGTTCTGTCTTTCCCGCATTATGAATTAAAAGAAGGAAAGCTGTTGCAGCCTCTGATGCCTTATGATTTGGAACCGGAAATGCCGGAAGAAGCAGATGTTGCCGAAATGTCGGCGGAAGATGAAGATCGTATGGCCCCGAAAGAAGTCTTTAATTTAGGCGATATTTATTTATGCGGTGATAAAGTGCGGGAACAGGCGGAAAACTACGGCCACAGTTATTGGCGGGAGTTCAATTTTCTTTGTTGTCACGGTTTCCTGCATGTTTTGGGCTATGATCACGAAGAAGGCCAAAGAGAAGAAAGTCTGCAATTTGCGCTGCAGGATCAGATTTTAGGTAATTTGCTGATTTTACGGGAAAATCCGGAACTCAAACCGGCGGAATTGATAGCCTTGGCCAAAGAATATAATGAATCTCCTTGCTTGCCGCTGACAGCAGTGCCGCAAGCGCAGACAGAAGATTTGCCGGCAGATTTCAAGTCCGGTTTTGTGGCTATTGTCGGGCGTCCGAATGTCGGCAAATCAACGTTACTGAATGAAATATCGGGAGCGTATTTGGCTATTACTTCAGCGAAAGCGCAGACCACCAGAGATAATATCAGAACGATTTATAATACCAAAGACAGTCAGATTATATTTACCGATACCCCCGGTGTACACACAGCTGCTGATAAACTGGGAGATTATATGAATCAATCGGGCTTGGCAGCCATTAAAGATGCAGATGCAGTTTTACTTCTTGTGGATGCGGCTTATGCTTATCCGGGCAAAGTTGAGCATAAATTGCTGGAGCGTTTGAGCGAATTGCACAAACCGGCAATTCTTGTAATCAATAAAGCCGATACGGTAGTTAAACAAAAGCTTTTACCGCTGATTGATGCTTACAGTAAGTTGTATCCGTTTCAGGCCGTCGTGCCGATTGCAGCCTTAAAAAGTGACGGAATTGCGGAACTTTTGACGGAAATTATTCGCATTTTGCCGCAAGGTCCGAGATATTATCCTTTAGACTATTTTACCGATCAAACCGAACGTAATTTATGTGCGGAGTTAATCAGAGAACAAGTTTTGAAGTATTATCACAAAGAGTTACCGTATGGAGTTGCTGTGGAAATTGAAAAATTTGCCGAAGAAACGGATGAGACCGGGGAACGCTGCTTGGTAAAATTACAGGCGGCGATTATTACGGAGCGCGCAAGTCACAAAAAAATGTTAATCGGCAAAGACGGACAGGCGATCAAACGGATGGCTTCATCTGCCAGAATTAAGATCGAGGAGGCACTGGAGTGTAAAGTCTATTTGGAGGTACGGGTCAAGGTGCGGGAAAATTGGCGCGATAAGTCGATTTATCTCAATGATTACGGCTATAACCTGAAAAAAGCGCAGAATCGACCTTTACAATAATTTTATGGATAATAACGGTCATTATAAATGTCAGGCGCTGCTTTTACGGGTCAGCGCCAAATTGCCCGGCGGACGCTTTATTAAAATTTTCAGCCCGCAAATCGGAGTTATCAGCTGCTTTGAACAAAAAGGTAAAGCTGCCGGCAGCGATAATGCTTTTACTTCGCTCAAGCCTTATTTTTTACCCGATTACAGCTATGTCGATTTGGATCTGTTTTCTCACCGCGGAAAATATTACTTAAGCGACTTCAGTGTAATTTACCGCTTTTCTCTTTTAACTCGTAGCTTGCCGACATTAGCGGCAACAAGCCTGATTCTCGATTTGTTGACCGATTTGGCTACAGACAGGGAGCAGGCCCGGAAACTTTGGCCTTATACATTGTATGCTTTGAGCGCTGTTGATAAACTGGCTGAAAATTCAGTTGATCTCAGTGTTGTCAGAGGAATTGCGGCAACTTATATTTTACGGTCCTTGGCTGAGAGCGGTTACCGCCCGAATTTGGATTTACCGTCTGCTACGACGGCCGAACGAACCTGCTTTTCTTTTGCTGCCGGCAGTTTGCAGACTTATAGGCAGACGGAGGCGGATTCTTCGCTTACTTCCGTGCAGGAGCTTTCCGGTAATTGCACAAATCTTTTAAGGTACATTTGCAGCTGCCCGGTACAACGTTTATACAATATAGTTATAAGTCCGGAGTTGAGTGCATATCTTTGGCATTTTGCCGAACGTTGGCTGGCTTATAATTTAGAAAAAGAATATTCCGGGCAGAAATCTTTGGATGAGTTACAAAAAGACAGCGCCGCCTTTTTGGATCTGGCAGCACAAATAGCTCTTAAAAGAAGGGGTAGGGACCAAGGTGCGGCTGACAAATTTGTGTTAAAATAGGAATGTTATGAAAAATTTTCAGTTCGAGTCGGCAATTTTGCTCGGATAAACATATATTAGGAGGAACAATATGTCAGGACATTCAAAATGGAATAATATTAAGCGCAAAAAAGGTGCAGCTGATGCTAAGCGCGGTGCTGTATTTACCAAAATCGGGCGTGAAATTCAAGTTGCAGTTAAAATGGGCGGTCCTGACCCGGATGTTAATTCGCAATTGAAAGATGTTATTGCCAAGGCGAAAAGTAATAATATGCCTAACGATACCATTCAACGTTCAATTCAAAAAGCTGCCGGTGCCGGCGCTAATGAAAATTATGAATCGGTTACATACGAGGGTTACGGCCCTGCCGGTGTAGCAGTTTTAGTGGAGTGCTTAACCGATAATCGTAACCGTACAGCCGGAGAAGTCAGACACAGCTTTGATAAGCACGGCGGTAATTTAGGTACCAACGGTTGCGTTTCTTTCATGTTCAAGCGTCAGGGATCTATTTTGTTGGCAGCTGATGACACGGACGAAGACGCTTTAATGTTGGAAATTTTGGAGTGCGGCGGGGAAGATCTGCAGGCGCAAAAAGATGAAGATGATGAGTTGGTCGGTTATTGCGTGACGACAGCAGCTGATAATTACTATGCGGTCAAAACTGCCTTAGAAGCAGCCGGACATAAAATTCTGGAAAGTCAACTGGAACGGGTACCTGATAACTATATCAGCGTTAAAGACCCGGAACAGGTGAAAAAATTGGAGAATTTAATTGATGCCTTGGAAGAAAATGATGATGTACAGGCTGTATATCATAACTGGGATGAAGAAGAATAAGGCGGACGGAGAAGGTTACAGGTGAAGAAAGATTTACCTAAAATAACTGAAAAAGAGAAACAGGCTGAGGCGGTACAGGGTCGTCTCGGCTTGTTTGCTTATTGGCGTCGTAAATTGCCAGAATTACCGGATTTTTCCGGTGAAACTAGGAGCTTGCGCAAAATTGCTCGTGCCGTTTGGCATGATACGGGTAGAATTCTGCGGCAAGTCACACGCAATACCGCCAATTTGCAACTCAAAGGTAAACTTTTGCCGCACCGGCGTCAACATGCACCCAAAGATCAGGTTTCTTTGCCTGAAATTGAAGATGAGAGCGAGTTGTATAAGCTGCAGGAGACGAAGTCTGTAATTTCAGCGCCGGAGCAGGAGACTGATTCTGCTGTCAAGTCGAATTTACCGCTCTTTTTACAGAACAAAGGTCAAAACATTCCCGATTTTGATGATCTTAAGCGCTTCCCGAACAGTGAACCGGAACTTGCCTTAGCTGCCCGGGAACAAGATCCGGCCCGGGAAGCCAAAATGCCTCTTGTTTTGGAGGAAATGAAGAAAAAACTGAATTTTGAATTCTTGAACGGTAAAACCGATAAACTCGGCAGCAAGGCAGTCAGTAAAGACAGTTCTTATGATTTGAGTAAATTGGATGAGACGCAAAGCCGAGCGATTTTAAGCAAAATTTATGTTGTAGCGTTCGTCGGTCCGTCCGGGACGGGGAAATCTACCAGAGCCAATCAGGTAGCATTTTTATCCAAATGCAGTTATATAATTGACGATGCTTTGTTGATTAAAGAAAATCATATTGTCGCCGGCAGTTCGGCCAAACGGGCCGGAACTAAAATCGAGTCGGTGCGGCAGGCGATTTTTTTCGATCCGATTCGGGCCCAAACCATGCGGCGCGCTTTGATCAGCCAACAACCGGGGCGCTTATTAATTCTAGGTACAAGTGAAGCGATGATTAAAAAAATCTGTAAAGCTTTGTGGCTGCAATTTCCGTCCGAGTGGATCAATATAACGGATGTGGCTACTGCAAGTGAGATTAATCAGGCCCGTTACAATCGGATTCATACCGGTCAACATGCAATTCCCGTTCCTTCGATGGAATTGAAGCATGAATTTTCCGGCTCAATTTTTGAACCTTTGAATCTGTTACGGCAACGCTTTATTAACAAGGAAAGTGAAAATAAAGATAAAGAGAACGGTAATGTACCTTTAACAGCCGCATCGGTTTTAATCAGTGGCGGCAAAATGCCGCTGCAGGTGGAGCAAAGTATTGTTCGACCGAGTTTTTCCGTTTTGGGACACTATAGTATTACCGATCAGGCGTTAAAAAATATTGTTCTTTACAGTTTACAGAAAGTTAAAGCGGTACATCGCTTGCGGGACTGTGAAGTGCAGCAGGAAACAAGCGGCCTTGTTTTCAAAATTAAGTTATCGCTGTATTACGGCTATAATGCGCAGAAGGCCTTGCAGGAGGCGCAGGCGGCCGTTATTGAGGCGGTAAGTAATTTAACGGCGATGAATATTTTGCAGGTGTCATTATTAGCCGAGGCGCTGGTGGTGAAAAAAAGCGAGTGATTCTATATTACCGGGATCGTTAGCGTGCTTGAAAGCGGGGATCATATCTGTTACTTGCTGTATTAATATTTATCTTGCACTGAACGGTATATCTATGTATAATGATTATTGCTTTTATGCAGGTGTAGTTTAGTGGTAAAACTTCAGCCTTCCAAGCTGACTATGAGGGTTCGATTCCCTTCACCTGCTTCAGTATATGGGCTCATAGCTCAGGTGGATAGAGCAACAGCCTTCTAAGCTGTGGGTCAGGGGTTCGAATCCCTTTGGGCTCATATTTTATTAAGCCGGATGCTGTGCACCGGCTTTTTTCAGCTTTACATCAGGACGCAGTTAGGCGATTCCAATTGACATAATGAGGCGGCAATAGTGAAAAAACAATATGATAATGCATCTATATCGGCGTTAAAAGGCGCCATGCGTGTCCGCTTGCGTCCGGCCGTTATATTCGGTTCGGATGATCTGAATGGCTGCGAACATGCTTTTTTTGAAATATTATCCAATTCTATAGATGAGGCCAGAGAAGGCTTCGGTCGGGAAATAATTGTTAAATGTTACAAAGACGGTTCTTATTCCGTGGAAGATTTCGGCCGCGGTATACCGTTGGATTATAACGAACGGGAGCAAAGATATAATTACGAGCTGGTCTACATGGAATTGTATGCCGGCGGCAAGTATAACAATGCTGCAGGTCAAGATTATAGCTACAGTTTGGGGCTTAACGGCTTGGGAGCCTGCGCAACACAGTATGCGTCCGCTTATTTCGACGTTCAGGTTAAGCGGGACGGCTTTCTTTACGAATTGCATTTTGAAAAGGGTGAAAACATCGGCGGTTTGCACAAAAGTCCCTGTAAAAGCAAAAAAACGGGAACTTTTCAGCGATTTTTGCCCGACACTGAAGTCTTTACGGATGTGAAAATTCCGGCAGATTATTTTCGTCTGGTCCTGAAACAGCAGGCAGTAGTTAATGCCGGTGTAACTTTTACCTTTATTGATGAGAATACGGGGGAAGAAGAACACTACTGCTATGAACGCGGCATAGAAGGATATTTGCAGGAACTCAATGCCGATAACGGTATCAGCGACGTTTTTACTTTTGCAGAACAGGGCCGCGGCAGAGATAAAGCTGATCGACAGGAATATGATGTTAAAATTGAAGTGGCTTTCGCTTTTAATAATCATAATCCGCGCCAGGAATTTTATCATAATTCCAGTTGGTTGGAATACGGCGGTTCACCGGAGAAAGCGTGTCGGCAGGCTTTTACTTACGCTTTTGATAAAGTGTGCAAAGAACGGGATAAATACAAAAACAACGAAGGAAAAATTGTTTTTCAGGATATTGCCGATTCATTATTATTGGTTACCAATTCTTTTTCTACCAGTACTTCTTATGAAAATCAAACAAAAAAAGCGATCAACAATCGTTTTATTCAGGATTTTATGACGGAACTTTTGAAATCACATTTGGAATTGTGGTTTATTGAGCAGAAAGCTGTGGCCGATAAAGTTCTGGAGCAGGTGCTGATTAACAAGCGTGCCCGTGAAAGTGCCGAAAAACAACGGATAACGGTTAAAAGTAAATTACAGGGAAAAGTTGACATTACCAATAGAATAAAAAAATTTATTGATTGTCGCAGCAAAGACGCGAATTGCAAGGAGTTGTATATCGTAGAAGGCGATTCGGCTTTGGGTTCCGTCAAACTGGGGCGAGATGCCGAGTTTCAGGCCGTAATTCCGCTTAGAGGTAAGATTCTGAACTGTTTGAAAGCCCCTTTAAGCAAAATTTTTCAGAGCGATATAATCATGGATTTGGTGCGGGTGTTAGGTTGCGGTGTCGAACTTAAGCATAAGCAAATAAAGGGCGTAGGTGAATTCGACCCGGATTTATTGCGTTGGAATAAAATAATCATTTGTACCGATGCTGATGTTGACGGCTTCCAAATTCGCACTTTAGTTCTGGCGATGCTTTACCGTTTAGTCCCCACTTTGCTGAAAATGGGCAAAGTCTATATAGCCGAGTCGCCGCTTTACGAAATAACTTATATGCCGAAAGGTAAAGGTGACAGTATTACTTACTTTGCTTATGACGAGAAAGAAAAAGCTGCTTTGCTGAAAAGTTTGGGACAGGCGAATTGTAAGTTACAGCGTTCCAAGGGCTTGGGTGAAAACGAACCGGATATGATGTGGCGTACAACTATGAATCCGCAAACAAGACGTCTTATTCAAGTTACCGACGAAGCGGAAGCTGAAATGCAGGAGATATTCGATTTGCTGCTGGGTGATAATCTTAACGGCCGGAAAGAATTCATTGCCGCCAACGGACATAATTATTTGGAACTTTTGGATTTGGATTAAACGAAATTGTGGCTTAATTAAGAGAGAATACGGATATGAAAAATAAGAAAAAATCACAAGATAAGGCGGTCGGAAAAAGCGGCGTTAAAGACCAAGTCAGCTATCCGTCCGAATTGCAGTATTTAGCAGAAGCTGCCGGCAGCGTGAGCTTGGAACCTATCGGCCAAACTTTGCAAAATAATTATATGCCCTACGCTATGAGCGTCATTATTTCCCGTGCAATTCCGGAAATAGACGGTTTCAAACCGGCCCATCGTAAACTTTTGTATACGATGTATAAGGCCGGACTCCTTAACGGCGCACGCAGCAAATCGGCCAATGTGGTCGGCGCAACCATGAAACTTAATCCCCACGGTGACCAGGCGATATACGATACTTTAGTTCGTTTGACTCGGGGTAACGAAACCCTGTTGCATCCTTATATTGATTCCAAAGGTAACATGGGTAAGCAATATTCCAAGGATATGCAATCGGCGGCGCCACGTTATACGGAAGTCAAACTTGATGCTATAGCCAATGAAATTTTTCGCGGCATAGATGAAGATATGGTCGATTTTGTGCCCAATTATGACGGGACGATGTCGGAACCTACGCTTTTGCCGACAGCTTTTCCGGGAATACTGGTTAACGCCAATCAGGGTATTGCCGTCGGCATGGCGAGCAATATCTGTTCCTTCAATTTGCAGGAAGTTTGCCGGGCTGTCATAGCATACATTAATGATCCCGGTTGTGACCTGTTGCAGTATATGCCGGCGCCGGATTTCGCTTCCGGAGCAGCATTAATTTACGATGAAAGTAAAATGCGGGAAATTTATAACAGTGGTCGCGGCAGCTTCAAATTACGGGCCGAATATACGATCAATAAGGCTGATAATTGCATTGAAATCCGGGAAATTCCCTATACTTCGACGATTGAAAGCATTATTGATAAATTGGCCGAACTGGTCAAAAGCGGTAAAATCAAAGAAATTACGGATGTCCGTGACGAAACGGACATTAACGGTTTGTGTATCACTATTGATTATCGCAAAACGGCCGATCCGGAACAATTGATGCAGAAATTGTTTTCCTTAACCGAGTTGGAGAACAGTTTCCCGTGCAATTTTAATGTCCTCATTGAAGGCTGTCCGCAAGTTTTAGGTGTCAAAGCTATTATTGCCCAATGGTTGAAATTCCGGCGAAATTGCGTGAAAAGGCGTTTGCTTTTTCAAGAACGTAAATTGCAGGTTAAACTGCATCTGCTGCAAGCTTTAGCCGAAATTCTGCTCGATATCGACAAAGCCATTAATATAATAAAAAATACGGAAAAAGATGATGCTGTTGTTCCCAATTTAATGGAAGCGTTTGCTGTGGATGCGGAACAGGCGGAGTATATTTGCAACATCAAATTAAGACAATTAAATAAAGAACATATTTTGCAACGCTTGGAAGAAAAGCGCAAAATAACTGATGATTTAGCCGATATTGCCGCAACTTTGGCGCAAACGGCCAAGCTGAATGCTCTGATAATTAAAGAATTGAAAACGATAGCCGATAAATACGGGCAGGAGCGTAAAACGAAAATTATAGCGGCGGCCGATATAACTGAAGTCAGCGATGCCGACTTTATTGAAGACTTCAATTTGCGCGTTTTCCTGACGCGAGACGGTTATTTGAAAAAATTAGCTTTAACTTCTTTGCGCAGTACGGCCGAGTTGAAATTGAAGGAAAATGATCAAATATGGCAAATGCAAAGCGGTAGTAATAAACAGGAACTTTTGCTTTTCAGTTCCCAAGCCAATTTGTACAAATTAAAGCTTTCCGATTTGAACGATGACAAGCCTTCAGATTGGGGAACCTATTTGCCTAATTTGTTGAGTCTGGCCGCAGATGAAAAAATTGTAGGTATGTTGATAACGTCGGACTATAAGGGAGAAATTGCTGCTGCTTATGCCGACGGCAGAGTAAGTAGAGTTGAACTTGCAGCTTACGCTACGAAGCAAAACAGAAAGAAACTTATAAAGGCAGTCAGTACGCACAGTCCGGTTATTGCTGTTTATTATTTGCCCTCGGATACAGCAGGTGAGCAACGCGATTTCGTGCTGATCAGCGATCAGGCCAAAGCTGTATTATTTAATTTGGATCTGATTAATCGCAAGAGCACTCGGACCAACCGCGGCGATCAGGTGTTAAAATTGAGAAAACAGGCGCAAATACTCGATTTTATACCGTTGAACGATTTGACCGATAAAACCGAGTGGGAAAGACATCGCGTCCATAAATTGGGAACAAGCGGTATAACTTTGAAAAGTGCCGATTTGCAGGAGCGACAAATAACTTTATTCAAATAAATAT
>CABKML010000010.1 GCA_902373515.1 uncultured Eubacteriales bacterium | reverse complement strand
TTATCATCCAATCATTATTTATTCAAACGTGCTTCCATAATTTCTTTTTGTTTTTCAAATCCGGGCTTACCGATTAAAGCATACATATTCTGTTTATAATGCTCTACACCCGGCTGATTAAACGGATTAACAGCATTGAGATAGCCGCTCAAGCCACAGGCATATTCGAAGAAATAAAGTAATTGTCCCAATTCGTTTTCAGAAATTTTGTCTAAGGTAATTAAGCTGTTCGGGACACCGCCGTCAGCATGGGCTAAGGACGTACCCAACATAGCATTGTGATTAACTTCCTGCAAATTTTTATTGGACAGGAAATTCAAACCGTCAATATTTTGCGGATCATCAGGGATCAGGCAGACACTGTTACTATTATTAATCCACAACACCGTTTCGAACAAGTTACGGGACCCTTCCTGAATAAACTGCCCCATACTGTGTAAATCGGTTGTATTACTTACAGCAGCCGGGAAAATACCGCGCTTGAATTTACCTTCACTTTCGCCGTATAACTGTTTCCACCATTCCGATAAATAATTCAAGCGTAAATCATAGTTGACCAAAATTTCAATAGCTTTACCCTGTCTATACAAGCTATTGCGCAAAGCGGCATATTTCCAAGCCGGGTTGCTCAAATCTTTAGTTTCAGCGCAAATTTTCTGCATTTGCCCGGCTCCGGCCAACAGCTCTTCGACATTAACTCCGCTTACAGCTAACGGGAAAAGACCGACAGCCGTTAAAACAGTAAAACGTCCGCCCACGTTATCGGGAACAACGAATGTTTGGTAACCCTTTTCCGTAGCAAATTTTTTCAAAGCACCTTTATGCGCATCAGTTGTCGCAAAAATTAAAGATTTCGCCTTTTCACTGCCGACCTGTTTTTCTAATAAGGAACGCAAAATTCTGAAGCTTACTGCCGGTTCTGTTGTTGTACCGGACTTGGAAATAACATTGATGGCAAAGCGTTTATCTTTAAGGTATGCCAACAATTCATTCATGTAATCACCGGACAATTGGAAGCCGGCATAAATAATTTCCGGGCTATTCTTAATTTGGCCTGTAAGAGATTGAGCAAAGGCTGAATGAACGGCACGAGCACCCAAATAAGAACCGCCGATACCGATAACTACAAGGCAATCAACTTCCCGACGCAATCTCGCTGCACATTCCTTAATTTTTTGTAATTCCGCTTTGTCGTATTCAGTCGGCAAATTGACCCAACCTAAGAAATCTGCACCTAAATTCGTACCGTCGTGTAAAGCACAATCAGCTATTTTTAATTGTGCCTGTAAAGCTTCCAACTCTCCGTCAGACAAAAAACTCGCAGCATTTTTGCAGTTAAACTTTAACATGAAACAACCTTCTTTCTCAAATTTTCATGTACATTATCCGATTACTCGGCCTTACTTATTAATCATCGGCTTAATTACATATCAGCCAACTAGATAATTATAACAGTTTACCGCCCCTATTGCTGTAATTTTTTCTAAAACAGAAATTTATAACAGTAAATATAGCCGATTATTTGCCCCTTTCTGCAGCTGTGCAGGTATTGATTTGATGTTATAATTACGTCATGAGTTTGATAAATTTACAAGAAGTTAATTTAGCTTTTAATGAGCAGGTAATATTCGATCAGGCCGATTTAACCATTGATGCCGGATATAAGTATGCACTTGTCGGCTTAAACGGTTCCGGTAAGTCTACTTTTTTTAAGTTATTGTGTCGTGAAATTTTACCGGACAGCGGTAAAATAAATCAAGCTAAAAATTGTATCATAAGTTACTTAGGCCAACATTCCTTACAAGCTTTAGATAAACTGGCTCATGTCTATGATAATCCGGAATTGACTGCTGTTGAAACTGAAATGAATGAATTGAGTCAATTGATAGCTGCAGCCGATAAAAAAGCCGAAAATGACAAAGATTTACCCGTCCTGCTGAAACGGTATACGGAAACTCAAGCTGAATTTGAACGCCTGGGAGGATATGGTTTTACAGCTTCTATTAAGGCTGCTCTGGCCGGATTGAATTTACCGACAGAATTAATCGAACAGGCACCGATTACTCTTTCCGGCGGTGAAAAAATGAAAGTAGCTTTAGCTCATTGTCTATTACGACCGGCGGATTTAATTTTGCTGGATGAACCGACGAACCACTTGGATTTACTTAGTTGTGATTGGCTGGCCGATTTTATCAAAAAATCCAAAAAGACTTTTATTGTTGTCAGTCATGATCGCTATTTTCTTGATCGTATAAGTGATAAAACCATTATGTTGGAGGGACATAAATTCACCGTATATTCCGGCAATTATACGCAAGCGCGGAAATTAGCTGATGAACAAAAACAAATTCAGGCTAAAGAATTGGAACGTTTAAATGAAAAGCTCAATATAGAAACTGCTGTTAAACAAACCTTTCTTTCCCATCGTAATATCAGCGGTTATCATCAAAGAGAAAAAGTTGTAAATAGCTTAAATGCCAAAATAAAGCAGCTTAAAGAACAGCAAATCGGGGAAAAACACTTAAAATTCAGTTTTAATCAACCGTCATCTTTGGGTGAAAAAGATTACAAACGTTTACTTGTCTCGGTGAAAGATTTAAGTAAAAAATTCGATAAGCAACTTTTTCAGCATCTGGATTTTTCCTTGAAAGCGAATGAAAAAGCAGCTTTAATCGGACGTAACGGCACAGGTAAAACAACTTTATTAAAAATCCTTTTGGGAGAAGAACTGCCTGATAGCGGCGAAATTAAACTTTACGGGGATTTACAAATAGCTTATATGGGACAAATCATTAATTTCCCCGATCCTTCTCAAAGTTTGCTGGATTATCTTATGCACGATAATACCATACCCGAACGCTATATCAGAGCGCAATTGGCGAATTACGGTTTTGACAGCAGCATGATTGATAAACCTCTTCGTATTTTATCCGGCGGTGAAAGACATAGAATTTTTTTGGCAAAATTGATCAACGCTCACCCGGATATTTTATTTCTGGATGAACCGACCAATCATCTTGATCTTTATTCTATAGAACGTTTGGAAAATGCCCTGCAAAATTATGCCGGGGCTTTAGTAGTGGTTAGTCATGACCGCTATTTTGTCGAGAAAATTGCCAATAAAATCTACGGTTTTGTCGATTGTCGCCTGAAAGAATATGCTTCTTACGAAGAATGGTGGAAAACGTACTTGTCTTCTCTGAATTCGAGTAACATTGATTCTTTAAGTAAAGAAAAATCGCTGTCTGCAACTAAAACTACAAGTTCCGCGGTCGTTAAAGAACGAAAAGCAACTGACAGCAATTGGAATAAAGGTAAAATTCGGGCTTTAAAAGTCCAGGCACAGAATAACTTAAATACGGTTCTGCAGCTGTTGACCCGAAATGAGCAGTTTAATCAAACTTTTTTACAAAATACGGATAATACGCCTCAGTCCTACGAAGATTACAATCTGCGCCTCCAATTGGGAGAAAAAGCGGAGGAACTGTATTTAGAATTAAGTGAAGAATTGGAAAAAGATGAAGCCTGTTCCTGGACGGAAGTTCAAGCTTACAATACAAATCTGGAGAAAACTATAAGTAACTTGGAAAAATTACTCAAATAAATAACCCTCAGGCTGCAACTTGCAACCTGAGGGAAATAGTTTTAATCCGGCTTTCATTAATGCTTGTTTTTCAAATGATAATGTTTTTGCCATTCACTTGTATCGCCGCTGATTCCCGGTCCGGTCATGTTTTGCGGATTCATTAAAGTTTCTAACTGCTTAGAACTCAACAACTTATTCTCCAAAATCAATTCGCCGACCTGTCTTCCTGTTTTTTGCGCTTCTTTAGCAATCTTGGCAGCGTTTTTATAACCGATATAAGGATTAAGTGCAGTAACTATGCCGATGGAATGATTGACCAGATCCCGACAACGTTCTTCATTCACACTTATACCGTTAATACAATTGTCAATCAAAGTTCTGACAGCATGCGTTAAAGTTTCCGCCGATTGGAATAAGTTATAAAAAATAACCGGTTCAAAAGCATTCAATTCCATTTGTCCGGCTTCACAAGCTAAAGTAATAGTTGTATCGTTGCCTATAATATTAAATGCTACCTGATTAACCACTTCCGGGATTACCGGATTAACTTTTCCGGGCATTATTGAAGAGCCGTTTTGCATCGACGGTAAATTAATCTCGGCAAAGCCGCAACGCGGTCCGCTGCTCAACAAACGTAAATCATTACACATTTTTGATAAATTAACGGCACATGTCTTGATAATTCCGGACGCTTCCACATAACCGTCCAGATTTTGCGTAGCATCAACTAAATTTTCCGCCTGTCTCAAAGGCAGATGTGAAATAGCGACAATATTCGGCACGATATTATTAACATAATTAATATCGGCATTTAAGCCCGTACCGATCGCCGTACCGCCCATAGGCAAATCCGCCAAACAGGAAACGGCTTTATCAAATCTCTTGATATCTCTTTGTACAGCTGCAGCATAAGCCGAAAATTCCTGTCCTAAACGAATAGGTACGGCATCCTGTAACTGTGTACGTCCCATTTTCAGAACGTTATCAAATTCTTTCGCTTTGGCCTGCAAAGCAGAAGCTAAATCATTTAAAGCTTTCTGTGCTTCCAAAATCAGTTTAATGGCCGTCATTTTGCCGCAGCTGGGAAATACATCATTAGTCGACTGCGCGAAATTAACGTGGTCATTGGGATGAACAATAGAATAATCGCCTTTTTCGCCTCCCAAAATTTCAATGGCACGATTGGCAATTACCTCATTGGCATTCATATTCAGCGACGTACCGGCACCGCCTTGAATCGGATCAACAATGAATTGATCATGTAGATAACCGGCAACTATTTCATCACAAGCCTGACTGATAGCAGTTGCCCGCTCCTCGTCCAAACGGCCGGCAGTATAGTTAGTTATAGCTGCTGCTTTCTTAATCTCAGCGACAGAATCGATTAAATAACGATGCATTCTCATGCCGGTAATAGGGAAATTAATTGCACCGCGCAAAGTCTGGACACCATAATAAGCGTTCTTGGCAACTTTCTTTTCGCCGATTGAATCACTTTCCAAACGATAAGCAAAATCAGGTTTTTTTTCTTGTTTGCTTAAAATTACTCCGATTGCCAAGTTAGCCTGTTCTTCCGGTTTATGCCAATCTGACGGAATATTAGCTTCATTAAATGTATTGTGTAATAACTTCTCAACAACTTCCTGCTTAAAATCACTCATTTCTTACCTACCTGTCAGCAAATCTTTTTGTATAATTTACTAAGATTACTAATAAATTATAGGTCTTAATTTGTGAAAATCAACCTAATTAATGCCGAAAAGTCGAACTGCATTATCGTATATTACTCTTGCCACCTCTTCCGGCGCTACGTTCTTAATTTCAGCAATTTTTTGCAAAACAAGTTTTACATTCGCCGGTTCGTTTCTTTCTCCTCTGAAAGGTTCAGGGGTAAGATATGGTGCGTCAGTTTCTATTAATATCCGGCTTAGAGGACAATACTCTATAACTTCCGGTGCCACTCTGGCATTTTTAAAAGTTATCGGGCCGTCAAATCCCAAGTAAAATCCCATTTCCAATAAACGTTTGGCAAATTCTTTGGAACCGGAATAACAATGAATCACACCGGGCGAAGATAGCAACAAATTATTTTTAAAAGCAGACTGTAATATATCTAAAGTATCACTGAAAGCTTCTCGCGTATGGATACTCAAAGGTAATTTAAGTTCTGCAGCCCATGCCAGCTGCTCGTAAAAAGCGCGTTTTTGTAAGGCGCGCGGGGAATTATCATAATAGTAATCCAAGCCTATTTCCCCTACGGCCGCTAAAATAGGTTTGCCGGCATCGCTAACAAATCGATCAGCTGAATTATCCGAGGAAGTCCGAGCGACAAGAGAAAATTCGCCGGCCAGTTTTACCAATTCTGCATAACCGTTATTCAAGCAATAATCCTCCGCCGCATGCGGATGATAGCCTAAAGCATACCGTACCAGCTTTTTTTCCTGCGCAGACAAAGAAGCGTGGAAACTTAAAGTTCTTTTGCATGATTGCAAGTCGTCACAAGGCAACAGCATCTGTTTGATATTCGCCGCATGTGCTCGTGCTATAACGCTATGATAATCGGCTTGAAATTCCGGGTCATGAATATGGGTATGGCTGTCATAAGCCGGAAGATTATTAATAATAAAATTACGAGCGGCAACTTGAGCCGCATGTTGTTTTTCTTTACTCATATATTCCTCCGGGCGAATAAAATTAAAGAAATAACCGAAGGCTGGGCAGCAACTCCGGTTATTTTATCTTTGCTTAAACTCAAGCTATAATTGCTCCGTCCTGAACTTTATCGGCAACTGTCAATAAACGGATGCTGCCATCAGGATTTTCTGCCGTCAAAAGCATCGCTTCGGAAACAATTCCTTTTAACTTACGCGCCGGTAAATTACACAACAGGACTACCTGCTTGCCGAGCATCTCCTCCGGCGTATAATATCGGGCAATACCTGAAACGACACTGAGCAAACGGTCATTACCGATATTAATTGTTTCATGCAACAATTTATCCGATTTGGCAACTCTTTCACATTTAACTACCGTACCGATACGCAGATCCAATTTGGCAAAATCACTCAACTCTACAGTCTGTTTCTCCTCCGATTCGGATTGAACTTTTGCAGCAGTTTGTTTTTCCGGCTCCTGTTTGGCCTGAGCAGCTGCTTTTTGAGCTTCCAGCAAGCCGTTAAGGTAGTCGATTTCCTTCTGCATATCCAAGCGCGGGAAAATCGGTTCGCTGGTCTGCAAAGTCCCTTGACAGGAGAAATTATGCCAACTGCCGACCTCTTTGAATTGCGCAATTAAATTCGTTTTGTCCGTCGCCTGACCCAATCCGCTCAATATACGCAACATGGAAGACGGCATAGCCGGATATAAACACAGGGCTATTTGCCGCAAAGTCTCCAACAAATGCAATATAACGGATAAAAGTTCTGCCTTTTTATCTTCCTGCTTAGCTAAAACCCAGGGCGAAGTTTCGTCGATATACTTATTTGCGCGTTGGATTAAAACAAATATGGCCGCCAAGCTGTTGGAATACTGATTTTCCTTGAAGCAGCGATGATAAATACTTATTTGTTTAACCAAAGTCTGCTCCAAATCAGCATCAAAAGCAGTCGCTTCGGGCTTTAAATCCTGCGGTATTTCTCCGGCAAAATATTTCACAAACATAGCTAAACTGCGTGAATAGAGATTTCCCAGATCATTAGCCAGATTAATATTAATACGTTCAATCAAAGATTCATTAGAGAAGTGTCCGTCCGCCCCGTACGGTAATTCACTCAACAAATAATAACGAATAGCATCGACTCCGTAACGCTGCGTCAAGATCAAAGGATCAACAACATTGCCTTTTGATTTACTCATCTTGTCATCTTTGAACATCAACCAACCGTGTGCATACAGCTTTTTCGGCAAAGGCAAATTCAGGGCCATTAATAAAGCCGGCCAAATAATAGCGTGAAAACGCACAATATCTTTACCCAGTAATTGCAAAGAATTTTGCCAAATGTCCGGCAGTGTCTGCCGCTCATCCGGATAATGCAAAGCCGTAATATAATTACTCAAAGCATCAATCCAAACGTAAATAACATGCTTAGGATCAAAAGGTACCGGCACTCCCCACTTAAAAGAAGTACGCGAAACGGCCAGATCCTGCAAACCCGGTTCAATGAAATTTTTCACCATCTCATTAACTCTGGCTGTCGGAACCAAAAAATCCGGTCTTTCTTTGTAAAGCTGCAAAAGTCGGTCCTGATATTTGGACAAACGGAAAAAATAGCATTCTTCCTGTGCCGTTTCAACCGGACGATTACAATCAGGGCACAAATTTCCCGCAAGGAGCTGTGTTCCCGTCCAAAAAGTTTCGCAAGGTGTGCAATACCAACCTTGATAAGCGCCCTTGTAAATATCGCCCTGATCATACAATTTTTGGAATATCATCTGCACCCGTCGGCAATGGTCTTCATCAACGGTACGAATATAATAATCGTAAGAGATATCTAAACTTCGCCATAATTCTTTAATCCAGGCAACAACTTCATCCGTAAAAGCCCGAGGCGCCAAATGTCTTTCAGTCGCCTTTTTCTCAATTTTTTGTCCGTGCTCGTCCGTTCCTGTTAAAAAGAACACTTCTTTACCGCGCAAACGTTCATAACGAGCTATATAATCCGCCAGCACCGTTGTATAACTGTTACCGATATGCAACTTATTACTGGGATAATAAATCGGAGTTGAAATGTAAAATTTATCACTCATAATTGCTCTTCTACACCTTACTTAAATTTTTTCAGGTTCGCCCAAGTCAACATTTCCTATTACGTAAATATGACTCATTACCTGATTTTGCAAAGGCCGATCCTGATAGTCTACCTGAGTTTCCGCAATTCTGTCCAAGCAGGCAGTTGTACCGACTAAACGTCCGAAAGCTGCATATTGTCCGTCTAAATGAGGAGCAGCGGCATGCATAATAAAAAATTGTGAACCGGCAGAATCCGGACTCATAGCTCGAGCCATGGAAATTACACCACGTTCATGCTGCAACGGGTTTTGATAATTATTGCTTCTGAATTCACCTTTTATGCAATATCCCGGGCCTCCCATTCCCGTACCTTCAGGACAACCGCCTTGAATCATAAAACCTTTGATAACTCGGTGAAAGATCAAGCCGTCATAAAATCCTTTTTTTACCAAGCTGATGAAATTTTTTACCGTATTGGGAGCTAAATGCGGATAAAGTTCCAATTCCATATAATTCGTCGGGGCAAGCTCAGCTTGTAAATCAGCAGCTTCCTGCAAATTCAAAGAGTTATTCTGCGGTAATGCAGGCAACTTTTGCAATTGATCTTCCGAGGCGGCCACTACTAAAATTTTGACCGGATCAGCATATAAATTACTCATAATTTTCCAATCTTTCTAATTATTAATTTAATGATGCATTTGATGCGAACGTAAGAACTCGTCTTTTACCTGCCATAATTTTGCCGATAAGTCGACATAATACGTCTGCGGATTTTCGAAGCGCTTAATCGTCGGCCAAAGTGTTTCCAATTCCTGGCGACAAAACTCTCGCAACTCGGGCAAACTGTATTTCTTCGCTACCACAACACCCTTTTCCATCAAAGGTTCCAACATATTTCTGACACGATAATTAGTTAAAGTTTTACGTTTCCAAGTTTGTACCGGATCGAAAATCTCAACTGCTTCTCCCTGATAATAAGGAGTTAAATCCTCATCAGCCAACAAGATTAAATCGGCCATGGCTTTACCGGTTTCCAAATCATAGAAACGCAGCAGATTCTTTTCGCCCGGATTAGTTGTTTTTTCAGGGTTTTCCGAAATTTTCATCTTCGGAGTAAAGTTTTTCTCGCCGGCTTTTCTGATACCGGTCAACTTATAAACGCCGCCGAATACAGGCTCATTACGAGCGGTAATCAGACGTTCGCCCACACCGTAGCTGTCAATTTTAGCATCCTGCATCTGTAAATCTCTGATAATATATTCATCCAAGGAATTGGAAACTGTAATCTTAACATCAGTCAAGCCGGCTGCATCCAGCATTTTACGTGCTTCCTGCGTCAACCAAGTTAAATCGCCGCTATCAATTCTGATACCTTTAAGATGCTTACCCTTGGGAGCTAAAACATTTTTCTCTACCAAAATAGCGTTGGGCACACCGGATTTCAAAACATTGTACGTATCAACCAAAAGAACGGTGTTATCCGGGAAGCTGTCGGCATACGCAACAAAGGCATCATATTCTGTCGGAAAAGACTGGACAAAGCTGTGCGCCATTGTACCGCCCACCGGCACATGATAAAATTCACCGCTGGCTAAGCAGGAACTTCCGTCCATACCGCCGATATAAGCAGCTCTGGCACCCATCAAAGCGGCTGTATAACCTTGAGCTCTTCTGGCGCCGAACTCTAAAACCTGACGTTTGCCGGCCACTAAGCGTAATCTTGAAGCTTTAGTTGAAATCAGACTCTGATGATTAACTAAAAGCAATATCATCGTTTCCAAAATTTGAGCCTGAATAATCGGTCCGACAACTTTAACAAGCGGCTCACGCGGGAATACCACACTGCCTTCTTTCACGGCATAAACGGAGCAACGAAAATCCATATGACGCAAATAGTCCAAAAAACGACTGTTAAAAAGTCCGGTAGAAGCTAAATATTGCAAATTTTCTTCAGTAAATTTCGTCTCCTGCAAGAAATTAACCAAATCTTCCACGCCGCCCATAATAGCATATCCGCCGTCTTCCGGTACTTTACGAAAAAATACTTCAAAGCAGGCTTCCAAGTCTTCTTTTCCCTGATCCAACCACGCTTGCGCCATAGTCAGCTCATACAAATCCATCAACATTATACGATTATCCATATATCTCATAGTTCAAAGCCTCCACTATTGAACAAAATCTAATACTCGTTACAGTTGATCCTTAAACTTCGGATCATACATGAAATGAAAATGCATATGCATAACTGACTGGCCGACACCTGCGCCGTTATTTTGAATAATACGGAAGCCGGATTCTGCTAAATTGCCGATTTCAGCAATTTTCGGAATTGCCTGTACCAAAGCAGCCATATCTGCCCGACCCTCAGTTGTTTGAATTTTCGGATCCAAAAAATTATCGTAATGCTGTTTGAAAATAATCAAACGATGTACTTCGGCTTGCGGATGGATATCGTTAATTACGAATAAACTTTCGTTCTCATAAATTTTATTAACCTGAATATCCCCACGGGCCATTTTGCAAAACAAGCAATCTTCCTTTTGCATTAAAACGCCTCCTACAAATTGCGTATTAAGAACGGACAACCTCTGTTGTCCGTTCTCACTTGCATTATAATTTTTCCGTCAACTTTTGTCTGACAGCTTTGATAGCCTCAGGTACAGCCTGAATATCTTTGCCGCCGGCCTGGGCCATATCCGGTCGACCGCCGCCACCGCCGCCGCAAACTGTCGTCGCCGTCTTAATCAGCTCTACAGCGTTAAGACCTTTATTCGTCAATTCTTTGGAAATCATACAGATCAACTGCAATTTTCCTTCGTTGACATTGAACAGCATAACAACTGCCGGATTCAATTTATTGCGATAATTATCAGCTAATTCCCTCAAAGCCTCAATCGAGCCGACGGAAACCTGCAGCAGCAAAAGCTTTACTCCACCTAATTCCTGCACTTCTTTCGCTAAATTGGAACCGTTATCGCCGTTCAACATTTTTTGTTCCAAATCGTGTAATTTTTTCTCACCATTCTTAACCTGTTCCTGCAAATGAGCAACACGATTAAGCAATTCCTTACTCGGAGCTTTCAAAGCGGCAGATAAAGCTGCAAGCTCATCATGCTCTTTGAACGATAATTGGTAAGCTGCCGGTCCTGTGACCGCGTCAATTCTTCTAATGCCTGCAGCTGCTGAAGTTTCAGCCACAATCCGGAAAAATCCCACCTGCGAAGTATGATCAAGATGAGTACCGCCGCAAAGCTCGACGCTATAGTCAGTCATTGTCACTACTCTGACCTTTTCTTCATACTTTTCATCGAAGAGATGAATTGCTCCACGCTTATTGGCTTCGTCCATATTCATAAACTCCACCTGCACGGGCCAATCCTGCATAACCGCCCAATTAACACGTTCTTCAATTTCTCTAATCTCCTGCGTTGTTAAAGCGCACGGATGATTGAAATCGAAACGTAAATAATCAGGGCCGACGAAAGAGCCTGATTGAACCAGCTGCTTACCGAACTTTTCCCGTAAAGCAGCATGTAATAAGTGAGTTGCCGTATGGTTCTTTCTAATTTTTTCGCGTCTCTCTTTATCGACTGTTAAAGTGAATTTATCTCCAACTTTAATTGTTCCGCTTTGTAAGACCGCATCATGAATATAAACCTTACGGATGGTTTTGGTACAATTATTAACCTGAATCATCGATTTACTGTTGCCGATCATACCGGAATCACCGATTTGGCCGCCATTTTCCGCAAAATAAGGTGTCTGATTAAAAATCAGATAAGCCGGAACCGGATCAGCCGTACAAGTCAATTCGTTAACCAACTTTTTACTGCCGTGATCATCAACAATAATTGCCTGCAAAACGCCTTCGTCGCTCGTTTTTTCGTAACATGTATAGATACTCGCCGGCATCTCCTTCAGCTCTTTGGCTAAATCAGACTTGATCCAGGAACTGTCGGATTTAGCTCTTCTTGCTTCACGTGCCCGCTCTTTTTGCACCTGCATCGCCCGATCAAAACCGGCACGATCAATATCAAGCTTGTTTTCGTGGGCAATTTCCGCCGTTAAATCAACCGGGAAGCCGTAAGTATCGTGTAACTTGAAGACCACATCGCCCGGCAAAATTTGCTGCTTATTTTTCTTAACTTCATTCATTGTTTGTTGCAGCAAATCAAGTCCCTGAGCCACTGTCTGATCAAAGCGTTTCTCCTCCGCTTCGATTGTAGCCATAATGAAATCACGATGCTCGATTAATTCCGGATAAGCTGAACCGGAACATTTAATGACAACATCTGCTAAATCGGTCAAGAAAAGACGTTTGATATTCAACAATCTGCCGCAACGACTTGCCCGACGCAACAGGCGGCGCAGAACATAACCGCGTCCTTCGTTGCTCGGTGTAATACCGTCGGCAATCATCATAGTTGTAGAACGAATATGGTCGGTTATTACACGAATAGAAATATCATCCCGTTCATTCTCACCGTACTTCTTACCGGCAATTTCGCAAACTTTATCCAGGACAGCTCGTACCGTATCTACTTCGAACAAGTTATCAACACCCTGCAGAATTGTAGCAACACGTTCCAAACCTGCACCTGTATCAATATTTCTTTGTTTCAAAGGTGCATATGTCCCGTCAGCCTGATGCTCAAATTGGGTAAACACCAAATTCCAGATCTCAACATAACGATCACCGATATCCTGTTGAATTCCCTGTTGCGGCGTTTCTTTACCATATTGCGGACCGCGATCGACAAAAATTTCACTGTCCGGACCGCAAGGACCGGTGCCATGCTCCCAGAAATTATCAGCTTTGCTCATTTTAAAGACGTGAGTAGGGTCAATTCCTACTTTTTTCGTCCAAATATCATAAGCTTCATCATCTTTTTCGTAGATAGTAACATAAAGTATATCTTTTGGAATTTCCAGAACTTTTGTCAAAAATTCCCACGCCCACGGAATAACTTCCGCTTTGAAATAATCACCGAAGCTGAAATTACCCAGCATCTCGAAAAATGTTCCATGTCTCGAAGTTAAGCCTACACGTTCAATATCAGGTGTACGAATGCACTTTTGACAAGTTGTAACTCTGGTGCGCGGCGGCTTCTCATCCCCGCGAAAATAAGCTTTCATCGGGGTCATGCCGGCATTAATCAATAAAATCGACGGATCATTTTTCGGAACCAGCGAAAAACTCGGTAATCTTAAATGTCCTTTACTTTCAAAAAAACTTAAGTATGCTTCACGTATCTCATTTACGCCTAAACGTTTCATACCAATTCATATCCTCTTTTGCAATTAATTCTTCTTAGCTGTTGTTGCGGCAGTGCCGGCTGTTGTTGCTGTCGGATTGCCGTTCACAATATCATCAATATCCGGAATAACCAATTCATCACCGGCATAGTAATTATTACCATTGTTGGTAATCTTATCCGGATTAGCTTTAATCAAAGCTTTCAAAGCGGCAGCTTGCTGGTCGCCGTCCAAATGATAATCCTTATAAACTTCCTGAATAAGCTGAACAAGCGCCTGGCCGGCTCTAATCTTAACTTTATCAGGATGCTTCTTCTTAGCTGCAGTAGTTGTCGCAGCTGTGGTTGTGGCAGCTGTTGTCTCCTGCGTTGTCGGTGCAGCAGAAGTTGTCGGCTCCAGCGTAACATTTACCGGACTTGTAGCTGAAGTTTCTTTGGCCGCATCGCTACTGCCGAACAAAGGTACCCAACTTGGGAAATTACCTTCATTAAAGAATTGAACCCAGATCAAAAAAGCTGCTAAAACAGCCAAAAGGCAAGCAAAAATCGAAGCTACAATTATTAATCCCTTACTGCTGCCTGTATGTTCATAATCATCATATGAATCATCAAAATCATCAATCGGCTTCATATTAACAGGAGCCGCATTGGTATCAGGTTGCTGATTACCGAAGTTATTATCGTTTGCTTCATATACGGTCGGAGTTGCCGCTTTTTTAATTACGGTCTTGACATCCTTGTCGGCCAGCAAATCTTCAACAAAGCCGATCATATACTGATAAGGCACACCCGGAGCTTTCTCATCCATCAGCTCTTTTACCATACCGACAGAATCGGCCTGGTCTTCAGCCGCATATAATAATTGCAACATATTTTCCTGGCCTATTGTATCCATAACTTCACGACTGCAAAGGATAAAGCAATCGTCCTGCTGCAAGCGGGCAATATTGGAATAACGGATAGTTGCTGCCGTTCCGGCGGAATAAACATAAAGGTTTGGAACTTTACGGCCGTGAGTATCTACAGCTTTGAGCGGATATTCATCTTCCGTTAAAGGATACAAAATATCATTACGATAAAGATACGCACACCCGCGGCCCAATGTAACCGCTGCAATTTCTGCATCTTTGACAATCAAACCGGCAAAATAAGGCTGCTTGACGCCATTATCTCCCAAAGTCATTTGACCGGAAACATTGACGGCACAATCGGCCAAATCGTTAATTTCCTGATCTATCTTTTTGTCCGTATAACGCATATCATCATGAATTTTATCCAAAATATCGCGTTTCTTTTTGTCATACTGTTCATTCTCACTATTAGAATAAGAAGAAGCATAAATAGCGAAAAAAGAACCGCCGGCTTCACGATCTAAAGTAATATCTGCACCTTTTTCTTCTCTTTTGCCGGAAAAACGTCCATCCAGATAAAAGCCGTCAACAGCACCCGCCGCATTCTGATACTTGGCTCCGACAGTGGTAGCTAATCTCGTAATCATTAAAGTCCTCTTTCTTCTGTTCTCACAGATATTATAATTTTATATTCGATTATTCGACGTTTGAAAATCAAACAAACAAAACCGAATTTAATAAAAAGCAAACATACACTTGATAATTTTACCACAAACTAGGCAAAAGCACAGCCGCCGCAAGCTTTTGCCGCACAATTGTTCAAAGCCGACGGAGCCTGCGCCGTGCCACCTTCAGCTGTTTCTCTTAAAGCTGCCGGCATCGAATCGCCCACTTTTTTCTGTACTTCAACCATCTCATCGAACGGCACCAACATTTTCAATCCGCTTATAGCCATCGTTGCCGCCGTTAACGCATTCGCCACGCCCATAGCATTCCGAACCTGACACGGTACTTCAACCAATCCGCCTACAGGATCACAAACCAAACCCAAAGCATTCATCAAAGCTATGGTTGCCGCCTGTAAAGCTGCAGCGTTACTTGCAGCAGCTAATTCGCATACTGCCGCTGCCGCCATAGCAGCTGCCGAACCGACTTCCGCCTGACAACCGCCTGTAGCTCCGGCTAAAGACGAACGAAGATTAATCAAAAATCCGACTGCACCGGCTGTAAATAGAGAATAAACCAGATCGTGTTCGCTTTTTTGATGGAATTCCCGCATAACCATAAGTGCGGCGGGCAAAACACCGCTGGCACCGGCTGTAGGAGCAGCTACAATTTTACCCATACAGGCGTTGTGCTCCAAAGTCGCCAAGGCATAGGCAACAGCCTTGTTGATTTCTATCCCGCCCACAGTTGTCGGATGTTCAGCTAAATAATCATTAACCTCTTTAGCTTCACCGCCGATCAATTTACCCATAGACCTTTCCGGTTTAGTTAAAGCGATATTTACGGCATTCTGCATAGTTTGCCAAGCATACAGCATCTTATTGTAAATTTGCTGCCGACTCAAATGGCTGAGCGCTATTTCACGCCGCATCATAAACTCACTGATATTGATAGAAGCAGCTGAACATTTTTGCAGTAATTCTTCACCTGTAGAAAAAAGATAATCTTCCTCGACAAAGTTTTCCTGCTGCTCCGATTGTTCTTTAACTTTTGCCTGTTCTTCCACATCCTCATTGCGCAAAACCAAAACTCGCTTAATTTCGTGCAATTCACGCAATTTTGCCAACGCAGCTTCGGGAATTAAGGAATCAGTCTCAACAAATGTGTAAGCACGGGCACCTTTTTGTTCCCGAAAAAGATTCAGAAATGCTATATTGACATTTTCCTGACTTAAACAACGGGCAATATACGCTAAAACGCCCGCTTTATCTTCCTGTTCTATTACTATCGTATTCAAGCGGCCGGAAAAATCAACTTTTATCCCGTTAATTTCGCAAATTCTGGCTCTGCCTCCACCCAAAGATTGACCTGTAACGCTCATAACATTATTTTGGGCATCATACATTTCAACCTTAACAGTATTAGGGTGTTCAACTACAGTCTCTTTATCATAAACATATTCATATTTCATATGGGCCGAAGCAGCTTCGGAAAACGCCTGTCTTATCCGGATATCATCAACGTCAAAGCCCAACATACCGGCAAGCAGAGCCCTATCGGTACCATGACCTGAAGTGGTTTTAGAAAAAGACCCGTATAAAGTGAAGCGCACAAAAACAGGTGTTTTATTGGCATTAATCAAGCGCGCCCAATTAGCTATTCTGCAAGCCCCGGCAGTATGGGAACTGGAAGGGCCTATCATTACCGGCCCGATAATTTCAAAGCACGACAAATCTAAATTCATAGCTCTTACCCTCATTGTTTTTAATGTTTAGATGAAAAATCCATCCCACTCGTCGGTCAAATTGAAAATCGACCTGAAAGTGAGACGGTATAAATTAAGTTTTTGTTCATTAATTGAACTTTTGTACACATGTACCCTGTTTTACAGTCGCATACAACTTACTTACTTGCATAGCTGCAGCAACTTGCTGGCTGACTTCTTCACCTTTCAAAACAGTCAAAGCTTGCAAAGCCAAGGGCAGGCAAGCAGCAGGTCCTACACCTGTCAGGAAATTTTTTTCCTGCACAACCATACAGTCAGTAATATAATCACAATTCGGAATTTTATCCTTAAAAATCGGAGCACAAGTCATTTTCAAATTTTTGCTCAAACCGGCTGCATATAAAACATAAGGTCCGGCGCAAACCGCAACGATCAGCTTTTCATCAACAGCCAAAGATTGTACAATGTGCAAAACCAGCGGATGTTCCGCTAAATTAGTTGCACCGGGCAGACCTCCGGGTAAATAAACAGCTTTTACATCATAAGGTGAAACATCCTCGATTAAGCTTTCGCACGCAATTTTCACCCCGTGCGAAGATGTCACTTCATTTTGACCGGTAATAGAACATAATTCTGTTTTAACACCGGCTCTTTTCATAACATCATACATAGTTAAAGCTTCAACTTCTTCGCAGCCGTCAGCCATTAAAATTAACATTTCAATATCATTATCCATGTCACTATTCTCCTTTTTCCAATATAAGCGCCACCAAAGCGTTTACTTTTCATTTTCCAACAATTTTCGGCTCAAATCCAGGGCCTTGCGCACTATCTGGTCCATGTTGTAATAAGCATATTCCGCCATTCTGCCGCCGATATAAAGATTTTTCTCCCGCTTGGACAGCTCGAAATAATTTTTGTATTTATCCTGATTCAGTTGATCATTAACCGGATAGTAAGGTTCCATCCCCTCCTGCCATTCACAAGGATACTCCCGCGTAACTATCGTTGTAGGCTGTTGGCCGAAATTAAAATGTTTATGTTCGATAATTCTTGTATAAGGTATACTTCCTTCTGTATAGTTGACCACAGCATTACCTTGATAATTAGCGATATGCAGCTCCTCGGTTACAAACTTCAAAGAGCGGTAAGCCAACTTGCCGAAACGATAAGCAAAATATTCGTCCAGCGCTCCGGTAAAAATTATTTTATCGGCCAGAGAAGATAAAGCCGCTTTATCTTTTAAGAAATCCGTTTCCAATTGCACCGCACAATCCTGCAACAGCTTAGTAACCAATTCCGTATAACCGTTTACAGGTATACCTTGATAAGGGTCATTAAAATAATTGTTGTCATATGTAAATCTGACCGGTAAACGGCGAATAATAAAAGCCGGCAACTCACAACAATCCCGTCCCCACTGCTTCTCCGTATAACCTTTGATTAACTTCTCATAGATATCGCGACCGACAAGACTTATAGCCTGCTCCTCCAAATTACTCGGCTCGGATTTAATTTCATCGCGTTGTCTGGCAATCATATTTTCAGCTTCTTCAGGCGTCCTGACACCCCACAAGCGATTGAACGTATTCATATTGAACGGCAAATTGTAGATTTCACCCTTATAATTGGCAATAGGTGAATTGGTAAAGCGATTGAATTCAGCGTACTGATTGACAAATTGCCAAACTTCCCGATCGAAAGTGTGAAATATATGGGCACCGTAAACATGAACATCTATACCTGCTTGTCGGCGCGTATAACAATTGCCTGCAATATGCGAACGCCGATCGATAACCAGACAGCTCTTGCCGGCCTCTCTGAGCCGATTAGCCGTCACAGCTCCGAATAATCCCGCTCCCACTATTAAATAATCATATCGTGCCTGAGTCGGCTTTTCCATAAACACCTCAATAAAACTTTTCTTATATATTACTACAAATTACAGGCGCACAAGCACACTTCCTGCATCTACAACAAAATTTCCGCACATTCGGCATTTAAAAATTTAATTAATTCCTGCGGATTCAATTTTAATTGTTGACCTCTTATTCCGGCTGAAACCAGGATAAAGTCTTTTTGTAAAACGCTATCGGCAAAAATTGTAGGGAATTGTTTCTTCATACCGATCGGGGAACAACCGCCGCGTACATAACCTGTCAGCGGCAACAAATTATTCAAGCTGAGCATACTGACACTTTTTACATTAAAACAACGAGCTACCTTTTTCATATCCAAATTTGCAGCTACCGGTAAGACGCAAACAAAATAATCCGGACCGTCAGTCAAAACTAAAGTCTTGTAAACATTGTCCACATCGACCCCTAAAGTTTCAGCAACATGAACACCGCTCAAATCATTTTCATCCACATCGTAAGTTAATACATCATATTTAATCTTGGCCTGGTCCAACTTGCGCATCGCATTTGTCTTTTTGATTTTCATAATTCCTCCGCCCAATAAAAGCTATAAACAAACCCGGCCGTACCGGGTTTATTTATGTTGAAGTAATACTAAAGGATATCACTTAATTACGCTTAACAAAATATGCTTCATTGATTTTCGGTTGATCTTTTATAACCTGATTAACGGTTTCTAATTTACTTATACTGTCAACAACATTCATTCCGTCAACGACTTTGCCGAAAGCCGCATATTTACCGTTCAAGGAAGCTGCGATATCGGCACTTGAAGATAAAACGATAAAAAACTGGCTACTTGCAGAATCCATAGAGACAGCATTACGAGCCATTGAAACAACTCCACGCTCATGATTATCGGCCAAAGCATTTTTAACACCGTTATCAGCAAATTCACCGGTTATAGTCTCTTTCGCACCGCCTGTACCGTCACCGTTCGGATCGCCGCCTTGAATAACAAAATTAGGCACGGCACGATGAAAAGTCAAATTATTATAAAATTTCTGCTTAACCAATTTTTTGAAATTATCAACCGTTATCGGCGCTGTTTTCGGCTCCAAAGCTATAACAATTTCTCCCCCGTCGGCCATCTTCAACATCACCAAATCCGTTTCTTCTTCACTTCTGACGTATTTACTCTGTTTTTTGCTCTCCTTAACGCTACCTGTAACTTCGTTTTTCGCTTTTTTACAGGACGTGACGCTCAGGCACAAAGTTGTTGCCAAAAGCAGTAATAATACTCGCGTATACAATTTATAAATCTTATTTTTCATTTTTCCTACCTTCTATCAAACAAATTCACATTACAGGTTCGCTTTTTCCGGTTTCTTCAACCTCAGTCTCTTCCGGGGAAGCTAAATTTTGATAAAACTGCTTCCTTATATTATAAATGTTCATATCTATAATTTGATGCGGTCCCAGCTTAATTTCTCTGATTGTATCCGGATGCGGTAACTGTACACAATTTATATCGGCTCCCAACATCATGGAACGATTGACGGTTTTCCAAATTTCAAAACGGGAAGCATCCGTTGTTAAACAGCTGAAAAAAGTTTTAATAAAATTCCAGCGTTTAAGCCATGTCAAATCGTGAAACTCTTTTCCGATCTGCTCCAACAAAGTAACCATAACCAAATTGCCTTTTTCAGTCGTTCCGCCTAAGCCGGCATACGCAACTGCAAGTGTGCCGTCGGCAATTGAAGTTTCCTTATATTGCTTGAAATTCATGTGCTTTACCGCATTACCTCTTTTACCGCCGTTGAGGAGATTTTCCAGAAACTCCTGATTTTTCTGCAATAATTGTAAGGATGCATCGTCAATTTTCAAAGCTATGCCTTTAATAGAGTCAATCAAATCAACTAATTTACTTGCGCTCAGCATATAGGTATTATCAATTGTAATATCCAAATTACGCGCTAAAGTTGAAGCTACACTGTTAACGCCTCCGAGTAACCAGCTTTGGCCTAAAGGATTATTCCCCAAACCGGATAAATTAACGTATAAATTCGGATTGACAAATTGCAGGACCTGTCTCCCTTCGCTTAAATTTTGGCTGAGAATCGCCATCTGCACGTTACTGTCGGTTTTTTCTTTATCACCGAGATTAAGGATTATCAAATTATGGTGCCAATTATCTTTCCCCGGCTTGTGTGTTTCCTTAGCCACCAATTCCTTAAGCGGCTGATCCAAATCATATAATTCCGATTTATATTCTTTGAAATCGATGAAAGCTGCCTGACCGATACCGTTATTGGCATTCTTTTCCCCTTCGCTCGTGTAAACATAACTGATACGATCTAAAGCGCGATTAACCAAAACCGTTCCCGCCACTGCAACAATAATTATTATGGAAATCAAAAAAGCGCTGAGCTTCTTCAACCAGGAAAAATTTCTGTTTTTACTTATTTTTTTGGAACGCATATTCACCTCAATACATTAAAACATCTTCTTACAATTATAATACGCAACTTCCGATGTCACAATTTATGGATAACATCCTGTGCTATTTTCATCGCCGTCCAAACTGCAGTCATTAAATTATACCCGCCGCAATCACCGGCTAAATCCAGCATTTCTCCACCGACATAACAATTTTTTGCTTTTTTCAAAGCTAATGTTCTCGGATCAATTTCGTGTAAATCGACACCGCCTAAACTGACTTGTGCTTCCTGCAGACTTAAAGTTCCCGTTAATTTCAGCGGCCAATGGCGCAAAAAATATAAATAATCCGTATAATCATCAGGTGCCGTTTTCGTAACAAAAGGTTGTAATTCCAGCCATTGTTCCACCAAAACTGTCGCCAACTTGGTCGGTAAAAATCCAACTGTAAAAGTCAGTAAATTCTCTGCCTCCGATTTTTGCGGCGAATAGATTTTTTGCCATAAAGAAGATAAATCCGCTGCAGCGATATCATAGCAAAAGTCTAAAAGTAAATATGCCTTTTCTTTGGCCGAAGCGGTATTTTTACCGGCAGCTTTATTAGAGGTAATAAATTTCTTTTCCCAAATATTCAAATAGTGTCTGCTATTTTCGTCGTAGCAGTTTGTATGCGGCGCTTTTTTGTTCGGAGATAAAAGGTTATGATCATAACGCCATTTCACAAAATAATTCGACAAAATCAGGCTCACAATACCGCTTACCCCGTACTTAGTGAATAAAACTTCTCCTATCTTGGAAATTTGCACATTATCCGGCAGAATCAAAGTACACGCAGCCGCAACTTTTAAGCCGGTCAAGCGCAAATAATTGGGCTTACATTGCAATTGTACAAGTCCCGGCAAAATTTCATGACATGCTACTTGAAAATTCTGCTGTAAAATTCGATAAAGTCCTGCCGGCGCATTGGCATCACATTGGCTCAGACCGCCTCCGGCCAGAACCAAATAGCGTGTATATATCGTTTTTTCCCGTTCGGCATCATCATTTGTATTGTCCGCAATAACCGCAGTCAAGACATATCCGCCTGCTTTTTCGGTAATTTCGGTCACGCGAGAATTACATTGCAATTCAACTTTATTAGCCGCAACTTGTTGCCATAAATTATCTCTGATTTGTTTAGCCGACAAATGACGAGGATATAACCATTTATCTTTTTCCGTCAAAATTACACCGTGTTCCCGCCAAAACTTGAGAATTTGAGGTAATACCGCTTCTTTTTGTCCGTGCGTAAATTCTTGCCAAAAAAGTTCTTTTTCCTCTGTTGTCAAACGCGTCAGGCTGTGATAGTAAGAACTGTCCCACGTCGCATTGGCTAAATTACAACGACCGTTACCTGTTTTTGCCAATTTACATCCCGGAATCTCCGCACTTTCAAGTAACAAAACTCGCTTATTTTTACCGTTTAAATTCAAAGATGCGGCTAAAGCCAAGCCGCAAGCACCCGCTCCTACAATAACCAAATCATAATTATTCAACTTATCCACGATATTAAATCCTTACAATAACTTCGGACCGATTAATCCTAAACACGCAAAACTTTATTTTCCGTAACAATAATTAAGCGATTGCGACTATCCAAAGCCAAACGGATAATATTACTGCTGACCTTAAATTTTTCACTTTTAAAATTACTCATATTAATACGATAAACAGTATTTCCATCGTGCAAAGTTGCATAATTAGCATTAGTAATTAACTTTTCCGGGTTATTGCCTACAGCTACGGAATTATTTTCATTAGGCTCCGCATCGGATGTATCAACATAGTACAAACGTAAACTTCCTTGGAAAGTTCGGGAAGCCAAAAGCGCAATACCGTTATGTACTTCTCTAGCTTCTTTCAATTCCGCCAAGGAAAACCAGCGCTTGAATTTGCGATTTACAAGATGGAAAACATCTGATTCGCTCAACAATACCAAACTGTTAACACGACTTTGCAAAATTAAAGGTAGAGCGCCGTTATATGATATTTGATAATTAACCACAACTTTCAGCGTGTTCAGGCTGAAACGCGTCAAAAGAGGATACATTTTTACGCCGTCGGTATTGAGTAAACTTAAATCAAGGAAATTACCGTCCTGCGAAAAAGCAGCTCCCAATAAATAGCCTGAATTTTGGCGATCTTTGATGTCATAATCAAACAAATGTTTTCCTTCCGGACTCATCAAACGAACTGCGCCCTTGCTTTTATCTCCCTGCATAATTAAAGCTACATGTCCATCAGCAGATAAACTCGCCCCTTGTATGGAATCCTTAGCTTTAGCCCGATAAACTAGACCGTAACGGTCGAATAAATAATAATTGGTACCGCCTTCATCATAAATAACGGCATATTTTAAATTGTTAACCACCTGAGGTTTATTTAACTGCACCGGCTGGGAACGATTGCTGACTCCCTGCATGTTCAGGTATTCGACAGTCCCGGATGAAACTTGTAAAACTGTATCGTCAGCAAAAGGATATAAAGTATTAGCATTACCGTCTACCAGAAAACCGTCCAACGGTTTCCTGCCGTTATCAACAAAAATTTGTTCATCCAAAGCTTTATCTCCGGAAGTCAATAACGGATAAACAAGAAGAAAAAGAACGCCGGCAAACATAAAGATCAAACACAAAACCGACAATTTCAATAAATTCTTACTATTCTTCGCCATTGTTCACTCCTTTTAGCTCATATCGTTTAATTGTATCTTAGCAGAAGGTAAAAATAAAGTTAGCTAACCTAAATTTTTACCGACAATTTTCTTGGATCGTGCTAAAGACATTTTAACTAAATTACTCAATTCGCCGGCAAAATCAACTTGTCTGTTCTCATCTTTCAGCTCATTTCTGCTGATCAAATAGTGCGTAAATTGATTGTTAATATACAAGTAATAATTTCCGAGGTTAGCTTCATGCAAGGTAAATTTCAACTCATGGCCATCTTGGAAAATATACTTAATAATATACGCCGCCTGACTGTCATTATCCAAAAAGCTTGTCTTCCAAGCCAGATCTCCGATATCTATACGCTGCAGCAAATTAATAATATCGGCACTTTTCAACCATAAATCGTCGGTCAAACGCTCATTTTGCTTAACAGGTAATTCTGTATAATTCCCTTTTTCATACCTTTCATGCGCCTGCAATTCTACCTGCTGCGGCATAACAAAACCTTTATCGTCCTTTTTCGCCTTTAAAACTTCCTGTATTAATAATCTTTGATAATTATTCCAAACAATCTGTTTATCGGCTGCCGGCAATTGCGGAACTACCGAATGTTCTTTAATCAAATTGTAATTAACAAAATTTAATTGTAAATCAGCAGCCTTATCCGGATAAAATGAGTGAGACTGCAGATCCGGAAAAATTATACTACAAGTATAATTCTGATTACTGATACTGATTTCTTTCACATTATCATAGGGAAAAGCAAAAGGTTTACCGGCCAAATAACTGTGTTTATTCTGTAACAGTCGTTGCAATTTGCCCCGCTCCAACAAATAGACATACGAACTGGCAGAAGTTTTCACATAATAATAGTCGGCAACTGCCTTTCCGACTGTAATCTCCCAAAAATTATTGTGACCGAGCGATCCCAAACGGCAATGAATTAAAGGCTGTGCAAAACCGTATTTTTCAATTTGCGCGTCTCTTTCATCTGCCGTATCAGCCAACTCATCCACCACCGTATCGGCATGCAACGAAGTTAAAGCATCAACTATTGCTTGAATTTTTTCCTGCTTGGTAACAGTATAAATCGGTCGATAACTCAGCCATAAATCTTCTGTTGTATTATCTGTTTTAACAGTTTCCTTCGCCGCATCGATATAAAAATCATCCGGCTTTCTGACAAATGATAAATAATCCACTTCTTTCCCGCTCATTCGGTTTAAATGTTTATTAACTAAAGCGAACTTGCCTAAGAAAAAAGTCTTAACTTTACTGTCAACAGTATAGACTACGTTCGAATTGTCAAAGCGTAAATAAAAGTAATCCGTATTTTGACCGGTAGCGCGCCCGATACTGATAGAAAATTCCTGCCTGTTAGTAAGGCGACATCTTACATAAGCCAAAGGTTGATGCAAACCGTAATTCGCAAGTTCATTTTCTCCGTTGGCCATAATGACATTATAAATTGGCAAATCTAATAATGCGTCCAAAATATTACTTATAACTTCCGAATCAACACTATTAATGTTCGGTTGCAACAGCTGCCAAGTAACACCGTGACTGACTGCAGCGGTATCGGCCAAAGCTTGAGCTATTTTTTTATCGTTTTTAATACTGAACTGTCTTTTGGCTGAAACATTCAAAGTTGAACCCTTATTAAGCAAATAAATACTGCCCTCTTTATTTTCAATTTTAAGAGAATCAATTTTCCCCGCCTGCAAAGTCAAAAGATTGCCAATTTGTTTATCAACTTCTTTGGTTGCAGCCTTACTTAGATGCAAATTTGAACCTAAACTGAACAAATAATAAAGAAGCAGACCGCCGAATAAAACAGCGAGAAAATATGCTGCCAAACGTATTACCCTGAATTTATTCATAATACTCAAAACTTGTTAGGGTGTACCCTCCGAAAATAACGTTGAATCTTAGTTTGAAAATGTTCATCGAGAGAAAGCAAAACGCAATGTTCGGCGGCAAACGGTTTCAGTCGCTTGGACCTTTGCCATAAAGACGGGGAAGCAACATCCGCCTGACTTAACGTGATCAGGTAATATTTATATTTTTCCGTAAAATATCCCGGTGTAAAATCATAAGCTGCCCGTTGCTTAGCTTTGTTCCAATCCTCTTCCTTCTCTAAAAGCTGAACATTCTGCAGCTTCAAAAGATCAACTTCATATAAAAGCGAACGGCGTTTTTTGCTATAAACTATTGCTACACTAAAATCGGAATTAATCAAAGAATATTCATACTCAGTTCTTAAAGCATCTTTCATATACCACAGCAAAAGCAAAGCCAAGACGCAATAAATCAGGATAATATAAGGAATTTCCCAAAAAATCACACCTGCAGCCACAACAGCTATAAGCAATATTATCGCATATAGAAGCTTTAAAGTCTTGGGCGCTTTCGTCGGAAATAACTGTTCCACGTAAACATCTTCAAGCATATTACTACCGTACCTTTGAATTATTTACCTTTAATTTTAGCATAATATATCACACAATATATTAAAAAAAGCAGTGTACTCTTGCAAGTACACTGCTCAATTTACTTAATCGGCGAATTATTAATACATACCGCCTGCACCGGGCATTGCCGGCATATTTCCGCCAGCAGGCTCATTCTTAGGCAAATCAGCCACACAAGCTTCAGTCGTCAATAACATAGCTGCAACAGAAGCAGCGTTTTGTAAAGCCGAACGTGTAACTTTGGCCGGATCAACAATACCGCTCTTAATCATATCGACGTATTCATCTGTCAAAGCATTGTAACCTACGCCGACTTTGGCATTCTTAACACCTTCCAGAATAACACTGCCGTCCAATCCTGCATTCACGGCAATTTGACGCACAGGCTCTTCCAAAGCACGAAGAATAATACTGATACCTGTCTTGACATCACCGCTTGCCTGCTCAAGTAAAGGCTTAATTTGCTTCATCACATCAACATAAGTTGTACCGCCGCCGGGGACCATACCTTCTTCAACACCGGCACGAGTAGCAGACAAAGCATCTTCAATTCTGTACTTACGTTCCTTCATCTCTGTTTCAGTAGCTGCACCGACTTTAATTACTGCAACACCGCCGGCCAACTTAGCCAAGCGCTCCTGCAATTTTTCTTTATCGAAATCGGATGTAGTTGCAGCAATTTGAGACTTAATTTGTTTAACACGTTGTTCAATCAAGTCTTTGTTGCCGGCACCGTCAACAATAATTGTAGTATCCTTATTAACTTTAACTTGACGGCAATGACCCAACTGTGCCAAATCGGCATCCTTCAAATTGTATCCCAACTCTTCGCTGATTAACTGACCGCCTGTCAAAACTGCAATATCCTGCAGCATTTCCTTACGACGATCACCGAATCCCGGAGCCTTAACTGCGATAACATTCAACGTACCGCGCAACTTGTTAAGAACCAAAGTAGATAATGCTTCACCTTCAATATCATCTGCTATGATAAATAACTTGGCACCGCTTTGAATAACCTTCTCCAACAACGGCAAAAGTTCCTGAATATTACTGATTTTCTTATCAGTAATCAAAACCAGCGGATCATCAATTACAGCTTCCATCTTCTCCATATCGGTGCACATATATGCCGAAACATAGCCGCGATCGAACTGCATACCTTCAACAACTTCCAATGATGTTTCCATGGTCTTAGCTTCTTCTACTGTAATAACACCGTCTTTGGAAACCTTTTCCATAGCATCAGCGATTAATTGACCGATTTTCTCATCGTTGGCTGAAATGGAAGCGACACGAGCAATATCATTTTTTCCTGTAACAGGAACAGCAATTTCCTTAATGCCCTTAACTGCAGCATCTACAGCTTGCTTAATACCTTTTTGCAAAATAATAGGATTGGCACCGGCTGCAATATTCTTCAAGCCTTCTTTAATAATTGCCTGAGCTAAAACAGTAGCTGTTGTCGTACCGTCGCCTGCAACATCATTAGTCTTTGTAGCTACTTCTTTCACTACTTGAGCACCCATATTTTCAAAGCGATCTTCCAACTCTATTTCTTTAGCAATAGTTACACCGTCATTGGTGATAATCGGTGTACCGAAAGATTTATCCAAAATAACATTACGTCCTTTAGGACCCAAAGTAATTTTGACGGTATTAGCCAGCTTATTAACGCCGGCTTCCAAAGCCTTACGCGCATCTTCATTATATTTAAGTTCTTTAGCCATAATCATTCCTCCTCTTTTAAGATGTTTACTCTACGATTGCCAAAACGTCATTCTGCTTCATAATGGAATAGGTCACGTCATCCAATTTTACTTCTGTTCCGGCATACTTGCTGCAAATAACCTTATCGCCTACCTTTAATTCCATCTTAATATCCTTAGTTCCGGGACCGACAGCAACAACTTCCGCTACTTGAGGCTTCTCTTTGGCTGAATCAGGCAAAAACAAACCGAATTCATTCTTGCACTCTTGTTCAATCATCTTGATCACTACACGATCTGCTAACGGTTTAATGTTCATTAAATTGACCTCCTTTGGCACTCTCAACCTTCAAGTGCTAACAAGGATGATTGTAGCACAGTGTTCCTTTATAGTCAAAGTCAAACAAGGTCAAAGAAGGCGATTTCAAAAAATTTTCACATTTACCCGCATGCGCCGCCTGCAGGCAACCGAAGAATTGTCAACTGCAGTTACAAAAAACCTCTTACCTGTCCTCAGTTGAAATTAACCGTAAAATTCAACTGAATAATAAGCAAGAGGTTATTAATAAAATTCAATTATGCCTGATAACCGTTAGGATTTTTCGACTGCCAATTCCAAGTATCCCGACACATATCTTCAATATTACGTTCAGCTTTCCAATGCAGAATTTTTTCCGCCTTGCTTGCATCAGCATAAACTGTAGCCGGATCGCCGGGTCTTCTGCCGACAATTTTGTATTTAACATGTAAATTGTTGACCTTTTCAAAGGTATGCAACAATTCCAAAACACTTGTCCCCTTACCGGTGCCCAAGTTGAAAGCAGCTACACCTGTATGCTCGGCGGCATACTCCAAAGCTTTAATATGTCCTAAAGCTAAATCCACGACATGAATATAATCACGCACTCCCGTGCCGTCCACCGTAGGATAATCATTACCGTAAACTGAAAGTTCCGCCAACTTACCGACAGCAACTTGAGAAATATAAGGCATCAGGTTGTTCGGTATACCGTTAGGATTTTCTCCGATCATACCGGAAGCATCCGCACCGATAGGATTGAAGTAACGCAACAGACAAACACTCAGTTGCGGATGAGCAAACGCCACATCCCGTAAAATCTGTTCAATCATCAACTTTGTCCAACCGTAAGGATTCGTACAGGGACCAAGGGGCATATCTTCCGTTAAAGGCATTTTTTCGCTGGCCCCGTAAACAGTAGCTGAAGAACTGAAAATAAAATTCTTACAATCATACTTCTTCATCATTTTCAACAAAGAAATTGCAGAAATCAAATTATTATCGTAATATTTCAGCGGTTCGGCAACTGATTCGCCGACAGCTTTGAAACCGGCAAAATGGATAACGGCGTCTATTTGATTATGGCTGAAAACCCCTTCCAATTTGGCTAAATCCTGAATTTGTGATTCAACAAACTCTACCTGATAACCTAACAGATCCGCTAAGCGTTGCAACACCAACGGCGACGAATTGGAAAAATCATCCATCACCAGCGTATGGTATCCGGCCCGTTCCAATTCCAAAACCGTTTGGGCACCGATATAACCTGCTCCACCTGATACTAAAATCTTACCCATAAAATATCCTCCTGCAATTGTTGCCAGCAAATGCTGAATTTATTTACTCTTCATCCCGATCAAATTTACGTTTTCTCGGCTTTGCTTCAAATTGATTAAAGGATGTATGATTTTCTTTGTGTTGTGCATAAGCGGAAGAATTGCTCTTGCGATAATTATTCTTTTCGTAATTTCCGGAATTACGTTCAAAACTACGCTCGGAATTGCGCTCAAAGCGATCCGAACGGCCTCTTCTTTCCGTTCTTAAAGGCGAAGCTGTCGCTCCCGGCAGGCAGTCTTTAATTGACAAATTAACCCGTCCCTGATCATCAACTTCGATAATCTTTACCTTAACACTGTCACCGACATGCAACACATCCTCAATATTTTCCACGCGCTCCGGTGCAACCTTGGAAATATGTACCATACCTTCTTTTCCCGGCAAATACTCGACAAAGGCGCCGAACGACATCAAGCGGGTTACTGTGCCTTCATAAGTTTCACCAACTTCCGGTTCCCGTACAATCCCTTCGATAATCTTAATGGCCTTTTTACCCATCTCACTATCTATGCACGAAACATATACATGGCCTTCTTCATCAATGTCAATTGTTGAATTGGTAAGGCTGATAATTCTATTAATAGTTTTACCGGATTTACCGACAACTTCACCGATTTTATCTGCCGGAATTTCAGTCTGGAAAATCTTAGGTGCCCAAGGGGACAACTCGGTTCTTGGAGCCGGAATACAAGGTAAGATCACATCATTAATAATCTGCAAACGACCTTTTCTCGTCATAGCAAAGGCATCTCTGATAATATCCAACGTCAGGCCCTTAACTTTAATATCAACCTGAATAGCAGTAATACCTTCTGTTGTACCGGCAACTTTGAAATCCATATCGCCGAAGAAGTCTTCAATTCCTTGAATATCCATAAATACTTTATAGTCGTCAATATTATCTTTAGCTGTAATCAAGCCACAGGAAATACCTGCTACCGGGCGGCTGATAGGAACACCGGCTGCCATCAAAGCCAAAGTTGAAGCACAAACTGAACCTTGAGAAGTAGAACCGTTACTGGAAGTAACTTCCGATACGTTTCTTATGGCATAAGGGAACTCTTCTTTACTCGGCAAAACGGCTAATAAAGCTCTTTCAGCCAAAGCACCGTGACCGATTTCTCTCCGTCCCGGAGATCTTGAAGCCTTTGCCTCACCCGTACTGTATCCCGGGAAATTATATTGGTGGATATAACGTTTCTCAGTCTCGGTCGATAAATTATCAACTGCTTGAGCGTTAGCCAAAGACGCCAGTGTACATACAGTAACAACTTGTGTCTGTCCCCGTTGGAACCACGCTGATCCGTGTACACGAGGTAATAAATCAATACCGCAACTTAAAGGTCTGATAGTGAAGAAATCACGTCCGTCAACTCTTTTTTCGTCATTGTATAAATAACTGCGTACGACTTCTTTCTCCAGATTGTACATAATTTCAGTACTTAAGGCTGCCAGCTCTTCTCTATCGGCATAGTGTTCTTTAATTTTTTGAGCCAAAGCATCGACATTATTGTCGCGTTCGGTTTTATCGGTTGTTAAAACACACTGCTTCAATTCCTCCCCGACCAAAGCTCGACATTCGTCCAGAACTTCCTGCGGTACAGCACTTGAAGTATAAGTATATTTTGGCAATCCTATTTCTGCCGCTATACTCTTAATGAAACGGCAAATTTGGCTGATAACTTTATGTCCTTGACTGATAGCATCAAGCATCACATCATCCGGTACCTCATTGGCGCCGGCTTCAATCATACAAACCTTATCTTCCGTACCGGCCAAAGTTACATACATATCGGAAGCTTCACGTTGACGTGTATCGGGATTAATAACAACTTTACCGTCAACCAAGCCTAAAGCGACTGCAGCTGTCGGGCCGTCCCAAGGAATATCTGAAATAGCTACGGCAATAGAAGAACCAAGCATAGCAGCTAATTCCGGTTCATTATCCTGATCAACCGACATAACCAAGTTGTTCACATGAACATCATTGCGTAAATCTTTAGGAAATAAAGGACGCAAAGGACGATCAATAGCTCTGGATGTTAAAATGGCATTTTCTGAAGGTCTGCCTTCTCTTTTCATAAAACCGCCCGGGAATTTACCCATAGCGTACATCTTCTCTTCATAATCAACACTTAAAGGAAAAAAATCCACGCCGGGACGCGGCTCTTTCGAAGAAGTTGCTGTTGATAAAACAACAGTATCACCATATCTTACTAAACAGGCGCCATTAGCCAAAGGTGCTAAATGACCGGTCTCAATAATCAATTTACGACCGCACAGGTCAAACGAAAATTCTCTTTTCACACTATTTCTCTCTTTCTTATTCTTCAATCATAATAATAGCATTTTTTCACGTCCATACAAGCAAAAAAGGAGCTGACAATAAAAAAAACCCGAAACTGGTTCGGGTTTTCTTTCAAGAACGAAAATAAATTACTTACGCAAATTCAAGCGAGCAATCAAAGAACGATAACGTTCGATATCGACCTTCTGCAGGTAACCTAAAAGGCTGCGACGCTTACCGACCATCATCAACAAACCGCGACGGCTGTGGTGATCTTTCATATGATCTTTCAAATGATCCGTCAAATGATTGATGCGCTCAGTCAATAAAGCAATCTGAACTTCCGGTGAACCTGTATCACCTTCGTGGGTTGCATACTCTTGAATAACTTGCAACTTTTTGTCCTTATCCATTGTCCTATCCTCCTATATAAACCTTAAACTGAGCCGGCTTCGGACAAAGCACAGCTAAGTAAAAGGTAATTAACCTTAAATTAGTCGTTAGACTTAACAATATTAATGTCGGCACCCTTACCGTCATCATCTCTATATGAGCTGGGGAAATCCTGTTCTTCTTTCTTCTTGCTGATAGATAAAGCTGAACCTTCCGGCTCACCCAAATTCATCACAGACTTAATGCTGATGGAAATACGACGACGCTCCAAATTAACTTCAAGCACTCTTGCTTGAACTTCTTGACCGACTTTCAGCACTTCTTCCGGCTTTTCAATCCGACGGTTGCAAATTTGTGAAATATGGCAAAGAGCATCCACACCCGGAGCAATATTCACAAATACACCGTAAGGCATAATTCTGGCAACCTTTCCGTCAACAATCGAACCGACAGGGTACTTCTCATCGATTTGGAAATAAGGATCGTCTTCCAACTTACGATAACCTAAAGAAATACGCTTGGATTCACGATCAAAGTCCTTGATATAAACCTGAACCTTGTCACCGATTTTAAGAACTTCTTTCGGATGACGAATATGTTTCCAGGACAATTCCGTCACATGGATCAAACCGTCCAAGCCGCCTAAGTCGACAAAAGCACCGAAGTTGGTCAAATTACGTACCGTTCCTTCATAAACATCGCCGACTTCCAAGTTATCCCAAATAGCTTCAGCCTGTTTGTCGCGAATAGCTGCCAATAAGCTGCGGCGAGAACCTGTGACACGCAAACGTCTGCTGTTGCTGTCGTCAAACGCTGTAATCAAAATTTCCAATGTCTGGCCGACATATTTATCCAAATCTTCAACTGCATGCAACTCCAACTGTGTACGATGGATGTAGATATCAGCTCCGCCGTAAGAAGCGATAACGCCATCTTTCACTTTGCTGACAACTTTAACTGTAACCGGAGTTTTCTCTTCATACGCTTTTTTCAAAAGCTCCTTATATTTGTTAAAGTCCACTCTAGCTTTGGAAAGCAAAATTTCCTTGCCCATTTCAGTATTGCGAATACTGCGAACATAAATTTCAATTTCCTGATGATCTTCAATAGCCTTATCCAAATCGAAGTCCGGTGTCTTCAAGAATTCGCTCATCGGAATCTTGCCTTCCGACTTGTCTTTAACATCAACATAAACAAAATCCGGGTCATAACGAACGATCACACCCTTGATAATCTCTCCGCGCTTCAATTGCGGAATATTATCAATAAAATCCGAGAAACTGACGTCATTGCCTGTTTCGGCTGCTTGCTTATCGACTGCATTTTGGTTCTTGGCTGTTTCTTCTAAAGCCTCTTGGTTTTTGGTTACTTCTGTGTTCTCATTCATTATACGAATGACCTCCGTGATTATACTATCTGGTGCCGAAGCTGATGCTGCAACACCTACTTGTTTCGCAGCTAAAACTCCTTTGACCTTCAGTTCCGCCATATCGGCCGCACTTTCAATCAAATAAGTCTCACCACACACCTCAGCAGATAAATCAACTAATCGCTTAGTATTGGAACTACTTCGGTCGCCTATGACAATCATGACGTCTTTCGTACTTGCCAATTCCTTCGTAGCTAGTTGCCGATCAACTGTAGCTCTACATATTGTATCAAAAATGAGCAGTTGTTCAAGATGTAAAGTTAAAAAATTTGAAATTTTTGTAAATTCTTGATGGTTGAAAGTCGTTTGAGCCAGTAAAACACTGGGTAAATTAGATAAATTTAAGGTTTTCAGCTCCGTTAAACTCTCAGCAACAATCACATTATTCTCTGCAAAACTTATTTCACTTACAATTTCAGGATGTCCCCGATGTCCTGCCAGAATAATTTGATAACCAGCATTGTGGTATTTAGCTATTTTATTTTGAATAAAACGAACGTAACCGCAAGTTTCATCTATGACTTTGCAATTCTTATCTCGCAACCGTCCTAATTCTTCCCCTGTAATACCATGAGCCCGAATCAGCACCGTCGCCCCGGGTGCAACAGCATCAGCTTTATCTACCAGAATAAAACCGTTGGCAGTTAAATTATTAACTACCTGTTTGTTATGAATAACAGCACCGTACATATAACATTTTTGCCCGGTTTGTAAAGCTTCAGCCAACTCATAAGCTTTATGTACAGCTTTTTTTACCCCGTAACAGAAACCGTAACTGCCGGCTAACGTATATGATGCCGGTGCCAGGGAAGAGTTTTGCAGATTATTTTGTTTGTAATTCATGTGATTTTAACTCGGAATATGTCGGATACGGTCGCTTAGCCAAATCATAGGCGGATTTGAGCAAATCATAAGCAATTTCATCATCACTCTGCCCGGCATTATAACGTTCTTCCAATTTGAAAGCTTTTTGAGTCGACAATCTGATTTTTGATCTGAACTTAAAATCACCGCTGATTCCGACCACCAGAACTTTCGCTTCGGCTTTTCTGATTAATCCGACAATTGTTGCACTTGGCCGGTATTGCATTAATTCAGCTTTAGTACGACAGCGATGCCCTTGCGGAAAAATGCCGACAATTCTTTTAGCCTTTAATCTTTGAATTATTGTCTTTATAGCTGTCAGATCAACTTTACTGCGGTCAAAGGGAATTGCCGCCCACTCCTGCAGAAATTTTCCGAACAGAGGAATATTGAATAATTCACACTTACAAACCCAATCAACCCAAGGATTCAAAGCCAAAATTATTAAAGGTACATCAAAAAAATTTTGATGGTTTGCAATTAAAACTACAGGTTCTCTATCTTCAGCGGATAAACAAGTAGCAAAGTTATCATCAACTTCTATCTTCCAGAACAATTTCATAAAAATATAAACAGTTCTGATTGTAAACAGGCGCCAGCCATAACGCGACTTATAAATATCCGGTAAATCACTGACCGACAAAGCTCTTGCTTTATTGTTATTTTTCATACATAAACCTCAAAATCTATACAATCGGTTGAATAATTGCGCTTATACGTTCCAAAACTTCCTGAATATCCATCTGACTGGAATCAATATAAACTGCTTCTTTCGCCTGTTTTAACGGTGCCAGTAAACGATTAATATCTTGGAAATCACGTTGATTAATTTGATTCAATACACTTGTATAATCACATTCCAAACCCTGCTGATTCAAATCCTGCCAGCGTCTGCTTGCTCTTTCTTCCGGTCTGGCATCAAGATATATTTTAACATCAGCTTGCGGTAAAACTACAGTTCCTATGTCACGTCCGTCCATTATAACGTTATTATGTGCCGCAAATTCCCGCTCCAATTCCAGAACATAATTTCTCATAGCCGCATTTTGACTCAGCAGTGAGGCTGAATGACCGATACTTTCAGTTCTGATGGATTTATCAACAGCTGAATTATTTAAGCTGTAACGAACGTCCTTACCCATAACCTGAATTTTAATTACAGCTCCCTGTAAGATAGTATTAATTGCAGCCGGATCGTTAATATCCAAATTATTCTCTTCCGCATATAATGCCAGGCAACGAAATAATGTACCTGTATCCAAATGATACAGATGAAATTTTTCCGCCAATAAACGGGCTATAGTACTCTTGCCCGCTCCGCTCGGTCCATCAATCGCTACTGCAATATGTTTCATCATTCCTACCTACCTTTTCCTAAGCGTACTTAATTTTCTATTCCTGCCGCACTTACCTGATCATTCAATTGTTGTAAGCTTTCATACATCAGCAACGGTTGCACCGGCAAATCTTTTGTCGAACTTAATCCGAATAAACGTAAAAACTTGGCCGTAACAACATACAAAGCCGGATGTCCGGGCATCTCCAGGACGCCGCTTTTCTCAATCAATCCCAAATCCGCCAAATTATTGATTACAGAATCGGAATTGACACCGCGAACCAATTCAACCTGTGCTCTTGTACAGGGTTGATTATATCTTATTGCTGCTAAAACTTCATAAGCCTGGTTGCTTAGTCTAATCTTACCGCCATTGTCGAACAAACGGCGCAAGAGCGGTTTAGCCTGCGCCTGCACAGTTAAAACATAATTATTGTCTACTTTTCTCACTTCAAGCAGCGAACCTTCGGTATGATACTTCTCATTCAATTTCATTACCAAATTTGTCAATTCTGCTGCTTCACAGTGCAACAGTTGTTGTAAACTTTCTTTTAATAAGCCGTCGCCTGCAGCAAACAGCAAGACTTCTAAAGCGTTAATATCCGCTTTGTTATCATTCTCACCCGTTTGAATTTGCTCTTCTTCCATAACATTACACCACCAATATTACTGATAATCGCTCGGAACATCACTTATATCCGTATCCTGCAACTCGTGCGTCTCATTTTTGGTTAAAACAATGTCGGACGCATAATTGTCCTGTCCGGCAATAACAAGTTGTCTTCTGATTAATTCCAGTAAAGCCAAAAATCCGGTAATTTTACTTTCCTTGCCGGCATTTTGCAAAAATTCGGAAAAATACAACTTTTTTCGTTCGCAAACTTTTTGATACAAAGACTGTAATCTTTCTTGTAAGCTGACTTTTTCCCGCGCTAAAATATAACGAAGTTTCTCACTGAGATTCTGGTACATTTCGCCGTTACGCCGAGCCATTTTAGCAATAATTTCATAAAATTTTTCCACACTGCATTGTTCTGCCGTCAAATCTTTGCGTTCAGAATCGGTACCTAAATCACGTTTACTTAGAGGCGGACGGACAACAGCATAGGCATAAGCGGCATACCTATCCTGTAAACTTAAAGCTAATTGTTTACAGCGCTTATATTGTAACAAGCGAAAAACCAAATCATCGCGCGGATCTTCTGCTGCTTGTGTATCGTCACCGTTAAGAGGCAGAAGTAACCTGGACTTAATCTGCATCAACGTGGCGGCCATCAGCAAAAACTCACTGGCAATTGCTACATTAAAATCTCTGGCTGCCTGCAAATAAGCAAAATAACTGTCTGTCAACTCTTTAATCGGAATATCATAAATATCAATTTTATGCTTACCGATCAAATACAGCAGTAAATCAAACGGTCCGTCAAAGTTCGCCATTTTCAAGGCTAATTTTTCCTGACTCTCGTTCTTGGAAATATATAAATTTAAACTTTCATCAGCCATACTCAAACTACTAAATTTACCAAAAAATTAATCAGATTGATTACCGGCCCGACAATAGGATCCATCAATCTCCCCAATATATTGAAGGGTAAAATCGCCATAACTAAAAGTGCCATCATGAAATTACGGCTGTTATTATTCAGGAATATCTGTACTTTCGGCGGCATAAATAAGCTCCATATCCAATAACCGTCCAACGGCGGGAAAGGTAAGATATTAAAGCACAGGAGTCCCAAATTTATTCGATACATATAACTCAACAGTAATATTAAAGTTTGGGTAAAGCGCAAATTACCGATAATTTGATTATGCTTAAACACTAAGGCAAAGCCGAAAGCTGCGAGCAACGCTAAGCAAAAATTGACAAATATACCGGCTAACGATACAACCAAATTCGCCCCTCGACGATTATACTTCGGCGAAAAATTAGCCGGATTAATCGGTACGGGCTTAGCCCAGCCTACAGGCGCAAACATAATCATAAGTAAACCAAAAGGATCAAAATGAGCCAGGGGGTTCAAAGTTAAACGTCCGGCATTATAAGCAGTCATATCACCGTAGTGATATGCTGCCAAGCCGTGACCGAGCTCATGTAAAACAATTGAGATTATCAATACGAATATTCTACAAGCCGTATCCAACATACCGCCTGTATGAAATACCGTACCCATAAACAAAGGCAAAATAAGCCATGCCGAATAATGGTGCGTAAACGGTAGGTTGTAATTATCTCTCATAAAATCTCCTATATGTTAGTCTCGTTTGCTTTGCAGCTAATTGGGCATTACCTCAATATCCAAGCTGACAAGATGACCGTTAAGATCGAATTTCTCCTTTAAATCGGAAGTATTGTCCTGTTGCAGTACAGCAGCTTGAATTTCAAACATAATCTGCTGCCGGTACGTTTGCAACATCGCTTCTACTTCGTTGTCGGAATTATATAACAGCTTAATTTTGTCCGTTACATTATAATCGCGTTGTTTACGCAAATTCTGCACTTTGGAAACAAACTCACGATACAAACCGGCCTGCAGCAATTCCGGGGTCAAATGCAAGTCCAGTGAAACGGTCATATTCCCTTCACTTACAGTAGCATAATCAGCTTTTTGCTTTGTTTCAATCAACAAATCATCTTTTCCGAGTTCTTCTTCTTTCCCGTTAACGAGTAACAATATTTTCCCGTTCTTTTGTAATTCCGCATAAGCTTCACTACCGTTCAAAGAAGCCAGAGCCTGCTTCACTTCGTTCAAATTTTTACCGAAGCGACGACCTAAAGTTCTTAACTGAGGCTTAAAAGCATAATCAATAAAAGATGTCGCATCCTGACTGAAAACAATATTACGGATGTTCAACTCATCTTCAATTTGCTCGATAGCTGCTTTACTGACAGACGTATCATGCAAACCGACAACAGTCATACTTGACAAAGGTTGACGATTTTTAACTTTTGAGATATTACGTGCAGCACGACCGAGATTAACCAGCTGTCGTACCAGTTGCATTTCTTGTTCCAATTCGGAGTCGATCAAATTTTCGTCAGCCTCAGGATAAGTTGCCAAATGTACTGATTCAGGGTATGTTCCTTCTTCTTTCGGAGCATACAGAACATGCCAGATTTCGTCAGCCAGGAAAGGCGTAAACGGTGCCAGCAGACGACTTAATGTCTGCAATACTGTGAATAAAGTCTGATATGCAGCCAATTTCGACTCATCTTCAGCACTGGCCCAGAAACGTCCGCGATTACGTCTGACGTACCAGTTACTCAATTCATCAACATATTCCTGAATTAATCTTGTTGCCGGCGTCAACTGATATTCATCCATCAACTTATTGACTTTTTTCACCAACGTATTCAGTCTGCTGATAGCCCAACGGTCAATTGCCGGTAAATCGGTGATTTTTTTCACATTAAAAGGATTGTACTGATCAATCTCCGCATACAAAGCATAAAATGCAACTGTATTCCACAGGGTGCTCATAAATTTACCTTGTAATTCCGTCACAGTCTCCAAGCTGAATCTGCTCGGTAACCAAGGATTGGAATTGGCATAAAAATACCAACGTACGGCATCCGCTCCCGGTCCGTCCAAAATAGATTGCGGCGCTACAACGTTGCCTTTATGTTTACTCATTTTTATACCGTCTTTATCCAGCACCAGGCCTAAACAAATGACGTTTTTATAAGGACTTTGATCCCACAATAAGGTGGCAATAGCCAACAAAGAATAAAACCAACCGCGCGTCTGATCCTGAGCTTCGGAAATAAAATCAGCCGGAAAGTGTTCTTCAAAGAACTCTTTATTTTCAAACGGATAGTGGTACTGCGCGAAGAACATCGCACCAGAATCGAACCAAGTATCTATAACTTCCTTAACTCGGGTCATCTCCCGGCCGCATTCCTGACAACGTAATTTTATCTCATCAATGAAAGGTTTATGCAATTCTATGTCGTCCGGACAGGAAACGGCAAGCTTTTTCAGCTCTGCAATGCTGCCGACACAATAGCGATGATGGGCGGGACATTCCCAAATAGGCAAAGGCGTACCCCAATAACGCTCTCTCGACAAAGCCCAGTCTATGACATTCTCCAGGAAATTACCGAAACGCCCGTCTCTGACATTTTCCGGCAACCAGTTAACACGAGAATTATTTTGCAACAATTTCTCTTTAACTTTAGTCATAGCGATAAACCAACCGCTGCGAGCATAATAAATTAAAGGAGTATCACAACGCCAACAATGCGGATAATTATGCTCAAAAGGCAGAACCTGATACAACAGACCGTTTTTACGCAAATCGTTAATAATCATTTCATCCGCTTTTTTACAGAATACACCCGCATAAGGGCCGCATTCAGAGGTTAATTGACCTTTAAGATCAACAAATTGAATTGTCGGTAAATCGGACATCCGACCGATTTGCGCATCATCTTCACCGAAAGCAGGAGCAATATGGACTATACCTGTACCGTCGGTAACAGTAACATAATCACCCAAAACCACATACCAGGCTTTTTTACCGGTAGACGCAACAAAATCGCGGGCGAAATCAAAAAGCGGCTCGTATTCGATGCCGGCCAAGTCTTTGCCGCTGTATCGTTGACAAATCTTATATTGCTGATCGCCTAAAACAGCCGCAAGTCTCGCTTCTGCTAAATATAAATACTCTTCTCCCGTTTGGACTTTAACATAATCAATTTCGGGATTGACACACAAAGCGGCATTGGAAGGTAAAGTCCAGGGAGTGGTTGTCCACGCCAGAATATAAGTGTTATCTTCTCCTTTAACTTTAAAACGCACAAATACGGAATTTTCTTTCACATCTTTATATCCCTGTGCCACCTCATGACTTGACAAAGATGTTCCGCAGCGAGGACAATAGGGCAATATTTTATGACCTTTATATAAAAGTCCCTTTTGCCATATTTGTTGCAAAAGCCACCATTCAGATTCGATGTAATAATTATGATAATTTATGTACGGATGTTCCATATCCGCAGAATAAGCTACTCTCTCGGACATGTGTTGCCACTCGTCTTTATAGCGCCAAACACTTTCTTTACACTTCTGAATAAAATCAGCTACACCGTAAGCCTCTATTTGACTTTTACCGTCAAGATTAAGTTCTTTTTCAACTTCCAGTTCAACCGGCAATCCGTGCGTATCCCAACCGGCTTTGAAAGCAACATTATACCCCTGCATCCTTTTGCGCCGTGGAATGCAATCCTTAATAGAGCGCGTCAAAATGTGACCGATATGCGGTTTACCGTTGGCTGTTGGCGGGCCGTCATATACCGTAAAATGAGGTCCTGTAGGATTTAATGCTTGAATTTTTTCCGCCAATTTTTGCTCTTGCCAGATTGCTAAGCGTTTTTCTTCTCTCTTAGCAAAAGACATATCGGCACTTAATTTTGGATACATAGCTATACCTTCCTCTAAATAAATATCTAAGCAGTTATTATAAAAAAAAGCTGAGCAAATGTCTATTTGCTCAGCCGGTAAAATACAAAAAAGTAAATACTCAATGCACCAATTCACGCCAATCCAAATCGCCGCGGTCTATAGCCAAAATTAAAATTTCGGCCGTAGCAATGTTAGACGCATAAGGAATAGTATTAACATCGCAAATATCAAGTAAACTTCTGCTATATTTATTGTATTCCGTACTTTGCTGTCTCGTATCGCGCAAATGAATAACCGCATCAATTTCGTTATAACCGACTCGTTGTGTTATTTGCCCCAATCCTCCGACTAAATCACTGGGAACCCCCGTGACATTCAACCCGACATTCTCCTCCAATAACCGAGCCAAATTCAAAGTAGACAAGAGTTGGTGCCGTTTCAACAATTGTTTATACGCTATACAGAAGTTAATTAATAATTCATTCTTGCGATTATCCGCCAACAGAACTATTCTCACTCTCTCTACCTCACAATCATTATTTGTGTACAGAATAAGCCTATTGACTTGTTAATTCAACTAACAAAACGCCGAAATTTAGCAAAAATTTTATACAAATTGCACAAATCTGCCCCGGCTGTCCAATTTTCGCACTGAAAAGCAAATAAAAAACACTTTCACCGAAATCTACGGTAAAACAAACAGCTCACCGAAATCCGATCGCATACTCGTATAACCCTTCGAAGTTACAACTAAATGGTCATGCAAAATAACGTCAATCTGTGCCAAACTTAGAACTAATCTGCGAGTAGCACATTTATCCGCCTCGCTCGGTGCAGCATCACCGCTTGGATGATTGTGCACAATTATAGCACTGTGACAATTGTAACGCAAAGCCTGACGTAGAATATCATGATTTTCAAATTTCACGCTATACAGCGAACCATCTTTGATTACACACTCACGCAGGAGCGAATTATGACAATCAAGCAAAAGCAGCAACAATCTTTCCGTTGTTAAAGAGGTAATATGCCAAACATATTTATAAACAGCTTCCGGCGAAGATAAGTTCCGTATAGACGGCTGCGTGTCGGCACTGTTAATTCTCTTGGCCAGCTCAATACAGGCACACAATCTTGCGGCTTTTGCCGTACCTATACCTTTAATTTCACGAAAATCCTGACTTTCCAAAGATGCCAATTGACGCAAATTTCTCCCGATCATTTCATGTCTCAGCAAATCTTCGGCTAAATCCAAACTAGATTTTCCCTTGTGACCGTTTTGCAATATAATTGCCAGCAATTCTTCGGTAGTCAGCTTGGAAGCTCCGTTGATCATCAGTTTCTCATAAGGTCTTTCGCATTCGAGCATTGCAGATTCACTAAACATTTTGTATTCACCTCCTACAAAATATTATGCAGAAACAGACAGCACTCGAAATAACTGTTTTTCGACAAAAATACAAAATTTATTCGTTAAAAATCCCTTCTTACTTTTAGACTTTTAAGCAGGAAGGGATTAAATTAAAAACGATCAAAAATTAATTCAATTATTAAAATCAATACATGGCATTACCGGCTGTACGCGGGAAAAGTTCCACATCTCTAATATTGGCAACTCCCGTCAAATACATCAGGATACGTTCAAAGCCCAAGCCGTAACCTGCATGCGGTGCCGAACCGTAACGCCGCAACTCGTTGTACCAGGCATATTCCTCGACATTCAAGCCTTTTTGTGCATACGCCTGCAAAAGCTTCTCCATTCTCTCTTCACGTTGCGAACCGCCGACAATTTCACCTACACCGGGAACCAGACAATCAAATGCCGCCACGGTCTTACCGTCGTCATTTTGGCGCATATAGAAGGCCTTAATAGCTGCAGGATAGTCGGTAACAAATACCGGTGACTTGAAAACTTCTTCAGCTAAATAACGCTCGTGTTCCGTTTGAATATCGCTTCCCCAAGTAACGGGATACTTAAATTTACGCTTGGATTTTTGCAGCAAATCAATAGCTTCCGTATAAGTAACACGGGCAAAATCGCTATTAAGTACATGATTAAGGCGTTCGATTAATTCTTTATCCACAAACTTATTCAGCATTGCAATTTCTGAAGGGCAACGTGTTAAAACCTGCTTGATAATGTGTTTCAGCATCGCTTCCGCCAGATTCATCGCATCATTAATATCGGCAAAACTGATTTCCGGCTCAATCATCCAAAATTCAGCGGCATGACGTGTGGTATTGGAATTTTCCGCTCTGAAAGTCGGACCGAAAGTATAGACATTTTTGAAGCACTGGGCAAAAGCCTCCGCATGCAGTTGACCTGTAACTGTTAAAAAAGTTTTTTTGGCAAAAAAGTCCTGACTGTAATCAACTTCACCTGTCGCAGTTTTGGGAACATTGTTCAAATCCAACGTCGTAACTTGAAACATTTCTCCCGCACCTTCAGCATCATTTGAGGTGATTACCGGAGTGTGCACATAGAGGAAATCACGATTATGGAAAAATTCGTGAATCGCGTAAGCCGCTTCACTTCTGATACGGAAAATCGCCTGCAAAAGGTTCGTCCGCATTCGTAAATGCGGAATCGTCCTTAAATATTCCACCGTATGACGCTTAGGTTGCAAAGGGAAATCAGCCGGACAATCACCTACCAGAATCAACTCCGTAACTTGCATTTCCAAGGGCTGCTTAGCTGCCGGAGTCAGAACGATCTTTCCCTTAGCCGTATAAGCTGTACCTGTACCTTGATGTACCAGTTCATCATAATTTGAAACATTGTCACGATTAACCACTAACTGTAAAGGTTCCTGATAACTGCCGTCCTGCAAAGAAATAAAAGCGAAGGCTTTCTGATCACGAATAGTTTTAGCCCAACCGCTTACTACTACCTCTTTATCTGCAAAATCGGCCGGTTGTAACATTAATTGTTTAATCTCAACATTATACTTCAGCATATAATAAACCTCCCGGGTAAATGCTGCACTGAAATTTACATTTCTTTGTCGTGCTTATGCATACAACAATTTTTATATTTTTTGCCTGAATTACAGTAGCAGGGATCATTTCTGCCGATTTTGTCGCTTACGGCAATATTGTCGCGGCGATAATTTTTGGCAATTTCTTCACGTTCGGCTGCCGGTATCACGTTGTCCCACGCGTCCAATTTGTAAAGCCAGTTAGCTTTAGCAGCATGCATATTATAGTAAAGTTTTCGGTAATCAATCTGCAAATCAAGTTCAGTTGTTTCTGTCAAACTCTTCATATCGACAGCTTGTTGCAAGCTTGTATTGATACCCTCGATAAATCCTGCAAAAATATCAAGTTTTTTGCCGAAACCCAATTTGCTGCACAACTCATTTACTGTGCCCTTGGTGAATTTACCGTTATCAGGATATGCAGACAAAATCTGCTCGTAAGCTTTTTGTTCCAGCTCATAATATTCTTTCATGTAGCTTTGATACTTACCCATATCGCTGATATCTTCACTTTTTTTCGTCCACTCATCATAAAAAGACATATATCTACCTCGATAATCAATAGTGCTTAAATATTAAGCGTATTTTCAATTTTCTGCAAATTTAATCGGCAAATCAGTTTGAAAAATTTTCGCCAGCAGGAAATCAAGTACGGCATCTTCCGCTAAAATTCCATTTTTGTAGGCAAAATCGCAATCGGCGCAAAACATAATTAATTGTTGCAAATCCTGATTGGAAAACATTCCCGCCTGTTCCTGCAATTTACGCAACTTCCAGGCATTTATACCACCGGTTGCATTATTCTTCACCAGGAATAATTCCCGCATATGCCGGGCAATCAGCAATAAGATTACCGGAACCGGCTCCCTGTTCAAGCGTAAAGCATTAAGTTTACTCAATGCCGCCGACAAATTTTTGTTACCCAAAGCATCCAGAAAATCAAATACATTAGCTTGCAAATCTGCTTGTAATAATGAATCAACCGTTTGCAAATCAATCACAGTGACTTTATTGGCGGTACAATACAGTTGCAGTTTGTTTATTTCGCTTTGTAAGCGCGCCAGACTGTTCTCGCATCTTGAAGGTAATGAATTTAAAGCATCGCGAGTAATTGACAAGTGTCTTTGAGCCAAACTTTTCTGCACCCAAGCTGTTAAAGTCGCTTCATCAAGCAATTCAAAATTATATAACCCGACGCCGGACAGTTTTTGCCAAGCTTTTGTCTGTTTCAATCTCACATCAATTTTATCTTCTATAAACAAGCACAGAAGCGGACAGTCCGATTGCAGTAATTCTATGAATTCGGCAAAATGTTTTTGTTGCTCATTCGTCAAAGATCGGGCAAATAAATCGGACTTCTTAACCAGCATAATGCGCCGTTCCAGGAAAAATGGCGGCATGCGACATTCACTCAAAAAGCTCGGCCAATCGAGATTACTCAGATTATTATCGCAATCAAACACATGAACATCCGCCTGCTCACGCCAATCTTCCGGTAATTCCAAGAATTTTATCAATTCCTGCCGAAAAGTTTGTACAAGAAAGTTTTCCGGCCCACTTAATACATACGCCGTTTTCACATTGCCGCTATGAAGTTCCTGCAACGCCTGCTTGTATATAACCAAACTGTCTGTACAATTATTTTTACTTTTCCTAATCATGTTTTAAGTCTACCATATTCTTGTGTAATTTAGTGCTATTTCCCTAACAATTATGCGCAAAAAGCCAATGAGAAAATCAAACCGCCGAAGGTAATTATCAGATAGCGCAGCCAATGGTCTTTCTCAGCTCTTATTGTACTTTTCAGATAATAACGATAATAAGTAAAAAGCAGCATAACTAAAGCGGCTGCAATAATATATTTTCGTTCCGGCAGAGATAAAGTGAAAGAATTCACCCAATGTAAATTCAATCTCAAATAGTGCAACAAATGTTGAAAAATTGCAGGTATAAAATAAAGATTTTGCCGGCAAAAAACAAAAAGCAGCAAATAAATTAAAGACAGCATCTGAAACAACAGGCATAACAGCGTCATTTGCGGCAGAATTATTATATTTCCCAGAATGAACGCCAACGTAAGTTTACTCTCCAATAATCCGCAATAAGAATATACAGTTTGTACACAAGCTAAGCAGAAAAGTGAAGCAATTAATTTATTGAATAACGGTTGCAGGCAATCCCGTACAGCGTACGGTGAAAAGGTCACAGTCAAATCTTTCTCCCGTAGCTTGCGGTAATCTTCTTCCTCAGTTTTTTTATTTTGTATTTTCTGCCAATACGGCAAAAACAGGTAAATACTCAAACAGGCTGTCAGACTGAGGTGAAAGCTGAAATTATTAATAAGATAAGGTCGCCACAGCAGCAGTAAACCGTTGCCGTAAAAAAGTAATTTTATTTTACTGTAATTGCGCCGGCAAACTTTAGCAACTTCAGCCAGACACAGTTGAATTACGGCTCGCCAAAATGCTACTTGCGTCCAATAAAAGCAGGCAAATAAAGTTAATATTAAAGTTGTCAGTATTCTTCTTTGACCCCAGCGAATATTAACAGCTTCCACGATTAAGCATATTACCAATAATACGAGATGAGCATGTTGACCGGAAGCAACTAAAACATGGATTATTCCGGCCTGCTTGAATGCCGTTTTATCGCTCTTAGATAAATAAGTACCCTCCGCCCAACATACCGCCTGCAAAAGTCCGGCATCGGCAGATGATAAAGAATGTGCGAGTAGTTTGTACCAAGCAGCATGAAAATTTTGCAAGCGATAAACTGCCTGTTTTAATCGCCAATAAAAAGGTAGTCTTTTTTGTATTTTGCTGATTTTTTTTACGGATATTTTGGCATAAATTCCCTGCCCGGCTAAATAATCTTTCTCGGCAAATTTGAAGGTGTTTTGCGGAATACTCATTTTACCGTTAAGCCGAAGTAAGGTCCCGGCAGCTATATCTTCCCGTTTTTCCCCTTGCAGCAGGTCAACCGGTAAATCCAGTTTTAGCCGTAAACCGTCGAGACTTTCAGCCTGAACCGTGTAAAGTCTGCCCGCCTCGGTTAATAAATTTTCGCTTACCACGTCTATTTCCGTCTCGTAATCCGTGTTTGCATTTGCCGCTTTGAAATCGGATGCATACATGCGATAAATTTTTTGTTGTTTCCAATAGTTGTTTTGATATAAGAAAGATAAAATCAGAAATACGGCTATATTGCCGGCAATACTGATAACAAAGCTGTTTTTTTCCGTTCGTTTCTGCTCTTTCCCGGTGCAAGGTCTTTGCCGCTGCCTATAAGCAAACAAACTCATCGCAACTGATAAGGTAAGAATTAATGAAGCTGATAATAAACTTATTTTCGAGTTTCCGCTCCGAATAAAAGTCCGTGTCAGTTCATAATATGCAATCAGAGCAAAAAGCAGAGGGATACGCACCGCTTTCATATATAAAGCGGTACAATAGTCTATAAAAATTTTCCATCCGCCTGCATTCCACATGGCGCAATTATAGAGAAAATGCCGGCAGATAAAGTTCCTGAATTCGAACAAAAATTCAAATTAATTCGTTAATTCAACTTACAAATTACAATCGGCTACAATCTTTCTGATGTAGCTTAATAACGGCTCCAAGGTTTCTTTTTGTAAGGAAGAAACAATAAACAGAGCCTGCTGCTGCGCATAATCGGGCAATACACGTCTTATTGCCTGTAAAGCTTTTTGCTGTTCGGCTCGACTGAGTTTGTCCGCCTTATTAAGTAAAATTGCATAAGGCAAGCCCTTAAAATCCAACCATTGCAGCATTGCCATGTCCATATTTGTCGGCAAATGGCGAATATCCAAAAGGACTAAAATACAGGCAAACGGTCGTTCCGATTCTAAATAATTATCGGTAAGTGAAGAAAACTCCGCCTGCTTGTCCCGACCGGCAGCACTATATCCGTATCCGGGCAGATCAGTCAGATAAAATTTCACTTCCATATCATTAACTTGAAAATAATTTACCGCTTGTGTTTTTCCCTGCTTCCGGCTCACTTTAGCTAAAGAATTTCTACCTGTTAAAGCATTAATCAGACTGGATTTACCCGCATTCGATCTGCCTGCCAAAACAATTTCCGGCAACAAAGGCATATCAGCTTCTTCCAATTTATAAACCGACTTGACAAATTGACACTTTTCCAAAACCTTCAGCATATATCTTCTCTCTGCTACAAAATAAAACTTATCTCAATCAATGATAACATATTTACTCTCCCTGAATCAGGGCGGAATTGCGAATTTTTATCAATTTTAAGTTTTTTTACTCGTTGTTCCATGCAATCTGGGCTATAATATAAGCATTATGTTGAGAACATAAAGGAGTTAACGGCATGCCGGAAGAAAAAGCAAAAGCAAAGCAGTACTTTACTTATGATCAATACGGAGACAATATTATGGTTCCTGTCGGTCCCTTGATTGTTATTCCGATTGGTGCATCAAAATTTTGTGAACAGGTAAATGCTTGGTTGTATGATCGCAGACAAGCTTACTTTACCGGTGGAGCTAACCGGGAAATTTTGCAGGAACCGGGTTTCTTAAGAGAAAACTACTTAATGCTTCCCCGTAATTTACGTTTGGAAACCGGTGAAGGCAGAATTCACCTGATCAATACCGTTCGCGGACATGATGTTTTTATTGTTTGCGATGTTATGAACTATTCGGAAACCTATGAATTCTACGGTTCCGAGAAGGCTATTACGCCGGATGAACATTATCAGGATTTGAAGAGAATTATTCTGGCCTGTTCTGGTAAAGCTCGCAGAATTAACGTAATTATGCCTTTCCTGTATGAGAGCAGACAGCATCGTAAAAACGGCAGAGAATCTTTGGATGCAGCTTATATGCTGGAAGAGCTGCAAAATTTAGGCGTAAATAATGTTATTACTTTTGATGCGCACGATCCGAGAGTTGCTAACGCCGTGCCGCTTCTCAGTTTTGAAAGTATTCCCACTACCTACCAAACTTTGAAACGTTTGTGTAAATCCTATCCTGATTTGGAGTTCAAGCGTGATAAACTGATGATCATCAGTCCGGATGAAGGCGGTGTCGATCGCGCTATGTATTACGCTTCGATGCTCGGCTTGGATTTTGCCGCTTTCTATAAGCGCCGTGATTACAGTCAGGTCGTTAACGGTCGCAATCCTATTATTGCCCACGAATTTTTAGGTGATAACGTCGAAAATATGGATATTCTGATCGTCGACGATATGATTTCCAGCGGTGATTCCATGTTGGATATAGGTAGAGAATTGAAGAAAAGAAAGGCCGGAAGAATTTTCTGTGCAGCAACTTTCGGACTCTTCACTTCCGGTTTGGAAAGATTTGATCAAGCACATGCTGAAGGAATATGTGATGCGGTATTAACAAGCAATCTTATTTATTTGCCGCCCGAATTGTTGGCTAAGCCCTGGTTCTGTCAGGTAGATTGCAGTAAATTTGTCGCACTTTTGATTGACGCTTTGAACCACGATTCTTCCTTAGGAGCTTTGGTGGATCAGACGCAAAAAATTGATCGTCTTCTGGCAAAATACAATAAAAAAGCCAACTGAGTATAAGGAGCATTTATGTCACTTTTATTTGATGATGATAATTATTCCCTTTATAACCAAAACCGCAGCGTCCGTATGGGTGTAGTCGGACCTTTGGCCTTGATTGCCACTCGCGGCAATGAAGCTTACGTTAATAAAGTTAATGATGAACTGTACAGAATAAGACGTAAACAAGTAGAAGAAAGACCGGAAGTCTTATTAACGGCACCCGGTTTTCTACGTAAAGATTATCATACTGAAACCAAGTTTGTCCGTTTTTCTTCCGGTGAAGCTAAATGCAGTATTGAACAAACTTTGCGCGGACATGATGTTTTCATTATTGCCGATGTTCTGAATCACGGTGTTACTTACAATATGCGCGGGTTGACTGTTCCTATGTCTCCTGATGAACATTTACAGGATATCAAGCGCGCTATTTTGGCAATCGGCAACAAAGCTCAGCGTATAAACGTCGTAATGCCGTATCTTTATCAGTCAAAGCAAGTTTTGCGTTTGAGCCGTGCCGCTCTGGATTGTGCTCAGATGTTGAAAGAGTTGATTAATCTCAATGTGCATTCGATTATTACTTTTGAACCGCACGAGCCGCGTATTGAAAATGCTATTCCGCAAATAGGCTTGGAACGTATTCCCTGTTCGTATTTACTTTTAAGAACACTTTTGGAAGGTGAAAGTAATTTATCTGTTGATAAAAAGGATTTGGCGATTATCAGTCCGGATGAAGCTGCGATGAAACGCGGTATATTCTACTCCTCTATTTTAGGCGTTCAAATGTCCACTTTCTATCGGCAAAGAGATTATACCGGCGGTAAAAATAACAAAAACGGTGATTATCCTGTTTCTAAATATCGTTTCTTAGGTGAAAATCTTGCCGGTAAAAATGTTTTAATCGTCGATGATATGATTATCAGCGGTGAAACAATGTTGAAAACGGCTTACCGCCTGCGGCAGGAGCAAAAAGTCAAAGATATTTACTGTTTGGCGACCTTCCCGATTATGACCAAAGGTGTCAAGGACTTTTGTCAGGCTTATAAAGATGGCGTAATCAAAGGATTGTACAGTACCGACTTGATTTATCACACACCGGAACTGAAGGAGCAGATTTGGTATCACGAGGCTGATACGACCAAATTCGTCGCTTCTTTGATTGACTGTATTAATCATAATGCTTCAATCTCCAAGCTGATCGATCAAACAGCTTCCATTAACGAATTATTGGAAAAGCGACGCCATAAAATTTAATTATTCATCAATTGACTGTTAGAGGTGCTTACATCGCAATTTCGTTGTAAGCACTTTTTTAACCGTTATTTCTTTTGCTGCCTCTTATGCAAACAATTTGCATATAATTGAATCCGAAAATTATTCCGGCCAAAAGTAAAGCTGTCCCCAAACCTGTATAGAAAAAAGCAATAAAGCGTTGCGGGACTGCAGAATTTGCTCGCAAAACTATACCTAAGGTCATCATTATTGCCATAATACTAAAAGATTTAACATCAAAAAATTTAAGGAAGAATTGTTTTTCTCCGGTCAATTCTCCGATTCTCTTCGTATGCTTTTGCACAAGCTTGGAAAAAATCAGAAAATAAAACAGAATGAATATCAGCGCACTCAATGTATAATTCTCCCAGGTTAGATAGTCGGTATAAGCAATAATTCCCAAACGCATTATATTGATACCGGCAATGCTCCAAACCGAACAAGCTAATAATAAGAGCGTTTGTTTTTTTACTTTCAACATATTTTTCCTCCGTCTACGAATATCCCTGTTTCCTGTCACACCTTAATTTCCCGCAAAATTGATTCTACGGCTAAATTGAACAACTGCAGCCGTTTAGACGCTATAAAATATCATAACGTCGAGTAAATCGAACTTTGTTCAATTTCAATTATAAAAGTTGTCGCCCCGCTGTCAAGCGAAACGGCACTTAAATAATTTCAGTTTTTCTGTTCCAGCGCTTGTAATAATTGCTCATATAAATCGGCAATTTTATGCGGATCGGATTCATAAGTACAGTTATTAGTAAAGGCCTGATCCAACAGTTTACGAAACACAAACGGATCTTTCAGTTCCAGTAATTGGAACAAAGCTACATCTTCCACACCCCTCCTTTGCGCCTCTAAACGCATACTGATATTAACTTCATTTACAGTCGGATAAACAATAAAAGCGTCTCCACAAGGAAAATTAGTCCCAATACCGGTATGATTAGGACAACTTGTAGCTTGAAAAGGATCCATATTATCCGGGAACTGATTTAAGCCCCAATGTAAAAAGCCGCTCAAATGATTTTTGGCACAACCCCAAAATAGTAAACGATTTCTAATTAAGGGCGAATCCAAAAAACGGTTCAACCAGTAACCTTCCGGACCGCAACAAACATATACCCAGACTTTTTCACCTAAACTGATTAATTGATCAAATTCCTTTTTTTGTCGTTCATAACCGACAGTTCCCGGGACCCAAATATCAATACCGCCGCGAAAAGCAGCCGAATCAACCGCTTCAATAATTTCTACTCCGGGCAAATACTTGCGCAAAATAGAGGCTGCTAAATAATATTGGCGTCTACGCGCCTGCAAACAGTTTTCATCCCGATAATGAATATCCGGTTCATCGTGAATATGAAAGAAAATATTCTCCGTCCAACCGTGTTTATGCAAATAAGCTGCTAAAGCTTGAACAAATCGTACTGTAAATTTATAGCCTTCCAAGCTGTCAAAATTTAAATTTTCAGCTAAAGCACACTTAAAATCAGCTGTATACATATCGGGCAACTTATTCGGCAAATTACCGCGATCTAAAAGAACACCCATTTCTAAATTGACCAAACCGCGTTGCAAAAAGACTTTGATGCGTTCAGTTAAATGCTCAAAATTAAAAAGACACTTTTCCCGATCAACTACACATTGCTCATCGAACTGCAAATAAAATGTATTTTGATGCAAACGGCGCATAACTCGGGCATATTTATCTAAAATCGCCAAATAAGCTTGAGTGTTTTGTTCTACCTTATGCATGCGGACAATCGCCTTTTCAGAAAACCAGTTAGTAAAATTGAACGTATTTTCAGGCACTGTAACGTTATAAACTCGCACCTCCAAATGAAGTTCATAATGCAAATTTTCAGCTTCTGCTACTAATTTCAGCGGATAAGTACCGGCTGTAAGGCCATTTTCAGCTTTAAGACAAATGTATACCGCCGCCTTGCCGTCTGCACAAGCGATTCTGCCGTCAGGACTTTTAAGTAAGCAATCATAAACCTTAAAAGGAGCCAAACGGGTAGCATAATCCGGCTTTTTTTCAAGTTTGTCAGTTAAAACCATTGCTCCGCCCTGCTTTTCCCCGTCTCCCGTATTGTATTCAACCGGAATTGCCCGCATTTGATAATATTCCACGGTAAAATCGACGCTTGCAACCCGGAATTGCACGAATTTTTCAGCAGAAGGCAGAATAATTTGCAGCGAAGAATAGTTATTCAAAGCCATGGCTAAATGCATTTCAGTCGGTAAAGGTCCGAGTTTACTGTCCGGATAAAGAAATACATCAGCAGCACTTACTAAACCTATATTATTTTTTTCCATAATTTTTCTCGCAATTTCAACTCTAAAATTTCAACTTTGATAAGACAATCTTTCCAGAATACATAGATGACGATAATCAGCCGGCAAAACAATATTTTGACCGCCTTCATACACAGTTACATCGTAACGCCATTTACCGGGAGGTAATGTTAAGCGAATTTCTTTCTGATTCGGCTTATCCGTCGGGGCAATCAAATACTTATCGCCCAACATAAAATAATTTGTGACTTTACCTAATCCGGCATTGGGAAAAACATACTCCAGCAACCTTAAAACAGGTTCTTTCGTCACTCTTGCTCGAGCAATAAGTTCTGCCAGATAAGGCCACAATTCACGCCTTTGATCTAATAATTCAAGGACTGAACGGTTAGTCTCCGTCCCCAAAATTTCTGCCGGCAAAAGCGAAAATTGTACATTAGGAAATAATATGGCAATTTGACAATGGGCTAAAAACAAGGCGCGATCATGTTTGATGCCGGACTGTAAATCTTTAATTTCGCCGCCACCGATCATATCTGCCGCTATAAAAGGATGTCCGCCCAAACCTAAGGCTAAAGCCGCCGGTACCAGAGACTGTACCCCGTTTTCTCCGAAACTGTGACGTTTATCTGCCAAACGCTCAAACAAGTTCAATCCGGCGCCGTTAAACTCCGCCCTAAGCTCGTTGTAATTGTAACTTGAGGCGAATTCCGCCCATAAGTAACTTTGCTTATCCGGTTCATGTTCCGCTAAATAGTACATACTATCACCGCCGTCGAACTTAAAGCCGTCAACACCCAGCGCCTGTAAGCGCTCCAATTTTGTTCTTAAATATTCAATTGCTTCACGCTTACGCAAATCCAAGCAGGCTGAACTTTCATTCCACCATTGCAAAGAATAAATTTCGGAGTTTCGCCGTAACAATAAATCTTTTTGCAGGCAATCAGCATATGCAGCCGTATTAAAGCTGACATACGGACAAAGCCAAAGCATCACTTTAAAGCCTAAAGCATGTAATTGCTGCAGCAATAATTCCGGTTGGGGAAATTTTTTCCGGTCAAATTGCCAACTGCCATATGTATCACACCATTTGTCATCAATAATAATTGTTCCCTCGGGTAAACCGGAAGCAATAATTTTTCGAGCATAATCAAGGACTTTTTCAGCGGTTACCTCAAAAGGTGCATACATCCATGTATTATAAATCGGATATTCGAACAAATAATCGGCAACTGTTATGGGAGCGGCAGCAAAAAAATTTTTTACTGCATATAAATAGGCTCCACGTAAATCTTTTTGCCCGCTGACAAACTTTAAATCAGCATCATCGCCGGCTGTTACTTCAATCTCGCCGCAATGGAAACGAATTCTGAAGCCTGCGGCAGCATAAATCAGACGTCCTTTACTGCTAAGCAGTAAAGGCTGCATCTGATTCGGTGTAGGATTATTTTCTAAAGTAAGTACGCAATCACTTTCCTCAGTATAAGGCATTTGTAAGCCGTAAGAACTGACAGCCGGGTACCATAATTCTTCCGGCAAGAATTCAATATTATGCATAACTTATCCTTTCAATTGCAAGTATAATTAGCCCCAACCAACTGTAAGAACTGTATCACAATTTAACCCTTAACCGACCCTTGAGTAACTCCGTTTATAATCAGTCGTTGCATCTTCCGGCAAAAAAGGATGTTCTTCTGTCGCCGAAACATTTCCGGCCCAAGAAAATAAAATGATACCTGTCAACAATAATCCTGCTAATTTAGCTCCGATACTTTTCACAAAATCTACCTTTTGCACAAATTTATAAGTAAAAAGTAGCATGATTTGCAGCGTATTGTCAATAAAAATTATAGAACGTGCTCTTACCGCGTTCTGCCTCCACCTTTGCCGGCCCCCTACACCTCGCTTCAAAGTATAAGCAAAAACGTGCCGGCAATTATTAAAGCACAGGCTAATAATGATTTGCCGCTGAATGGCTCGTGCAAAAAAAGGAAAGCTAAAATCAAAGTAATAACAATGCTCAACTTATCTATCGGCACAACTTTCGCTGCTTCTCCCATTTGCAAAGCCCGATAATAACATAACCATGAGGCGCCTGTAGCTAAGCCGGAAAGAATAAGAAATAACCAACTTTTAGTGCTTATTGCCTGTATTCCGCTCTGTGCTCCGGTAATAAAAACCATCACCCAAGCCATAATCAATACCACAATTGTCCTAATTGCCGTCGCCAAATTAGAATTAACACCGTTAATACCGACTTTGGCCAAAATAGCCGTTAACGCAGCGAAGATTGCTGATAATAAGGCAAATATAAACCACATAAATTCAGCTTAAGCCGTCCTTCCGGTTAAATATTCCTTGTCCGCTTGCCGAAGTGTCCTTAATGAATAAATCCCTGTGATTAAAAAAATCAGATAGATAGCGATGCCGATTGCGCTTAAGCCCTGATCAAAGATCGGTACCATCGCAATAGCGTTATTTGTCATGTGAACTAAAATCGCCGCCTTGATTGACTTGGTTTTATAATATACATATGCAAGAACCAGCCCTATAAAAAAGGTATTTGCTGTTTGTACGATATTAAAATGATAATAGGCGAAGACGATGGCTGTTAAAATTATGCACGACTTTGCCGAAACGTACTTCGTCAATTTCTCAAATAGGAAACCTCTAAATAAAAGTTCCTCAACTATAGGTGCACCTATGATTGTGACAAAAAGGACCACGGCTTGACCCCAAATCGTATCTGCCGTCAGTACTTTCTCTAACGAATCAATAGCGTCCATTACCACTTCACTGTCTTTGAAAGCTGCAACAATACAATTAGTGAAGAGCAATCCGAAGCCGGCAATCCCAACTCCTATTCCGCTGATAAGCAAAGGATTTTTGATCTTTTCGTCTTTTATAAACGGCTCCGCGCTTTTCCTGTTTTTTATGTTTATATAAATGTATAATAT